>JAFZOU010000006.1 GCA_017550525.1 Bacteroidales bacterium
TACCGTCGTCATAACCTAGATAGGAAACTGTTACCACAGCTCCGCTTTTGGCGCTCACGGAAAAGGCTCCGTCTACGTCTGTGATTGCGTAGGCGTTTGTCCCGCTTACAACCAAGGTTGCGCCAGGGAGAGCGTCACCTCGCTCGTCTGTGACCTTTCCCGTCACAGTTTTTGTCTGTGCGAAAGCTGCAACCCCGATAAGCATCAGGGCGGCAGCTGTAAGGAATTTATGTATATTACTCATATTGGCTTGTTTTTACATTCCGGCTATGACAATGCAGGACAGACCGGCAAGGAAGAGGCCGAACATAAGGGCAAGGAGGCCGTAGACACCCTTGCTGGCGCCCTTGAACTCCTTCCAGATGAATACGCCCCAGATGGCGGCAATCATAGGTGCGCCCTGGCCAAGTGCGTATGAAACGGCGGCGCCTGCTTCACCTGCGCTTATATAATTAAGGGATGTACCAAGTGCCCAGATGCAACCGCCAAGGACGCCCACGAGGTGGGTCTTGAGGTTACCATCGAAGTACTGTTTGTAGGTGACAGGCTCTCCCACGAAGGGTTTTTTCATCACTATGGTGTTCACTACAAAATTGCTCAGGAACACGCCAAGAGAGAAGATGACCATTGCAGTATAAGGGGTGAGCTTTCCGGCTGCAGGATTGTGGAAATCGGCCAGGTCTACACCATTATATACAAGTGCGCTGAAGAAGGACATAATGAGGCCTGCCAGCACTGCCAGGATGATGCCCTTGCGGTTTTGCTTGGGATCACGCTGTTCGTTGGAAACCTTGCCTGAAGCTACGCCGTTGCAGATGACGGCAATAACCACCAGGGCCACGCCAAGCCACAGCAGGCCGGTGTTCTGGCCCTCTGTGGGGTGCAGAAGGAGGTTATTCAGAACGCCCATCACTAGTGCGATGCCAACGCCAAGAGGGAAGGCAACGGCAAGGCCGGCGATAGAGGTTGAGGCCGATAGCAGGATGTTGGAAACGTTGAATACCACGGCGCCAAGGAGGACCCAGCCGATGCTGGCCCAATCGGCCTGTGCAAGGTCCTTGAGGAAAGGACGTCCTTCTGCTCCGATGCTGCCGGCGGTGAAAGCCAGAAGCAGGGAGAAGAGGACCATGCCGATTACGTAGTCCCAGTAAAAGAGCTCATAGCGCCAACTTTTGGCTGCGAGTTTCTGGGTGTTGCCCCATGAACCCCAGCAAAGCATGGTGATAAAGCAGAAAACGACTGCGAGTGAATAACTGCCAACGATAAACATATTCTTATAATTTTAAAATTTTAAATCTTTACGGTAAGGGATTGAGTTTTGTGCGCCCATCTTCTGTACGGTAAGTGCCGATGCTGCGCAGGCGAATTCGGCCGCCTCCTTGAGGGACTTGCCTTCAGCGATTGCAACGCACAGTGCGCCGCAGAAGGTGTCTCCGGCTGCGGTGGTGTCCACGGCCTTGACCTTGTGGGCGGGGACGAATACGGCAGGGCCACCTTCACAAATTAGGGCGCCCTTGCTTCCCATAGTTACTATGAGCTTGCCGACGCCCTTCGCCTGCATTGCGGCAGCGGCCTTCTGGGCCTCCTGCTCATTGGTTACAGGCATCCCGCTGAATTTTTCCAGCTCCGTTTCATTGGGAATGAAAAGGTCTATGTTGCGGAATAGTTCTTCCGGGAGAGGACAGGCGGGAGCGGGGTTCAGGACCACGGTTTTGCCTGCCTCATGCGCAATCTTTGCAGCCTTGAGGACAGAGGGAATGGGACTCTCCAGCTGAAGCAGAAGGATGTCGCAGCCCTCAAGGTCCTTACGTGATTTCTCAATGTCTTCTTCCGTGAGGTCTCCGTTGGCTCCGGAGGCTACAACTATGCAGTTTTCTGCGTGGGAATCCACGTAGATGAGCGCCACACCGGAGGGAAGATCGGAGCGGAGAATGCCGGAGATGTCCAGGCCTTCCTTCTCATATTGGGCTATGGAATTGTCTCCAAACATATCCCTGCCCACCTTGCAGATGAACTTGACCTTGCCGCCAAGCCTCTGGGCGGCCACGGCCTGGTTTGCACCTTTGCCGCCGGCGCCCATAGTGAAGACGCCGCCAAGGACGGTTTCACCGGGACGGGGAAGTTCCGCAGTCTTTGCGGTCATATCCGTATTACTGCTGCCTATGACCAGAATGGATTTTTGGCTCATATCTTTAGTGTTATTTTGTGCTCAAGTTTTGCGCAAACGATTGCGCTATCCTTAACAAATATAATAAAAAAACTTTAGGTTGTTTCGGGATGTTTCAAAAAAATGCATAAAAGTGAGTATATTTGATGGAAAATTTTAACAAATGGGCCACAAAAACACACTCCTTACCGTCTCTGAACAAACCGGATACTCCGTATCAACGGTTTCACGGGTGCTTTCTGGCAAGGCTCGTAAATATAGAATCAGCAGGGAAGCGGAGGAAAAGATAACGGCTGAGGCTGCGCGGCTCAACTACCAGCCCAATCTCATCGCCCAGACCCTTAGGACCCAGCAGTCAAAGACCATCGGCCTTCTTATTCCGTCCGTTGACAATCCTTTCTTCGCAACGCTATCAGGTATTATTATAGGTATACTCAATGCAAAGGGATATCATACGCTTCTGGCCGATTCCCGTGAGTCCGGAAAGGATGAGATCCAGGAACTCAGGATGTTCATGAGCCGCAGCGTAGACGGTATTATCTGCATCCCGGCATCTTCTACACCGGATTTCCATGAACAGGTCTCCTCCCAGATTCCCATGGTCCTTATAGACCGTCACTTCAAGAGTACCTCTTTGTCTTATGTGTGTACTGACAATTACGCGGGCGCAAGAATGGCCACTGAATACCTTCTTGGCAAGGGATACAAGAGCATTCTGGCTATTCAGGGCGTGCCTGATTCAATGCCAAACAGGGAACGCGTAAGGGGATTCAAGGATGCGATAGGCGTTCATGGCGTAACGTACAGCGTTGTTGGAGACGCCTTTTCCGTGGATAATGGCAAGAGGGAAATACTGAACGCCTTTGGGGGCGCCCAGAAACAGTTTGATGCCGTGTTCGCATTCAGTTCAACTATCCTTCTTGGGGCAATTGATTCGCTAAGGCATCTTGGACTCAGGCCAGGGAAGGATGTGGGGATAATCTCATATGACAACAACGGCTTCCTGGATTTTATGGATCCTGCCGTCACAAGGGTTGAGCAGCCGCTCAGGGAAGCAGGCCAGATTGCCGTAGACACCCTGTTCGAGATTATCGGCGCCCGCCGCTCCGGCCATCCTGATCCTCCCTCACGCCAGATTCTGATTCCACCTACGCTTGTGGTACGTGGGAGCTGCTGACAGCATTGCCAGGTAAATCTCTCGTCTGTCTCTGTCCGTGTTTCTGAGGAGCTGAATGAGTTGGCTCCTCCTCACACTTACTATTTTTCTGGAGCTTAGATTTGAGAACCTTGCAATCAGGTAATCCGGAAA
>JAFZOU010000093.1 GCA_017550525.1 Bacteroidales bacterium
GCCTAAACATGTGCCCGGAGGGGAATCTCGGCCTGATGGCCGAATTCTGTTCACGTTACCCCCTCCCAAACCCTCCCCTCGGGGGAGGGCTTAGTCGGCCTTCGGCCTCCGGTGGTTGGTTCCCGTCCTGATTTTGGGGCGTTTTCCCGGACGGAACGGTGTTTTCGGGGTTCCCGTCCTGATTCTGGGGCGTTTTTCCGGACGGGACGGTGTTTTCGGGGTTCCCGTCCTGATTTTGGGGCGTTTTCCCGGACGGGACGGTGTTTTCGGGGTTCCCGTCCTGATTTTGGGGCGTTTTTCCGGACGGGACGGTGTTTTCGGGGTTCCCGTCCTGATTTTGGGGCATTTTTCTGGATGGGGCGGTGTTTTCGGGGTTCCCGTCCTGATTTTGGGGCGTTTTCCCAGACGGAACGGTGTTTTCGGGGTTTCCATCCGGGATTTTGGGCGTTTTCCCGGACGGGAGTGTGGTTAGGCCGAGTATAAATGCTATATTTGTACTATGAAACCACAGGAGATAATAGCACTGATCAAGCAGGAGGTGAAACCTGCGCTGGGGTGTACGGAGCCCATCGCCGTGGCACTGGCCGTTGCCAAGGCCGCGGAAATAATCAGTGAAAACTGCACTTGCTGCAAGGACTGGCGCCTGACGGCCGATTTCAGGCTGGATGTGGCCGTCAGCGGTAACATCCTCAAGAACGGTATGGGCGTTGGAATTCCCGGAACGGGAATGGTGGGCCTTCCGGTTGCGGCGGCGTTAGGAGCCGTGTGCGGAGACTCTTCCCTTGGACTGGAGGTTCTGAGCGGCCTCACTCCTCAAGCCGTAGAAAGGGCAAAGGAGCTGGTTTCAGAGGGCTGCGTGCATATCTCCGTGGCCGATACAGAGCATCTTCTCTATGTGAAGGCCACAGTTTCAGTGGAAGGCGGCCTTGAGGCCAGCGCAGAGGTAGACCCTCACGCATATGCCGTCATCGAGGACGACCACGACCGAATAGTGGAAACCAGTTATGCCGATAAGATTCTCATGAGTTCGGAATCGGCCGCGGCGGCAAAGGAATATCGGCCCGAAGAATATGACCTTACGGTAAAAGACATATGGGATTTTGCCCGCACGGCGCCGTTTGAGGACATTTCCTTTATCCTCGGAGACCGCGAACTAAACCTGGCCCTGGCCCTGGAAGGCCTCCGCGGGGATTATGGCCTGAGGGTTGGCAAAGCCATCCGGGAGAATCAGAAAGAGGTTTTTGGCGATGACTTCCTGAGCTTCGCGATGGGCATGACCGCCGCGGCATCCGATGCCCGTATGGCCGGCAGTACTCTCCCCGCTATGTCAAACAGCGGCAGCGGCAACCAGGGCATCACCGTGAGTATGCCCATCATCGCCTACGCTATGAAGTATAATGTGGCCGATGAACCCCTTGCCCGCGCCCTTATCCTCAGTAACCTTGTGGCCATCCATATCAAGCACTTCCTTGGAAAACTGAGTGCCCTCTGCGGCTGCGTGGTGGCCTCCACCGGCAGCGCCTGCGGCATTGTGTACCTTCAGGGCGGCGGTTATGATGAGGTGTGCTACGCCATCAAGAATATGGCCGGCAACATCACCGGAATGGTGTGTGACGGCGCCAAGGTTGGCTGCGCCATGAAAGTGGCTTCAGGGGTGTCCTGCGCGGTTCAATCGGCCGTCCTTGCACTTCGCGGCACCTGCATTCCCTCCACGGATGGCATTGTGGAGGACGACGTAGAGGCCACCATCCATAACGTGGGCGCCATCGGCTCCGCCGGAATGAAAGCCACTGACAGCATGATCCTGGACATTATGCTGTGCAAGTAGTTATCTGAGGCCCTTCGTCTGTGTCTTCAACGCCCGCTCTGCAAGGCGCATTGAGAGGATGGCAACGGGAATGGTCAGGACCAGTACTACAATGAGCATAGGGATGTTATTGATGACCGGGATCATCATCTGGTCATAGCCTGCAGGCATTTCCTCCACGGCTGCAGCCAGGGAGCCTTCAGTGTCTGTCCACCAGTGGGCGGTGTAGGCAAAGAAGGAAAGGGCAAAGGGGATGAAACTCCAGCGTACGCCTTTCTTCGTATCATACTTGCACAGGTAACGGATGATTTCGGCAAGCGCCGTAAGGATTGCGAAGCCGATAGCAAGCGTAATCTCGGCCTCTCCCGCAATCAAAAGCAGCACGAAGACAAATCCGTTCAGGAGAGTTGCTGCGCCGAACCCCCGGATTGTGGAGCAGGTCAAAAGATAGATGAACGCTGTCAGAAGGGGAAGGATTGCCCCGACATAAGCGTAACACGCCGGATGAATGAGTCCGGTGCAGGAGCCAAGGATGTAGGTAAGAAGATAGGCTGCCGCCAGAAGGATGATTTTGATAAAAGGTTTCATAGTCTATGGTAATTTACACTGCTGCAAAGTTACGGCGTCTGCATTAAGTGCGAAATCCCCATTTGTGGCTATTTTGAGGTTTCCACCGGATTGATTTGATGCGTTCGGCGGATTTTCCGTATCTTTGAATGGTAATAGAGTAACGATGAAACGAATCCTTATCATCCTGTTGGCCGCCCTTACGGCATTTGCCTGCGTCCATGCGCCGGCCCCCTGCGGCCCGGTGCCCACCGGGGCGCAGCTGGAGTGGCAGAAGATGGAGATGAACCTCTTCGTGCACTTCGGTCCCAACACCTTCAGCGGCAGGGAATGGGGCCTCGGGACGGAGGCGGAGGACCTCTTCAACCCCTCGGCCCTTGACTGCCGCCAGTGGGCCGACATAGCCCGTAGGGCGGGGATGAAGGGCATCATCCTGACGGTGAAGCACCATGACGGCTTCTGCCTCTGGCCCAGCCCCGAAAGCAGCCATACCGTGAGGGAGAGTCGCTGGCAGAACGGGAACGGGGATGTCCTGAAGGAGCTCTCCGAGGCCTGCGTCGCGGCAGGGCTGAAGATGGGGGTCTATATCTCTCCCTGGGACAGGAACGATCCCGCATACGGAGCGCCGGAGTATAATGAGAAATACGCCAGGACCCTCCGCAGCGTCCATGACGGCCGCTACGGGGTTCTTTTCGAGCAGTGGTTCGACGGCGCCTGCGGGGAAGGGCCGAGTGGCAGGGTGCAGGAGTACGACTGGCCTCTCTTCCACAGGAGCGTCCTAAGTCTTAACCCCGGAGCCGTCCTATTCAGTGACGTCGGCCCCGGCTGCCGGTGGGTGGGTAACGAGCGCGGCCTTGCGGGGGAGACCAACTGGAGCACCCTGGATGCCGACGGCTATGCCCCCGGTGCGGGAGCACCCCCGGAAAGAAGCCTTGGGGAAGGCGATGAGGACGGGCAGTACTGGATACCCGCCGAGGCCGATGTCTCCATCCGGCCGGGATGGTTCTGGAGAGAAAGCGAGAACGGCAAGGTGAAGAGCGTGGATGAATTGATGGATATCTACATTGGCAGCGTGGGCCGCAACGCCCTTCTTCTTCTCAATGTCCCTCCGGACACCACGGGGCGCATCCATCCCGTGGACTCGGCACGGCTGATGGCGTTCCGTGAGAGGCTTGACCGTGTGTTCGGTGAGAATCTCGCAGAAGGCGCGAGCGTCAGGACCTCCTCCTCGTTCGGCCCCCGTTACCGCGGTGGTAACATGCTGGACGACCGGTATGACCGCTTCTGGGCTGCGGCTGGGAGGGATACCTGCGCTACCTTCGAACTGGAGCTCCCCGGTGAGCGCCTCTTCAGCATCCTGGAGCTGAAGGAATACATCCCCCTTGGACAGCGCATCCGCTCCTTCGTCGTGGAGATTCCCGACGGGGACGGGGAGTGGCGCACCCTCGCGGAAGGAACGACGGTGGGATACAGGCGCCTCCTGAGGATCCCTCCTGTCAGAAGCCAGCGCCTTCGCGTACGCATCCTCTCATCCAAGGCGAGTCCCGTCCTCTGCGGGGTTGGCCTGTATTTTGAGGAAAGGTAGGGCATGAGAAATCTGACAGGCATATTAGCAGCGCTTCTCCTCGGTTTCCTCCCGCTGACACTCTCCTGCGGAGCGGCAAGGCGTACTTATCAGGTGGAGGGACCACCGCTGGTGATGGCCGAGCAGGAAGGGGAGTACTCGCCGAACACCCTCATCATCATGTACGACGAGGCGGTCGGAAAAGAGCCGCTCCTGGAGGCCATTGAGGCCTACGGGGCTGAGGTGAAGTACGATTACAGCCTCATCCCGGGGATGGCCATAAGGATCCCTGACGGGAAGGACATCCGCGATGCCATAGCCTTCTTCAGGAAGGTAAGGGGCGTGACATCCGTCGAGAGGGACCGTATCATACGCCTGACAGACCCCGTGAAGCCGAGACTGGAGGTCATGTAGGAAAAACCCCGGACCGTTTTCGTGAGAGGGCCCGGGGGCAGAAACCTAGGAAATTTCCAGCCGGTTACCGGATAAGTCTGGAAATGTCTACTGCAAAGGTAGTCACGGACTTCATTCAGCAGAGGCAGGACCTCCCAAGGCTTGCGCTCTACCGGCAAGTCGATTCCCAGTACCTGATAGCCTTTCGGCGCTGCCACCTCAGCAAAAGCCAGTGATTCTTCCTTCCGTCCATGCAGACCGTGCACAAACAGAAAGACCCTGTCACTCGATTTGCCGATGAGCAAAACAGGCGTGGAACCGATGTTGAATACTTTTGTTTCCGAGTCACTCATTTCGTAAGAAGGTCAATACGGCACGGTTAAACGCATCCGGGCATTTGTTGGCAACGAAGTGGTCGCCATCGAGTATGACCAATTGGGCATCCGGGATATGGCTGGCTATCTGCCGGGTATGTTCATCTTTGACCATGTCTTTAGTCCCGGCAATGACCAGCGTCCTGGCCTGAATCTTCATCAACTCTTCCGGCTTTACATTGGGATCATGAACCATCAGGCCAAGCATCTCTGCGTGCAGTTTTGCTTCCTCGCTCTTGTTTGCGAACAGTTTGGCAAACCAGTAGCCTATCTCAATGGGGCACTGAACGGAGCGCTTGATGCCCTTTGCATCCAGGTTAGCTCCGTTTAGGATGAGCCTCCTCACACGCTCCGGGTACTTCATTGCAAAGACCATCACAATGTTCCCGCCATCTGAGAAGCCCAGGAGATGCGCCTTCTCGATACCCTTTGCATCCATGAAGCCCAGAAGGTCATCGGCGAACTGCCGAATCGTGAACGGTGCGTTGCCTCGCGGCGTTTTCCCATGCCCACGTGTGTCCAGGGCATACACATGATAATACTGGGCAAACAAATCCACCTGTCCCGCGAAATAGTCACAGTTCTCACCGTTCCCATGCAACAGAATCAGGGGTTCGCCCTGGCCTTTTTCTATGAAATGATGCTTGATGTCCATGCCGATAAACTCGAATCTACCTCTCTATCTTCTTAATAAGTGTCAGGTCACCGCTGGACAGCGCCTCAAAGTTGGCCTCGATCTTCTCGATGTCCCAATCCCACCACTTCAAGTCCAGGAGATAAGCGATGAAACCCTCATCGAAACGCTTCTTGATAATCCTACACGGGTTGCCTGCAGCAACAGCATAAGTAGGGATATCAGAGGCTACAACTGAATTGGCACCAATGATAGCTCCGTCTCCGATATGAACACCTGGCATCACGGTCACGTTCTGGCCAATCCATACGTCATTGCCGACCACGGTATCGCCCTTCAGAGGCAATTCATCTTTTACTGGTGCGATGGCGCTGCCCCAGTCTCCGCCCATAATGTAGAATGGATAGGTCGTCACACCATTCATTCTGTGGTTGGCCCCGTTCATCACGAACTCAATGCCTTTGGCGATGGCACAGAACTTCCCGATAATCAGTTTGTCACCGATGAAATCGTAGAAATGGGTGACGTGCTTCTCAAACTGGTCAGCACCATCCGGATCATCGTAATATGTGTAATCCCCGATTATGATACGAGGATTCTTCACCACATTCTTGATGAAGCACAAGCGCGGAAGCTTGGGATTTGGGAATGCAGCGTTCGGATCGGGCCTGTTGGTAATATTGTTCATGGTGGTAAATCTCGATTTATCGGTGTGAATATACGGATTTTCTTTGAATTGTAGTTAAAGAACTCTTCAGGCCGCCATTCATTATCCAAATCAGATTATCTATTTTGGATTATCCAAATTTGGATATGATTTGTTAATTCATTATATTCGCAAAAAATATGGAAATGACTAATCCTTTCTACCTGACTGGAATAATCCCTGAGAAGTATTTTTGCGACAGGGAGAGGGAGACGGACCTGATCATTACCCAGGTCCGCAACCAGAGCAATGTCCTTCTGACTTCATCACGCAGGATGGGTAAGACTCAGCTTATCCGTCATATCTTCAATGATGAGAGGATAAGTAAGAATTACCATACCTTCTATGTTGATATCTATGCGACAGGGTCTCTGCAGGAAATGGTGTTCTTCCTCGGAAAGGCTATCTACCAGGAATTGGTTCCGGAAGGGAAGAAGGCGCTGAAGTTGTTCCTGAGTACCATCAGGTCACTTGCAGCCGCATTCAGCGTGAGTCCTGTTACCGGTGAGCCTCAGGTCAACCTACAGTTGGGTGACATCCTGCAGCCGGAGCTGTCCCTGGAAGAGATATTTGAATACCTCGAGAAGGCGGACAGGCCCTGCATAGTGGCGATAGATGAGTTCCAGCAGATCTCCCGTTATCCGGAGAAGAACGTTGAGGCGCTCCTGAGGACACAGATCCAAAAAATGAATAACTGCCATTTCATATTCTCCGGCAGTAACAGGCATATCCTGGAGCAGATGTTCTCGTCATATTCAAAACCGTTCTACAACAGCGCCCAGCCCGTTCATCTGGGATGCATAGAGCGGTCGAAATATGTGGATTTCGTAGTTGAGCATTTCCGTGAAGCCGGGATTGAGATCTCTCCGGAAGTGGTCGGGGACTGCTATGACCAGTTCGAGGGCTACACTTACTACAACCACAAGGTCTTCCACGATATCTTTGCGTTTGCCGCTCCCGGGGAAGCCGTGGACGGGGAGACGGTAAGGAAGACCATAGATGCGATCCTTGAGGAGAACGGACATACTTATTCCGAGATCATGTCATCTCTTCCCATCCCGATGAAGCAGATGCTGGCTGCGGTGGCGAAGGAAAACCCCGCCAGGAAACCCATGTCGGGTGCCTTCGTGAAAAGGAATGCCCTACCTTCTCCAAGCTCGGCGCAGAAGGCCATCGCCAAACTGCTTGACGAGCAGCTCATAACCTACCGAGTTGTCGATAACGAAAAGGAATACAGCATAACGGACAAGTTCTTCGAGCGCTGGCTGAGGGAAACCTACTGATGCATCATTCTCCAGATCATTCGGGCCTTCGTAATATGGCGGATTTTCCGTATATTTGAATGCTAATCAAATGACAATGAAACGAATCCTTCTCCTCCTCACCGCTGCACTTATGGTCCTTTCCTGTGGACAGGGCGGCAGCCAGGCCCCGGCCGTAGTTCCTTCTGAGTATCAATCAAGCAATCAAGACAATATGCAAAGAGTACGTGATTTCTTGCACAAGACAGGCTATTATTTCCTTGCCACCATTGACGGAGACAAGCCTCAGGTGCGTCCTTTCGGCACCGCCGAGATCATAGAGGGTAAACTCTATATCCAGACCGGACACGTCAAGAACGTGGCCAGGCAGATAGAGGCCAACCCTAAGGTGGCCATCTGCGCCTTCGATGCAGAGGGAGGAGAGTGGCTCCGCATCAATGCCACCCTGGTGGAAGACCCCCGCGTGGAGATAAAGAAGGCAATGCTGGACGCCTATCCCAGCCTCCGCAATATGTACAACGAGAATGACGGCAACACCGCGGTCTACTTCCTCAAGGACGCCAAGGCCACCATCAGCGCCTTCACCCACGAACCCATTGAGATAGATTTCTAGTATGGAACTGATAGAAGCCATCAGGCAGCGCCATTCTGTCCGCCGCTACACGGACAGGCCCATCGATGTATCGGCCTTAGCCACTCTCAGGGTGGAGATAGAGCGCATCAACGCGGAGACCGGACTCCACGTCCAGATCATCGTGGATGAGCCAAAGGGATTCAGCGGGTTTGGGATAACCACCTACGGGCAGTTCTCCGGAGTGAGGAACTACATCGTGATGGCCGCCCCCAGAGGCCGCGAGTGGGAAGAGAAGGTGGGGTACTATGGGGAGAAGCTCGTCCTCCTCGCCCAGACCCTCGGCCTCAACACCTGCTGGGCCGGGCTCACGTACAAGAAGATTCCCGGCACCTTCACCCTTTCTGACGGCGAGAAGATCCACTGCATGATCTCCCTCGGGTACGGAGAGGACCAGGGCAGGCAGCACCCCCAGAAGCCCGCGGAGAAATTCTTTGAGGCCGATGGTGAAGTGCCGCAGTGGTTCAGGGAAGGCCTCGAGGCGGCCCTCCTCGCCCCTACGGCGGTCAACCAGCAGAAATTCAAGTTCATCCTCCGGGAAGGCAACAAGGTGGCCACCAGGACCTTCTTCTCACCCTGGGGATACACCGTCATAGACCTCGGCATAGCCAAGTACCACTTCGAGATAGGTGCCGGGAAGGGGAACTTTGAGTGGGCATAAGCGTGAAAACAGCAGGCTATGCAAAATAGGAAAAAGAAAAGACCCAATCCCTACAAGGAAGCCAACGAAGTGTTCCTCCAGGTGAAAGCCCAGGAGGAGGGGATTGTCGTCCTCGATAACGGTGTAATGTACCGCGTCCTGGAAGAGGGTCACGACACAAAAAAGCCTACGCCACGTAGCATCGTCTATGTCCACTACACGGGCCGATTGATTGACGGAACAGTCTTTGACACCACGGAAGGGGAGCAGCTCCCCGCGCTCTTTATGGTGGGGGACCTCATCATGGGCTGGCAGATAGTCCTCACCCGTATGCGTGAGGGTGACAAGTGGGAGGTCTATATCCCTGCCAAATGGGGCTATGGAGCCACTAAGATGGATGACATCCCAGCCCACAGCACCCTGATCTTTACCCTGGAACTTGTAAAGATTGAGAGATGAGTACCCTTACAATCTATCTTATCGGCATCAACATCCTGACCTTCCTAATCTACGGTGCCGACAAGTGGAAGGCCCGGAAGGACAGGTGGCGTATCCCTGAGGACACACTCATCTGGCTGGCTATCGTGGGCGGCAGCATCGGGGCCCTTCTTGCGATGTACCTCTTCCGCCACAAGATCAGGGACAGGATATTCTCGCTGGGCGTACCTGCCATCATCGCTGTGCAGGTAGCCGTTTATTACTTCTTCCTGAGATAAATATTGCTATGCTCCCAGCAAAAGTCCCTCCCCCGAGGGGAGGGGTTTCGGGAGGGGGTAACGTGAGCGAAGATGGTTGCTAAGCACCAAGCGTAGCGACCATAACCGCTTTGATGGTGTGCATGCGGTTTTCGGCCTCGTCGAAGACTATGCTGGCGGGGCTTTCAAACACGTCCTCAGTTACTTCAACGCCATTGAGGCCGAATTTCTGGAAGACGTCCTCTCCAACCTTTGTCTCACGGTTGTGGTAGGCGGGGAGGCAGTGCATGAACTTGCATTTAGGGTTGCCGGTGGCAGCCATAAGATCGGAATTCACCTGGAAGGGCCTTAGGAGTTCGATGCGTTCTTTCCACACTGAATCCGGTTCTCCCATGGATACCCATACGTCCGTGTAGAGGAAGTCGCAGCCCTTCACGCCGGCCTTGGGGTCATCGGTGATGGTGATGCGGGCACCTGTTTCTGCGGCAATCTTACGGCACTGCTCCACAAGTTCAGGGGCGGGCTGGAGGGCCTTGGGGGCCACAATCCTCACGTCCATTCCCATCTTGGCGCCGCCAACGAGGAGGCTGTTTCCCATATTGAAGCGGGCGTCTCCAAGGTAGGCGTAGGAAACCTCACGAAGGGGCTTGTCTACGTGCTCACTCATAGTGAGGAAATCGGCCAGAATCTGGGTGGGATGGAATTCATTGGTGAGGCCGTTCCATACGGGAACGCCGGCGTACTGGGCCAGCTCTTCAACGGTCTTCTGGGCAAAGCCGCGGTACTCTATTCCGTCGTACATGCGTCCAAGCACGCGGGCGGTATCCTTCATAGACTCCTTTATGCCGATCTGGCTACCGGTAGGGCCAAGGTACGTCACGTGGGCGCCCTGGTCATAGGCCGCGGTTTCAAACGCGCAGCGGGTGCGGGTGGAAGTCTTTTCAAAGATGAGGGCTATGTTCTTGCCCTTGAGGCGCGGCTGTTCAGTGCCTGCGTATTTTGCCTTTTTGAGTTCTGCGGCAAGGTCCAGGAGATACTGGATTTCCTTGGGGCTGAAGTCCAGCAGCTTAAGGAAGCTGCGGTTTCTGAGATTGTATGCCATAGTTTTAAGGAATTATTCTGGTTCCGCAGGCGGGGTTTTCAAGCTCCCCTGCCTCTGTAATTATACACTGTTTTCCGCCGTTTTCCACAAACATGATGGCGGCTCTCACCTTGGGTGCCATGGAGCCTTCGGCAAACTGACCCTGCGCAAGAAGTTCCTTTGCGCGGGCCACGGTGATGGTGTCAAGGGCCTCTTCACCGGGCTTACGGAAGTTGATATACACCTTGGGGACGTCCGTGAGGATGTAGAATTCATCGGCCTTCATTGTGACGGCGGCAAGGGCGCTGGCAAGGTCCTTGTCAATGACGGCTTCAATGCCCTTAAGGCCGTCAGGAGTGCGTACGACGGGGATTCCGCCGCCGCCAACGGTGATGACAATTGCGCCTTCGCGGGCAAGCCTTTCCACTACGTCTATGTTATTTATGCCGATAGGCCTGGGGGAAGGCACAACCTTTCTCCAGCCAAGGCCGCGGGGGTCTTCCTTGTACGTGGCGCCGTCCAGGGGGCATTCCTTGTAGTAGGGGCCCACGAACTTGGTGGGGTTGAGGAAGGCGGGGTCATCGGCCCGTACCTCCACGCGCGTGACGATTGAGATAACCTTGCGGCCGGCGGCAACCTTGTCCATTCCGGTCTCGATTAGGTAGGCTATTGAGCCCTGGGTTTCGGCGCCGCAGAAGTCCATGGGCATGGCGGGAAGGCCGAACTCCTTGCTTCCGGCCTCCTGCCTCAGGAGTTCATTTCCCACCTGAGGGCCGTTTCCATGGCCGATAACTATGTTGTAGCCGCGTTCAAAAAGGTGCCCAAGCTGGGCGCAGGTGCGGGTGACATTCTCTGTCTGCTCCTCAAAGGTACCCTTCTGGCCGGCCCTGAGGAGCGCATTGCCGCCAAAGGCGATCATTGCAAGTTTTGCCATAGTAGTTTAGTCTCTTCTTAGAGGAAGGGTAGAGCAGCGGAGAAGCCCGCCCATCTTGGAAATCTCACGGTAGGGGACAGTCTCAACGGTCATTCCCCATTTCTCCTCCATATGCTTTTTAAGGCGAAGGAAATGCTCTTCCACAACCACCACTTCCGGGGAGATGGAGAATATGTTGGAGTTCATCCAGTACATTTCCTCAGTTGTGATCTCAAAGGTGTTTTCCGGGCCGAACATCTCTACAAGGTGATCGGCATCCCTGGGATTGAGGAAGCCCCTCTTGTATATGATGCACTTGTCCTTTCCCACCGGCATAAAGGTGCAGTCAAGGTGAAGGATACCCTCGTAGGGGTCAGTGTCACTCTTTCTGAGGTTGAGGGGGATGATTCTCTTGCCGGGGAAAATCATCTTCAGGTAATCCAGCGCCAGGCGGTTTGTGCGGGCCGTTTTCACGGAAGGGTAATCCTCAAAGGCGTACTGGCCAAGGAAGATGATGTCGTTATACAGCACCACGTCTCCGCCTTCCACGTGGACGGTTTCCGGAAGGTTGTAGATGTCCTTGTAGTGGATTTGCCTGTAGATGCTTCCATAGGCGTCAATCTCCTCCTGACGGTCCGGGATGATGTTTGAGACAATGATTTTGTCGTCAATCACAAATCCCACGTCACGGGCAAAAACCTGGTTACAGTCCGGCACAAGATCCGGCCTGTACACCGTTACGTCGTACTTTTTGAGGATACGCTCAAAGGCATTCATCTCCTCAATGATATCCTTTTCTTCCGGGTACACGCCGTGGAGGACACTCTCGTAGGACTTGCTGTCAAAGGTTTGGTCCAGGGTGGGGGTGCCGCCATTTGAATATGGCAGCCCAAGTACTACTTCCCTCAGGCGGGATGTCTCGTTTTGTACGTGAAGTTTCATTGCTTCTTCAGTTGAAGTTGTGTAAGATAGATGCCCACAAGGCCTATTGTAAGGCCCACCCACTGCAGCCCGCGGAGGGTTTCCTCACCAAGGATGAAGGCCAGCACGGCGGTTACAAGAGGCACCACTGCAAGGAACACGCTGGTGCGCGCAACGCCAAGTTTCCCAATTGCATAGGCCCAGCTGGTATAAGCCGTTGCACTGCAAAGGAGGGCAAGCGCAAGGATGGGATAAATCACCGGCCAGCTGAGGTATAGACCAGGTTCAAAACTGCTTATACCCTTGGTGAAAAACATCGGGATGAAGAAGATGCTGCCAAAGAGGAATTGGTACATTACTATCACCGATGGCGAATATTCGTCGCTGAGAGCCTTTGTGAAGGCAATCTGGCTTACCTCAGATATCACTGCGATGAACAGGATGCCTATCCCCAGCCAGAACATGGGGCCCGTCTGTGTTGTGGTGTAGGTTACTATCCAAAGGCCGGCTATGGCTATGAACACTCCAAGGATGTTCAGTTTGGAGAAACTCTCCTTGAAGATGAGCATTCCAACAATCATTGCAAAAATGGGGTTGGTGGCAATGATGAGAGACGTGATTGTGGGAGACTCCGTGAATTTGAGCCCGTATGTTTCTGCCAGGAAATAAATGAACGGCATACACAGCGAAAGGAGCAGGTACTTTATGATGTCTTTCCGCTTGATGAGCATTTTCTGCTTTGTAACAAGGTTGATTATCCACAGAAGCACCCCGGCCATCAGCATCCTTATGGGCACAAAGAATTCCACGGGAATCTGCAGCGCCAGAAGGCGGTCGGCCCAGATATATGACATTGCCCACAGGACCACCGTGAGCATGGCGCAAAGGTATGCGGTTACGTTCTTGTTCATAATGTAACAAATATAGCCATTTTCCCTTAAATCTGAAAGAGAAAATGGCTAAATCTGTTATAACTTGTTATTTGATGATGCGGTTCATGATTAGCGCGATGGCGCCGTCTCCGGTGACGTTGCAGGCGGTTCCGAAGGAATCCATGGCAATGTAGAGGGTGATCATCATGGCCTGGGCCTGGGCGTCAAAGCCAAGGATGCTTCCAAGCACGCCCAGCGCTGCCATTATGGCTCCGCCAGGTACGCCGGGGGCCGCCACCATGGTGACACCCAGCATCATGATGAAGCCAAGCATGGTCCCAAAGTCAAACGGCATACCCAGCATAATCATAAGGGCTATGGCGCAAGATGTGATCTTGAGGGTACTTCCGGAAAGGTGGATGGTGGCGCACAGGGGCACCACAAAGCCCGCAACCTCCTCCTTGACGCCGTTTTTCCTGGCGCACTCCAGCGTAACCGGAATGGTTGCGGCCGATGAAGCCGTACCCAGGGCAGTCATATATGCCGGCAGCATCCCCGCCATCATCTTGAAGGGGTTCTTCCCTGCCACGGCACCCGCAATGCAGTACTGGAGCACCAGAAGAAGAAGAGTCATCCCAAATATGACGCCAACCATAACCAGGAAAGACTTCAGCACCGGAGCCACCTGCCCTGCCGCCGTCATATCCAGGAAGATGCCAAAGATATAGATGGGCAGCACCGGGATAATTACTTTCTCGATACTCCTCACTATGATTGCCTTGAGTTCCTCAAAGCCCTTTCTGAGAGCGCCGGCCTTTGACGTTGCGATGCCTATTCCAAGCATGAAGGACAGCACCAGGCAGGTCATTATATCGGCCAGAGGGGGGATTGTGAGGGTGAAATACGCGGGGAACTTCACCTCTCCGGCATCTATCACGTCAAGGCTGTCCCGGTCCAGAAGCGACGGGAACCAGGCGCTGGAGAACCCGTAGGCAAAAAGGCCGGAGAGCACGGTAAAAGTGTATGCCAGCACCACCGTGATCACAAGCATCTTACCCGCCTTTGCCCCCACTTCCGCAATGGCCGGGGTAACAAGGCCGATGATAATAAGCGGAATGAAGAAGCGCAGAAGCTGGTCGAAGATGCCGTCGAAGGTGTTCATGGCGCGGACAGCCCAGCCGGGGGCGATGAGTCCGAATCCTACACCCAGTGCGATGGCTATAAGAATCTTTACAATGAGTGGCAGTTTAGGAAACTTCATAAGTTCAGTGTTATCTCTCCACAAAGATACTCATTTTCCTGTAAAGTTGGCGGTGGAGGTTAATTCTTTGATTGTCAGTTGTTTACACGGGTCTTTGGGATTACCGGTAATCCCAAATAATCCCGTAAACGCCTGATTATAGGTTATTTATCATCCACAGCATCGGCATTACTATTAGGGGCTCCCCTCGGCCGTCGCAGGTGATGGGGTTTTGCGTGGCAGGTGACTCGTCTTTCCGTCGCAGGTCTGCGTTTTTGGCTCCACCTGCGACGCAAATCGGCCACAGGGGACAAAAAGTGTCGCAGGTCCGGCTTTTTTTGCAGACCTGCGACGTTTTGTCTTGCGACCTGTGACGCTTCGTGTTGCCACCTGCGACGTTCCTGCTTGTGACTGCGACGCTCCGGCGGCTACATTATGCCGATAACGGAGAGAAGCAGGTACAGGAAATGGGCGATGATGCCGGCGCAGAGGCCTGCGACGGTATGGGCGCCGATGGCCTTGGAGATGGCTTTGCGGTAGCCAAGGGTGTCCAGCATTGCGGTGTGGGTGGAGAGGAAGCCGCTCCAGCACATGCCGATGGCGGTGAACACGGCTATTGCGTTTCCGTCCAGGATGCCCGCTGCATTAAAGGTGGGAAGAAGGCCGAGGGCCGCTCCCACGGCGCCAAGGGCCGTCATGGGGAAGGCGATGAGGCGCATGTCGGTAAAGCCGAACAGCCATTCAAACACCCAGTGAATTTTCTGGGCAAGCCAGGGAAGGATGGGGACGCCCTGGCCGGAGGAACCGTCGTAGACACCGCCGTCTCCGGGGCCGAAGGTGATGAGGATCACCATGGTGGTGATGATAAGGACGCCGGGGATGATGGCAAGGCCAAGCTCCACGCCGTTCTTTCCGCCGTCAAGGATGGCGTTGAGAAAGCGCATGAAGATGCTGTCCTTGGGCTTGGAATCCGTCTCCAGAGTCTCCTCAATGCCTTCAGGGGCGTCTTCCACCGCTGGGGAATCCATCTCCGGCCAGGTCTTGAGGCAGCTCCGCTGCATGAGCCGGGTGGATATGATGGACCCGCAGAATGCTCCCACAAAGCCCACCATGGCACCGCCGCCGTGCCCCAGAGAAATCATGGTGATAAGCACCACGAATCCCATTCCGAATGCCGTCCCGAAGTTTGTGAGGGACACCAGCTGGTACTTCTTGAAGAAGGATGCGAAAGAGCGGTCCTTGGCGAAGGCAATGATGGCCGGGTTGTCTGAGAGGAAGGTCATGAGAGCCCCCAGAGCCGCTGCTCCCGGGAGGTTGAAAAGCGGCTTCATGAGTACCCTCAGGCCCTTTTCCAGCATCTTCACAACGCCAAACTCCGTGAGAAGTTTGGAAAGAGCGCCGGTTAGGACCGTGATGCCCATGAGGTAGAACACCGTATTGAGCAGCAGGGAGTGTGCGGTGTTCATGATGGTATTTATGAGGTTCCCGCTGCCCATGATATATCCCAGGGCCCCGAATACAGCTGCAAACAGGGCCAGGAATACAAGTGCCTCCACAAGGGAGCGATGTGATTTTTTCATAGGATTACACCAGTGCCAGTGCTACCTCCATCATGTTTGTGAATGTGGTCTGGCGCTGTTCTGCGGTGGTTGCTTCTCCGGTGAGGATGTGGTCTGAGATTGTGAGGATGCCAAGGGCGCGGTTGCCGCTGCGGGCTGCGTTCATATAGAGGGCGGCCACTTCCATTTCAACGGCAAGTACGCCCATCTTGATCCAGCCCTTGGTGTTGGGATTCTCACGGTAGAAAAGGTCCGATGAAACCACGTTTCCAACCTTATAGGTGAAGCCTTTTTCCTCGCAGGCATCGGCCGCCTTCCTGAGGAGCTCAAAGTCTCCGATGGGGGCGAACATGCCGTCCAGCTGATACTGGTCTGCGTAGTTGGAATCCGTGCAGGCGCCCTGTGCAAGGACAAGGTCTCCTATGTGAAGGCCATTGTTGCAGGCGCCGGCGCTTCCTACGCGGATGATGGTCTTGACGCCGTAGAAGTTGTAAAGTTCATAAGTATAAAGGCCGATTGAAGGCATTCCCATGCCGTGGCCCATCATGCTCACGCGTTTTCCCTTGTAGGTGCCGGTGAAGCCCAGCATGCCGCGGACCTCATTGAAGCAGACGGGGTTCTCAAGGTATTTCTCTGCCATGAATTTTGCGCGGAGGGGGTCTCCGGCCATGATCACGGTTTCAGCAATCTCTCCGTATTTTGCTCCGATGTGCGGAGTGGGGGTATTCTCTTTACTCATAGTGTTATGTTATTGGTTATATGGTCTTGCAAAGATAATCAAAAACTTTCTGCAAAGAAAGTGGCCATGCGGTCCTGAATCTCATAGAAAAGGGGCGTGAAGGAGCCGTCGGGGCCAATGTGAAGGCGGTGCCCGGCTTCTTCAATAGGATGATGCTCACTCCGTAAACCAAGCTCCAGGGCCCGCTTGTGGATGGCGCCGGTACCATACATCTTTTTGATGAACATCCAGGAAGGAGGCCACAGTGCACCGTCCTTCTTTGTGAAGGGATAACCCTCACCGTAGGGCATCACGGGGTCTTTCACTGACTGATATGAAAGGATGGCGGTGCCGGAATTCTCCAGGGCCGATAAATCATGGAGCGATCCCCACAGGCTGCAGACCGCCTTTATGCGAGGCGCCCCGGGTTTCAGTGCCAGGACCATCACGGTGCTGGCTCCGGCGCTGGTTCCTGCGCCGAACACGTTTCCCGGGTCTATCCTCAGGTCTTCCCGTGAAAGGAGATACTGTAGGGCAGCCTCAGCGTCCTCCACGGCGTATTCTTCCGCCCTTTCAATATCCTTTTTCTTGATGTTGAATCCCAGGCGGTAATTGATGGAGGCGGCAACGTAGCCAAGGGAAGCGAAGTGCCGGCACCAGGCGCTCTGGCCCTTCTCCTCCTTGTTCCCAAAGAAAAACGAGCCGCCGTGGAGCATCAGAAGGAGCGGCCTGGAAGCGCAGGAGTCACCTTCCGGCATATAGATGTCCATATCCAGAGTCAGCTGCCGCTGTTTCCCCAGTTTAGATATCATTTTGCCAAAGGGAAGCCCTGCCTCTTCATCTGCGCTGGCCCAAAATCCCCTAGCCTCGGAGTACACTACATCCCTTTCCACCCTCACTTCATACTGTGGAGTGGTGAAAGGCAGCGTGGCAAGTACGCCAGCAATTATGCCGGTAGTTCCCATATCACAAAGATAGCAAACCAATTTGCATATAACAATAATTCTTCTGACCTTTGTTAAGACAAATCGTTTCTATGAAATCACTTTTTCCTGCTTTTGCAGCCTTTTTAATAGTTCTTTCCGCTGTCTCCTGCCAGTCAGACGGCAAGGGGAATGATTCCTGGCGCAGCCTTATTGAAGAGAGTGACCGCCTTGCCGCCGGTCAGGACTGGGAGCAGGCCACTGAGTATGCCCTGAAGGCGTTATCGGCCCCGGACCTCACGGATGGCGGGAAGTCCCTCTGCCTCAGCCGCCTTGCCGCACTTGATATCATCACCTGGCGTGACGCCCAGGGCTGGGAGCATGCTGTTGAGGCAGAGCGTCTGGCAAGGGAGAGCGGCACGGATTCCCTTGTCGCTATGGCCCTTCTCCAGAAAGGCCGCCTGCAGCTTTGCGGCGCCATCACGGAGGGCGAGGCCCAGGATGAAGAGGCCCTTGAGACGCTTCAGGAGGCGCTGTCCTTCGCCGCCGGCAGTCCTTCCCTCAAGGCCGATATCCTCCTTCAGACAAGCCAGGCCTACATCGGCCTGAACCGTTTCAAGGACCCCATAGACAAGGAGATTTACGCCAAGGCCGGGGAGGCTATTGATGAGGCCGTGGATGCATCCGTAGACCCTGCGTTCCCTTCAAAGGCGCTCCCATATTGGATGCGCTGGTATCGTCAGGGCGGCAACTGGAAGGACGGCATAGAGTGCTGCCTGAAGGTCCTGGAGGGCCTCCATGATGAGGATTACCTCATGCAGAGCCAGTGCTGGAACAATCTTGTGATGCTCTATGCCCAGGCCGGGGATGTTGAAAGCTCGGCATCGGCCCATCAGCAGTATGTCTACGCCATAGAGCATTATATGCAGAAAAAGGCCGACACCCGCCTCCAGGAGATGGAAACCCGCTATGAGACTTCTCTCAAGGAGGTCAGGATTGCCCGGATGAATATTGTGCTGGTGGCGCTCATCGTCATTGCCGTGGCCCTAATAATAATGATGGTCATCTCCCAGGCCTATATCCGCCGTATCGTTGCCTCGGACCGCGGCAAGGAGCAGCTCCTGAGGCTCATCTCAAAGGACCTGGCAAGCCCCAGGGCCGGTGAGCCTGCCATCCCGGATAAGGATACAATCCGCGCCCGCTGCAGCGAACTCCTTGGGGAGGAGGACGGCATCATGGCCGATGATATCGCTTCCTACATTAATAACCTTGCCGAGGAACGTTCCCGCCGCGTGAAGGAGCTTGGTCTCACCGCCCGTGAGATTGAAGTGATACGCCTGAGCGCCGAAGGCCTTTCCGCAGCGGGCATAGCGGACCGCCTCCACGTGAGCGTATACACCATAAAGAACCACAAGCAGAACATCTACGTCAAGATGGACGTCCGTAGCAACGCAGAGATGCTGCGAATCGCAAATGATCTGGGGATAGTGTAAAATAGTGCTTTTGTACTATAATATTAAAATCCTTTTTGCCGATATTCGCCAATCGAAGGATTTAACACTATAACCAACAATATGACTAAGAAATTCTTTTCAGCCCTCGCGGCAATTGCGCTCCTGGCCTTATCGGCCTGTACGCAGGAAGAACTTAACCAGTTCCTGAACTCCGTCAATTCCATCAAACTGGACCAGGCCCAGGTGGAAATGACCGTTGGAGAAACCCTTAACCTTATTGCTACCGTAGATCCTTTTAAAGGCGATACTAAGGTCGTTACCTGGACCAGTTCTTCTCCCGATGTGGCAAGTGTGAAAGGAACTGAAGTCCCTGATGTTGTCGGAATCAATATGCCGGCAGGCGAGGTGACGGCCCTCAAGGAGGGTGAGACAACAATCACTGCCAAGGCTGGAGACAAGACCGCTACTTGTAAGGTAATAGTGAAGAAGAAGGCCGATGACGGCGGCGGAAACACTGGCGCTGTGACAGAACTCAAGTTGGACAAGGCAGAAGTCCATATGTCTCCGGGTCAGGTTTGGCAACTCAACGCTACCGTCAAACCCGAAGGGGCCAGCATAAGCTGGAGCAGCAATAAGACTGATGTGGCCACCGTCGACCGGGAAGGAAAGGTAACGGCTGTAGCTCTTGGTGAGGCTTTCATTACGGCTTCCGCCGGTGAAAAATCGGCCCAATGCCTTGTCAAGGTGGAAAGAGAAGTGGCCATCGAGGGCATTTCCCTGAATAAATCATCCCTGACGCTGAAAGAGGGAGAGACGTTCCAATTGGTAGCCACCATTCTCCCTGAGACCGCCACGCCCCAGACCATAGAATGGATATCATCAATTCCCGCCGTGGCAACCGTTAATGAGAACGGTCTTGTGACTGCCGTAAGGAAGGGTGGTCCGGCTACTATCTGGGCAGTTATCGGGAGAGGTTCCGGTCATGATATAAATGCAAAATGTGATGTGACTGTCATAAGCGACGGTCCATCTGTGGAAAGCATAACCGTTACTCCTTCCGCGGTTACCATTAAAGCTACGGAGGAAACTATCCTGACGGCCACCGTTACTCCCGCCGGCACCGGCGCGGAAATTAAGTGGGTCAGCGACAACACCTCCATTGCAAAGGTGGAAAAGATATCGGACACCCAGGCAAAGGTTACTGGCGTCGGTGAAGGCACCGTGAAGGTCATTGCAAGCGTAGGAGACGTATTTGACTACAGTGAAGTGACGGTTGAAAAGAAAGCCTCCGGTGGCGGAGAAGGTGGAGAAGGCGGAGAAGAGATGATATCTCTGAATAAGACGGAACTTCAGCTTGGTTTCTATGAGACCTTCCAGCTGGTTGCTACGCTCAGGCCGGAAGATGCTTCGGCTCAGATTACCTGGACCAGTTCAAACGAAGATGTGGTTCTTGTCTCCAATGGCCGCACGCCGGCCGCAGACGGCACCATCAAACCTGCCGGCACCGTAATAGCCAAAAATAAGGAAGGCCAGTCCATTGTAACCGCTACTGTTGGAAGTCTTTCCGCATCTTGCACCGTTACAGTCTCCTCTGGCAGTATCGTCCCGGTGCAGTCCATTTCACTTAACAAGACAGAACTGACTCTCCAGGTGGGACAGCAGTTTGAGCTTATTGCTACTATCCTGCCGGGAAACGCAACAAACAAACAGGTATCATGGGCAAGTTCGGCCCGTTCCTATCAACTGTCTTTGGCCGATAACGGCTTAAGTTGCGTGATTGGTGCTTTGGCCGAGTGCGAGGCCACAATCACTGTCAGAAGCGCGGATAATCCTGCTCAATTGTATGCCACCTGCAAGGTCACTGTGACCGGAGGTTCTTCAGGAGATTCCTCTGAAGAAGTAGTTGACCTTGGACTTCCAAGTGGTCTGAAATGGCGCTCCATGAACGTAGGCGCATCCAAACCGGAGGATTACGGAGATTATTTTGCCTGGGGAGAAACTTCACCTAAGTCCAGCTATACCAGTAGCAATTATAAGTACAAATCATCAGACATATATGGCGATGGCATAGGTAAGGTAGGGAAAACGCTGATCGCTGAAGATGACGCAGCCACTGTAAATGTTGGAAGTGATTGGCGCACCCCTAAGTTCTCAGAATGGAAAGAGCTGAAAGAGAAATGCACGTGGACGTGGACTACACGTAACGGAGTAAAAGGAATGCAGGTGACAGGCCCTAGCGGAAAGAGTATTTTCCTTCCCGCCGGCGGTTGCTACGGAAGCAGCGTGACATACCGTGGAACTCAGGGACACTACTGGTCTGCATCCTATGGTTCCGACATTTGGGCCGAAGACGTGGAATTCATGAGCACCGATGTCAATTATGGCCTTGTCGACCGGTGTATAGGACGCTCAATCCGCCCTGTCAAGAATTAACCCTCAGCCATTTGAAATTACAGCCCGCAGTTCACTCTACGGGCTGTTTTTGTTTGCAGAGCAAATTTTTTAGTTAAATTTGTGATGACTATGGAGGAACTTACAAAATGAGAAAGCATTGGATAGACAACCTGCGGTGGGTAACCGTACTTCTGGTACTTTTGTACCACGTCATCTACTTCTACAACAACAAGGGTGTGTTTGGCGGAATAGGGGGATTTGGAGAATATCCGGATGTTCCGCAGTACCAGGATGTTGTGATGTACATCCTGTACCCGTTCTTTATGCCGCTTCTCTTTATCCTGGCGGGAATAAGCGCCAGGTATGCCCTGGACAAGTACAGCGCAAAGGAGTGGTTCAAGGCGCGTACGCGGAAACTGCTGGTGCCGGGGACTATCGGCCTTTTTGTTTTCCATTGGATGGTGGGATACTTCAACACGGTGGTGGCTCAGAGGCAGGGTGTCTTTGACGGCGTTCCGGCAGTGGCAAAATATATGATCATGGCGGTGAGCGGCACGGGCCCTCTGTGGTTCATCCAGGTGCTGTGGCTGCTGTGCATAGTGCTTCTGATTGTGAGGGCCATTGACAAAAAAGATAAGTTCTGGACCTGGTGCGGAAAGGCAAATATCGTATGGGTGATTATGCTTGGCGTGCTCTTCTGGGCAGGGGAGCAGACTCTTATCCGGAACCCCCGTCCGGAATCGGCCGACGGCCTTCTGAACCTGTACAAGCCCCTTTTCTACCTGGTTCCGTTCCTCCTTGGGTACTTTGTGTTCTCTCACGATGAAGTGCAGGAAAAGGTGGGGAAGGCCTGGATTCCCCTGATGGTATCGGCAGTTATAGCGGGATGCGTTCTCATTGGAACCACCTTCGGGCAGGATAACACCTCTCCGGAGTACCTTGGAAGCCCCCTTAACTGCATTTACGGCTGGCTTATGTGCCTTGCATTGATGGGCCTTTTCCAGGCCCGCTGGAACTGCACAAACGCCTTTTCCGGCTATATGACCCGCTCAAGTTACGGGATATACATTGTCCATTACCTTCCCGTTGCGGCGTTTGGCTATATGATGAAAACCTACACTCAGCTGCCTCCGGTGGCAATGTACCTTATCCTTGCCGTGGCGGTTTTCACCCTGTCACCGCTCCTTTATGAGATAATCCGCCGCATCCCGCTTATCCGCTGGTGCGTGCTGGGAGAAAAGAAATGAATACTCTTATGAAACGCTTTTTTCTTTTTTTGCTGCTCTGCTTCATCGGCCTGGGCCTTTGGGCACAGGACATTGAACCGTATATCCCTGAGGATGAAATGCCGGACGTTGTGAAGGTGCTGCCCGCTCCGCCGGCAGATCCAAGCCCCGGCTTTGACTACGATATCATCCGGTATATGTGGGGAAAGCAGCAGAGAAAGGATTCCGCCCGCCTTCAGATGGCTGTCCGTGACGCCGTCTGGAACATTGACACAACGCTTGTCATTCTTGGAGAGCCTTTCGGCCTTAAGATATCAAAGGAGGAGACTCCCGCCATCTATGAGGTCATTACAAGGGGTATCACAACCATAGAGAACATCCGTTTCCGCCCCAAGGCGTACTATTTCCGAACAAGGCCTTTTGCATACTTTCAGGAGCCCTCAATCTTCCCTCAGGACGACGAATGGCTTGCAACGGAGGGCTCCTACCCTTCCGGCCACACCATCCGCGCCTGGGCCTGCGCCCTTCTGATGGCCAAGATTAATCCTGAATCGGCCGAGGCAGTCTTTGCCCGCGCCTGGCAGTCCGGCGAGAGCAGGGTGATCTCAGGCTGCCACTGGCAGAGTGACGTTGACGCCAGCCGCCCCGTTGCCAGCATGGGCTACTCCCGCCTCCAGACCTCTCCGGAATTCCAGCGGGATATGGCCAGGGCCAGGGTGGAATTTTCCATCATCAAGGCGGGGGAATCTAAACAGTGACAATTCCCTTGGCGGCGGCGGTGGCAACGCATTCCACTATGCTGTCAAGGCCGAATTTCCCCTTGATGCGCTCCTTGTAACTGTCTACGGTGTTTACGGTGATTTCAAGGGCCGATGCAATCTGGGAATTGCTGTAGCCGGAAGAAGTCAGTTGCAGAACTTCCAGTTCACGGGGCGTCAGTCCCTGCGGCTTCCGCGATTCAAGGTTCTCCTTGCCCCCGAAGCTGCGGAGAATCTTTCCGGAGTCTATGGTCTCTCCAAAGAACAGGCACTTACCGGCTGCCACGTCCATGATGGCTTCCACTATTGATTCCGGAGAGGAGTCCTTGGCAAGATATGCGCAGGCGCCGGAAGTGATGGCCCTGAGGATGTACGACGGAATCTTGTAATGGGAGAGCACAAGGGCCTTTACACCTGGGAAAGCGTCCCGGAGGATACCCAGAAGCGTAAGGCCGTCGGTCTCCGACTCCAGCGTTATGTCCACCACGGCAATGTCTGTGTCCGGGTGGGCGTTGAGGTAGGCCACCGCCGCTCCCGGGGAAGCCACAGACTCAATGCTACCAAAGGTGGGATTGTCGCCAAGGGCCAGTTTGAGCCCCATCACAAATACGGCGGAATCTTCAATGAGAAGGACATTAATCATAGGTCAATGGTTATTTGAAGGCCACCTTCGGGCCGATTATTCATTGTCATCTTAGCCCCCAGCTTATCCAGAAGTTCGCGGGTTATCACAAGGCCAAGGCCGTGACCCCAGTGAGGATCTCCTTCCCGGAGGCCGGGGCCGTTATCGGTAATAGATATCCTGTTTCCACGGGCCTTCAGAATCACTTCATCCGGACTAGCTTTCACGGCATTGTCAAGGAGGTTTCTTAGGCATGTGAGGAGCATATTCCGGTCCGTTTTCACGGTAAGGCCGGAAGGAATGTCAACGGATATGATTTCTCCTTTTTGGATGGTGCCGATAGCCTCCGCCGCCAGGGCCGGCAGGTCCTCTTCCCGCATCACCGGCTCCAGCATTCCTTTCTGGTTAAGGGACCACAGGAGGAGGTTTTCCAGAAGGGATGATGTGTTATCGGCCGATACCGCCAGTTTCTCAAGCCCCTCCCGGAGCTTCTCCGGAGGCAGTTCCGGAAGGCGTTCAAGGAGCTGGCGGGAGAGTAGCCTGTTCCCGGAAATTGGATTCCGAAGGTCGTGGGAAATGATGGAGAAAAGCCTGTTTCTCATCTCAAGTTCTTTCACAAGAAGACGCCTTTCCCTAAGGCGGAGAACCGTCCACACTATGCCGGTAAGAAGGAGCGCATAAAGAAGAAGGAAAGGCCATCTAAGCCATAATGGCGGCGGAACGCGGAGGGTCTTCTCAGAGGTTTCTCCGTGGTCCCATCGGCCAAAAATATCGGAACACTGCTCCTGAAGAACGTAGCGCCCGGGGCGTATGTTTTCCGGCAGGCCGATAAAGCGCCCTTCCGTCCACTCTCCACCGTTAATGCGGCACCTGTGGCGGATCAGGCTCTCCAGCGGCAGGTTCCCTGCGGCCTTGATGGAAAGGAGGCTGTCGGGGTGGAATGAGACTGCGCCGGCTGCGCCTCCAAAAGCCAGGAGGCCGCCTGAGAGGTGGCAGGAGACTCTCTCTCCGTATATGTCTGAGGGGAAGCCCAGTTCCTTTGGAACGCGTCCCGTGCTGCCGTCGGTGTCAATGAACCACAGCCCGTCCTCAGTTCCGGCCCATAGCCGGCCCTTTTCATCGGCCTCCACGGACTGCACCAGCATTCCGTCAAGGAAATGGTTGCCGGAAGGGCTCCAAAGCCCGCTGCGGGTGGCGGCCCAGACGGCGCCGTCAGGGGTTAGGCAGAGGTCCGTGACGTAGTCGTCGGGGATGGATGAATTGCCTTTGAAGTACTTTGTGACAAGGCCTGTTTTGCGGTCTATGACATTGAGCCCGGCCTCGGTGGTGGCGTAGACAAGGTTACCGTCCCGGTCTTCAATTATGCGGCTTCCGAGCCGTGAACTTACATATATATTGGAATCCACCTGTGGGTAGGGATAGCGGAACGGGCTCAGCCAGCGGGGTGGAAGGCTTCGGCGGGCCTTGCGGTCCCATTCATTGAGGCCAACGCCCTCCCAGGTAACAACCCAGAATCGGCCTTCACTGTCTTCCAGGAAATCCGATATCCAGTTTGCCCCGTCAAGGTGCCGGGCTTCCGTCTGCTCCTTGGGAAGCTCACCGGTAAGGCGGTCCTTGTACGCCTTTTTTCCGCCCTTCCACACCTCCCATCCGGTGTTGTTCCAAAAGCCCACGTAAACGGTGCCGGAGCGGTCTTCGTAAAGGGCCGATACCCTTTCCTGGGCCGTCCCTATCCACAGTTTTCCGTTATGGTCTTCCATAAGGGCCGATACCTGGGCGGTGGAGACAACTCTCACCTGTTGTAAGGCAGAAGATAGCACGGAGAGGCCGTTGTCGCCGCCTGCCCAGATATTGCCCTGGCGGTCTTCAAATATGCAGTAGAGTTCGTTGGAGGCGGTTTTATAGACCTTTGTTTCTTCCGGCTTCCTGGTGTTCACCAGTCCCAGGCCGTAGGACCCTGCCGCCCAAAGATTACCGCTATGGTCTGTAAGGAGCCTTGCGTGGGATATGGGGAGGCGGCCGATAGGGATGGGCTGCCCCGCCTCATAGGTGTGAAGCAGGGAAGTGTGGTCTTCGAAGGAGTAGAGTTTCCCGCCTGTTTCCGCGTAACTGCCGTTGCAGGGCAGTCCCTCCCAATGGGTGAGTGTGACCTGAGGGTTCTTCCGGTCTTCCACATACTGGTTGTGGACAAGACGGCCGGAAAGCCAGAGTTTCCCGTCAGATGCCTCATAAATCTGGAAATATGGATAGTCCCCTTCGTGGTCCCGTTTGTCGTAGAAGCAGCGGGCTTCCTCACGGATGCCGCCGTGGTAGGATAGTTTCAGAAGGAGCGTGTCTCCCACCGTGGCCCATACAAACCCCTCTTTGTCGGCGTAAAGGGCGCGGACCGGCCCTCCGTCATGCCCGACCTTGGCTCCGTCATGCCCGGCCTGATCGGGCATAACCGTCAGCCCTTCCGTAGTGCCAACCCATAATCGGCCTTCAGTATCTACCGTAAGGGCATTCACTCTTCCGTACTCCTTGTAACTTCTGAAGCGGGAGCCGTCAAAACTGGCAAGCCCGTTCCGGGTGCCCACCCATAGTACTCTGTCAGTGTCCTGCGTTATAGCATAGACGGTGTTGGACGGCAAACCGTCTGCTGCAGAGTAGTTCACAAACCGCGGCACGACCGTCAGAAGACACAGTATGATGGCAAGGCATATCATTCCTTTGCAAAGATATCATTTCCTCCCGAAATAACCTTGCGAATCTGCGCCTTGTGGTGTAATCCGCCACAAGGCAGTCATTCCTATGGGTTACCTTTGCGAAAAACACTGAAACTTATGAAAAAGATTCTATTTGCAGCAGCGCTGCTTGCTGCCCTCCTGACAGTCTCCTGCAACAAGGACGGCTTCGACGGCAATGCCAAGGTTACTTTCCGAAAAGCGAATATCGCCGGCGCCAAGATGCTGGCCCTAGCCCAGGGAGGCGCGGCAACTAAGGCCGAGGGAGATGTCAATATCGGCCCAAAAGCCCTTTATTCCGTGTCTGAAGACGGTTCCATGGTTGAAGTTACATATAATGTGGAAGTTGAAGGGGCCGATGGTGAAGTGGCGGAAGGCATCCAGGCCAACCTCATTATTTCTCCCGGATTTGTGTTCCCGGTGGACGAAGGCTGGCTGTGGCTTGCCAACAGCCATTTGGATGTGAGGGGAGGATGGAACAATTATCCCACCGATGGAAACAAGTCCGTGCGTCACGCATTGTCCAAAATATTAAATGAATTCAGCGCCAAGTATCACGACCGCCACGGCGCCCATTACCTCATCCGAAAGAGCGACGGCGCCCTCTTCGAGTGGACTCTGGAGGCCGGAGCTCCGGACGGGATGGACGACGGCTTCAAGCAGCCCACCTTCCTGAATGGCTGGTTCCACCAGCTGGGCAAGGACCTGTTTGTGAGGGCCGGCGGATGGAATTATGATGGAATATATCCCGGAGGGCTTCCGTCACTTATCCGTCTGCAGGACAATGGCAACACGCTGGATGCGGTAAACGTGCTGGGGGACAATATCTCCTGCTGGAAACTCTATCCTGCCGGAGGCTCTTGCCTGGGTGGGACTTTCGGTTATCCCGGAGCAATGGGAGGAATGCAGGGAATAATCGCCCCTCCTTCCTTTGAACCCGTGCTTCTCCAGGTGGAAGGGAGCAAAGAGTCTTTCCTCCTTTCCGTAGGCGGGAAACTGTATTATGCTCAAACCTATCAGAAGGAAATCCAGGAGGGTGATGGTAAAGATAACTGGACCAGAACCGAAGACTGTACGGACATCTACAACCTTACCGTCTCCGAAAGTTCAGTATCCCTTGGAAACCTTATCTGCACATTTAACGAGAGAATGGACCCGGGCGGGGTTTATATCTCCACGTCTGAAAAACTCAGTTGGTGGGGTGGCAATGATTATGACGGAGCCGTGGTCCATACCTTTAATCCAACGGCCGGCACGGTTTCTTCAAGGAGGCTGCCGGAGCACTATCCTTCTAATGAAGGAGAGTATGTGGATGGCGTTGCTTATGCCATCGACGGCACTTCCGGCTTCTGGGAGTGCGACCTTTCCAAGGATGCGGCGGAATACGTGACCCTTGACTGGAGCAGCGCTGCCGAGTACCAGGGCAAGATTGTTCCCGGGACCCTCAGGATGGAGCGTTTTGAGGCAGCATCGCTCACCCTTCAGTTTGTTGCCTATATGTCTAATGGCACCCAGCTGAACTTCTACACTTCCGTTACCGGGGCCGATAGAGGCGTCATCAAAACCAACGTGGGCTCTGACGGCAATGCCGGCATGGTCGTTACAACAATGGTGCGGCTCAATTAAATATTTACGCGTATGAAAAAGATCATTTGGACTGCGCTGGCCCTGATGGTTTTATCGGCCTGCGAAAAAGACCCCACATTGAACGACAAGTTCTGGGAAGAGGCCCCGCTTGAGATGGAGCAGCACCAGTTCCAGATAGAAACGGAGATACTCTCCGGCCTGTACTGGCACTGGAACAATGCCTATGCCTCCTTTGTGGAAGACTGGACTCCGTATAACGGCGAGAAAAAAGAGCCGGAACTGGTATTCAGCAACCGTCGCTGGTTCCCGGCCGATTATGGCCCTCGGTTCTGGAGTGACTTTGACCTGGACAATAAGATGGTGCCCGGAACTCCTGCGGTATCCTATTATGACTGTGACAGCCATCCTTACGAGAAAACGGACCTCGGAGACGGCAGCTACAGGATAGAGGTAGGCTTCCTTGGCTATGAATGGTCCGGCATCCTCCGCCCAGGAGAAGACTGCATATTATCGGCCGGAGACTACGACGAATTCCGTCTCCGCCTTCTCCCTGCCGATGCCGTCTACGACCATTCCCTGGACGACCTCCTCCTTGTTGCCCGGGAGTTCGGAAAACAGCGGAAGAAGTAAGACAATGACTAAAAGAGGAAAAAACAGTGATGGTTTTCTGAAAAAAATGTATTTTTGCACAAATAACTTATTAGTCAACCTATTATTTGTCTGCAAATTATGAAAACAATCAAGCTTGTTGCAATGGCAGTAGTAGCCTGCATGGCCCTCTGCTTCACTTCCTGTTCCATTAACGATCCCGGTGATTCCGGCTCATACACCGCCACCTGCGATGTCGCTGTTTCTGCCAGCGAAGGTTCCGGTATCATTTTCAACAAAATCAGAGATGCTGTCATCCTGGCCGGCAGAGGCTTGGATTTCCGCACTGAGGCCAATAACAAGGTCGTCATCGACGCCGCCGACAAAGTGGCTGCTGAATATAAGGATCAGGCCAACAAACCTATTGTTGTTTCCGTGGTTTTCCGCCCCGGCAACGCCATGGGCGAAGCCGAAAAAGCGGATATCGTAATCAAGAAATATACGTTTACTCCTGTAAACTAGATATCATAATTTTGCCTTGAGCCGCTGGCGGGCCTTGGTGACGGAGGCGGGTGAGATTCCCAGCAGGATGGCCTGCTCAGATACCGAGAACTGCAGGTTCGAGAGAATATAGGTGCGGATATCGCCTTTTGTCAGGCCCGGATGCTCTTCTCGGAGAGATTCGGGCCTGAAGTCTGATGAATTTCGGAGCATGCGTTCCAATTCGGCCCATTCTTCATCCAGAATATAGCGGGGCTTGGCACGGAGTTGCTGAAGCAGATGATTCTGCCCCACGAGCGCCTGCATCATCACATATGAATCCAGTTCACCCTCAGGCCCCGCGCCGGCATTGGGGACGAATCCCTCCCTCACATCGTTTCCGGCGTGGATGACCATCAGGAAGGCCCTTACATTCTTCCCCAGGATTTCACTCACCTGCGGGATGGTTAACTGGCTTCCGCCACGGGTGCAGGTTGAAGCAAGGCCAAGAGCCACCAGTACAAGTTGATAATAAAGCATTTCGGCCTCATTTTCCTGCAGACCGAAGGTCTTTTCTATGGCTGAAAGGCTCTCCGCCTTGAAGCCAACATACGAATCTATGTATTCCTTGTATGAGGTAAGCTTATCCTGTGATTCCATAACAAGGGAGAAAAGCTCCGGCTCGTCCATAGCGAACCAGATAAGGGCAATCCCGAAACCCTTGAACGGTGGATTGAGCGCAAATCCGTCACCAACGCGCTTACGGTACAGTTTTCTAGCTTCCTCCCGGACTGCGTCCCTGACACCTTGAATGGAACCGAAGGAGGAAAAGATGGCGTTGGCGCCGCAGTCAAGGCGGGCGCAAAGACTACGGGCCGTAAGGGCCGATGGACCCCCAGATCTCACCAGATCAAGGGAAGCGGAAAGGATTCTTTCTTTTGTGACAGTAATGGGTCTTGCCATAACGGTTGTTCCGTGATTGTTTATGGCAAAGGTAAGGATTGTTCCCCTGTTGTCCAATAGCGCCCATGCCATAATCGGCCAATTGTCCACTTCATTGTCCACATCGTTTTTTATTTCGGAACGGAATATACCATAACTTTGCAGGTGAAAAAATATGGACAGACAATGAAACGCTTTATTTTGATTCTGATGCTTGCAGTAGTCTCCTTCCCTCTCTTTTCAAAAGAGGACTGGAGGGGAAAAGTAGTGGATGAAAAGGGTGAGCCGGTCCCTTACGCCAACGTAGCCGTGCTTTCAAAGGCCGATTCTACCGTAGTATGCGGTGTGGTGACTCAGGAGGACGGCACCTTCAATATAGTGACCAGTGAGACTGACGGCATTATGATGGTGGCTATGCTTGGCTACAAGACGCTCTATCTTGCACCCGTTGACGGTGCGGTGATAACCCTCTCCGATGATACTCAGATGCTGGAGGGGGCCGTTGCAAGCGCCGTCATGCCCAAAACAAAACTGACGGGTGAAGGATTGCAGACAAATGTACGCGGTTCCGTGCTGGAGAACGCGGGATCGGCCAGCGACGTCCTTGCGAAGACCCCCGGCATAATCAAGGGACAGAATGGTCTGGAGGTAATAGGGAAGGGCTCTCCGATGGTATATATTAATGGAAGAAGAGTCACTGACAGCTCGGAACTTGACCGTCTCCAGAGTAACGAGATCCAGAGCGTGGAGGTAATCACCAACCCCGGTGCCCAGTACGATGCAACGGTGAAGGCGGTGGTGCGGATCAGGACCATAAAACGCCAGGGCGACGGATTCGGCTTTAATCTGAATGCTTCTGACGCCCAGTCACTGCGTTGGTCTAAGGGCAACGACCCCTTCGGCGCCATCAATGTGAACTACCGTACTGGAGGTCTGGACTTCTTCGGCGGAATCAACTACGCCCGCAACACTTCCAGGCAGGAAAGTAATCTGGAAAAGCAGACCTTCGGCATAAAGGCCGATGGCTCCGACTGGCTCTTCGAGAACAAGAGTACGCTCCTGAACGAATACATCGGCAGCTCCATCTATGGCAATGCCGGAGTGAACTGGCAGATGGCCGATAACCATTTCCTTGGAGGCAAGGTGGAGTGGGGCCGTCACCTGACCTACAACGTCCGTACTGAAGTGAACGACAACGTCTTTGAAAACGGGACGTTGACAGACAAGCTGAATACGGTGTCGGAGGACATAATAGGGGACAGGATCCCTTATAACCTTGGCGCCAACATTTACTATAACGGCGTCGTGGGAGGTAAACTCGGGATTGACGTGAACCTGGACTACTACGGTACGGACGACAGTTCTAAATCGGCCTCTGAGGAAACCAGCGAAATGACGCACGATGCCGCTATCCAAAGCGGGAGCACCAATGCCGGACGTATGTATGCCGCCAAGGCTGTGCTTTCCTACCCCATCTGGATGGGCCAGCTGCAGGCCGGAACGGAGGAGACCTTCTCCCGCCGCACGGACAATTACTCAATTGCGGGAATATCTATTCCGGCGTCAGAGGCATCGGTGAAGGAAGACAATATTGCCGGTTTTGCTTCATACGGCTGCTACATCCCCGCTGTAGGGCAGCTCAGCGCCGGTGTGCGTTACGAATACGTCCACTACGCCTATGAGGATGCCGTAACGCCTGCAAACAACATCACAAGGGACTACGGGAACTGGTTCCCCAACGTTTCCTATGCGGGGGTTATCGGCCAGAACACCCAGAACCCTGTCCAGGTTATGCTGAATTACAGCACCAAGACCAGCCGTCCTCATTATGGAAATCTGTCCAGTGCAATACGCTATAACAGCCGATATATCTGGCAGAGCGGCAATTCCCAGTTGCAGCCGGAACTGTCACATAACATCGGCCTTACCGCCGTGTGGAAATGGGTGACGTTCATGGTCAACTACACCCGTACCGA
>JAFZOU010000094.1 GCA_017550525.1 Bacteroidales bacterium
GGTTCATCGGCCTTGGTGGCACCGGCTACTTTCTGCATGATGGTATATACAGGGGCCGATGTCTTCAGACCTTTGGATATCAGACGCGTATAGCACTGGAGTGGCTCCAGGTCTCCGTCGGACTTAAAGAGGAGGGCCTCGGAGTCATTGTTGTGGAACAGGAGGTTGTGAGTTCCCACAAAGACCTCCATGCTGGCCTCGGTGCCCACAAAATTGTGTACGGCATGAGCGATGGGAAGGCCGTCAGAGTCCTGGGTATATATGTGCAGACGCATGCTGGCGGGGTCTTTATAGCCAAGGGGACCAAGGGCGGAGACATTCCAGCCAAACTGCCACTGGGCACTCCAGTTCACCTGCCACATGATATCCAGGTTTACCTTGGTTTCAACCACAACCTTGGTGGCGACGGCTTTACGAAGATGCAGCGGCGGCTCAATGCGGCAGCCTGCCACAATCGCTGCGGCAAGCATAAACATCAATATGAGCCCCTTCCTTCTCATTTCTTTTTACGAGTAAAGAGGTCAAGGCCGATTGAAATATACGCCCTTGTGGGCCCGAACCACTGGAAGCCCTTCTGGCGAGGGGCGAACTGCGCGGGGTCACCTGCATAGTCGTAGTAATACCATCCGGTAGCGTCGTTTCCCCACGTGTAAGGGTCGTTCCTGGAGTAGAAGTATCCCACATCCAGGCCCATATCTATGAAGAACCTTCCGAAATTGATCTTGTATCCGGCTCCCAGGTTAGCGCCAAGCAGCTCTCCTTCCCAGCCGTGGGCATCCCAGCCCAGGCCGTACTGGGCAGCGTTGAGCGCGCCTTGGAGATACAGGCCCTTGAAGCCGTTTTCCCCGCTCTTGAAGTACCTTCTGGTATGGAGCGAGATATTGTGGATCTGATTGAACTTGTGGGTGTCGTAGTGCAGCCAGTGGGACCAGTCAACATCGGCCCCGAAAGTCCAGTGGCCGCGTGCTGGGTAATACTCAAGGCTGAAACTTGGCACGGACGTAAATCCGTAATTGGGGATGTATGTGGCGTCAAAAAGGAGGTTAGTACTGAGGCCGATAACCGGAGTTCCTTTGCGTTTTGCGGTGCTTTCCGTGACGGGGGACACCAGCTCCGGACTGGGGACAAAGGCCTCTGAGGAGGCTACGGCCGTTGTATCAGGCTGTGCGGCGGGCTCTTCAGTGACGGTTGCGGGTTCCTCTTTGACCTCCTCCTCCGGCTCTTCCAGGCTGTAGGGAACGGCATCGTGGTAGTAGATCTTGATGTCCAGGCAGCGGAGGTAGACGTAGTGGTTGAGGAGGAGCCAGTGGTACACGTCACCTTCCTGACGGGTCTCGCCAAGATAGAAGTGCATCATGCGCCATTTCTTGGTGTCCCGGGGCACGGAATCGTCGTCCAGGAGGGCCAGGGTGCGTTTTTTTGCCGTGGCCGATATAACTGTATCGGCCGCCACGCGGGCCCTCAGCTGCTCCCATGCCTCGCCGCCGGGAAGGACGGTGATGGGGATATCGGCCCCCATAAGACCCATCTTTTCCTTTACGGCCCTGTCAAACTCCATTGCGCGGCGGCGACTGAGGTCCATATTGTGCCCGTAGGCGCCTTCTGGGGAGGCATATGCCTTCACGATGACGGAATCCACGCGCTCCGTGCCGATCTCTTTCAGGAGGTTGTAGACTTTGTCTGCCGCCTGGGAATTTGAGCGATAATTGTCCTCATAATTACTTTTGTCCCAGCGGAAATAGACCTGACTCTCGTGCACGTTCTCATGCACGTCCCCATGCACGCGCGAAGAGGCTTCCGGCCTTTCGGGGCCGGAGAAGAGAATCAGGGATATGATGCTTACTAATAGCAAATCCGTTATATAAATAGATGACAAAAATAATTATTTGTTGCAAAACTGCAAAACAATTAAAGCTATACTCTTCTTACAATTATGGGTAAAATCCGCCATTATACTTAAGATTTTTAATTTAACGGGCCTTGTTTTTCAATACTTTAAAAGCACTTTGTGCCATTGATTCAAAAATCAATTTTTTTTGCGCCAGGGCCCAAAATTTTTGTAAATTTGCCAAAAATACACTTTGCTATGAGAATGGACGGCAGGCGTGAAAGCCAAAACGTAGAAGACCGCCGCGGCATGAGCGGCGGCGCAAAAGCCGGTATGGGGATTGGCGGAATAGCCATCGTTGCAATACTTACCCTCCTCATGGGCGGAGACCTTTCAGACGTGTTCAGGGCCGTCCAGGGTGCGGGCGGCAACGTCACGGAAGAATCCTACCAGCCCACCGCAGAGAACGAGGCCCTTGCCAAGTTCTCCCGCCAGATCCTTGCCTCCACGGAGGATGTCTGGAGCTCCTATTTTCGCAAAAACGGCTTTGGAGAATACCGTAACCCCATCCTTGTGCTCTATACTGGGTCCACCAGCACCAGTTGCGGCCAGGGTCAGGCTGCAATGGGCCCCTTCTACTGCTCTGCCGATGAAAAGCTGTACATAGACCTTAGTTTCTTCTCCAGCATGAGGTCCCAGCTTGGCGCAGACGGGGATTTTGCCTACGCCTACGTCATAGCACACGAGGTAGGACATCACGTCCAGAACCTTGTAGGAACCCTTGGCCAGGCCCATCAGCAGATGGCCCGTATGAGTAAGACGGATTCCAACCGAATGAGCGTGCGTATAGAACTTCAGGCCGATTTCTACGCCGGCGTATGGGCCCATTATGAAAGTTCCATGTTCTCTTCCATCGAGGACGGAGACCTTGAGGAAGCCATCCGCTGCGCCTCCGTGATAGGTGACGACTACCTCCAGAAAAAGGCCCAGGGCTATGCCGTTGAGGAATCCTTCACCCACGGCACCGCCGCCCAGCGCATGCGCTGGCTCAAGAAAGGCATGCAAACCGGTGACCTCCGCCAGGGAGACACCTTCTCCCTCAAGGACAGCCAGCTGTAGCCCCCCGCGCCCCACGTCATTCCCGGGTTTCCCCACGTCATTCCCGGCCCCGACCGGGAATCTCCTGGCCCCATCCGGGATTTTGCCCGTTTTTCCGGATGGAGCCCTGTTTTTCGCCCTTTCGTCCTGATTTCCGGCCGTTTTTATGGATGGCAGGGTTGTTTCAGCAGTCCCGTCCTGATTTCCGGCCGTTTTTATGGATGGACACTATTGCTTTCTGGCTGTCAGGGAAAATAGGTTATTGATTGCAGCCACAGGCATTCCAACACAACGGGCAATTTGGGTATTAGAGGCCGAATAATCAAATTTCAGTGTTTTGATTAACCGGCCCTTGGCCTCGTTGGGCAACTCCCTGGGGGCATCCGTCCCGCCAAGTTCCTTACTCAGGCGGCGAGCGATGCTCCAAATCTCAATGTCGTCCAGAACTATGGTTTCTCCAATCCGCCTTGCAACTTCTATCTGTGACTCAACATTCTTGTAAAGCCACTGGAAGAACTGTCTTGCATTTTCAAAGAATGATTCCGTACGGTTGTAATCGACAAAGCAAGACGGCAACGCCACGCCGTTCAGCACCATTATCCGGGGATCGATATCCGGATTCCGCTCGCGCTTGAATGCACGGCGCTTTTCTATGGTCATCTTTGAGGCCGATACTCCCTTCACAAACATATCCTCAAGAAAAGGATTGAAGTAAAGATAGCCGCTGCACCACTTGTAAGCGTGCATATTCACATTCACCCTGTCTACAAACGGATTGCGGATTACATATACAATCTCATCCCGGAGTTGCTTCAGGCTATTGATGGGGACAAATGAAGGGGTGCACATCTGCGCAATGTGTCCCCGGCCACTCCTGCCTAATGCAAAAGCCAGTTTCTGTTGAATGAATGAGTAAAAAGCCCTGCACTGGGATTCCGGCCCTTCAAGGATGAAGTGCAAGTGGTTGTTCATAATTGCAAAGGCCAGCACTTTGCAACCTGCAAAGAACACGGCAACAGCAATAATGTTCAGAGCCTGGTTCAACTCATCTTCCGTCCGGAACAGCAGGTCGTCCTCAATGTGCCTGGTGTACAGGTGATAAAACGGTCCGCCTTCCAGGAAAATCTGTTCGCATCTTGAATAAGCCATAATCAAAGCCGATGACGCCAGTGTCATCGGCCGACAATTTATGCATCATTGACGTAACTCATCCCTAAAAACGTAAATATTTTTCACGGGTTTCGCGTGAAACAACACCCTCCTTCACGTGAAACAACGCCTACGCTCGTATGATACAATGCGCTCTGTCTGTGGTCCATAAATCGTCCCAAAATCTGGACGGGAGACTGGAAACGCCCGGTCCGTACTGAAAATCGCCCTAAAATCTAGACGGGGACGGGGAACGGTGGTAGCGAGTACTAGTTTTTTGCTATCTTTGTGCTATGACACTGATAACCACAATCCTTGTTTCCCTTCTGCCGTTTGTGAACCCCTTTGTGGGGACCGACGCACACGGTCACACGTTCCCCGGAGCGGTGTACCCCTTTGGTATGATCCAGTTGAGCCCAGACACCAGGCCAAATGCAGGTGACTGGGACGGCTGCAGCGGCTACCACTACTCTGACCCCGTCATTTACGGATTCTCCCACACCCACCTGAGCGGCACGGGGTGTGACGACTGGTGTGACATCCTGATCACCCCGGGAGGGAAGCCTTCCCGCTTTTCCCACAGCCGTGAAAAGGCCTCTCCAGGGTACTACGAGGTGTATCTGGAGGACACAAAGGTAAAGGCAAAACTCTCCGCCGGGAAACGCAGTGCCATCCACGAATACTCCTTCTCCGGCCCGGCCTGCATCACGGTGGACCTAAGGCACAGGGATCATCTTGATGATTACGAGATAAACGTCAAAGGGAACGTTTGTTACGGGCATCGCACATCCAGCAGCTGGGCACGCGGTCAGAGGGTGTATTTCTATATGGAGTTCTCCGAGGAGGCGCTGGAGCCGGGGATTATCGGCCCTACAGCAACCATTTTATTCCCAGGGAAGAAACTCACCGTGCGGGTGGGCATCTCTTCCGTCTCCTGGCATAATGCCAAGGCCAATCTCAAGGCGGACTGGCCAAAATCCCTAAATGCGCAGAAATCGGCCACCGGGAAAGCCTGGGAAAAATATCTTGAAAAAGTCCGCTGCCCATACAAGGATAAGGAGCATAAAACCCGCTTCTACACCGCTCTGTACCATACCGGCATCCATCCTACGCTGTACTCTGACGTAAATGGAGAGTACCGCGGAATGGACGGCCTGGTCCATAAGGCCGATGGATGGGACCGCTATACCGTTTTCTCTCTCTGGGACACCTTCAGGGGCCTTCATCCGCTTCTCACTGAGATTGAGCCGGAGCGCACGGTGGACTTCATCCGGTCAATGCTTTCCATCTAC
>JAFZOU010000095.1 GCA_017550525.1 Bacteroidales bacterium
AGACACCTTCTGCGGAGCCCTCTGCGTTGCCATCTCTGAAGGCAAATCCCTCAAGGAAGCCGCAGAGTTCGCCTGCGCGGCATCGGCCCTTACAGTCCAGAAGATGGGAGCCCAGAACTCCATCCCTTACCGTAAAGATTTATAATAATTAAAACTATAAGACTATGTTTATCGTTGGCAGTTACTCACTCGCAGTCATTTTCTGCTTCATCACTATGCTTTGCTGGGGTTCCTGGGGCAACACCCAGAAACTGGCCGCAAAAAGCTGGCGCTATGAGCTGTTCTACTGGGACTACGTAATCGGTATGGTCCTTTTCTCCCTGCTTCTTGCCTTCACCGCAGGAAGTATCGGCAGTGAAGGCCGTCCCTTCCTCCAGGACATCGCCCAGGCCAATTGGTCAAGTATCGGCTGGGTGCTCCTTGGCGCCGTGGTATTCAATGTTTCCAACATACTCCTGAGCGCATCCACATCAATCGCCGGCCTTGCAGTGGCCTTCCCTCTGGGCGTAGGCATCGCCCTGGTGATGGGTGTTCTCAATAACCTTCTGCTCCACCCTGTAGCGGGTCAGAACACCGGCCTCCTGTGGCTGGGTGTAGCCCTTGTGGTTGCCGCCGTTATCTGTAACGGCGTGGCTTCCGGCAAGGTCTCCAATGAGCAGCGTGACCCTAAACAAAACCGCAAGGGCATCATCCTGGCAGTGCTGGCAGGCCTCATTATGTCCTTCTTCAGCGCACTTGTATATAATGGTGTAGACCTGGCCGATTTCCACAATCCTGCAGCCGGAAAGCTCACCCCCTACACCGCAATGGTCATCTTTGCCCTGGGCGTGTTCCTGAGTAACTTCATCGTGAACACCATCGTGATGAAAAAGCCCTTCGTTGGAGAGCCCGTCACCTATGCCCAGTACTTCAAGGGTAACTTCAAGACCCACCTCGTGGGTATGCTGGGCGGTGCCATCTGGGCCCTTGGTACATCCCTCAACTATATATCGGCCGGAGAAGCCGGCGCAGCCGTCTCCTACGCCCTTGGCCAGGGCGCTCCAATGATCGCCGCCATCTGGGGCGTATTCATCTGGAAGGAATTCAAGGGCGCCTCAAAGCAGGTGTACTTGCTCCTTGGCATTATGTTCGCCCTGTTCATCGCCGGCCTTGCAAGTATTGTTGTAGCAGGAATGTAAAAACAAGCCAATATGAGTAATATACATAAATTCCTTACAGCTGCCGCCCTGATGCTTATCGGGGTTGCAGCTTTCGCACAGACAAAAACTGTGACGGGAAAGGTCACAGACGAGCGAGGTGACGCTCTCCCCGGTGCAACCGTGGTTGTAAGCGGAACCAACGCCTACGCAATCACAGACGTAGACGGAGCCTTCTCCGTGAACGCCAAAAGCGGTTCTGTGGTAACAGTTTCCTACCTGGGTTATGACGACGGCAGTTTCACCGTTGGTGATGCCGTACAGTACAGCATTCAGTTAAACCCTTCAGAGGCCACTCTGCTTAAAGAATCCGTAGCCATCGGTTACGGCACAACCACCAAGAAGGAAGTCACCGGATCAGTGGTAAGCCTGAAGGCCGAAGACTTTGACAAGGGTTCATTCACATCGGCAGCGGGTATGCTCCAGGGCAAGGTGGCCGGCCTCAGCGTCACCAACCCCAACGGCGGAGACCCCACCGCATCCTACGAAATCCTGCTCCGAGGCACCAACACCCTCAGCGCAGGCCAGGGCCCGCTCATCATCATTGACGGTGTAGTGGGTGCCGATATCCGCAGCATCAACTTCCAGGAGGTTGAGTCAATCGACGTCCTGAAAGATGGTTCCGCAGCCGCCATCTACGGTACCCGCGGCACCAACGGCGTTATCATTATTACTACAAAGCGCGCACGCGCGGGCCACACCAATGTGGAATATGACGGCCAGGTTACCGTACAAACCGTGCGCTCAAGGGCCGTACCTATGAATGCCGAGCAGTTTACCAATACCATCAACGAGTATCTGCCCGCCAATAAGAATAAACTTTATGGATATGACACCGACTGGTTCAAGGAAGTCACCCGTACTCCGGTTAGCCACAAGCACAACCTGGCAATATCCGGCGGCTCAGACAAATTCAGCCACCGTACTGTCATCAATGTGGAGCAGAACCAGGGTATCCTCAAGAAGAACGATGCCAACAAATACCTCATCAAGAGCAATATCCGTCAGGAAGCCCTTGAGGGCTGGCTCAATTTTGACGTTAACCTAAACTATGTAAAGCGTCAGTACAAGGGCGCCCGTATGGGCATTTTCCGTCAGGCCTTCTTTCACAACCCCACTGAACCGGTATATGACGAGAATGGCAGAGGAGGTTATTTCACCCAAAGCGAGTCAATGGATTACTACAACCCTGTGGCAATGCTCAACGAGCGCGACTCCAACACTGAGATTGACGACATCGGCGTAAACGGCCGTGCTACCCTCAATATTCTCCCGGTGAAGGGCCTCAAATGGGACAACTTTGTGAGCTACAGCGTAGAACGCTATGAAAACCGAGATTACCGCACCAGGAATTATCCCGGAGAGAGTGGAAAGAAAGGTATCGCAGAGATTTCCAACGAGCTTGACAGCGACATCCAGTTTGAAAGTACTCTCCAGTACAGTAACGTGTTTGGAAACCATCACGTCCAGGCCGTTGCCGGCTATGCTTTCCAGGAACTTAGTTCCCGCAGCAACTATATGTCCAACTACGGATTTGACCTGGACTATTTCCAAACCAACAATATGGGTGCCGGTAGCGCCATCAAGGACGGCAAGGCAGATATGTCTTCCAACCGTGAGGGAAGCCGCTACATCGCATTCTTCGGCCGCGTAATGTACAATTATGCCGAAAAGTATATGGCTTCCGTCTCCCTGCGTTACGACGGTTCTTCACGTTTTGGTGTAAACAACAAGTGGGCCCTCTTCCCCGCCGTAAGCCTTGGCTGGCGCATCACTGAAGAGCCTTTTATGAAGAATATCACCTGGATAGACGAGCTCAAGCTCCGCGCCGGCTTTGGTATGACCGGCAACCAGGATTTTGCCAACTACAAGTCTATCCTGAGGGTAGAGCCCGTCGGATATTTCTACTATGACGGCAAGTGGTCCAACTCATACGCTCCATCAAGCAACGCCAACCCTGATCTCCAGTGGGAGAAGAAGAGCGAATGGAACGTAGGTCTGGACTTCTCATTCCTTAACGGGCGCGCAGGCGGCACCATAGATTACTACTACCGCCTCACCAGCAACCTTCTTTACAACTATAAGGTTCCTGTTCCTCCGTACGATTATGAGAAGTACTTCACCAACGTGGGAGCTATCTCCAACACCGGTTTGGAAATTACCCTGTGGGGTGATCCCGTGAAGACCAAAAACTTCACCTGGAACACCTCCATCGTGTTCTCAATGAACCGCAACAAACTCATCTCCTTCACCAATGAGGAGTTCCAGGGACAGGAATACCGCATCGGCTGGCTCAACACTCCTCTTGGAGCAAACTGCCAGAGGCTTATTGAAGGAGAAAGCATCGGTACCTTCTACGGACCACTCTTCACCAAGTTCTCCGGAGACGGTAACCAGAAGCTCAAGAATATTGACCAGAACGAATGGGTAAATCTTGGATCCGCATACCCGGACTTCACCCTTGGCTGGAGCAATACTCTCACTTACGGTCCTTTCTCTCTCAGCGCCACCATCCGCGGCTCCTTTGGAGGCAAGGCCTTCAACCAGCTCAGGGCCCTGTATGAGAATATCTCTGAGATGGGCGTAAAGAACGTCCTGGCTTCCTGGCTCAATTATACGGAATACACCGGAAAGGTGGTTTATTCCAGCCGTACTCTTGAAGACGCCACATACGTAAAGCTTGACAATGTCACCTTCTCGTATGATGTTCCCTGGAAAAACAGATTCGTAAAGGGGATGCGCGTATATCTTGTAGGACAGAACCTGCTTTGCATCACCGGTTACACCGGCGTAGACCCCGAAGTTCAGCTTTCCGGCCTTACCCCGGGTATCGAGGGAACAAGCTATTATCCCCGCACCCGTATGTTCACCCTTGGTGCCACCGTAAAGTTCTAAGAGTATGAAAAAGATTGTCACCATAGCATTTGCAGTGCTGGCAATGGCCGCCTGCACCAACCTGGACGAGCAACTCTATTCCCAGATCTCCAAGGAAGAGTTTATGAAGCACGACGAGGTCATCGCTCAGTATACCTCCCGTCCCTATACCAAATTGCAGAACTGGGGAGAAGAGCAGAGTTATTGGACTCTTGTCCTTCAGTTAGGCAATGAACTCGCCGTCCCCAAATCGTATGACAAGCACTGGGGCGAAGCCCGTTATACTGAACTCCAGACCCATAACATCACCACCAGCAATAAACTTGTCGGAACCGGCTGGGATTTCTGCTTCAACGGAATATCGGCCTGTAACGATGCAATTTATGAGCTTGAGAAGCTTAAACAAAGCCCGATGGTAAAACAGAATATCGCAGAGTGCAAGGTTCTGAGGGTTTACTACTATTTTATGGCTGTTGACCTCTGGGGCAAAGTTCCGTTCTCCATCGACAAAACCGTTACAACCCTTCCAGAGGTAAAATCCCGTTCAGAGATGTACACTTGGATGGAGCAGGAGTTGCTAACAAATCTGGAATTTCTGGAAGACACTCCCACGACCAAGACATACGGCCGTGTAACGCAGGATGTCGCCCGTTTTATGCTGGCAAAACTTTATCTCAACGCAAAGGTTTACACCGGAACGGAACAATGGGCAAAGGCAAAGGAGCAGTGCGAAGCTATTATGAACAGCGGTCACTTCCATCTGACGCCTACTTACGCACAGAACTTTGCAATACATAACGAAGGTTCAACAGAAGCCATTCTTGCTATACCCTATAGCAGTATTTATACTTCCCATACCTTCTATCCTTTTGTTCTCACCCTGAACGAGGATATTTTCCCCGCCTACAACATCACCGCAGGCACGTGGAACGGCACCCATATGGGACAACCTGACTTTATGGCCAGATATGATGCCAATGACACACGTAAAACCGACACTTGGTTATTTGGAGACATCTACGATTCAAACGGCCAGCGAGTGATGGTTGACGACCTTGATGCCCAAGGCAAACCCATCAAACTTCCATACAGCCTTCTTGACACCCCCATTCCTGAAGATCACTTCGGAAGAGGTCTTGACCGTATGGAAGGCGCCCGTTTCATCAAGTGGCCCTATCAGACAGACGGCAGCCTCACCTCCTACAGCGTGGATATGGAGAACGACTTCATCCTGATGCGTTATGCCGATGTTGTTCTGATGTATGTAGAGTGCCTCCTTCGTGATAACAAGGCAGTTGATGCTGCAGCTGTTCCTGAATTCCAGCAAATCCGCACCCGTGCGGGTCTTGCTCCCATCGCCGCAGCAGACCTCAATCTGGACAGCTTCTTTGAGGAGCGCCAGAAAGAGATGGCCCTTGAAGGCTGGGTCCATAACGACCTTGTACGCTTTGACAAGTATCTGGAAGCCTGGTGGGCAAAACCGGCCGATTCAGATCCCGGACACATCCTCCTTCCTATTCCTGAGGACAAGCGCAGCGCTAACCCCAATCTTAATCCCCAGAATCCCGGATATTGATTATGAAACGCTCAGCACTCATATTCCTTTGCCTTCTGGCTCTTGCCTCCTGCGCCCAAAAGCCGCTGGAAATAACCCGCACGGAGCTTAAGGACAAGATTGCCGGAGCCTGGATCGGCCAGATGGTGGGCAACATCTACGGACTTGAATATGAAAACAAGTTTGTGGACGAACCCGGTGAAGGACCCTTTGTGTTCAACAAGGCAATGCGCAAGATGGAAGCCGTGGACGGCGCCTTCAGCGACGATGACACTGACGTTGAATACCTCTATCTCCTGATGATGGAGAAAAACGGCGTTGATCCTACTTATGCACAGGTCCGTGAGCACTGGATGTACCATATCCGTGACCGGGTGTGGCTTGCAAACCGTGCCGCCCTCGGCCTGATGCATTATGGCTTCACTCCTCCCCTCACCGGAAGCAAGAAGTACAACCCGCACTGGTTCCAGATTGACCCCCAGCTCATCAATGAGATTTGGGCTTACACCGCCCCCGGAATGCCGGCATACGCCGCCGGAATCTCCGACTGGGCCGCCCGCATCACTTCGGACGACTGGGCCGCATCACCTACCGTAGTGTACGGTTCAATGTACTCAGAGGCCTTCTTTGAGAAAGATATACCCACGCTTATCAAGCATGCCAAGGCATATCTTCCAAAGGGAGACCGCTTCAGGGCAATCATAGACGAGTGCCTGGACCTCTGGAAAAAGAATCCGGACAATTGGAAAGCCTCCCGCAAGGTAATTGCCGATGAACTGTACTTTAATGAGCCCGATATCACCAAGAGTATCTGGAATGCCGATTTAAATGGTGCTATGGGCATCCTTGCCCTCCTTTACGGCAACGGTGACATTGAGGAAACCCTCAATATCGGCTGCGCCCTTGGCTTTGACTGCGACAACCAAACCGCCACCATCTGCGGCCTTCTGGGCGTAATCAATGGCGTAGAATCAGTGCCCACAGACCGCGCAATGCCGTTTGAGCACTGGACCAAGCCCTTCAACGACCGTTACATCAACGTAACCCGTTACGATATGCCGGACGCCTCAATCGAAGATCTCATTGAGCGCACGGTAGTTTTGGCCGAGAAAAATATCCTGGCCCGTGGCGGTAAGGTACGTGAAGAAAACGGAGAGAAGATTTACACAATAAATCCCAAGGCACGCTTTGTCCCGGCCAATGAGCCTGTAGCCCTGTTTGAGCTGCCAAAGCCCAGCGGCCGCAACCTGGCTCCCGAGGCAGCTGAAATCCTGGCCCTCACCCGTGAGACAGACCGCGCCACCCTGGATTCCTGCTGGCTCACAATCCCCGTCACATACCGCGCTTATACCGTGGATGTAATAAATGACGGCATTGTGGACGGCCCCGGTGCAGCATTCTACTCACTTGGAGAAAAATCCAACGCACCCAAGCGCGACTTCTTTGGCTACCGCTGGGATGAACCCGTTACAACGGATATGATTTCCTTCCACTACGGACCTCTTGAGGAGTTTGGCGGCTGGTACTCCAACCTCCACACCGAGTATTTGGATGAAAACGGTCAGTGGCAGCCCCTGGAAGCCAAAGTCACCCCGGACTGGCCCTACTGCGACGAGGTCTTCTTCCAGCCCCACAACGGAGAGTTTGTGTTCACCTTCCCCGCCGTCACCACAACGGCCGTGCGCGTGATAGGAGACGACGCCGTGCTCATCCACTGGAACAAGTACACCAAGGATGTATCGGCATTCATTTCAATAACTGAACTGTCTGTTTATGAAGCGAAGTAGCGTAATACTGGCATCACTGCTCCTTGCGGCCGCATGTACAAGCGCGCCTGAAAAAACAGAGGTAAGCCTGTCCCGTGACACCCTCATGGACAAAATCAAGGGCGGCTGGGCCGGCCAAACCATAGGCGTAGTGTACGGCGCACCCACGGAATTCAAATTCCAGGGTACTATTATCCCGGAGGAGATTCCCATCGGCTGGGGAGAAGGCTACGTGAAACACTGGTGGGACCGTAAACCGGGCCTCTTTGACGACGTCTACAACGATCTTACCTTTGCGGAAGCCTTTGAGCAGCTTGGGCTGGACGCCTCGGCAGAGCAGCTTGCCCTGCGCTTCGCATACGCTCCATATCACCTTGCCCACGCCAACCAGGCGGGCCGATACAACGTGCGCCAGGGCATTATGCCACCGGAATCCGGCAACTGGCTCAACAACCCCCACGCTGATGACCTTGACTTCCAGATTGAGGCAGACTTCGTGGGCTTGATGGCCCCGGGGATGCTCCCAGAAGCTTTGGATATCGCCAATCGCGTGGGCCATATTATGAACAGCGGAGACGGATTTTATGGCGGAGCCTTCGTGGCAGGCCTATACAGCGCCGCTTTCATTGAGAGTGACCCGGCAAAGATAGTGGATATGGCACTTGAGGCAATCCCCCGGGAGAGCACCTTCTGGCAGTGCCTCAACGACGTTCGCATCTGGCATAAGAAATATCCCTCCGACTGGAAAGCCACCTGGTTCGAGCTCCTCAAGAAATGGGGGGCCGATACAGGATGCCCCAAGGGAGTAGGCCTTAGCTTTGACATCGACGCAAAACTTAACAGCGCTTACGTTGCCATGGGCCTTCTCTACGGCGGCGGAGACTTTGGAAAGTCTATGGAGATTGCCACCCGTTGCGGCCAGGATTCAGACTGCAACCCTGCCACCGTGGGCGGAGTCCTTGGCGTTGTGTGCGGCCTTGAGAATATGCCCGCCTTCTGGAAGGATCCCGTGATGGAAATCTGGGACCTGGACTTTGAAGGCACGGACGTCTCCCTTGAAAAGGGTAGCCGATACTCTTACAATCACGCCCTCCAGCTCATTGAAAAAAACGGCGGGCAGGTGCGTGAGGATGATGTTGTAATCCCCGTTTCCAAGCCGGAGGTCCTCCCTCTGGAGCAGAACTTTGTGAACACATATCCCCTTATGAGGGACCAGAAGGATGCATGGCTCAGGGACACCTATGAGTTTGACTTCTCCGGCAACGGATTTGTGATCTGGGGTAATCTTGTGTGCCTGAGGGGCATCACGGAAGACTACGCCCAGAGGGTTGCCAAAAAGCACGTGGGCTCAGAGGTGTTTGCAATGGCCGAGGAAGGAGACCCTTATGTGGCAGAAATTGAAGTGTGGATAGACGGAGCCCTGGACCAGGTTTCCATCCTCCCGATGAAGGGCACATCCCGCAAGCTTGAACCAGCATGGAAATACTGTATGGAAGAAGGCCGCCACAATGTGAAGCTCATCTGGCGCAACCCCAAACCGGACACCTATCTCCTAAGGATCAACGCCATAGAATACTACAGCGAAAAACAGAATGAAGATACGTATTACCATAATTAGTGCAATCCTGCTCCTCACGGCTTGCACGGCAAAGGTGCCGTACGGGGAAACCGTAAGCCTGGACAATGCCACCCTGATGGACAAGATCAAGGGCGGCTGGTACGGCCAAACCATTGGCTGCACCTACGGCGGGCCCACGGAGTTCAAGTACAAGGGTGGCATCATAATGGAAGAAATCCCTATTCCCTGGTACGACGACTACATCTACGACACCTACATAGAGGATCCCGGCCTGTACGATGACGTGTATATGGACCTCACCTTCATGGAAACCATGCTCAAGGAGGGCCTGGATGCGCCCGTGGATTCATACGCAAATGCTTTTGCAAATGCCGATTACAAGCTCTGGCACGCAAACCAGGCGGCCCGCTACAACATCCTCAACGGACGAGGCGCCCCTGAAAGCGGCCATTGGAAATACAACCCTCATGCGGATGACATCGACTTCCAGATTGAGGCCGATTTCATCGGCATGCTCTATCCCGGACAGGTGAATAAGGCCTCCGAGCTGAGCGATCGTATCGGCCATATCATGAATTACGGCGACGGCTGGTACGGAGGAGTATTCATTGGCGCAATGTACTGCCTGGCATATGTCTGTGACGACATTCCCACAATTGTGACGGAGGCCCTCAAGACCATCCCGGAAGGAACAAAGTTCCACAGCACCATTGCCGATTGCATCAAGTACTGGAAGAAATATCCAAATGACTGGAAGCAGTGCTGGTTTGAGGTTACAAACCGTCACGCCAACGACGTTGGCTGCCCAGAGGGCGTTTGGAACGGCTTCAACATTGACGCCACCATCAACAGCGCCTTCGTGGTTATCGGCCTGCTTTACGGAGAGGGCGATTTCCTGAAAACGATGGATATCAGCACCCGATGCGGCAATGATTCAGACTGCAATCCCGCAAGCGCTGCCGGCATCCTGGGTGTGATGTACGGCTATGACGCCATCCCGGAATACTGGAAGAAGGGTGCTGAAAAGATTAAGGACATTCCCTTCCCCTACACATCACTCAGCCTTGAGCAGGTATGCGAAGAAAACTACAATTTGATTCTCGCTTGCAACGAAAAGGCCGAAGATGGCATCTTATTTAATGTGGAAAAGCCACAGCCCGTCCGTTACGAGCAGTGCTTTGAAGGTATCAAGCCCGTGGAAAAGAGAGTGCTTAAGAAGGCATTCACATCATCGGCCAGTTTTTCCTTCAACGGCAACAGCATCGTAGTGCAAGGCAGCGTCCGGAAAACCGGCCACGCAGACGACAGTTATATTGCCTCTGTCACGGCCATTCTGGACGGCACTGAACTGGAAACCTTTACCATGCCGGTTGATTATATCAAACGGAAGTACGAAGTCTTCAGCGCCTACTGTTTTGGCAGCGGGCAGCATACGCTTACCCTCCGCCTCAACAATCCTCATCCGGATTATGAACTTTATGCTTCTGAAATGGTTGTATATGATGCTGAGTAACAATCTTATCATACTACTTGCCACCATTATGATGGCGGCCTCCTGCAATGCACCCCAACAGCAGCCACAGAAGGAAAAAGAGAAAGAGCCGGATGTTACCCCTGTAACTCCGGTAGTGACAGATACCAGATATGTCAAAGACTTGTTGCTGAGAAGTGAAATACTTGGAGAACGAGTCCTGTATTCCGTTTTTCTTCCGGCCGATTATGACAAGGACACTGAAACCCGTTACAGCGTAGTGTATATGCTTCACGGCCTTGGAGACAACAACAACTCCTGGAACGGAAGCTATCTCCACGCCAACTCGGAAATCAAATCGCTGGAATCAGCAGGTCTGAGTAAGATGATCTATGTATATCCTCAGGGCTTTTCCAGTTACTACTGCAATTTCTACGACGGGTCATACAACTATATGGATATGTTCGTCAATGAACTTATCCCGCTTATTGACAAGAATTACAGGACTATTCCGGACAAGCAGCACCGTTCCGTCACCGGATACTCGATGGGCGGTTTCGGCACCATTGCCCTGGCCGAAAAGCACCCGGAAGTCTTCGAGTGCAGCGCTCCCCTGTCAATGTCCGTACGCACGGACTGGCAGTATATGGAAGAGTCCCAGAGCGGCTGGGAGAACCAGTGGGGCATCATATTCGGCGGTGTAGGACAAAGGGGAGAAGGCCGAATCACTGAATATTACAAACAGCATTGTCCCATCCATTATTTCAATGCCCAGAACAAGGAGCAGCTTTCTACCGTTCACTGGTATCTGATCTGCGGAGATGATGAAAAGAATCTCCTTTACGCGAATGATGAACTACACTGCGTGATGCGTGACAATGGTTATGATCACGAGTACCGCGTGGTGGACGGCGGTCACTCCTCTTCAGTATGGAATCCCGCCCTTCACGAGGTTCTCCCGATGTTCGACTACTATATGAACGGGAATAACATCTGGAGTCCAAATAATAACTCCGATAATAATCCCGATGTTAATATAGACAAGAATGAGGACGGTGTATTTACATCACCAAAATACATTGAAAAAGGTACAGGGACAGCGCTTTTAATTGTTCATAAGAATGAACTCACGCCTTCTGTCCTGGATGGTATTATGTCTTCGGCCATATATGATCCAAGATTTGAGAACGGTTACGTGATGCTTCCCTGCGACGTGTCCCAAAAGTCACTCACACAATGGATGGAGTATTGGGATGCCAAGTACCCTAACAACAAAAAGCTGGTTCTCGGTTATGGAGAAGGCGCCGCCGAGGCTCTAGCCCTTCCTTCCGCCACCTTCAAACGCAGCTACTACATCAACCCTGCCGTTGGAGAGACGTTCAATGTGGTAAAAGATCAGGATATCTACTTCTGTGGTACAGAAGATGACTCCAACTATATGGGAATGAACGCTCTTTACAATGCCTGTAAAAGCAAAGGGGCAAAGTTTGAATATAGGATCATCCAGGCTTCTGACGATCCCGCATACAATATCGTGTCTAGTTTTAATTCCATTAAATCATATTTTTATTATTAACCCTTTAATTATTAAACCATTATGAAAAAAGTATTATTTGCACTGATGGCAGTTCTGGCACTGACAACAATTTCTTGCCAGAAGAAAAACAACGCTGTCGACGACGAAGGCGAGAAGGGCATTGCCAAACCCACCTACCGTGTAAAGAGCTACACTCACGGCAAAGATTTCTATGCTTACACATGGAATGCCGATGGCACCGTATCCAAAGTAGATCTTGGATATGATGGTGAAGTGTACAGCACCTATGCTTTCAAATGGGAAGGCAACACCGTTTCTGTAGTTGATGAAAAGGCCGACAACAAGCCTATCGCTACCATTACCGTCAATGACAAGAAACTTGCTACCAAGATTGAGCAGGCTGGAAAGACTGAACTCAGTGAAAAGACCAAGATTGAATGCACCTACGATGCCAATAACTTCCTCCTCACTGCAAAAGTAGAGGACAAGATCAACACCGTTCAGGTTATTGACGAAGAAGGCAACATCGAATGGTGGGGCCGCGTCGGCATTGAGGAGCAGGTATCAGAACAGACCACCGCAAAGGGCTGGCGCAAGAAGATGCACACCTATTACAGCCAGCCTAACGCCGCCGGTATCCACGGTGAGTGGAACGAGGACGTAAAGGTAAAGCGTTGGTTCTATGAGACCGGTCTGGTTGGCCGCGCATCCGTATCCGTAATGCGCACCGCCTGGTGGTATGGTGTTGTGAGCGATGACAAGACCGAGGTCAAGCAGGAATATGCTGCAAAGCTTGCTTACTATCCCCTGGATGTTGACGCAAATGGTTGCGTAAAGGTTGAGCTCAAGCTCTATGACACCAAGGAGAAGTATGAGGCCGATCCTTCCACTATGGGTGAGGATGACAAATACGAGTTTGTTTGCGAGAAGATTCAGTAAGATCTCACACTTCCAT
>JAFZOU010000096.1 GCA_017550525.1 Bacteroidales bacterium
GACTTCGATGGCGACCAGATGGCTATCCACCTGCCGCTGGGCAACGCCGCCATCATGGAGGCACAGCTGCTCATGCTGGGTTCCCACAACATCCTCAACCCCGCCAACGGTTCCCCTATCACCGTTCCTTCCCAGGATATGGTGCTGGGTCTCTATTACATCACCAAGGAGCGCCCCGGCGCAAAGGGTGACGGCCTGAGCTTCTACGGCCCCGAGGAAGTGATCATCGCCTACGACGGCAAGGTTATCGATATGCACGCCCCCATCAAGGTCCGCCTGCCTAAGGACAAGCAGGACCTCAGCAAGGGCTACGAGATGGTGAAAACCACCGCAGGCCGCATCATCGTGAACCAGTACATGCCCGAAGAGGTTCCGTACGTGAATGAGGTCCTGGGCAAGAAAGCCCTCCGTACCGTCATCACGGACGTTATCAAACACACCGGTGTCACCCGCACAGCCAAGTTCCTTGACGACATCAAGAACCTTGGTTACGACCAGGCCTTCCGTGCCGGTATCTCCTTCAACCTGGGCGACGTGCTCATCCCCGAGGAGAAGACCGCCCTCATCGAGAAGGGTTACTCCGAGGTAGAAAGCATCAAAGCAAACTATGCGATGGGCTTCATTACCAACAACGAGCGTTACAACAAGGTCATTGACCTCTGGACCTCCATCGACAACCAGCTCACATCCGTGGTTAAGAAGCAGATTTCTGCCGATCAGCAGGGCTTCAACCCCGTGTACATGATGCTGGATTCCGGTGCCCGTGGTTCAACCCAGCAGATCAAGCAGCTCTGCGGTATGCGTGGCCTTATGGCCAAGCCCCAGAAGAGCGGCGCTGCAGGTGCAGAGATCATTGAGAACCCTATCGTGTCCAACCTGAAAGAGGGTATGACCGTGCTGGAGTACTTCATCTCCACCCACGGTGCCCGTAAGGGTCTGGCCGATACCGCCCTCAAGACCGCTGATGCAGGTTACCTCACCCGCCGTCTTGTGGACGTTTCCCACGATGTCATTATCACCGAGGAAGACTGCGGCACCCTCCGCGGCCTCATCGCAACCGCCATCAAGAACAAGGATGAGGTTGTCGAATCCCTTGGTGAGCGCATCCTTGGCCGTACTTCCGTACACGACATCTTCAACCCTCTCACAGGGGAACTTATCATCGCTGCCGGCGAGGAAATCCGCGAGGATGTAGCCGCCCTCATCGATACCCTCCCCATCGAGCAGGTTGAAATCCGCAGCGTTCTCACCTGCGAATCCCGCAAGGGAGTGTGCGCAAAGTGCTACGGCCGCAACCTGGCTACCAGCCGTATGGTTGAAACCGGTGAGGTTGTGGGCGTTATCGCCGCACAGTCCATCGGTGAACCTGGTACCCAGCTTACCCTCCGTACCTTCCACGTCGGTGGTACCGCGTCCGGCTCTGTGGCCGACAACACCATCGTCTCCAAGTACGAAGGTAAGCTCCAGTTCGAAGAACTCCGTACCATCGACCGCGTCAACGAAGACGGCAGCGTGAACCCCGTTGTGGTGTCCCGTATGACGGAACTCCGCATTGTGGACGAACGCACCGGCATGACCTATTCCCAGTACGACATCCCTTACGGTTCAACGCTGTACTTCAAGGACGGCGCTTCCGTGAAGAAGGGTGACCTCATCTGCGAATGGGATGCCTACAACGCCACCACCATCGTTGAAACCGCCGGTATCGTACGCTTCCAGAACATGATCGAAGGCGTCACTTTCAATGAGGAAAGTGCCGATGAGTTTGCAACCAATACGGACAAGGTCATCATCGAAAGTAAGGACAAGACCAAGACTCCTGAAATGCTCATCGTAGATGATAAGGGCGTCATCCTCCGTCAGTACAACCTGCCTGTGGGTGCACACATTATGATCAACGACGGCGAAAGCGTGAAGATCGGCGATGTTATCATCAAGATCCCCCGCGCTATCGGCAAGGCATCCGATATCACCGGCGGTCTGCCGCGTGTTACGGAACTCTTCGAGGCCCGTACTCCTTCCAACCCCGCAATTCTCTCAGAGATCAACGGTGAGGTTCTCATGGGTAAGGTCAAGCGCGGTAAGCGTGAGATCATCGTGAAGAACCGCAGCGGCAAGGAGTGCCACTACGAGGTTCCTACCACCAAGCAGATCCTGGTTCAGGAGAACGACTACGTGAAGGCCGGTACCCGTCTCTCAGACGGCGGCACTTCTCCTACCGACATCCTGAACATCCTTGGTCCGGTGAAGGCTCAGGAGTACATTGTCAATGAGATCCAGGCCGTGTATCGCTTACAGGGTGTGAAGATCAATGACAAGCACTTTGAGATCATCGTCCGCCAGATGATGCGCAAGGTCCAGATCGGAGATCCCGGAGACACCGAATTCCTCCCGGAGGAACTGGTGGACAAGTGGGAGTTCATGGACCGCAACGACGAAATCTTCGGCAAGTACTATGTAGAAGATGCCGGAGACAGCGCACGCTTTGAGGAAGGCGACATCATAAGCGCCCGTGACCTCCGCGGAGAGAATGCCTCTCTGGAGCGTCAGGGAGCAAAGCTCATCGCCGCCCGTCCCGCAAAGCCCGCCACGGCCTCACAGGTGCTGCAGGGTATCACCCGCGCCGCCCTCAAGACCGGCTCCTTCATCAGTGCAGCTTCCTTCCAGGAAACCACCAAGGTCCTTTCCGAGGCCGCTATCCGCGCCCGCGTGGATAACCTCGAAGGCCTGAAGGAGAACGTCATCTGCGGCCACCTGATTCCTGCAGGTACCGGTCTCAACCGCTACCAGGACATCATCGTGGGTTCCAAGACGGAAACCATGGCAGCTCTCTCAGAGCTCTAAGCCGTTCCGTCATTCCGGGCTCTGCCCGTCATTCTGGGCACGTAGCCCGTCATTCCCGACCTGATCGGGAATCTCACTCCAGGAGGCAGCCCGCAAGGCTGCCTCCTTTTTTCTTGTTATTCCGAAACAATATTCATATCTTTGCAGTAACACTAGAGTGTTACTGCTTATGATTGTATATCACGGTTCCCCATATCTTGTATCTGTGCCTATGTTCGGAGAGGGCAATCCCCATAATGACTACGGCCTGGGCTTTTATTGTACGCAGGATCTGGAACTGGCCAAGGAATGGGCCTGTCCGGATGGACGTGATGGTTTTGCCAACCAGTACAGGCTGGATGAAGGCTCATTGTCCTGTATGGATCTTAGCGGCAAGGATTACAATATTCTTAATTGGATGGCCATTCTGGTCAAGAACAGGGTGTTTGATATCTCTTATCCAATTGCAGCCAGAGGCAAGCAGTACCTTATGGATAATTTCCTGCCGAATTATGAGGATTATGACATCATAAAAGGCTATAGAGCCGACGATTCCTATTTTTCGTTTGCACGTGCATTCCTTTCCAACACAATCACCCTTGGTCAATTGTCGCTGGCAATGCATCTTGGTAACCTTGGAATCCAGATTGTCCTTAGAAGTCCTCTGGCATTTGACTCTATATGGAAAGAGCGCGCATATCCGGCGCGGGCATCCGAATACCACGTGAAAAGAGTGTCAAGAGACCGTAGAGCCAGGGAAGACTATCTTAAAATGCTTGAAGAGCCTGAAACAGGCGGAGTATACCTTTCTCAAATTGTAGATGAACACTGGACAAATGAACACCCCGGCTTACAATAACAGTTATCTGGAGGACTCAATGCAGGCCCTGGGCGCTATGCTGGATTATGCCGTCAATGCCTGTAATCAGGATTTGGAGCAGTTCTGCGACCGTTTTTTCTGCAGCGGAGTTGCCCGGTCTCTCTTTCAGTTCAGTCCTAAATATATGGGTCTCTCCGGAATTGAACTTGCGTCCCTTGTTGCCCGGCTCACAGGTGACGGCCTTCCGGATGCCCCGCCTTATATAGACGTGGGAAGCCCTGAATACTGGACAGGTTGGGCGTTGGCGTATGTTTCCTGGTCTCTCAATATGGATTATGAGACCCTTCATAAGAAGGGAGTATCGGCCAAGGCTCTCCTTAATGGGTATACTGTTCTTCATGAGGCCGATCTTTCCAAGACGGTAGATGTGGCCAGAGAGTGGCTTATGAAAGGTGCTGTAAGCGTAAACCCGTTAAAGAGGCAGAGAACTTTGGCCGGACTAACCCAGAAGGAACTTGCGTCACTTGCCGGTGTGCCTCTAAGGGTTATACGCTCCTATGAACAGGGGCAGCGCTCGCTGGAAAATGCCGGTGCAGAGAGCACGCTGCGTCTGTCCCGTGCACTTTCCTGCCAGATTGAGGATTTACTCTGAGCGTCCCTCCTGTCATTCTGAGCGAAGCGAAGAATCTCCGTTTGATAGCCGCTGTATGTATTCAGCGGAACTGGCGGTGGGATTCTCCTCAAAGAAGTGCTTGTACCGCGTCTTTCGGGTGCGGAGGGCCGGTTCGGTTATCCTGAGGTAGAAAGCGATGCTTTTGACGGATAGGCCGGAATATAACAATGTAAGCGTTGAGAAGTCCTCTTCTTTCAACTTGTCCTTGTATTCCGTTCGCAGGCGCTGGATGAGATTATCGTTTGAAGAGTTGACGGCCTCTTCCAGAGAGATGATGAGCCTCTTGTCGGACCGGATTTCTCCAAGTTGCTGTCTGAAGACGGAGATGAGTTCATCCTTGGTTTGAATACCGTAGCGTTTTTCCCGTTTCTTTACTTCTTCATCGGTCCAGGAGAAGTAGGATTCAGACAGCTGTTGCAGGAACTGGACTTTATCCATAATAACGGCGTTGCTTGCTTTCCGGAAATGCTCATTCCTTTCTTTTAAAACCTGCAAGTCGTTGTTCAGGGATTCAATGTCGGCCATGTCCTGTAATCTGTCAATGTGGAGTTTCCTGACGAATAGGATTAACCCCAGGATAATCAACAGCAGCAGGACCCCAAGAATGGAATAAATGATAGTATTCTGCCTTGTGAGTTCTTTCTGGGTATTGTAGGATTCTCTGTAATGGTTTTCCATTGCATGAGTAACGGACTGCCCCAGTAGCTTTTGGATTTCAGTATATTGAATATTTGTTGCTTCCCGAAGGGCATTATAAGCACTTTTATAATCATTGCGTAGTTTATAAGCCTCCGATATATAATTCAAAAGAGTCAGAGAATCAATATTGTCAGAAACCAGCACACCCGCCATATCAAATAATCGATTAGCCTCTTTGTGGCGGCCCTCATTTTCTAATAATAATGCTTTGCATTCATAATAAGATAGCGAATCATCTTTTTGGGGCAACAAAGGAATCTGATCAAGGATAAGCGATGCTGTTTTATAATCTTCTTTCCCTACAATAAGAATATCTGTTTTCAGCCATAAAGCTGTTCTGATGAGTGGAGTATATGTGTTTCGTGATAATATTGAGTCCGTTATCGCCATCGCGTGATCCCAATTCTCTGTTCTTGTTAACTGCTCAGCAATATTGATTCTTGCATAATCGGCAGAAAGGGTCTCACCACAAGCGTCAAAGTAATCTGCCGCCTGTTTAGAATAATCAAGAGCCAACACGTTATTATAATTGAAAGCGTGAATACTACTTAAATGCCTGCAACAAAGGCCAGCATTATGATTGTCCTTCAGTTCTTTAGCGAGAGAAAGAGCCTCATCGAATTCAATAGCCGCTTGCAAATACTCACCAGCATTTTGATGTACTACTCCCAGATAATATGCCGAAAGCATCTTGTAATGAGAATTCCCGTGTCTTTGATAATAATGATAGGCCAATTGCGTCAGGGAATCATCAGTCACATCAATGTAGTTCTTATCTAACGCCATCGATAGGAGCAGAGCATGTTTCGCCCGCTGTTTCTTGGTTTGTGGGTTAACTTCTAACAGTATGTTTAAAGCACTATCCGAATGTTCTGTCATCATTTGCTCTGAAGCCATCAGAACTTTGCTATTTTCCTGCCAAGTGCAGGAAACAATTACAACGGTAAAGGCGAGCAGAATCAGTTGATTAGGATTGAATGAATTCATGGTAAAAATGCTGCCAGGTATATATATTATATGTATTCATCTGCAAAAGACAATACCCGGCAGCACTAGTCTGACGGGTATTGCTGCAAAGAGAAACTTATGTACTTGTTCTGGATCTGGCAACCCAACCTAAGACATAAGATCTCCCGCGTATCGCACACGGGAAATCTTATTGAGGGCCTTAGGTATAAAATTTTGCCAGAATTTGAACAAGTGCCCGTCAATAAGATTCCTTTTATTGAAATCTGTGTTTTTTTCAGTGCAAATGTAGTTAGAAATGACCAAAATATCAATATCAACAAGAGCGTGTTATATATTAATCGTAAAACGGCGTTGATAATCAGCGTTTTAACGTGTAAAATGTAATAGTGTAAATGATGATAATACCAAGAAGTGACAGTAAATTCGCATCGTATTCATCTTATAAATATCATTATTATGCAAAAGTCAACATTCACTTCTTTTCTGGCGATATTCGCCATGAGTCTTTTCTTTTCTTTATCCTTTGCTTATGCCGGAATCGGTAGTTCAGGGATAAATATAAACCTCCGACATATACCATCTGGGGCATCTCAAAACCCAGGCGCCCCTCGTTCCTTAATTATTGAGGCTTATTATGATTCTGAACTTTCTTATGTGTCCGCATCGCTTAGTAGTGCCGGTACTCTTGTAGATGTTTACATTGAAAATCAGGATACAGAGGAACAGTATAACTATCAAATCCCTGGAACCGGCAATTCTGTATTGCCAATCAGTGGTACATCCGGTTATTGGACTATTACCTTCATCCTGTCCAATGGAGACGAGTATATCGGATATTTCATCCTATAAATGAGTTTATTGGTTTTTTTGTTAACTTTGGACAACCATATTATGAGAAACTTGTCATTCATATCGGCTCATTATGGAATAGTTCCGACTTGTGACCGGAAAACGGTACATAGTATCTGGACAATATTAATAAGCGTTTTTCTTACTGTCCCATCATTCGCACAGAACCATGTCTCTTACACATATGATTCTGCCGGCAACCGTGACAGCCGCACATGGACTACGGGGAGTTTCATGGCAAGACACGGCAGTGACAGTCTGTTCCCAGTTCAGATTCCAATAACGCCTGATACTCTGAGTATCAAGTCCGTCAGGACAAAGGTTTCACTTGATCCAAACAACCTTCCTCTAGTACTTTCTGAGGACGAAAAATCCTGGCTCAACGATGAATATTTCAAGTCCCAAATGGCCGAAGAGGAGGCCTGGTGGAAGGAATATGAGAAACAACCCCGGTTAAGAGCCACAAATACAAATTATTCGGTTGGCGCAATTCCGCTTCAGGAGGGGATTTCGCCGACAGGTGCCCGTACATACAGTCTTCCAATTCCTACTGCTGCGGGGTTCAAGCTTGTTCCAAATATCTCACTTGCTTATAACAGCCAGGCAGCCGAAGGCTGGGCCGGTTACGGATGGGATATCCAAGGCCTGTCATGCATCAGGTTAATCAACAAGAATCAATACTACCACGGAGAAATAAAGGCGGCAGATGCTTTGGCATCAGACCCGGTCTTTGCCCTTGACGGCATTCCACTAGTAACAAATGAGCATCCCGAGACATCATCGGCTTATCCTCTTGAAACGGCACGTGGACATATTCTGGCAGCTCCGGAGTATAACCGAAACCATAGAATATTCGGTTTTAAGGTTCTATATCCTAATGGAGTACGTGCTACATACGGCAGAGTAGAGACATATAACTACAATATGGTCATATATTATGTGACCCAGATGGAGGACCTGGAAGGGAACAAGATAACATTCACATATTCAATTGACGCCCATGCGGGTCTGGACCGCCCGGAATCAATCTTGTACGGCTATGATTCTAATGGTAACCCTGCCGGTCAGATTTCTTTTTCTTATACGTTCGTATCTTCTGCCGCTACGAGGTATTTCGCAGGCAAAGCCATAGAGTATGATTATCGTCTTTCTGCAATAGAATCCCGCACCGACGGAGAAATCCTTGCTCGTTACGACTTTACATATGAGCAGAAGGATAATGCCTGCCTTCTTTCAAAGGTGGACTGCTCCAGCGGCAATTATTCCCTGTCACCACTCGAGTTCACTTACGGGACCCCGCCAACATCTTCTTATATCAAACAGGATCGAAGTTGCAGTATCGACCTGGATCCTACTGTTTATTCGATTGAAGATGAGAATGTTTTCAAGCGAGGCAAGTTCATGCGTAATGAATACCGCGACGGTGTAATCATATATTGTAAGAATCCAACTACATCCAGCCGCATATCTCTGATTCCCCGCCTGGAGAGTAGCAGCACACTCAACACTGATATTCCATTAGGCCCAAGATTCAAGACTGTGGAAGCCGCAGATGTTGACGGTGACGGCGTGGATGAAATCATTCACCTGAGCACGTGGTATCAAAGCGCCATGTCTGCAATAGGGATATCGGTATATAAATGCAACGACTCCGGGACGCCAGTATTGCAGTACCAAAACACCGCTCTTGTGCCAGGCACTTACTCGTTTTTCAGTTTACCATATTCTCGGGAATACCGTATGGGAGACTTTGATGGCGACGGAAAAGCCGAATTGCTAGCAGTGGCATATAACAGAAGTGGGACAGGCGCCATATGGTATTCTCAAGTAAGTTATACATCTTTGATTGATGTGAGTACTGGGACCCTACTGTGCAATCAGGAATTATTTGAGTTCCCCCATGACCGCTCTACATGTCTTATTGTAAACGATATCGACAATGATGGTCGGGCGGAGCTGTGCTACGCCACAGATACGGGATTCAATATTTACCGTCTCCAGGCATCTGGCTCTTTTGCTTTGGAGAAAACACTGGCCAACCCCACTGCGTCTTTCCTGGCCTCTGAAGCGCGCCCGTGTTATATGGCCGATCTGAATGGTGATGGCTATCTTGATATTATTAGGGCACCTTCACCTTCATCTTCTACCATTTGGGATATTTATTCTTATAATGGCAACACATTTGTCTGGAGTTCAATCTCTCTTACTTCATGTTCTTCGAATGATCAGGTGATGTTTATAGACATCAATAGGGACGGGCTGGCCGATTTTGTTAAGGTAAGTGGTACAAGTATTTATTCTTGCCGGAATATAAATGGTTTGTCATTTGATTCTCCTGTTCTTTCCCCCTCCACTATTTCTAATACCAGCGGTATTGTTCCGGTTAACGCATCGGCATACAACAAATCCAGCTCCTTTATCAAGATTGATGGGACGACTGTTTATAATTACTCCTATAATGCCATCTCGCCTTTCATTCGCCGCGTGAACATGGTTGTTGACAGTTACGGGAAAAGGCTTCGCAATGGCTATACCTATTTGCCATCCCATGCTCAGATTTGGAGAGATTCATCACTTTCGGTTGACACTACTCAATGCTTTTTCTTCAGCACACTACCATTATACGTCCTGTCAAGCGAATATTCGTACATGTCGGGGTCATCGTCATCGTCCTATGATGTAAAGGAGTATGAGTATTACAACGGTGTTGTTCATAACCGCGGTCTCGGCTTCTGCGGTTTTTCCAGAATTCGGGTAAAAGAAAAGCCGGGAACGGCAACATTCCATGTCGATGATGCAAAGGATACGTACTATCTCCCGGACAAGATGGGCGTTGTAAGTAAAGTAGTATGCAAGAAGGGCGTAAGCCAGTCAGATCCGGCATATTACACCCTCACCAACACCTGGGACAGCCATAGCACGACCTATGGAAAACTCAGTCCACGTCTTACTCAAAGCGTAGCGGTCGACGCCCTCACGGGGGTTCGTTCGCAGACCAGCTACACTTACGATGCATGGGATTTCCCTACCGAAAGTCGGACCAGCCAAAGCGTATCCGGACATGGTTACCAATACGAAAAGCACCGGCTGACGTATCAGCACAGCAATTCTGCTTCAAAATACGTCCTTGGTTCCGTTACGGTAGATGCAACCACGCAGAATCTAGACTCGGACACGGAGTACCAGTGGAAGGAGAAGACCATGACAACGCGTGATGCTCTATTCCGCCCGGTCTCAACAAAGTACTACAAGGGTAAGTGCTACTGCCCTTCGGCCAATCCTTTTTTTGAAGCCTCAGATTCCACCCGTCTTACTGGTGAAACAAAGTGGACCTATGACAGTCACGGCAATGTCCTTACGGAAAAGAGCGCTCCGTATAACGCCACAGAGTTCATAGGTCATACATATACCTATGACTCAAATGGCCGATACTGCCTTACCGATACCGACGCATTGGGTCACACTACCACATATGTAAACTACAACAAGTTTGGAAAACCGTTCAGGGTGGATGATTACCGCAACCGTAGCACATATTACTCCTACGATGCCTTTGGCCGGATAACTACAGTACGCCGAATAGACAGTTCAATTGAGGCCACTGCATATGCCTGGGGAGGAGAAGGTGCATACACGGTTACGAAAACAGATGTTTCCAGTGGCGCTTCAACAGTCACCCACTACGATGCCCTTGACCGAGAGGTGCGACGCGGCAGCAAGCGCTTCGACGGCCAGTGGCAGTATACGGATACAAAATACAACCGCAACGGGCAAGTAAGCCAGTCTTCACTTCCCTTTAAGGGCTCCACACCAACATATTGGAACACATACTCCTACGACACATATCACAGGCCCACAAAGATAGCCGAAGCTTCGGGGAAAGAGACCACATGGTCCTATAGTGGCACCAGCGTCACTACGGTGAAGGATGGCATCACCTCTGTGAGTACCAAGGATGCCAGCGGTCATGTCGTGAGCGTGCAGGATGCCGGCGGTACAATCACGTACACCCTCAGGGACGACGGCCAGCCGTCCAAAATAACCGCGCCCGGAAACGTGGAGACCATCTTCGCCTATGACAACTATGGCCGAAGGACAAGTATCAATGACCCGAGCGCGGGGACACGTACGGAAGCGTACGTATGGAATTCCGACGGTTCGCATCAGCAGACACATACCGGCCCCAATGGAAGCATCACGACCAGCTGGGACAAATATGGCAGAACAACGTCTGTTGTACGCCCTGGTGAGTTCAACACAACATACACGTATAACACCTACGGACTACTATCAAATGAGCAGTCTACCAACGGTACGGGAACGGAATACACATATGACAGTTATGACCGCATAGCAACTGTAAAGGAAACCGTTCCGGATAGCAAATGGCTCAAGAAGACTTATACATACGGCAGTTGGGGCAATGTGTCTACAATAAAGTACACTACCCAAAGCGGAGATATCACCACCGAGACTTACAGCTACGCCAACGGCAACAACACCGGCGTCTCCATCACCGGTGGCACCACGGTATGGAGCCTTGTGGAGGAGAACGACCTTGGCATGCCCACGGAGATAACCACGGGGTCTGTAACAAGGGAGTACGGCTTTACGGACTTCGGCCTTCCCACATACAGGAAGATGGGTGGAGGAAACCTTCAGGACTTCACATATGACTTCAATGTAAACACTGGGAACCTGACATCAAGGACGGATGTCGTTAACAACAAGACGGAGACTTTTATCTATGACGGATTGAACCGGCTCAGATACTTTGGCAATAGATTAATAACACATACCCCCAATGGTAACATCCAAGCGATAGGGGGCGTCGGTACATTGTCATATGCTAATGCCGATAAACCCTATCAAGTCACACACTTGATGCCGGCTTCGACCGACTTGGTCCCTGCTCGCTCTCAAGAGGTGACATACAACAGCCTTGACAGGCCGTCTGTTCTGGAAGAGGGTGATAAAACTGCCAGCTTCACATACAATGCTGCCGGGGACAGGGTACAGATGCAGGAGTCCAACAGTGGCTATACGGTTCTTACCAGATACTATATTGGCGGCCAATATGAATGTGACACCACAGCATCCGGCACAAAGGAGCGGCTGTATCTGGCCGGAGACGCTTACTCTGCTCCAATGGTACTCCAGAGGGTGAACAATGGCAGCTGGACGGCGTACAACATTGGACGTGATTACCTTGGTAATATCACTCATATTGCCACAACCAGCGGAGCTCTTGTTGCTGAGTATAGTTATGACCCTTGGGGCAGGCTGCGTAATCCCTCCACTCTGGCCATTTATACTCCCGGCAATGAACCAGAGCTGTTCCTAGGCCGTGGCTACACCGGTCACGAGCACCTGACCTGGTTCGGCCTCATAAACATGAACGCCCGGCTGTATGACCCTCTCCTTGGGCGGTTCCTGAGCCCTGATCCCTACGTACAGGCTCCGTATTTCACTCAGAACTTCAATAGGTACAGCTATGCGCTGAATAATCCGCTGAGGTATACGGATGAAGATGGGGAGTGGGTGCACATTGTTATTGGCGCTTTAGTCGGTGGAGTTGCTAATGTTCTAGGCAATTTGAAGACTTGTCAAGGTTTTTGGGAATTTGCGGCCGCATTTGGAATAGGCGCTGCTGCAGGTGCCGCTATCGCTGCTACTGGCGGAGCTGCCGCTGCTGCAGGCGGTGGTTTCTGGGCTGCCGCCGGAGTCGTGGCCGTGGGAACTGCTGGTGGCGCCAGCACTGGTTTTGTTAATGACCTTATTCGGCAAACGGGGCCCAATTTTTCTGGTATCGAAAACGTGAACTGGAGAAGTGTTGGCATCTCTGCGGTTGCAAGCGGGATTGCTGGAGGGACAGGTGCTGGAGTCGGAATCGCAATGTCTGGGGTTAGTTTCCCTATCAGCATCAACGGCACTACCGTTGAATCACCGTTTTTAAATTCTTTCGTTACAGGTGCTGTTGCTGGTGGCGCTGGGCACATAGCTGGGGGTACGACTGCCAGGATACTTTATGGCCAATCTCCAGATGAGGCATTCAGAAACTCTTTGGAAGGTCTCGGAACAAGTATGCTAATGGGAGGAGCGTTTTCTGTGGCCAGCACATCTGCATTTGAAATAGCCCAAGGAAGAAACCCGTTCAATGGCGAAGTGCTTAATAACAATAATCTTACAAAGCACGCTCAGTTTCGGATAAATGAGCGTGGCCTTTCGCTAGATAGTATAAATGATGCATTGAACAATCCATTACACGTAAATGGTATAAAATATGATGGCTTAGGACGGCCAAGTATTACCTATATAGGAGAAAAAGCGACAGTTGTCATAAATCCAGATACGGGAAAAATAATTACAGCCTATCCAACTCATACAAAAGTGGTCATAAAATATAAGAACCCCACATTTTAACAAGAACCGCACAAGGAATAATATGATTTTAGAACTATCAAACGAGGAGATGCGTTTTTTGAAACAGTATCTAATAAGTAATAATTATTCGGCTTTTGAATATGAGATTCACTCTGACATAATTATTATACAAGACAATATGGCCGTTAATCTTCAAGAATCTCTCATAGAAGAGATGCATAATCACTTTGATAAACAATATAACGTAACACCAATAGGAATTATAATTGAATCACTGATAGATAAAATATATGATGCGCTTTGATAATTGTTAATTGAAAAATATCCGCCCAGTGGAACAATAGACCAGATGCGAATTGTGTGTCCAGAATACAACCATATATTGTTTGTGATTTCATCATTCTCATCTCATGCGGCCCGGGCGCTTCATAGAAATATGAAGTGCCTGTGGGCCGCAATGATGTGCATGCACCATTTTGATAATTGTGAATTATTAGTTAATAACAGGATGCAGCAACACAATAATGCCGGATAGCATCTATAGTTAAGTACATAAAAAGATGAGTCCTATGAAAAAAGCTATTCTGTTTATTCTGACACTCGCATTTCCGCTTATGGCCAATGCGCAATATGCCCCGGCGCCTGATTACACCCAAACAAAGGAATTCAAGGTGGCCGATACTATGGCCAAAACAGGAATAGGCATTCTAATAGCGTCAGGCGTAGGCATCACAACAGGCAACATCATCTGCGTGGTTCAGGAGAACAAGTACATCAACGCAAACTTACAAAGTGGAGAAAGCGCATTTGTTTCCGGAAGTTATGTAACAGGGAGTAATTCCAATGCGGAGAAAATACTTGCCCTCAGGAATGAAGCCAGGCAGCAGCCCGGTTACAAGACAGGTCTCATCATAGAAGGTGTGTCTTTTGGAACGGCCCTGGTTGGCGCCGCCCTTACATTTATACGCGGAGCCATGAAAAATGCCAGCGTAATAACCAGTGATGGGAGGGCGGCCTCCATTACCGCGGATAGCGACAATGCCGAAAGCCTCAGCAGCCTTAGCCTCAGCATCGGCCTCAGGTATAACCTGTAGCACCGCCATAATTCCGCAAAAATGCGTATATTTGTAAGTTATAAAAAGGGATTCTATGAGACCGTTATATCTTACAAATACGCTTACCCGCACCAAGGAACTCTTCAAGCCCATCCATGAGGGGCATGTGGGAATGTATGTCTGCGGCCCCACCGTGTACGGAGACGCCCATCTTGGTCACGCCCGCCCGGGAGTCACCTATGACGTCCTTTTCCGCCTCCTGAAGGAACTGGGCTACAAGGTACGCTATGTGCGCAATATCACGGACGTGGGGCATCTGGAGCATGATGCCGATGAAGGTGAGGACAAGATAGCAAAGAAGGCCCGCCTGGAAGAACTGGAGCCTATGGAGGTGGTCCAGTATTACACTGAGCGCTACCATGAGGCCATGCGTCTCCTTGGCTGCCAGTCACCGTCCATAGAGCCCCGCGCATCAGGGCACATCATTGAGCAGATAGAGACCATCAAGAAAATCCTTGCCGCCGGTTATGCCTACGAGAGCAACGGCAGCATCTACTTTGATGTCCAGAAATACAACCGTGACCACAATTACGGCATCCTCTCAGGCCGCACCCTTGAGGCCACCCTGGAAGGCACCCGCAGCCTTGACGGCCAGAGCGACAAACGTGCCCCCTACGACTTTGCCCTTTGGAAAAAGGCGGAGCCCGAGCATATCATGCGCTGGCCTTCACCGTGGGGGGACGGCTTCCCTGGCTGGCACCTTGAGTGCTCCGTAATGGGTGAGAAATACCTTGGATATGAGTTTGACATCCACGGCGGCGGAATGGACCTGATGTTCCCTCACCATGAGTGCGAAATTGCCCAGAACGTGGCCTCCCGCGGCACCCGCGGCGTTCACTACTGGGTCCATAACAATATGATCACCATCAACGGCCAGAAGATGGGAAAGAGCCTTGGGAACTTCATCACGCTGCCTCAGCTCTTTGCAGGGGAGCATGAAAAGCTCACCCAGGCCTACACTCCTATGACCGTGAGGTTCTTCATCCTCCAGGCTCACTACCGCAGTACCCTTGACTTCTCCAACGAGGCCCTCCAGGCCGCGGAGAAGGGCCTTTCCCGCCTTATGGCCGCCTGGAAAGAATTGGGACCTGTCATTTCGAGCGAAGCCGAGAAATCTCCTTCCGCTGAGGTCCAGGCCATCATAGACGCGGTGTGGGATGCCCTCTGCGACGACATTAACACCCCTATCGCCATCGCGCACCTCTTTGATGCTGTGAAACTCATCAACGGCGGTAAATTATCGGCCCCGGACAAAGCCGCCCTCAAGGTCCTCTTTGATACCGTAGTGGGTAATGTCCTCGGTCTCCAGGAAGAGGGCGCCGGCGCTTCCGGTAAGGCCGACAAAGCCCTGGAAGGCGTTATGGGCCTTGTCCTTGAAGCCCGCAAGAAGGCCCGCGAGGAAAAGAACTGGGCGGAAAGTGACCGCATCCGTGACACACTTGCCTCCTTTGGAATCACCGTAAAGGACACCAAGGAAGGCGCTACCTGGACTCTGGAATAACCCTCTTGTCATTCTGAGCGAAGCGAAGAATCTCCTATGTTAAATAAATTTATCAGTTGGAACGTAAACGGCCTCCGTGCCGTAGCCGGCAAAGGTTTTGCCGATGCATTCACGGAACTTGACGCAGACTTTTTCTGCCTGCAGGAAACAAAGATGCAGGCGGGACAGCTGGACCTAGAGTTCCTTGGTTATGAGTCCTACTGGAATTATGCCGACAAAAAGGGCTATTCCGGAACCGCCGTCTACACAAAGCACACCCCGCTCAGCGTCCGTTACGGCATGGGCGTGGATGAGCACGACCACGAGGGCCGTCTCATTACCCTTGAATACAAGGATTTCTTCCTGGTATGCGCATACGTTCCAAACTCCCAGGACGGCCTTAAGAGGCTGGATTACAGAATGAGGTGGGAGGATGACCTGAGGGCTTATCTCCAGGCCCTTCCAAAGCCTGTGATTTTCTGCGGAGACCTCAATGTGGCGCATGAGGAGATAGACCTTAAAAACCCCTCCACAAACCATTTCAACGCCGGTTTCTCCGATGAGGAGCGCGGAAAATTCACGGAACTTCTTGCCGCCGGTTTCATTGACTCCTGGCGCTTCCAGCACCCCTCGGACGTAAAGTATTCCTGGTGGAGCTACCGCATGAACGCCCGTGTGAGGAACGCAGGATGGCGCATAGACTACTTTGTGGTCTCCGAGTCCCTCCGTGAACGCATTGTCTCTACGGAAATACACAATGAGATCTTCGGGTCAGACCACTGCCCCGTGGAATTATGCATAGACCTATGATCCTTATAGACGGAAAACAGATATCGGCCTCCCTTAAGGAGAGCATCAGAGAGCAAGTGGCGTTGTTGCCGGAAAAATACGGCCGTGTGCCGCACCTTGTGGTTGTAAGGGTGGGGGAAGACCCTGCAAGCGTGGTTTACGTGCGTAATAAGGCCAAGGCCTGCGAGGCCTGCGGCATCCGCAACACCACAATCGTCCTCCCGGAGGAAACTGCTGAGGAAGCCCTCCTTGAGAAGATTTGCGCCCTTAATGCCGATGATTCCGTAGACGGCATCCTTGTCCAGCTTCCGCTTCCCGGGCATATCTCGGAGGCAAAGGTCATTGAGACCATCGCCCGTGAAAAGGACGTGGACGGCTTCCACCCCCTCAACGTAGCCGGTCTTTGGCAGAAAACGCCCCATATGGCCCCTTGCACACCTTCCGGCATAATGAAGCTCCTGGAGGCTATCGGCATTGATCCAAAGGGCAAGAGGGCTGTTGTTATCGGCCGAAGCAATATCGTGGGCCTTCCCGTTGCAAAGATGCTCTTGGACGCCAACGCCACCGTCACCACCTGTCACACCCGCACCGTGGATATGCCCTCCGTTACCCGTGAGGCCGATATCCTGGTAGTAGCCGCCGGCCGCCCCAAGATGGTTACCGCGGATATGGTGAAGGAAGGCGCCGTGGTCATTGACGTAGGAATGGACCGTGACCCTGAAACAGGGAAACTCTGCGGAGACGTGGACTTTGACGCCGTGGCACCAAAAACTATGGCCATCACGCCCGTTCCAGGTGGAGTTGGCCCCATGACCATAGCCTGTCTTATGGAAAACACTCTCAAATGCTTCCTTGAACTACACCGTCAGTAAAGACGGTTTTTTTATTTCTGCAGGATTTTGTATATCTTTGTAGTTCAGATATTTAGTTGGTTAGTTAGAGTAATGAGACGTTTTTCTTTCATTATTTATTGCGCCGCACTGCTGGCGCTTACTATTTCTTGCGAAAAGCCCTCTTCGGATAATAATTCTGAAGAAAATGATACTGTGGCCATCAATCCCGAAGAACTTGCTTTTGAGTATGAAGGCGGGTCAGAGGAATTGGAACTCACCGCTTCAGGAGACTGGACGTTCACTTCCCAGGACCCCTCCTGGTGTACAGTATCCCCTTCAAGCGGTACCGGCAGCGGAAAAATTAAAGTAAACGTTTCCGAATACTCTGATGGAGAGGACCCCCGCTCAACCACTTTAGTCCTCAATTGCGCCGGCAAAACCGCCCGCGCAACTGTTACCCAGACCGCAAATCCGGATTCATTCAGCGTTTCACCAAGGTCTTTTGAAATCGGCCCGGAAGGAAAGAATTTTGTGGTAATCGTTAAATATGGTTCCCGGGAATACGATGTTTCAATTGACGGAGAGTGGATAAGCATCGTCTCCCGTATGAAACATGACGGGACAGAGTCCATTACGTTCCACGTAGACCCATACGCCCCTACGGAAGATGGGGAGCCCAGAACTGGTATTGTCTCCATCTGCACCAAGGAGGGAACATGCATTCCCGTAATGGTCACTCAGGCTGGTCGCAAGACAAATGTCAATGTCCTTGGAATGCGTTTTACCGCTACCTGGTGCGGCTACTGCCCCTATATGGATGAAGGTTTCCACAAGGCGGCGGAGCAGAACGAGGATTTCCTCTTTGTGACTTTCCACGCTTCCTCCGGCTATCCCCTATATTTCAGCAGCGTGGCGCCGCTCACAACTCGCTACAAGATTACCGGTTTCCCCACAGGAGTCATTAATGGATGGAAGGAGCTGAACAACACCACAAACTCAAATTATCTTGCAAACAGCATTGTGAGTATGGTTACGGACTTCCAGTCCAAGTTTGGCCGCACCGTGTTCATCACTTCCTCCTTGTCAGTGAGTGGTAACAATGTGAATGCATCGGCAACCATAACAAGCAAGGAGGACTCTGAATTGAAGGTTGTGGCCATCCTGATGGAGAGCGGTATTGTCCAGGCACAGACTTTCTATCCCACAACCGGCGGTTCTACTACCATCACAGACTTTGTGCATGACAATATAGCAAGGCAGCTTCTAACCGGCAGCATACTCGGAGATTCTGTCACTCTTGGCGCCGGAGAGAGCAAGTCCTTCTCCTGGAATACGACGGTTAACAATGCCTGGAAAAAGGAAAACCTCTCTGTTGTGGTTTATGTGTACAAGGACTACGGAGAAGATTCCGGCCTCAAGGCAGAAAGCAGCTACCCGGACAATTATATTGCCAATGCAGCTATAGCATCGGCAGAGGTTACAGAATAACCGGAAATGAAAAGGACACTCCTCATACTATTCCTTATTGGAGCACTACCCCTTGGTCTCAATGCTCAGAAAATCCCTGCCGTCAACCTTCATGACAAGGAAGGCAAGGAGGTTGCCACGGCATCTCTGATAGATGGGCAGCAGCCTTTTGCAATAACTTTCTGGGCATCCTGGTGCAAGTTCTGCATAGAGGAGCTGGAAGCACTTACTGACCAGGCCCCGGACTGGAAGAAGCCGCTCAGGATTTACGCCATTTGCATAGACGATTCCCGCAGCGTTTCCTGTGCCAGGGCAATGGCTGCAGGAAGCGGATGGCCGGCAACTATCCTATATGATTCCAACTCGGATCTGGCCCGTGCCCTTGGTGTCTCCTCTATACCGCATGTGTTTGTTTTTGACAAAAGCGGTATTCTTTCATACTCCCATGTGGGTTATATCCCGGGAGATGAAGACACTCTGGTAGAAAAGCTCCAGGGGCTTCAATGAGACGTTTTCAAGCACTGCTCTATCTCACCCTGCTTGTGAGCTTGCCCGCCTTTGCACAAATAGGCGGAGGCTTTCCCCTGCACGGAAGCCTGGAGTCCAACAGCCTGTACAATTTTGATCAGGATTCCCCGTATAAGGGTTTTCACTCAAATAATTACCTTAAACTGGATTACAGTTCAGGTCGATTCTCTGCCGGATTGCAGGGAGAGTGGTATCCTTCTCCAATGCCGGGATATGATACTGGTCTTAAGGGGTGGAGCCTGCCCGTAAAGTATGTGTCCTGGACGGACAGTAACTGGAGTGTAAGGGCCGGCGATTTCTTTGAGCAGATAGGAAGCGGCATCCTTCTCAGAAGCTGGGAAGACCGTTCCCTGGGACTCAGGAATGGTATCGGCGGTCTCCTTCTCAAGGGCCATCTTCCGGTGCAGGGCCTCAGCCTTACCCTGCTATCCGGTGTTCCTGCAAGTACATCGGCCCAATGGGGATATTCTTCCTCCATTGTCAGTGCCGCCGACCTATCCCTCATCCTTCCCTTCGGCCTCTCCCTTGGCGGAGCTGTACTTCACAGGTATGAATGGGCTCCTGAAGCGGATCTTTCGCTTCTTCTTGGCAAGGAAGCGCCCCGCTCCGTCCTCATGCATTCTTTCAGGGCCGGTTTTTCGGCCGATTCTTTCCAGGTCAATGCCGAATATGTGGGAAAGAGTCCTGACTTTACGGCCGTGCGGCAAAACGGCGCTTCAGACACATACTCCCTTGAGAGGGGTATGGCTTTTTATGCCGATATTTCATGGAGTATCGGCGGTCTGTCTCTGTCTGCATCAGGCCGATACCTTGACAATATGGCCATGCGTGCATACCGGACTCTGGGGACAATAGCACCGTCAAACACCCTTAATTACCTTCCTGCCCTTTGCCAGCAGCAGACATATATGCTGGCCTGCCTCAACCCCTATGAGACCCTTTCAGAAGGCGAATGGGGCCTTAGGGGAGACGCCTATTACCATTTTGCAAGAGGATCGGTAATTGGCGGCCGATACGGTATGACACTCCATGTGGGCGGTTCATGGATCAACGGACTTGCCAAGGTGCTTCCACGCCGTGACAAGGATCATCTGGCTTACCGTGACCTTAACATAGAGCTGTCAAGGAAGTGGACAAGAAGTCTTATCACCAAGCTTTTTGTCTCCATTCAGGAGAATTCTCCAACTCATGGCAACAGGAACGCCACGGAAGCCCAGAACGTATTTGTACTGGAAGGGCAGTACAATTTTACTCACAAGATGTCTCTGAGAACGGAGCTCCAATACCTGTATTCCCAGGAAAGGGAGCGTGACTGGATGGCGGCTCTTGTGGAGTTCGGGATAGCTCCAAACTGGAGTTTTACGGTCAGTGACATGTATAACCACGGCAGTAGTCAGGAGCACTATTGGAATGTATCGGCATCCTGGACAAAAGATACTTTCAAGTGCATCCTAGGCTATGGCCGTAACCGTGAGGGTATGGTCTGCTCCGGCGGTGTGTGCCGATGGCAGCCGGAATACACGGGCATTTTTCTGAGATTGCAATATGCGCTATAAGATACTATTTGCGGCTGCCTTGCTTGCTGTAGCCTGCGTAGGGCATCCGGCCGATGACGAAGATGATTTTCCTGGCCCTGACGGCCCGGGAGGACAGCCCGTTGAGGAAGCGGCAGCTCCCGGCCTTGTGCTGGATTTTACTGCCACCTGGTGCGTAAACTGCCCCAGGATGACATCGGCCATAGAGGAAGCGATGTCCCAGCGCCCCGGCGCAGTCTTTCCTGTGTGCGTGCATTTCAAGGATGTCTTTTCCTTCCCGGACGGAGAGGACCTTGCAAACTATTTCAACATTCAGGAATATCCCAGCGCCATAATAAACTTGGATAAAGGCAGCCTTACAACCGCAACGTCCAAAGATATCATCATCTCCCGCATAGATGCAGCTGTGCGCAAAAAACCATGCGATATTAAGCTCAGTTATGCCGATGGCGTTTTATCGGCCAGTGTCACTGCAGCGGAATCCGGCTCGTACCGTTTGGGCGCCCTGCTTTTGGAAGACGGCCTGGTAGCAGCCCAGACTGGCGGAACGGAGGACTATGTCCATGACAACATACTAAGAAAAATCCTCTCTGCAGATATCTTTGGAGAGGATTTGGGATCTTTGGAATCAGGAGCCGTTGCCGGCAGCGATTTCCCTATTGATAATCTGGCCGATAGCGGTAAATACCACGTTGTAGCCTATGTCACGGACGGCGGAATAGTGAATTCTGCCACCTCTATTACTTTGCCTTGACGGCTCCCTTTACCACGCGTCCGGAACGGGGCTGGTAGACCTTTCCGCTCAGAGGTTTATCCTCTCCGGTGAGGCGGGCTTTGCCGTTACGCATTACTGTGTTTGCAGGCACATCTGCTACTGCTTTGGTCTTCTCCATCGTCAGATAGCGGAAACCTCCTGCGTTGTCAAAGAAGCTGACGGTGTCGTTATTGTAATAATGCCAGTCTCCGGACTTCACTTCCTGATACACGTACTGCATGCAGTAGAACTTGCCCTCAAACTTGTCATCGCCTACGTTTACGCTTATATCGCAGGGACGGACTTTAACGTTTCCTTCGCCGTCATCTTCAGCATAGGCAAGGTGTATGTTTTCATCGGGTACAATATAGAGGCCCATCTCTTCCGTGATGCCGTCATAGTCTATTACGCCAAGGAACAGCTCATCCACCTCTGCTCCATCAAGGTCCTCATCTTCATAGGTGGTGATGTACTGGGAAACAAAATACAGCCTTCCGTCAGTGGGCTCAAAGAACGCCTCAAGACTCTCAAGGTCCATCTGCACCCAATCAGGAGTATTTGCTTCCCTTACTTCCCAGCCGTAAACTCTGTATACCTGATTGGCTTCCTCCTGTACTATCTTTAGGTCATAACTGATGCGGCCGTCAGATACGGTCCAGTTTCCAAGCCAGGAGAGATATTCATTCGAAGGCTCCTCTTCCTCTACGGAGAACTTGCAGTAAGCAAACTCTCCGGTGAGTTTCTTGTTAGAGTCCAGAGCTATTATAAAGGCGTACCATGTCCCGTGGCGGAAACGGCTGAACTGTATTACCTCCGGAGCCCCCACATAAACGTACTCGGAATTATTAGCAAGCTCGTTCTTGAAGAAAGCAATGACATCTCCTCCATACGTTGCGTAATTGGCCTTGTTGATAACGCTCACAAGGTACTGCTGGGTAATGGGGACATTGTTCACCTGGATTTCTTCAACTATGGCTCCGTCCACCTCCTTGCGGCCTTCGTAGCTTATTTGCCACGTGGAGTTTTCATTGGGTTTGGGATCCGTTTCAGGAGTTGACGGGGTTGAGGGCTGCCCATTGTTATTGCCGCCAGGTGTCTGGTGGCCATGAGGATAATAAGGTTCTACGCGGGTTCTGCAACCCGTGAGAAATGCGGCTACAACTACAGCCGCCATAAGATATCTGTAAAGCTTCATAGTCTTTCCTCCTATATTTGCTTTTACAAAGATATACAAAAAAGGGGCCATACGCAACTGTGCCCTCCTCCCCAGCCCCTATGCCATCCGTATTGCCCCGTGGGGCTAACCGTCAGATACACAGGCGCTTACGCAAAAACGTCTGCGGCATTTCGGGTAGACGTTTTCGCGTATCTTGCTGATATTCAAACATTTGTCTCCACGGCTGGTTGTTGTGGACCTGGTCCATATCGGCCCAAAGAACCGTGTTATTGTCGTTTCGGTAACAGTTTCACTAAATCGGCCTCTGGGTGATGGTAGATGATAAATAACAAGACTTAATCAGCCGTCTTATCACATGTGTTTTGCCAGACTCGTCAAAAAACGGCCTCTCATGTATCTGTAGCGGTGGTATAAAATAAACGTTTCCCAGAGTGATGAAGCGGATAATTATTATTTCCTTTGCGGCATGAGTAGCAATGATGGCATATTCTATCACTGTTATCAGCGGACTAAGGACCGTGGGATAATATTCTATACTGTTTCTGATCATTTGATGTATCTTACCGTTATGTGCATAAGGTCTGTCCTATATGCGGTAAAAATACTCAAATGTGTTCAGATGCCTGATCATACGCATCACTCAGTGATAGAGTATGAAGACGGGCAATTGTCAGTTTTTATACAGGATGTTACAAGTACTTTCACACGTGAATACAACAAAGCCCACGGCCGCAAGGGGCCGATATCTTACCGGCGCTATGCTAAGAAAAATGTTTGCTTCTCTTCCAAATAAGATAGAATGCGAGCAACTTACGGATTACATCGTGAGTACATACTCCGTGATAGACCACAATGCCGCCACCAGTTATTTCAAGTCATACGGCGATGAACTTATAACCGCTCACGCCAATACCGGGAGTGAATACGACATTAAGGAGCACATTATCGGCCGATCTGATGCCTGTTACGTCAAGATGACAAGGGTGCTTCTTGCATCCGGACTTGTTAAGGATATACACGATGTTTATTCTATGACACCCGAACAAAAAAGGAAAGCTTTCAGGTATTTAAATGTACGGGTAGATGCTCCGGGAAAACAGATAGCCGCATTCCTACATATTCCTCAAAAACAGTTTAAACTTTCATAAAATATTCGTAAATTGCAAACTGTAAAACATTATCATTATGGCACTGAACAAAGTTATGCTTATCGGTAACGTTGGAAATGACCCCGAAGTCCGTTACCTTGAATCCAACCCCCAGAATCCCGCAACCAACGCAAAGGTTGCATCCTTCCGTCTTGCCACCACAGAGCGCTTCCGTGACCGTAACGGGGAACTCCGTGAAAACACAGAATGGCACAGCATTGTTGCATGGCGCAGTAATGCCGATCTAGCAGAAAAGTTCATTCATAAAGGCAGCCAGATCTATATTGAGGGCAAACTCCGCACACGTCAGTGGACAGATCAGACGGGCGCCAAACGTTTCACCACAGAAGTAGTTGCAGATACTATCCAGCTTCTTGGGAAGCGCCCTGAAGGAGAGCAGCAGCAGGGTGGGTACCAGGGCGGTTATGCTCCAGCCCCCGGTTACAGTGCTCCTGCACCTGCTACCGGTTATGGCGCTCCCGCAGGCGCACCAGTCTCCGCTCCGGCACCGGTTTCAGTACCAGCAGCAACCCCGGCACCAGCAGCAGCGCCCGCCGCTCCTGTTGCCGCTCCGGCTGCACCCGCTCAGCAGGCCTCTCCGGACTACCAGGGACCACTTCCCGCTGCAGAACCTTCCGATGACCTTCCATTCTAGTTTATAGCCGTGGGGGTAATAGGCTGATTATCAGCTAAATACACAAAAACGTCTGCCGCTTTTCCGGCAGACGTTTTTGTGTAAACCAAAGTGAATCAATAGTTTAGATCCACGGGTAGTAAGGGCTGGACCAGGTCCAACGCAGTGAAAAGCCGGGCACAAGACTGGGGCCAGCACTTACAATACGGTTATTCAGTCGGGATCTAGTGCAGGAGGTCTATGGCCCCAAAGACACCAAGGGAGGCGAGGAGCATGATGGCTCCGGCAAGCAGGACTCCAAGGAGCACAAAGAGGACGCTCTTTTTGAAGTCCATATCCAGGATGCTGGCGGCAAGGGTGCCGGTCCAGGCGCCTGTGCCGGGGAGGGGAATGCCCACAAACAGGAGCAGGGCTACATACAGTCCGGCGCCGGCCTTAGCCTCCAGTTTGCGGCCGCCCTTCTCTCCTTTCTCAAGGCACCAGCGGCAGAATCCGCCTATGATTTTCTTGTCCTTGCCCCAGTCCAGAATGCGCCGTGCAAAAAGGAATATGAACGGCACTGGCAGCATGTTTCCCAGCACGGAAACAATGATGGAGGGCACTATGGGCAGGCCAAAGCCCACGGCATATGGAATGGCGCCGCGAAGCTCTATTAGCGGCACCATGGATATGAGGAAAACTATAAGATATTTCTTCATCAGTTGAGGGGCGGCAGGGGGTCATTGGAATTTGCAGCAATGAGTGCGCGGATCTCATCTTTTGCTTCTCTCCAGCGGGGAATATCTATCTTGGTGCCAATCACCTCCACCACCTTTGCGGCAATGATGGAGCCTATCTGGCCGCACACAAGGAGCGGCATCCCAAGGGAGTGGGCATAGAGGAAACCTGCCGCATAGGTATCTCCGGCACCTGTTGCATCAATTGGAGTAGCCGGCCAGGGCTCTATGAAGTAGTATTCATCCCCGGACTTGACCATGGAACCGGCCTTGCCCACCTTCACTACAGCAATGGAGCAGTGGCGTGCAAGCTCATCGATTGCATCACGGGGTTCCATCTTGGTGAACGCCTTTGCCTCAGATTCATTTGCAAACACGATGTCCACGTAGTTCTCTACCAGGTTGTGGAAGAAGGCGTCATTGGATTCAACCACATTGTAGGAAGCCATATCTATGGAAATGATGCAGCCTGCGGCCTTTGCAAGACGTGCGGCTTTTGAAATGAGTTCCTGGTTCTGGACCAGATATCCTTCAATGTGGAAGTAATCATAGCCCTCAAAGAAGGAAGCGTCAAGGTCGTCGGGGCCCAGCTCCAGGGTGGCGCCCATGTAATCGGCAAAAGTGCGTTCTGCGTTGGCGCCGGTGATGAACACCATGCATCGGCCGGAAGATTTCTCAGAATACAGCATCTGGGCCTTTACGCCATACTGCTCCATGGTGCTCTTGAAAAGGTTTCCAAGGTCATCGTTGCCGATTTTTCCAAGGAAGCCGGACTCCATCCCGAAGATTGCCGTGCAGGTGATTGTGTTTGCCGCACTGCCGCCGGGAACGTACTTTACGCCGTATTGCCCCAGTTCTTCCCATATACGGTCTCCGGTTTCCATATCCACATGCTGCATGCTGCCAAGAGGGAGGTGGAACTTCTTGAGGAGGGTGTCGTCCGGGAGGACGGCCAGGATGTCCGTAAGGGCGTTGCCAATGCCTAAGATAGATTTCATATAAGGTCAGATTACCTACAAAAATAACCATAATTTGCGGATTTTCCATTACCTTTGTGAGGCCGATGGATAATTCTGTCAAAAATATCCTCCAGTACATCTTCTGGACTGCCGTGGCGGTGGTCCTGGTGTGGTTTTGCGTAAAAGCCATAGACTGGAAAGAGTTCCTTGCCGCATTAAGGATGTGCAGGTGGGAGTATGTGGCCATGTCCTTTGTCGTCGGCTGCGTCTTCATTGTGGTGAGGGGCCTTCGCTGGCATATGCTCATTCAGCCAATAGATCCCACCATCACCAAAACCCTAGTGATCAACGCCTACGGAATAGGTTTCGTTGCCAATCTGGTGCTTCCAAAACTTGGGGAAGCAATAAAGATCGGCTACATAGTGAAGGATTCCGGCAAGAGGGCCGATGGAAAGAGGCACCTAACCGTAGACGCAGCAATCGGCACATATCTGGCAGAGAAAGCCGTGGATGCACTAGTGCTGACTATCTGTATTGCCGTCTTTCTGGCCGGGTCCTGGAGCATTATGAAGGACAACCTGCAGTTCAGTGGCGGCGTGATGAAGTGGACTCTTCTTGCCATCGTGATACTTGCGGTGGCCTTCATCCTGCTTAGTCGCAAGCTGCAGGGGCGCGGCGGCATCTGGGAAAAATCCTGGAACTTTATCTGCGGAATAGGCAAGGGGCTTAAGACTATCGGCAAACTGGAAAAGCCCTGGCTCTTCCTACTTTACACCGCATCAATCTGGGGCAGTTTCTGGCTTACCAGCGCCCTCATTGTGTGGGCCCTCAATGACATAGAGCCGTTCACCATCCTTACATCGGCCGATGCCTTTGGCCTTATGATAACGGGCACCATATCCTCCCTTATCCCTGTCCCGGGCGGTTTTGGAGCATACCACGGTGCCGTGGCAACGGTAATGCAGGCCCTTTACGGCATTCCTATGGGCAGCGGAATGATCTACGCCACCCTCAATCACGAGGCCCAGATCCTCTCTCAGGCTGTAACCGGCCTGTGGTGCTATATCCACCAGACATTCTTTAGAAAATGAAACGCTTTGCGATTATCGGCCATCCTGTAGCGGGTTCCCTGAGTCCCCGCCTTTTTACCGCGGCTTATGAAGGCCGATACCCCTATGACCTCATAGACGCCCCCTTCGATGAAGCCTGGGAGCGTTTCCTGAAGGATTACCATGGTATCAATGTCACCGCACCATATAAGCAGGATGCTTTCAGGGCGGTGGAAGTCCTTTCAGACAGCGCAAGGGAATGCGGTGCCGTGAACCTTGTAGTGAAAGCCCCCGACGGCCTTCTCCACGGCTACAACACGGATGTTGACGGCGTTGTTGGAGCCGTCCGTGAAACCGGTTTCCAGCCATCCCATACGCTTATCATCGGGGCCGGCGGCGCCGCCATGGCTGCCGTTGTAGGCTCAAAAATCCTTGGATCCCAAACCATCACCATTGCCAATCGTACATATGAAAAGGCAGCCGCGCTTGCAGCTGCCCATTCATGTGAGGCCGTTCCGCTGGATGAGATCGGCAAACTTACCCCGGATCTTGTCATCTACACCGTCCCTGGAGACGCCCGGTCGGTGCCGGGCGTGACGGGGGAACCTGTGCCGGGCGTAATGCCCTGCGTCATTCCCGGCTTGACCGGGAATCTCCTCCGTAACGCCGTGGTCCTTGAGGCGGAGTATAAGCGTCCGTCATTAGCATCGGCCCAGTGCCGCCAGTATATCAGCGGGCTTAGGTGGATCCTCCACCAGGCGGTGGCCGGTTACAGTCTCTTTACAGGAGAGGCCCCCAATCTGGAGGCCCTTTCCCGTTCAATTATTTGTTAAGAGCATCGGCACTCTTGATGAACTTGGCCAGGTCTTCGTCGGAGACGTGGTAGTTCTGCATCTCTCCGGAGAAGTAGCTGTCGTAGGCGGCCATATCCACAAATCCGTGGCCTGAGAGGTTGAAAAGGATGGTCTTTTTCTCTCCGGTTTCCTTGCACTTCAGGGCCTCCTGGATGGTTGCTGCAATGGCGTGGCAGCTTTCCGGAGCGGGGATGATGCCCTCAGTGCGGGCAAACAGCACACCAGCTGCAAAGGAATCCTTCTGCTCAATGTCCACAGCCTCCATGAAGCCGTCCTTCATAAGCTGGGAGAGGATGACACCGGCGCCGTGATACCTGAGGCCTCCTGCATGGATGGAAGCGGGCTTGAAGGTATGGCCAAGGGTGTACATGGGAAGGAGGGGAGTCATGCCGGCCTCGTCTCCAAAGTCGTACTCGAATTTACCCCTGGTGAGCTTGGGGCAGGAATAGGGCTCTGCTGCAATGAAGCGGGTCTTCTTGCCATCCTGGATGTTATGACGCATGAAAGGATAAGCAATACCGGAGAAGTTGGAGCCGCCGCCAAAGCAGGCAATCACAATGTCGGGGTACTCTCCTGCAAGTTCCATCTGTTTCTCCGCCTCAAGGCCGATAATACTCTGGTGCAGGCAAACGTGGTTGAGCACGGAGCCAAGGGCGTATTTGCAGTTGGGGGTGCTTACAGCAAGTTCGATTGCCTCCGAGATGGCGCATCCAAGTGAACCCTGGTCGTTGGGGTTACGGGTGATGATGTCCTTACCGGCACGGGTACTCATAGAAGGGGAAGGGGTGATTGCAGCGCCGAAGGTTTGCATGATTGAGCGCCTGTATGGCTTCTGCTCATAGCTTACCTTAACCATATAAACAGCGCAGTCAATGCCGAATTTCTTGGTGGCATAACTGAGCGCACCGCCCCACTGACCTGCACCGGTCTCAGTGGTGAGGTTGGTGATTCCCTGCTCCTTGGCATAGTATGCCTGGGCGATGGCGGAGTTGAGTTTGTGAGAACCTGCCGGACTCACGCTCTCGTTCTTGAAGTAGATGTGTGCAGGGGTGCCCAGGGCTTCCTCAAGTTCATAGGCGCGTACAAGTGGCGTGCAGCGGTATGCGGCATACTGCTCGCGGATGGGCTCCGGGATGGGAATCCACTCGTCTGTCTGGTTCAGTTCCTGGTCTGCGCAGGCCTTACAGAAGATGGGATATAGGTCTTCAGGCTTAAGCGGCTGCTTTGTTGCAGGATGAAGGAAAGGCAGCGGCTTGTTGGGCATGATAGCCTGGATGTTGAAGTAATGGGTGGGGATTTCGCTCTCCGGGAGCAGGTACTTTTTCTGTCTCATAATAATTATTGTTAATGTTTGTTCTATTTCTTCTTTTTTGGTATATATCCCCAAACCGTCGCTTCGCGACCCCTCCCACTTCGTGGGCCCCTCCCTCTTACATGGCCGAGGGTGGCCATGGGTTTGGGGATATATACCAAAAAGAACAGCATACTGTAAGTCAGCATGCTGTTCTATATAATAACTATACGGCGAAGCGACTTACAGAGTTTAACTGCAAGCGCGCCACCAATTGTTATTGTTGCTCATTCTCATTCTGTTACAAAGATGAGGAATAGATTTTTAATATGCAAGACTTTTTTTAAAATTTTGCAAGAAGTGGTGCTGTCCACTCTGCGGAAGCCGTTACGAAATTGGCTTCATACCAGGCGTTGAGTGCGGTGCACACAAACAGCAGGATGATGAGGGTGGCCACGATGGAACCAATCCATTTGAGGCGCACAAGCCACTTCTTGTTGTTCCAGCCAATTGTCTGGAACATGCTCCAGAAACCGTGGTTGAGGTGTAACCAGATGGCAACGAACCATACGATGTAAAGGGCTACTACCCACCAGTTGCGGAAAGTGGCAAGGAGAAGATAGTAAGGATTCTCTGCTTCCCCGCCCATGAATTCCTGAAGCTGCATCTTTGCCCAGAAGTGGGTGAGGTGGAAGGCAAGGAAACCAAGGATGATGATTCCAAGAACTGCCATGTTCTTTGCGCTCCAGCTGTCGTTCTTTGCCTTGGAGGCAACCTCATAGCGCTTGAGACCGCCGCGCTTCACTACGTTCTCATAGCTGAGCCAGCAGCCGTAGAGGATGTGGATCATAAAGCCAAGGGCCAGGATGGGAACCATGATGGTGATGACGGGGGAGGACATGAAGTCGCAGCCAAGCTGGAACCAGCCGTCTCCGTGGGTGTATGGGAAGGCGTCCTGCGCAACCTTGCCGAAATTACCTTTGAGCGAGTCAATGACGGAGAAGAAGTTGATGGTGCCGTGGAGAAGAAGGAAAATCACCAGGAAAGCACCGCTGATGCTCTGGATGAACTTCTTGCCGATGGATGAGGTTAAAAAATTAGCCATTATAGTTTAGTTAAATTTGTTTCCAGTTCACAAATATAGGAATCTTTCTTGGAAGTTTACCAATATTTCGGTACTTTTGTTTGACATTAAAACATCTCTATATGTACAAACGCGTTCTTCTCAAACTCTCCGGAGAGAGCCTCGGCGGTCCCGCCGGCAAAGGCCTTGATACTCAGTGGTTGGAAAAATATGCAAAGGAAGTGGCATCGGCAGCAAAAGCCGGCCTTCAGATAGCCATAGTGAACGGCGGCGGCAACATCTTCCGCGGCCTTCAGGGCGTAGGCAAAGGCTTTGACCGCGTAGACGGAGACAAGATGGGAATGCTTGCAACGGTTATCAACGCCCTGGCGCTCAAGATGTTCATCAAGGCAGAAGGCGTTGAGGCAGAGGTGTTTACCTCCACACCCATGGAACCCCACGCAAAATATTATATGAGGGATGAAGCCGTGAAACTGATGGAACGCGGCGGCGTTGCCCTCATTGCCGGCGGCACCGGAAACCCCTTCTTCACCACAGACAGCGGCGCCGCGCTTCGCGCCCTTGAAATTGGGGCCGATGCCCTCCTCAAAGGCACCCGCGTAGACGGCGTCTACACCGCAGACCCTGAGAAGGATCCATCGGCCAAAAAGTACGATGAACTCTCCTTCGATGAGGCCATCTCCAAGCACCTCAAGGTGATGGACCAGACCGCCTATGCCCTCTGCAGTGACGGCAAGATGCCCATTATCGTCTTCGATATGAACGCCACCGGCAATCTCACCAAACTCCTCTCCGGAGAAAAGGTGGGCACCCTGGTGCATCCGTAGTGCAACATCAAGCCGGTTTGTTGCATCTATCAATCGTAAACAAATGTTGCCATGAAAGCCAAAGTCAAGCACCTTTATGAAATAATAGCCGGGGCTATCCTGTCCCTGCTTGGGTTTGGATGTACACCGTCAAGTAATCCCGATGAGCCGGATCCATATCGTGACACGCCTGTAGAGTATGGTATGCCTCATGCCGATTATGTGATTATGGGAGAAGTCTCATCTGAACTCACAAACGAGCCCATCCCCGGAATCAAGGCCACCTTCAGGCGTTATGTGTATACAGATAACAACGGGCAGAAGCAATATGATAACCAGGAGTTCACTACGGATTCAGATGGAAAAATAAACTCCCCCATGGCAGATCATATGTTCCCCTTGTGGGAGAGGGATGAGTATTCCATTCTCCTTGAAGATATAGATGGTCCGGAAAACGGCGGGCAGTTTGATTCCGTTGAAATAGGCAAGGATGCCATTACTGTCGAACAGACCAGGAAGGGAAGCGGAAATTGGTATGAAGGGGCTTTCACGATCTCTTTCTCCGGTAAAATGGAATTATCTCAGGGGGAAGAGCAACAGTAATGCTTTCCTTACGGCACAGAATAGGGCTGGAACTTTCCCTGCCCATGATAAACGGCGTAATCAGGGAACATCCCCTGACTGCGCTGTTTTGGGAATGTACTTTGAGGTGCAATCTCCGCTGCAGGCACTGCGGAAGTGACTGCAGGGTGGAATCGGCCTTGAAAGACATGCCTCTGAATGATTTCCTGCCGGTTCTTGACAGCATTGCACGGGAAACGGACCCTCACAGGGTGATGATCAATGTCACCGGCGGGGAGCCTCTCGTCAGAAAAGACCTTGAGGAGTGTGGAAAAGCGTTTTATGATCGCGGATTTCCCTGGGGAATTGTAACCAACGGCCAGTTACTTACGCCGGAGCGGTTCCATAGTCTTCTTCGCAGCGGCCTCAGGGCCGTTACGGTGAGTCTGGACGGAATAGGAGAAACCCACGACTGGATGCGAGGAGTTCCCGGTAGCTTTGGAAAAGCCCTTGCCGCTGCGCGTATGGTGGCCGGTTCCGGTGCCGTGGAGTATGACGTGGTGACTTGCGTAAACAAACGCAGTTACAAGGAGTTGGACCGGATCAAGGAACTGCTCATTGAAAATGGCATCAAGGCCTGGCGGCTTTTCACTGTGTTCTCTGTGGGGCGGGCGGCACATGACCCGGAGCTTCGCCTTTCAGGAGAAGAGTTCCGTGGCCTGATGGAGTTTATAAAACGCACTCGCCGTGAAGGCCGTATCAAGGCTAGTTATGGCTGTGAAGGCTTCCTCGGCAATTTTGAAGGGGATGTCCGTGACAGGTTTTTCCTTTGCAGTGCCGGCATAACAATCGGCTCCGTGATGGCCGACGGCTCCATTGCCGCCTGCCCCAGCATAAGGGCCGATTACAGCCAAGGCAATATCTACAAGGGCGATGATTTCATGGATGTTTGGAACAACCGCTATGGCATTTACCGTGACCACGGTTGGATGAAAACCGGGGAATGCGCCTCCTGCAGATATTGGCGCTATTGCCGCGGCAATGGTATGCATCTTCGTGATGCTGATGGACAACTGATTTTCTGCCACCTCCACCGCATCCAGGAAAAATAGCATCCTCCGGACCTGGTCCAGCGGTGATTTGGACCCAATCCAGCCCATTCCAAACTGGCCGTTTTTGTTAACTGATTGATTATCGGCCGATTATAACATTTACTCCCACCCAAATGGGCGGGAGTAAATAGCATAAGTGTCAAATATTCAAGTGTTTAACTAAAACGCTCAATTAATCTGCTGCGGCGGATGCAATGACTTCTTCCAGCTTTGAGCGGTCCATTTGGCCGTCTATGGAAAGGAAGGTGGTCTCTGAGCCGTCCTTTGCCAGCATAAGAAGGGACGTTACGGTCTTGTCATCCCCAACGGAGAACAGCCTCATCACCTCTCCGTCTTCCTTGGCTTCCATAAGGAGTTCATACTTGCTCTTGTTAAGGCCGCGGGACACTTCTCCATAGAGCTTGTCTCCGGTGGCAACATCTTCCGTTGAGAGTAGGTAGAAGCCGTTCATGGACTTGATGATGGGAGTGAAGTTCACGTCTTCGTCGGCAAGTTCAACGTCCGGGATACGGCCGATGAGCCTGAACATGGCCGGGGAGATGTACACGGCGCTCACTCCTGGAAGGTCAGAGTATTTGTTATATAAATCCTTGCCGCCCTGGGCAAAGGCCGGAACAGCCAGCACGATGGCTGCTATTATTGCATATATCTTTTTCATTTCCAATAGTTTAGTTTGTTAAATGTGGATTCTGCGTCTTCCAGTTTTACGGAAGCGCTGTTTACTGAGCCGGAAATCTTGCAGAGGGCATTCTCAACGGCGGCGTATGCAAGGTAGGGATCTTCAAAGGTATCCTTGGGGGTCTTTGACCTGCTGTCAAGGCCGATAAAAACTGCTGCCACAACTGCCGCTGCAGCCGCTGTGCTCCAAAGAGCCACGGGCGCTTTGGCAGAGGGAAGCTTTACGGAAAGGTCCCCGGGGACGGGGATGCTTTCATCGGCCCCAATCCTTTGAAGTTCCTCTACGGATAATTTCTCTATTTCTTGAATTGATTTCATAGCAGTTGTTTTAATCTTTTCCTTGCCAGGGACACCTGAACCCTGATGTTAAGGCCGCTGAGGCCGGTGCGTTTTTCTATCTCTGGGTAATCCAGCCCCTCTATCACCTTCATCTTAAGCAGTTTTCGCTGGCTCTCGGGGAGCCCCTCCATCGCTTTCCTTACGCCCTCCAGTTGTTCCTTTAACTCTATGTCTTCATCCGGAGGGCCCTTGACGGCCATCTCTTCCTTAAGGGAGTCTGAGGGGAATCTCTTCCTTATGCGGTCTATGCACAGGTTCCTCATCATAAGGGATCCGTATGATACCGGTTCCCGGATAAATTCCAGACGGTCCCTGAGGTTCCATAGTTTCAGGTAGAGGTCCTGGACGGCGTCCCTTGCATCGGCCTCATTCTCAAGTATATAGAAGGCAATGCGGTAGAAACGTCCCTGGAGGGGAATCCATATGTCCTCGAAGGCCCTACTTGTCATTGTGCAACTTCCATCAGCTTGCCGATATTCTCCAGCGCTATGCTGCCGTTAACGCATATGACAGCCTCGTCCGGGCAGTAGATCACTATGTCGTGAAGGCTCTTGCCGTCATCGTAGCCGTAGATCTTTACAACATCTCCGTCATCTTTGGCCTCAAGGATGAGTTCCATCTTTTCAAGGATAGAATCAAGTTTACTGCAGAAGGCGTTTTTATCGGCCTCGGAAGCATCCTCAAAGTCAACTACGGTAAGTTTATTGATGCCCTTGAATGCATTCAGGGCAGCGCGGTCCTCCTGGTCCAGATCCTTGTCCAGACTTGCGGCAACGCCAAGGGCGCTGATGAGCACGCGGCCCATCGAGACCACCTCAAATCCGTCTTTGCTGCCAAACTGACTGGCAAGCGCTGATACCTCCGACGGTTTTCCGGCCCATGTGCAGCATACTGTGCCAAGGACCATTGCAATGATGATTAATGTCTTTTTCATATGTTAGTTAGTTTTTGCATCAAAAAGCCGGCCACATATAAGACGCGACCGGCAGAAAAATGTTAAATAATTTCGTTTAGAAAAAATCTGGGGGGGGCTAGTCCACCATCACAAGGGCCGATGAAGGGTGGTTGAAGTGAAGGGAGACGATGGGTTCCGTGGTGCGGTTGAGTGTGGCTTTCCACCAGGCGTCGAACACTACGCCATCAAGGGGCCACTGGAGGCCCTGGGATGTAACGCGGAGGGAGTTATCGGCACTGAAGAAGGAGAAGCGGCGGCCCTCGCCAAGGTGGAGGTCGCAGGTGTCCGTGATGGCAAAGGCGGTGCCGTAGTCAGAAACCATTGAAACCTTCCTGTCTCCAAGGTCGAACATGCGTGTGTATTCCATAAGGAGTCCAAGGTTGGCGATGGTGTGGTCCTCACGAAGCCCCGTGGCACCAAGGATCACTATCTCCTCCGCTTCGGGATGCTCACGGAGCACCCAGCGCATTGCCTTGGTGAGGTCATTGTAATCCTGCTCCGTCTCATGGAAAAGAACCTCTGAATACTGCTTCTTAAGATCTTCCGGCAGCGAATCCATATCTCCCACAACAGCAATGGGCATCCGCCCCGGGAAATGCTGTGAGAATTTCTCCAGCGCCCCGTCACAGCAAACCACAGCCTCTGCGCTTTCCAGCAGATACAGCGGATACGGCTCTGTGGGGTACGCCCCGTCACATAATATGATGATGCTATCCATAGGTCAGAGGGTATTATATCGCCAACCGTCGCTTCGCGACCCCTCCCATGCGCCGGCGCTTTGCGCCTGCTATGGGCCCCTCCCTCTTATCCGGCCGAGGGTGGCCAGAGGTTTTCGATATAATACCCTCTGACCTATTCATCTTCATGGGGGGCGGCTTTGGCTATTTCGGCCTTGGATGTGCCCTGGGTGGCCTTGTAGGAGGTGGGATTGCGGAAACCAAGGAGGAAGGACTTAACGTCCATACGCTTCTTGCCGGCAAGTTGGAGGTCCGTAATGGCAATGGCGCCGTCCTCAGTGGCAATTGCAAAGTAAGTTTTGCCGTCGGAAAGAACGGTTCCGGGCTCTCCGTGAAGGTCCATGCGCATTTCTCCAAAGAAGACTTTGAGCTGGATGGCAGGAGATTTTTCGCTGCGCTCAGAATGACAACTGTCATCCTGAGGAGCGGTAGCGACGAAGGATCTCCGGTCAGAGGGCACAAGTTCCGTGAAGGCGCAGGGGTACGGGGAAAGGCCGCGGATGAGGTTGTAGACACGCTTTGTGGTGTCCCTCCAGTCAATGTGCTGGAGTTCACGGGAGATCTTGGGAGCGGGCTTCAGGAGCTCTGAGCCCTGGATGAAGCTTCGCTGGACGCGGAGTTCAACGTTGTGCTGTATGAGGCCTTCCACGGTTTCTATCACAAGCTCAGACCCCAGTTCCATGAGTTTGTCATGGAGGTCTCCGGCGGTGTCTGTGGGCTCCACGTGGCATTCCGAACGGAGGATAATGCCGCCGGTGTCAATCTTCTTGTCAATCATGAAGGTGGTGACACCGGAAATGTTCTCTCCGTTTATCACTGCCCAGTTAATGGGGGCTGCTCCGCGGTACTGCGGCAGCAGGGCTGCGTGGAGGTTGAAGGTGCCAAGTTTAGGCATTGCCCACACAACCTCCGGGAGCATACGGAAGCCAACCACCACAAATAAATCGGCCTTGAAGGCCTTCAGGGCGGCAAGGAATTCCTCATCTTTGAGCTTCTCAGGCTGCAGCACGGGAAGGCCTTCCTTCACCGCGTACTGTTTCACGGCGCTTTCCTGCATCTTGAGGCCGCGGCCGGAGGGCTTGTCCGGAACAGTAACAACTCCAACCACCTTGTAACCCTTCTTGCGGAGGGCATCCAGCGGACCCACGGAGAATTCCGGGGTGCCCATATACACTATTCTTGTCTTTCTGAACATTCTGATAATCTGACTCTTAACCTTTCTGAATCCAATCATGAAGCCGTCCCAGTGGAACAGGTTCTTGTCTCCTACCGCCTTTACGGTAAGGAAGCCGCCAATGGGCGCCAGCACAAAGGCCGATATGAATTTCCCTATGAAAGCCGTAGTGGCACCGTTACTGGCAAGCCTTTCTCCTGTGATGTCTATAACCCAGTACAGCACGAAGAACAGCAGGGAAATGACCGCAGGAGCTCCCAGACCGCCCTTTTTGAGGATGGCACCAACCGGGGCGCCTATGAAAAACAGCAGCAGGCAGGCCAGGGCCTGGGCATACTTCTTCCACATCTCTACGTCGTTGCGATGGATGAGGTTGATGTAGTCGTAGGAGTCATAAATCTGGCTGCGGGCTATGTTTTCATACTGCCTTGCCACCTGCAGGGCCCCCTCAAGGGCCTTCTGCCTGTCCTTGAGCGTTTTGAAATCCTCCTTTTCCGGAAGATCCATCATCACGGTGGCCTGCTCCCTCCAGCTTGTATCCAGCTGCTTCTTGTAATTCAGGCCATTGTCCCTCTGGAAGTCCTTGACATGCTTCAATGTGCCCTGATCTACAAGGTTTACAAGGGAATCATGTCCGTGCTTGAGCTGCTTGAGGTTCATGGACTTCACCTGTTCACCGTAACGCGCTGAATCGGACTGCTTGTATGCGTAGTTCTCCAGCGGAATCACCAGCTCCTGCTTGTGGAAGCGCACCCTCTGGAGGGCGAGGGAAGTGTCCCTGTACTTTCTGCGGTTCTCCTCACGGTAATTTGTGCCGCTGTATAGCATGAATGTGAGGTAATCCTTGGACTTAGCCATCTTGAGCATTCCGCTGTCGGCCACGGTGATGCGGAGGTTACCGGCTCCGGAGGTATGGTCGTATACCTGGATGCCGTGCATCATTCCGGTTTTTTTGTCGCGGCTGTCTACGCGGAGGATATAGCCGTCAATACCATCGTAGAAGGTTCCGGACGGAATCTTGATCTCAGATTTTGTACGTCCGATATCATCCCTCATGGTGAAGATCTGATTGATGGAATATGGAACCAGCCTGTCTCCCACAAAGAATGCTCCAACGCTGACGATTATTCCCACGATGGTCATTGGAACCAGAACCCTTGCCAGGGAAATGCCGCTGGCTTTCATGGCAGTGAGCTCAAAGTGCTCTCCCATGTCTCCGAGGGTCATCATGGACGACAGGAGGGTGGCAAGAGGGATGGCAAGGGGAAGGGTCTGGAAACCTCCCCACATGAGGAACTCCAGTATCACCTTAAGTTCAAGACCCTTACCCACAAGCTCGTCAATATACAGCCACAGGAACTGCATAACAAGGATAAAGGTCACGATCGCGAGGATAGCGAAGAACTGCCCCACGAAAGTCTTAAGTATGAACTGGTCTAACTTTTTCACTATTTTGTAGCTACATCCACTAGGGCGTCAAGGGCCTGAGGGAGGCCTTCAATGTTGCGGCCGCCGGCGGTTGCAAGGCCGGGCTGGCCACCGCCGCCGCCCTGGATGAACTTGGCGGCTTCACGGATGTCCTTTCCGGCGTTCTTTCCCTTTGCCACAAGGTCCTGGGAATACATAAGCACCAGGTTTGGCTTGCCGTCAAAGGCAAAGGCGCCTGCCAGTGCAAAGTTCTGGACCTTCTTCTGCAAAAGAAGGGCCACGTTGCGGGCGATGGCGGGATCTATGGAGCGGTCAAAACGCACCACCTTGATGCCGCCAATTTCCTGGGCCGATGCTTCCAGTTTCTCTGCAAGCTGCGCTGCCTTTTCATTGGCAACGGCCTCAAGCTGCTTGCGTGCATCGGCATTCTCGGCCACCAGTTTCTCTATGGCACCCTGAAGGTCCGGGACGTTGTTCATGAGGTTCTTAAGGCCCTTCAGGAGGTCTTCCATATGGTGGATGTTTTCCTCGGCCTTAGCACCGGTGACTGCCTCAATCCTGCGGACACCTGCCGCTACGGCACCTTCAGACACAATCTTGAACAGGCCGATAGTACCCGTTGAAGGAGTGTGGGTGCCGCCGCAGAGCTCTACGGAATCTCCATAGCGCACAACGCGCACGACGTCTCCGTACTTTTCTCCAAAGAGGGCCATGGCGCCCATTGCCTTGGCCTCATCCATGGTTGCGTCGCGCTTCTCTATGAGCGGGAAGTCTGAGCGGATGAGCTGGTTCACACGGGTTTCCACGGCGCGGAGCTCCTCATCCGTCATCTTCTGGAAGTGGGAGAAGTCAAAGCGGAAGTAGTCCGGGCCTACGAAGGAACCTTTCTGCTCCACGTGAGTTCCAAGCACCACGCGAAGGGCCTGGTGGAGGAGGTGGGTGCAGGTATGGTTGTTCTGGATGTGCCTGCGGCGGACATTGTCTACAACAAGGGTGAAGGTTTGGGTGCTCCTTGAAGGAATTCTTTCGGCAAGATGTATTGTGAGGTTGTTCTCCTTCACGGTGTTAAGGATCTGGATACGCTCTCCGTTCTCTCCTTCAATATAACCGGTGTCACCCACCTGGCCGCCCATCTCTGCGTAGAACGGGGTATGGTCAAACACAAGCTGGAAGTACTCCTTGTTCTTCTGCTTCACGGTACGCTGCTTGAGGAGGCGGGCACCGCTCACGCGTAGGGTGTCATAGCCCTCGAACACTACATCGGCCTCACTGAACACCATCCAGTCTCCAAATTCGTTGGCGGTGGCGTTACGGGCGCGCTCTTTCTGCTTGTCAAGTTCTATGTTGAAATTCTTGATGTCAACGGTGTAGCCTTTTTCTGCCGCAATCAGTTCCGTAAGGTCTATGGGGAAGCCGTAGGTGTCGTAGAGCACAAAGGCGTCTGTTCCGGGGATGACCTTGGTGGCGGCGTTCTTGGCCATGTTGTCCTCCAGCATCCTGATACCGCGGTCCAGGGTGCGGAGGAAGGCGTTTTCTTCTTCCTTGATAACGTTGGAGATAAGTTTCTGCTGGGCCTGGAGCTCAGGGTAGGCTTCTCCCATATCGGCCACGAGCTGGGGGATGAGGCGGCAGAGGAACGGCTCCGTGAAGCCAAGGAAGGTGTAGCCGTAACGGACGGCGCGGCGAAGGATGCGGCGGATAACGTAGCCGGCCTTCACGTTGGAAGGAAGCTGACCGTCCGCTATTGAGAAGGCGATAGCGCGGATATGGTCTGCGATAACCCTCATTGCAACCTCTACGTTGCCGCCTTCAGCGTACTTATGGCCGGAGAATTCCTCTACCTTGCCGATAAGTCCGGAGAAGACATCGGTCTCATAATTTGATTTCTTGTTCTGGAGAATCATGCAGAGGCGCTCAAAGCCCATACCGGTGTCAATGCTCTTGGCGGGGAGGGGCTCCAGGTGACCATCGGCCTTACGCTCATACTGCATGAACACGAGGTTCCAGATTTCAATTACGTCGTCGTTGTCCGTGTTCACAAGCTTATTGCCGGGGATCTTTGCAATCTCGGAGTCCGGCCTCAGGTCAATGTGAATCTCGGAGCAGGGGCCGCAGGGACCGGTGTCTCCCATTTCCCAGAAGTTGTCGTGCTTGTTTCCTGTGAGCACGTGGTCTGCGGGAAGATGTTTGAGCCAGGCTTCACGGGCTTCCGTGTCAAGGGTGGTGCCGTCTTCGGCGCTGCCTTCGAATACGGTGGCGTAAAGTTTGGTCTTGTCTATCTTGTAAACCTCCGTGAGAAGCTCCCAGGCCCAGTCTATTGCCTCTTTCTTGAAGTAATCTCCAAAGCTCCAGTTGCCCAGCATCTCAAACATGGTGTGGTGGCGGCCGTCGTGGCCCACGGCTTCCAGGTCATTGTGCTTTCCGCTCACTCGGAGGCACTTCTGGGAGTCAGTTGCGCGTGGGAACTTGGGGGCGGCATTGCCAAGGAAGATGTCCTTGAACTGGTTCATGCCGGCGTTGGTGAACATAAGGGTAGGGTCGTTCTTGATTACCATAGGGGCGCTGGGCACCACGGTATGGCCCTTTGAGGCGAAAAAGTCCAGATACTTCTGGCGGATTTCCTTTGAAGTCATATAGTATGTTTTGTTTTTTTCTTTATAACCTGCAAAAATAAGTATTTTTGGCCGATTTTCCCAACGCGCGGGCATAGAATGTGTGGGAAGGAGGGCAGTTTCAGAAATAATGCATATCTTTGCATAATATGCCGTCAAAGCTTCAGAAATACATCGTAAGCCCGGAAGACTTCATCGACAGCCTCCAGCAACTGCCCGCCAGGGAATGGTGGAAGATAGTTCTGGTGCTGCTTGGCGGCATTGTGTCATTCCTGTTCTATATGTGGATTTACGTGCAGGTCCTGGGACTTGATCTTCCCAAGACAGCCATCCTCAAGCGCCGGAATATGGACTGGAGGGCACGTGTTGAGAGGCTTTCAACCCATATGGACCATCAGGAGGAACTCCTTTCCCTCTTGGAAGTGAGGGACGACAAAATCTACCGAAGCGTGTATGGCCTGGATGAGATTCCGCCGGAGGTGAGAGGCTCCGGCATAGGCGGTGAAAACCGGTATGAAAAACTGGCCGGTACCACCCTGGAGGCCGTAGTGCGTCGTCAGGACATAATAGAGAAAAGGGCCTATGTCCAGTCAAAATCCTTTGACGACATAACCATCCTTCAGAACAGTGCCGGTGATATGGCGGCGCATATTCCTGCCATCCCTCCCATGAGCACAGACCGCAACACATATCATATGTCCAGCCCGTTCGGTTTCCGCTCGGATCCACTCCTTGGGTACACCAAGCGCCATACGGGAATGGACTTCGCCTGCCCTCCGGGTAACCCCATCTACGCTACCGGAGACGGTGTAGTGGTAAAGGTGGCCCATGAACGAAAGGGCTACGGCAACCATGTGGAGATAGACCACGGGTTCGGTTACAAGACCCGGTATGCGCACATGTCGGAGATATTCGTTGAGGAAGGGCAGAAGCTTTTGAGGGGAGACTGTATCGGCCTTTCCGGAAAGAGCGGCCGAATCACAGGCCCTCACCTCCACTATGAGATTATGTACCGCAAGGATTACGTGAATCCGGCCCTTTACATGGATCTTGACATCCCTCCAAAGGATTACTATGAACTGGTGAGGAGGCCTGAAGGCAAATGAGTAAGTTCAGTAAGATACTTGGCTCAATTGTGCGCTATCTTGTGGCAACGGTTTCGCTGTCGGTGGTGCTCTATATCCTTTTTGCGCTCATTTTCTCTACTGAGGAAGAGCGGCGCCTTCAGAGGGAAAACAACCTGTACAAGTCCATGTACAGGGATATTCGGAACAAGGACAGGCTCATCGGGGATGTGGTTGACGGTCTCCTTGTGAAGGACGACGCAATCTACCGCCAGCTCTTTGAGACAACGCCTCCGTCCCTTGATGCCATTACTGCGGCCGATCTTATTGCCGACAGTGACTCCCTGTCTGAGAGTTTCTATCTTTCCGCTGCTGCATCGGCCTCAGAGAGGCTTATGATGATGTCTGAAACAGTGGATGACAATTTTGCCGAGGTTTTCCGCATCCTCCTGAAAGGCCGCCGTGACAGCATTCCTCCGCTTTCCCTGCCCCTGAAGGGAATGTCTTATGTGCAGACCGGGGCTTCTGTGGGTCCTAAGCACAATCCCGTTTACAAACTGGAACTCCAGCACGACGGAATAGATTTCATCGCACCTCAGGGTGCGCCGGTCTATGCCGCGGCGCCGGGCATCGTCTCCAAGGTCACCCATTCCAGGAAGGGTCTTGGCAACGTTGTGGAGATAAATCACGGCAACGGTTATGTGTCCCGATACTGCCTCCTTGGAGACATTAATATCTTTGCGCAGATGAAGGTCCGCACCGGGCAGAAGATAGGGGAGGTGGGTGTTTCCACGGGGATATCGGCCCCTCACCTCCACTTTGAACTGTGGAAAAACGGCGTTGTCTGTGACCCCGTTCACTACCTCTTCGCTTCCATCACCCCGGAGGAGTACGCCCGCATGATGTACATGTCTGTCTCCACTTCGCAATCCCTGGATTAGCCTCCACTCAGAATCAGTACCCGTTACGGTCCATCTCACGGCGGAGGTCCTTGGCCTTGATGCTTTCACGTTTGTCGTACTCCTTCTTACCCTTAGCCAGGGCTATGAGGAGTTTGGCGTAGCCGTTGTCTGCGATGAAGAGTTTCACCGCAATGATGGTAAGACCTTTCTGTTTGTCCTCCTGCTGTAAGTGCCTGAGTTCCTTGCGGTTAAGGAGCAGGCGGCGGTCCCTCACGGGCTCATGCTGGCCCCAGCTGCCCCAGTGATACTGGGCTATGTTCATACCGCGCACAAACAGCTGGTTGCCTGAGAAGAAGCAGTATGCATCCTGCAGCGAGCACTTTCCGGCCCTTATGGACTTGATCTCAGTTCCCACCAGCTGGATGCCGGCGGTATAGGTTTCCAGGAACTCGTAATCGAACGAGGCCCTGCGGTTTTTGATCTGTATGCTGCTCTTCGCTTTTGGCATAAGACTGCAAAGGTAGTAAAAAAATGTGTATTTTTGCGGTATGAACCGCACAGAACTGCTGCCGGACCGCCCCGGCATTCCCTCGATGGCAAAACTGCCGGACCCTGAGGTCATTGACCCGGAGGCCCTGGCCAGGGCTTATGCCGCCGGGGATATTGACCTCATCTGCGTCGTTGGCCCCACCGCATCCGGCAAAACGCGGTATGCCGTGCAGCTTGCAAAGGCGCTACGGAACGCCGAGATCCTATCGGCCGATAGCAGGCAGGTGTACAGGGGGATGGACATCGGCACAGGGAAGGACCTATGCGAGTACGATGATGTTCCCTATCACCTGATTGACATTGTACCTGCGGGGGCAAAATTCAACATCTACCAGTACCAGGCCGCTTTTGCCGATGCCTGGGCCTCAGTCTGTTCAAAGGGTGCCATCCCCATCTTATGTGGCGGCTCCGGCCTCTACATTGAAGCGGCTACAAAGGCTTACAAATTTGAAAAGCAGAATGGTGTAGACCCTTCCAGACTCCCCAAGAAGCCATACTATATCGGGACGCTTGTTTCCCGCGAGGAACGCGTGGCCCGCATAGACCGCCGCCTGGAGGAGCGCCTGAAGGAAGGCCTTGTGGAGGAAGTCCGCGGCCTTCTTGAAACGGTCCCCGCCCCAGACCTTATCTACTACGGTCTGGAGTACAAGTTTGTTACCCAGTACGTGCTGGGAGAGCTATCCTACGATGATATGGTAGTGGGCCTAGGCAACGCCATCCACCAGTTTGCCAAGCGCCAGATGACCTGGTTCCGCGGGATGGAGCGTGACGGCATCCGGATCCACTGGACCAGGCCGTAATTACCTTGCCATCCTGTAGATGGCGGCCATATCTTCCTGCTTCAGGACTTTGAACCTGCCCTGGGTGGCGGTGCCGCCGTTACTGCAGAGATATGCCATACGGTCAATTTCCTCATCCGTGACGGGGCGGCCCACAATCTCTTCAAGGGAGATGGGCATGCCGATGGCGTGGAAGAACTGCTCCATGGCCGCAATGCCGCGAAGGGCGGTTCCTTCAGGATCCGTGAAGTCATTGGGGACGCCCATCACATTCACGGCAAAGCGTACGAATCGGCTTACATTATCCTTATAGACATATCTTGCCCAGCTGGGCCAGATGGCGGCAAGGCCTGCGCCGTGGGTGACGTCAAACATGCCGCTTAGTTCATGCTCCAGCTGATGGGTGGCCCAGTCGGAAGATGTTCCGCAGCCCGTTACGTCATTGTGGGCCAGGGCGCCGCCCCACATGATCTGGGCACGTGCACGGTAATCTGAAGGGTCCTTTAGGACCTTGAAAACCTCATCCTTCATGGTGCGGAGAAGGGCTTCGGCAATCTCATCAGTGAGAGTCATGTCGTCATCCTGGGAGAAATAGCGCTCCATGGTGTGCATCATCATATCCGTTACGCCGGCGGCAGTCTGGTACGGCGGCAGGGTAAATGTGCGCTCGGGGTTCATTATTGCAAACTTCTGGCGGCAATATTCGTTGCCGTAATCACGTTTGAGATTACCGTCCTCGTTGGTGATAACCGTGCCGCTGCTCATCTCCGATCCTGCTGCGGGAATGGTGAGGATACAGCCCATGGGGAGGCATTTGTAGCACTCTCCCTTGCCGATATAAAGGTCCCATACGTCTCCCTCATACACAACGCCGTAGGCTATGGCCTTGGCGGAATCTATGACGCTGCCTCCACCTACTGAGAGGATGAAATCCACACCCTCCTTCCGGCAAATCTCTATGCCTTCCCTTACCAGGGACAGGCGCGGATTTGGCACTACTCCGCCCAGAAGGACGGTTTCTATGCCGCCCTCTTTCAGAAGGCCGAGGACTTTGTCCAGAAGGCCCGAGCGCTTGGCGCTTCCTCCGCCGTAATGGACCAGGACTTTATGGCCACCGTATTTCTTTACAAGGGCGGCAACTTTTTCTTCGGACTTTCTTCCAAAGACAACCTCAGTGGGTGCGAAGTAGACAAAATCTTTCATTGGGACAAATTTTTACAAAAATAGTGAAATATGAGTAACTTTGCACTATGAAAATCGGGAATGTAGATCTTGGTGAAAAGCCGGTGACCCTGGCGCCCATGGAAGATGTAACTGACGCATCTTTCCGTATATTATGCCGTGAGGCCGGGGCCGCAATGGTAACAACGGAGTTCGTGAGTTCGGACGGCCTTGTGAGGGATGTCTCAAAGACCATCGCCAAGATGCACACCCTTGAGGAGGAGGCACCCGTAGCGGTCCAGATCTACGGAAACATCCCTGAGGCAATGGTGGACGCAGCAAAGATGGCGGAACGCGCAAAGGAACTTGCCGGAGGTCACGGGGCCGATATAATTGACATCAACTTCGGCTGCCCCGTCTCAAAGATTGCGGGTCGCGGCGCCGGAAGCGGCATGATGAGGGAGCCTGACAAGATGGTGGCCATCACAAAAGCCATCGTGGAGGCAGTTGGAAAGCCTGTCACCGTGAAAACCCGCCTTGGCTGGGACGATTCCTCAAAGATAATCGTAGACCTTGCGGAGCGCCTTCAGGACACGGGGATATCGGCCCTTACAATCCACGGCCGCACGCGCTGCCAGATGTATAAGGGTGAGGCCGATTGGACCCTCATCGGGGAGGTGAAGAATAACCCCAGGATACATATCCCAATCATAGGGAACGGAGACATAAACACCGCCGCAAAGGCAAAGGAAGCCTTTGACAGATACGGCGTAGACGGCATCATGGTGGGCCGTGCAAGTTTTGGCCATCCCTGGATTTTCACGGAGATAAGGCACCTCCTGGACACCGGGGAGGAACTCCCGCCAATGAGCGTAAAAGACCGCGTAACCCTTGCTAAACGCCATTTTCAGCTGTCCCTGGACCTCAAGGGTCCCGTCACGGGCGTTTATGAGATGCGCCGCCACCTCTCCTGCTACTTCAAGGGCCTCAGGGATTTCAAGGAAACGCGCATAAAACTGGTAACGTCCAAGGACCCTGAAGAGATTGTCCAAACCCTTGATTATGTGGCTGAACGCTGGGGCGCGGAAGCACCTGAACCTGAGGGTGTTTACGGTCTCTGAAAAATTGTTATCTTTGTAAGATATTAGCACAAACAATATGGAACGTCACATCAAGACTATCGGCATTCTGACCTCCGGAGGAGATGCCCCGGGAATGAACGCCGCCATCAGGGCCATTACCCGCACCGCCCGCTACCACGACATGAACGTGATTGGCATAATGAGGGGTTATCAGGGACTCATTGAAAAGGAGTTCGTAAAATTCACTTCCTCTTCCGTTTCAAATACCATCCAGAGGGGCGGAACCATCCTCAAGACCGCCCGCTGCGGGGCTTTCATGACTGCAGAAGGCCGCAAGGCCGCCTATGAGAATATGGTAGAGGCTGGAATAGACGCCCTTGTGGTGATTGGAGGCAACGGCTCCCTCACGGGTGCCCAGTTGTTTGCAAGGGAATATGACATCCCCATCATCGGCCTTCCCGGAACAATTGACAATGACCTCTACGGAACAGACTCCACCATTGGCTACGACAGTGCCCTCAATACCATTGTTGAATGTGTGGACAAGATCCGCGACACCGCAAATTCCCATGACCGAATCTTCTTCATAGAGGTTATGGGCCGTGATGCCGGCTTCCTTGCCCAGAACAGTGCAATAGCTTCCGGCGCCGAGGCCGCCATCATCCCTGAAGGAAAGACAGATGTTGACCAGCTGGCCGAATTCATTGAAAGGGGTAAGCGCAAATCCAAGAACAGCGCAATAGTGCTTGTGAGTGAATCCCAAAAAGACGGTCACGGCGGAGCCATGTATTACGCAGAACGTATCAAGAACGAGTATCCCCAGTTTGACGCCCGCGTAACAATCCTCGGCCACCTCCAGAGGGGCGGAACCCCTTCCGCCTATGACCGCATCCTGGCTTCCCGTATGGGTTATGCGGCAATAGAGGCACTCCTTGAGGGCCAGCGCAACATTATGGTGGGCATAAAGAACGACGAAATAGTGTATGTTCCCATCTCCCGTGCCATCAAGATGGACAAACCCATCAATACGGAACTCATCTCCGTTCTCAACGTCCTTTCAATGTAATGATATACGGTCTCTGGTTAAGGCTAAGGCACCTTGCCTACAATAAGGGCTGGAAAAAGAGTTTCAAGGCCGATGTCCCCACAATCTGCGTGGGGAACATCACCGTTGGCGGCACCGGCAAAACCCCTCACGTGGAGATGCTCCTGAGGCAGCTCAGGGTAAGCGACCGCTGGGGCTTCAAGCCCCTTGCCGTCCTCTCAAGGGGATACAAGCGCAAATCCCGCGGCTTCCAGATAGTACAGCCGGATTCATCGGCATCATTTGCTGGGGACGAGCCCCTGCAGATAGCCCGGAAGTTCCACGGCGTCACCGTTGCGGTGGACAAGAACAGGGTTGAAGGCTGTCGGAAACTTGAAGGGGCAGACCTTATTGTGGTTGACGACGCCTTCCAGTACCGCCGCCTTACCCCCAGCCTGAGCATAGTCCTGGTGGACTATAACAGGCCGATATATGAAGACAGGCTCCTCCCTTACGGCCGTCTCCGTGACCTTCCGTCAAGGCTTTACAAGGCCGATATAGTGATTGTCACAAAATGTCCCCCGGAACTTGACAGCTGGACCCGCCAGGAGATGCGCCGGAAACTTAACCTGAAGCCGGAACAGAAACTCTTTTTCACCTCAATAAAGTATGCCTCTCCTGAGCCCGTGTTCCCGGAGGCCGATCCCCGCTACACGTACTCCAGCAAGGTTGTCCTGGTGTCTGGAATTGCCAATAACGCACCTCTCAGGAGCTACCTTTCCGATACTTACAAGATAGTTAAGCGCCTTGATTATCCGGATCATCACCGCTTTACAAGGGGAGACGTCCGTGCCATGGCTGCAGCCGTAAAGGAAACTCCTACGGCATGCGTTATGACAACGGAAAAGGACGCTCAGCGCCTCCGTGAAGTGAAAGTAGTCCCGGACGCCCTGAAGCAGCGTCTATTCTACCTCCCCATAGAGGCTACCTTCATATCGGAGGAAGATGAGAAAGCCTTTGTGGAAGTCCTGGATAACTTATGATTTTATACCTTACCGGCAGCCCTACCAGATTTGGGGAAGATCACTTTACGCGGGACAACGGATTCCTCTCCGATGTAAAGGCTTCCCTTGCCCGTGTCACCGGGCCCGGCAGGAAGCCCAGGGTGCTGCTTGTAAGCGCCGCTCCGGACGACAAAGGCTTCACTGATTCCGTAGAGAAAGGGATGAGCCTTTGTATTCACCGCTCAGGCATTAAGACAGAGCGCATTGTGATGCTGGACCGCCACAATGCCTCTGAAACGGCCCGCCTTGTGGGGGAGTCGGACTGGGTAATCCTCTGCGGCGGACACGTTCCCACCCAGAACCGGTTCATCCATGAAATCGGCCTTAAAGATATCCTGAAGGGCTTTGACGGGGTCATTATGGGCTGCAGCGCCGGCTCAATGAATTGTGCCGATGTTGTCTATTCCCATCCGGAGCTTCCGGGTGAGGCTGTAGACCCAGGGTACAAGCGTTGGCTAAGGGGCCTTGGCCTAACTGACATCCAACTCATACCCCATATGGAGCAGGTCCGCTGGGCCACAGTGGACGGCCTGCGCCTATTTGAAGACATAGCCTTCCCGGACAGCTGGGGGCACCGCTTCTACACCTTCCGTGACGGAGGTTACGTGAAAGTGGAAAACGGCCGCAGCACCCTTTACGGAGAGGCCTACGAAATATCCCGCGGGGCTATGCGCCGCGTATCCGAAGAAAACAAAACATACTCCTTTATGAACCTCATATTCATCTCCCCCCATTTCCCGGACACATACTGGCACTTTTGCGCCGGGGCAAAGGCCAACGGAATCAATGTTCTTGCAATAGCGGACCAGCCCTACGAGAACCTCTCATGGGAACTGAAACAGAGCATCTCAGACTACTACAGGGTGCAGAACCTGGAAGACTACGGTGAGATGTACCGTGCTGTTGCATGGTTTGCCCACAAGTGGGGAAAGATAGACTGGCTTGAGTCCAACAACGAGTGGTGGCTGGAGCAGGATGCCCGTCTGAGGACGGACTTCAACATCACAACCGGCATAAAGACGGACCATATATCGGCCATCAAGAATAAGTCCGAGATGAAAAAGTACTACGCCCTTGGCGGTATCCCTACGGCCCGTCAGATAAAAGGCGTGGAAGGTCCTGCTAAGATAAAGGCCTTTGTGAAGAAGACCGGCTATCCCGTCATTGCCAAGCCAGACAACGGAATGGGCGCAGGAGGCACCACCAAAATCTGCACCGTGGCAGACCTTGAGCAGTGGCTTGAACACCACGCCAAGGATATGGGCTACTATGTGATTGAGGAGTTCATTACCGGCCTCCTGATAAGCTACGATGCCATTTTCAATTCAAAGGGAGAAGCCATCTTCGAGAACAATACCGTGTTCCCCACGCCCGTTATGGAGATAGTCCACGGCAACCTTGACTGCTGCTACTGGACCAACAAGACCGTTCCGGCAAAGCTTTCAGAGATAGGCCGCCGCACAGTGAATGCCTTTGGCATAAAGAGCCGTTTCGTGCACCTTGAATTCTTCCAACTGGACCGTGACCGTGAGGGCCTTGGAAAGAAGGGAGACTATGTGGGCCTGGAAGTGAACATGCGCCCGCCGGGAGGCTACACCCCGGATATGATGAACTTCGCCCACAACACGGACGTGTACCAGATCTGGGCCGATATGGTGGCCTTCGACGAAGCCCGTAAACCACTCGGAGACAGTTCCTACATAGGCTATGTGGGCCGCCGTGACAACCATCAGTACAAGCACTCACACCAGGATATCCTGGACAAGTACGGCCCCGCCGTATGCATGGCCAGCCGTGTCCCGTATGCCCTCTCAGATGACCTTGGAGACAACTGTTACATTGTGCGCCTTGAGAAAAAGGCCGATATCGACGCCTTCTTCAAGTTTGCCACCGAATAAAAAAATGCTAACTTTGTAAGATAAACTACCCTCTATCTTGACGAACTAAAATTCAACTACTAGGATGCAGGAAAAAATAGGTCGTGTGGCCCAGGTGGTAGGGCCTGTGGTAGACGTTCACTTTGATTTATCGGTGGGGAAGGCGGAACTTGAGCTTCCCCGCATCGGGGATGCCCTGAAAGTGCAGCGCCCTGATGGCCGCGCCGTTATCCTTGAGGTGCAGCAGCACATAGGAGAAGACACCGTGCGCACCGTTGCCATGGACTCCACGGACGGCCTCAGCCGTGGCCTGGAGGTGGAGAACACGCATCGGCCCATATCCATGCCTGTAGGCGCCCAGATCCGCGGCCGCGTGATGAACGTAACCGGAGACGCCATTGACGGCATGGGAGAGATGGACAGGGTAAACACCCTTCCCATCCACAGGGATCCTCCAAAGTTCGAGGACCTCACCACCTCCCAGGAGGTGCTTTTCACCGGAATCAAGGTCATAGACCTCCTTGAACCGTATCTTAAAGGTGGTAAAATCGGCCTTTTTGGCGGTGCAGGTGTAGGTAAGACCGTTCTCATCAAGGAACTGATCAACAACATTGCAAAGGCCCACAACGGCTTTTCCGTGTTTGCGGGCGTGGGAGAGCGTACCCGTGAGGGAAATGACCTCCTCCGTGAGATGATTGAATCCAACGTCATCCGTTACGGGGATGCCTTCAACAAGGCTATGGAAGAGGGCCGATGGGACCTCTCCCTGGTTGACCCCGCAGAGCTTGAGAAGAGCCAGGTGTCCATGGTCTTCGGCCAGATGAACGAACCCCCGGGAGCCCGTACCAACGTTGCCCTGAGCGGCCTTACGCTTGCAGAGAGCTTCCGTGACAGCACGGATCCATCGGCCCCCCACGACATCCTCCTTTTCATAGACAATATCTTCCGTTTCACCCAGGCAGGCTCTGAGGTTTCCGCACTTCTTGGACGTATGCCGTCGGCCGTGGGTTACCAGCCCACCCTTGCAACGGAAATGGGTAAGATGCAGGAGAGAATCACCTCCACCAAGAACGGTTCCATCACCTCCGTCCAGGCGGTGTATGTCCCTGCCGATGACCTTACGGACCCTGCCCCTGCAACCACCTTCACCCACCTGGATGCAACCACGGTGCTCTCCAGAAAGATTACGGCTTTGGGTATATACCCTGCCGTGGATCCGCTGGAGTCCACATCCCGTATCCTTGATCCCAACATTGTTGGAAAGGCCCATTATGATACAGCCCAGAGGGTGAAGCAGATCCTTCAGCGTAACCAGGAGCTCCAGGATATCATCGCCATCCTTGGCATGGATGAACTCTCCGATGAAGACAAGACCACCGTCAACCGCGCCCGCCGCGTTCAGAGGTTCCTGTCCCAGCCGTTCTTTGTGGCGGAGCAGTTCACCGGCGTGAAGGGCGTCATGGTTTCCATAGAGGACACCATCAAGGGCTTCAATATGATTATGGACGGAGAGGTTGATTACCTCCCGGAACAGGCTTTCCTGAATGTTGGCACCATAGAGGATGCCATAAAGAAGGGTGAGGCCATCCTTGCCGCAGCCAAATAACTGTCATTTCGAGCGAAGTCGAGAAATCTCATGTCAGAACTGACTTTACATATCCTAAGTCCTGAAGGCACGCTGGTAGATGCTTCCGTGTCCCTGGTATCACTGCCAGGGACTCTGAGTCCTTTCACCGTCCTTCCCGGTCACGCCCCAATAGTCACTTCCCTGGAAAAGGGCAGCGTCCGCTATGTTGAAGATGGTGAAGAGAAGTTCCTTCAGATTACCGGCGGCTTCGCAAGGGTTCAGGACAACACAGTAACCGTCTGCGCAGAGATATGATCCTTACCTTCCTCATATCGCTGTTTCTCCTACAGGAGATCAATGTGTCGGAGATTATCTTTGAGCACATTGGTGATGAGTATGAGTGGCACATTACGGAATGGAAGGGGAAGCCGGTGGCAATTCCGCTGCCGTGCATAGTGATAGATAAGGGCGTGAAGGTGTTTACGGCGCATCACGCAGAAGAACATGGATACACGTTCAATGAGGACGGAAAGCTTGTGAATGCTACTACGGGTAAGCGCCCCGTGGACATTTCCATAACCAAGAACGTGCTGGCCCTTATGATGAGTACGGCGCTCCTTCTTGTCATAATCCTTCTTACGGCAAGTTGGTATAAAAAGCACGACGCCCTTGAGGAGGCTCCAACGGGCCTTGCGGCCGCCATGGAGCCGCTTGTGATGATGGTGCATGACATGGCAAAGGAGAATATCGGCCCGGATTACAGGAAGTTCTCCCCTTACCTTTGCATGGCCTTCCTGTGGATCCTTCTCAACAACTTCCTTGGAATCATGCCGTTCTTCCCGGGCGGGGCCAATCTCACCGGTAACATCGCCATTACCCTTGTTCTGGCCCTCTGCACCTTCTTCACTGTGAATTTCAACGGCACCAGGCACTATTACAAAGAGATTTTTGCCCCGGAGGTTCCGGGCTTCCTTAAACCCATAATGCCGGTCATTGAGGTGTTCAGCGCCATCATGAAGCCGGTTTCCCTCACCATCCGTCTTTTTGCCAACATGCTGGCAGGTCATATTATGATACTCAGTATGGTATGTATCATTTTCATAATGGCCAAATACGGCCCGCTCCTTGGCGGAGGAATGACGGTTGTGAGCGTGCTCTTCGGGGTGTTCCTGGATGCCCTGGAGTGCCTTGTGGCCTTTATCCAGGCTTATGTTTTCACCATGCTCAGCTCCATTTACATAGGACTGGCAAGGCAGAAAGAAGAGGAATAAACTTTAAAACTTTGATATTATGATTCTAAGTACATTGATTCTCCAGGCAGCCGCGGGCGCAGCCCTCGGAAAGGCAGGTGCGGCCCTTGGCGCGGCCATTGCAGCCATCGCCGCCGCTATCGGCATCGGTAAAATCGGCAAATCCACCATGGAAGCCATCGCACGCCAGCCGGAAAGCGCCGGCAACCTGCGTACCTCCATGATTATCGCCGCCGGTATGGTTGAGGGCGCAGCCCTTTTCGCCATCATTGTAGCACTGCTTGCCATCGTAATTAAGTAGCCATGAACCTTGTGACGCCGGATTTCGGCCTTCTCTTCTGGATGGTCGTGATTTTTGGCATTGTGTTTTTCCTCCTTGCAAAGTTCGGTTTCCCTATTATAACCGACATGGTGGATAAACGCAGCGCCAAGATTGCGCAGTCCCTCAAGGATGCCGATACAATCAAGGCGCAGATGGCTCAGTGGAAAGACGAGCAGGCCCGCATGCTGGAGGAAACCCGCAAGGAGCAGACAAATATGATTCGTGAGGCCACGGAAACAAAGGCAAAGATCCTTGCCGAGGCCAAGGCCCAGGCCAAATCTGAGGCCGATGCAATCATAGCAAACGCAAAGCTCCAGATAGAGGCGGAGAAAGAGAGCGCCCTTAGGGATGTCCGTAAGGAAATAGCCCTTCTGAGCGTTGAGGTGGCGGAAAAAGTTCTCCGCCACGAACTCCAGGATACCGGCAGCCAGAGGGCTTTCATAGAGTCCCTGGTGGACGAAGCAAATGAGGCCAGACTTGGATCGTGAACCGTAGCATCGTCATAATCCGCTATGCCACAGCGCTTGTGAAATATGCCCGTGAGAGCGGGCAGGGGGAACTTGTATGCTCTGAGGCTCAGACCCTTCTTGGTGCCATCCGCACCGTCCCGGAACTCAGGCGTATGGTTACAGCCGCCGATGACGTGGTGTCTCCCTTCGACAAGAAGAAACTCCTCCAATCGGCCCTTGGAAACAGGCTCTCCACTGAGATGAGCCGCTTCCTCACCCTCCTTAACCAAAATGGGCGAATGGACCTTGTGGAGGATATCCTGAGGGATTTTGTAGAGTTCTACCACAGGAGCATCGGCATAAGGAAAGCCCGTCTTACTACTGCGCGTGAGCCGTCGGAACGCCTTCTTCAGCGCCTGAAGGCCCTTGTGAAGCAAAAGACCGGGGACGATGTAATGATTGAAGTCGAGGTGGACCCTGACCTTGTGGGAGGGTTTGTCTTTGACCTTGACGACTACCTTCTGGATGCCAGCGTACGGCGCCAGCTGGACCTTATCCGTGAACAGTTTATAGAAAAGAATAGAAGAATTATCTGATGAGCGTATCTCTTAAACCAAGCGAAGTAAGCGACATCCTGCTAAGTCAGCTCAGGGATATGAAAAACGATCTCCAGTTTGAGGAGATCGGAAAGGCCCTTCAGGTGAGTGACGGCGTAGTTCGCATATATGGCCTTGATCACGCCGAGGCAGGGGAACTCCTTGACTGCGGCGGCGGAGTCATGGCCGTTGTGATGAACCTTGAGGCCGATAACGTGGGTGCCGTCCTTATGGGCCCCACGGACCACGTGAAGGAAGGAATGCTGGTGCGCCGTACAGGTCGCATCGCCTCCGTGGGGGTGAACGACAGCCTCCTTGGCAGGGTGATAGACCCTCTTGGCAACCCCCTGGACGGCCTCGGTGCCGTTGGCGGGGAGAAAATAGATATGCCTCTGGAGCGTAAGGCTCCGGGCGTCATCTACCGCCAGCCGGTTTCAGAGCCTCTCCAGACAGGCCTGAAGGCTATTGATGCAATGATTCCTATCGGCCGCGGTCAGCGTGAGCTCATCATTGGAGACCGCCAGACCGGTAAGACAGCTATAGCCATAGATACCATCATCAATCAGAGAAGCGCCTATGAGGCCGGAGACCCCGTGTACTGCATCTATGTGGCCGTGGGCCAGAAGGGCTCCACGGTGGCTTCCATAGTCCAGACTCTGAGGGAACATAAGGCAATGGACTACACCATTGTGGTGGCTGCTACGGCTGCAGATCCCGCCGCACTGCAGTATTATGCTCCGTTTGCAGGAGCCGCAATTGGAGAGTACTTCCGTGACACCGGCCGCCACGCCCTTGTGGTGTTCGACGACCTCTCGAAGCAGGCCGTGGCATACCGTGAGGTGTCTCTGATTTTGAAACGTCCTTCCGGCCGTGAGGCATATCCCGGAGATATTTTCTACCTGCATTCACGCCTTCTTGAGCGCGCAGCCCGCATCATCGACCAGCAAGAGGTTGCGGCTCAGATGAACGATCTCCCTGAGGCCCTGAAGGACAAGGTGAAGGGCGGAGGATCCCTTACGGCTCTTCCCATAATCGAGACTCAGGCTGGTGATGTATCGGCCTATATCCCTACAAACGTGATTTCCATCACGGACGGTCAGATTTACCTGGAGCAGGCGCTATTCAACCAGGGCGTACGTCCCGCAATCAATGTGGGTATATCCGTGTCCCGTGTAGGTGGCAGCGCCCAGGTGAAGTCCATGAAGAAGGTGGCAGGTACACTTAAGATAGACCAGGCCCAGTGGGCGGAGCTTGAGGCCTTCTCAAAGTTCTCGTCCGATGTTGATAAAGTAACTGAACTTGCTCTGGATAAGGGTAGGAAGAACAATCAGCTCCTTATCCAGCCCCAGTACAGCCCCATGCCGGTAGGGGAGCAGGTGGCGGTGCTCTACTGCGGCACGCACGGCCTTATGAGGGACATTCCAGTCTCCTCTGTCCGCGCCTTCCAGGACGCCTTCCTTGACCGCCTCCGCGCCACGCACTCTTCTGATGTCCTTGCCCCTCTTGGAGAAGGCAAACTTACCCCTGAGATTGAAAAGATCCTCTCAGACACGGCCGAATCAGTAATTATGGGCCTGGCAGATAAGTGGTTGAGTATAAGTGAATTATGAAAATATGGTTGTGCATATTGTCAAACCTGATTAATGTAAAGTATTGACTATAAGTTAGATAAGCGCCAGGGCCATGCCAACGTTAAAGGAAATAAAGGGCCGGATAGGGTCTGTGAAGAGTACGCTGAAGATAACATCGGCGATGAAGCTGGTGTCATCGGCCAAACTGCGTAAGGCACAGAATGCAATTGCGGCTATGAGACCTTATGAGGAGGCGCTGCAAAAGATGCTGGCGATGGCTCAGGGTGCAGGTAACGTGCCCGGAAATGTCCCGTTACCTTCAAAAATGGCCGATTTTGCGGGTAACGTGCTGGAAAAAGTCCCGTCACCTGCAGTGATTGTGGCAATAGCGTCCAACTCTTCCCTTTGCGGCGGGTTCAATGCCAATGTGATTGCCAAGGTTAGGTCCGTTCGCCGTTCAGGTGACGTGGTGTATTCCATCGGCCGTAAGATGGCCGATGCAATGGCCCGTGACGGGTTCCGTTCCCCTAAGGATTACTCATCCCTTTCAGAGCATCCGGCATACGCAGAGGCTGCGGCGCTTGTGGAGAAGCTCTCAGAAGACTTCTATGATGGTAGGATAAGCGGCGTGACGCTTGTGTACACGCACTTTGTGTCCACTTCCAGGCAGGTTCCGGTGGCTGAGCGCCTGCTGCCGGTGGAGACCCCCGATCGAGTCGGGGGTGACGAGGAGGCCGTCATACCCGGCCCATCCTCAGTCATACCCGCCCCCGACCGGGTATCCGAGGCCATCCTGGAGCCATCGGCCCGGGAACTTCTGGAGGCCCTGCTTCCCCGTACACTGAAACTGAAACTTTACGCGGCGCTCCTTGACAGCGCGGCGGCGGAACATGCGGCCCGCACGGTTGCCATGCAAACGGCAACTGACAATGCAGAGGACCTGCTTTCCGAACTTACTCTGCAGTACAACAAGGGCCGTCAGCAGAAGATTACGTCGGAAATCCTGGACCTCGCTGGAGGCCAGGCCGCCGAATAAGACTAGACTAACCACATAAAATGAAAAACATTCTCGAAATTCTGAAAACCTGGAAATTCTGGAAGGAACTGTTCATAATGACTGCCGGTATGACCATAGCGGCAGCGGCTGTGTACTACTTCCTTATGCCTTCAAAACTTGTTGTAGGTTCCATCACGGGTCTTTCCATCGTGATTGGAAAACTGCTGAATATGGCGGGTATCGGCATCAGGGTGTCGCAGGTGATTGTTATAATCAATGCTATCCTTCTGGTGCTGGCCTGGATTCTCATCGGTAAGGAATTCGGCGCCAAGACCGTTTACACGGCACTTATCCTTGGTCCGCTGGTGGATTTCTGGGAGAAGGTGCTGCCCATAGAACGCCTTCTGGAGCCGGGGCAGATGTCCCTTATGAACGACCCCTGGTTCGACCTCCTTTGTTTTGTGCTTATCCTCAGTGCTTCCCAGACCATCCTGTTTCATATAAATGCATCAACGGGAGGGCTGGATATCCTGGCAAAGATTGTGAACAAGTACATGCACGTTGATATCGGCACATCAGTTTCCGTTGCCGGAGCCATCATCTGCTGCACGGCGTTCGCCATCAACCCGTTCAGGCTGGTTGTAATCGGCCTTATCGGAACCTGGATCAACGGCATTGCGCTGGATTATTTCACCGCGGGCCTTAACCGCAGAAAGAGGGTGTGCATCATTTCCTCTCAGTACGAGCGTCTGCGCAAGTACATCATCGAGGACCTTGAGCGAGGCTGCTCACTGTACAACGTAACCGGCGGCTATAATGGCCATCAGAACGTTGAGATCCAGGCCCTCCTGACCCAGGATGAGTTTGCCCATCTTATGGATTATATGAAGAAGAACGACATCCACGGATTCATCACCGCCGGCAATGTGAGCGAAATTTACGGTGACTGGCACAAAAAAACTCGTAAAAAGAAGAGTTTGGCACAGAATTAGATATAAGAGGTATCAGACATAAATATTGATACCTTACCATATACCCGCCGCCAATTGTGAAATTCGCGTGCGGGTTTCTTTTTTGCCTTTGCGCTATGCCGCCGTATTTAATGCCGATGCGGTGGGGCTTAACTCGCTTACTGTCAGTCGCTTACACAATCGTTTGGGATTACTGGTAATCCCAAAGAACTCCACAACTAACTGTGTATCAGTCGTTTGGCTTCCACTGGTTCGGGGGGCTGGACCTGGTCCACCACATTCTTGGACCTGGTCCACCGCCTTGCAACCTGACTGCTGTCCTGCTGACCGCATTCTTGGACCTGGTCCACCGCCTCGTGACCTGGCGGCAGTCCTGCCTCAGCCGTGTTGACAGCTAGAACGCCTAGAATGAGGTTTTTGTGTCAACACGGCAAAGAAATCGGTCCAAAACGCCAAAAACGTTGCCGTGTGGGCACCGGAATCGGCCACAGGAGCGTTTTACGTGTCAACACGGCAAAGGGCGAACATCACGGAAACCGCCCTTCCAAACCTATTTCCGCAGGTATTTCCACCCTATGACCGGCAGGGTGAAGGCCAGGAGGCATGCGGCTATCCAGAAGATGGATACCGGTGCAAAGTTGTAGGCCCCAGCAACGGTGTTCCCCTCAATTAGGAAGCCGCTCACAACGCTCTGAAGGCCGGCAGCTGCATAACTGGAGATTCCCACTATACCAAGCGCCGCGCCGGTAGCTTTGCGGGGCACGAAGTCCAAAGCCATGAGCCCGGCCACAATGCAGAAAACCACGCTGAAGGCAAAGCTGAACAGGGCCACAAAGGCCATGTTGCCCCAGAAACCGCCTCCAAGGAACAGGAACGCAGCCAGTGAGCACACGGCAAGGATGCCAGAAACCACCACCGGCCTTACACGGTTGCCTCTGAGAAGGACATCCGATATCCACCCTGCGGCAAGGTTACCCGCCACGCCAAAAATCTCGGCCAGGCCAATCACCTGCGTAGCTCTCTCAAGGGAGAAGCCCTTCTGCTTCTGGAGGAACAGCACGCCCCAGTCGGAGACCGCGTGCTGAGTCACGTACAAAAATGCCGTGGAGATGGCTATGACCCAGATTCCGGGATGTTTGAACACCCATTTCTGGAGTTCCCGCGTTGGTTTTTTGTCAAGGGGCCGGGTTTCTTCTCCGGAGAGTTCCTGGACGGAAGGGAGGCCCTGGCTTTCGGGGGTATCGGCAATGAAAATGAGGGACACGGCTAGGCCGATAATCCCCGCCACCGCGGCAGCCATAAATCCCCACTGCCAACCCGCTGCGGCAACGATAAAGCCCGTCATCATCATTGAGAGGGCCTTTCCAAGCTGAGGGGTGGAGGAGAAGATGCTGTAGTATCGGCCCCTCATGGAGAGGGGAAACCAGCGGGAGAGGCTGATTGTTCCGGGCGGGGAGCCCATAGACTGCATCCAGCCGTTGATGCCCCAGAGGAGGGTGAAGGTAACCAACATCACAATGGAGCCAAAGCCCAGAGGGCCTTGCAGGAGGCCCATCAGCCCAAGAATCAGGTTGACTGCGGCCGATATCCCTATGCCCACCGCCATGAACCGGCGGATGTTGCAATAATCGGCAATGAAGCCGTTGAGGAATTTCCCCACCGCGTAGACAAAGTAGAATGCGGATCCTATGATGCCAAGCTGCCCCGCCGAAAGCACGCCTCCGTCAATGAGCGGCTGCTTCACCACGCCAAGGGTCATCCGGCATACATAATATAATGTATAGGCCACGGTGACGCCCCAGAATGTGCGGCTCCTCAGGCGCCTGTATGTGGCGTCCACCTCACCTGACGGCACTTTTGCTGCCGACGGCTTGCTTATGCGGAAGTGACTATAGAGGGACATTTCTAGCAGTCTGAGAGTAGAAGGCCAAGATCCGTTCCGGGATTGTAGAGGCGGGCATCCAGGCCTACCGCCCTGGCGCCGTCTACGTTGGCCTTGTTGTCATCTATGAAAAGGATCTCCTGCGGAGGCAGACCAATCCTCTGGATCACGTACCGGTAGAACTCCGGGGCCGGTTTCATAAGCTTAAGGTCTGACGATATGAACTGACCCTTGAATGTTTCATCGGGGTCCAGCCCGTTGTCCTTCAGTATCCTGAGGCAGTGCCTCATGGAGATTGGATTGTTGTTGGAAAGAAGGTAGAGAGGGTACTTCCCCTTAAGGTCTTTCACTGCCTGGACAGTACGGGGATCCATCTTTCTGTCCAGAAGTTCCCCCATGGCGTACTCCACATCCTGAGGCTTTGTTCCGGGGCGGGACTCTGCAATGACAAGATCCTTGAAGTGCTGCTCGCTGAGGCGGCCACCCTCCAGCTCCCCGTAAATACCCTTCTGGTGATAAGGGTCCAGGAGCTCAGTGATTCTTTCAAAGCCAAGGGTGGAGCGGAATGCTTCTATGCATCTGCTCATATTGAGGCCGATAAGTACCCCACCTATGTCAAATACTATTGCTTTAGGCATAATTCAGTGCACAAAGGTAGTCATTTGCCACGGCATTCGCAAAAGTCCCGGCCATGTTGACACGTAAAACGCTCCTGTGTCCGATTCCGGTGCCCACACGGCAACGTTTTTGGCGTTTTGGGGTAATTTCCTTGCCGTGTTGACACAAAAACCCCATTCTGAGCGTTTTGGCTGTCAACACGGCTGAGGCAGGACTGCCGCCAGGTTACGAGGCGGTGGACCAGGTCCAAGAATGCGGTGGACCAGGTCCAGGCAGGTGGTGGACTAGGTCCAAGGGTAGAATCGGTGGAGGCTAAGTGGTTGATATACAGTGAATTGCAAGAGTGTCTACCAGAATTATTTCTGGTAGAAGATGCCGTAAGTTGCTGTAAATGAGATGGTTGGCTTCCACTGACAGGGGAGAACCGTCAGGGGAGAACCGCCAGGGGAGAACCGCTACAGGTGGGACCGTGGAGAATGGAGAACTGCCGAGGAAGAAAACCAGGGAAGGACGGGACTATTTCCCGGTGGGATGGGCGAAGTGGGTGGGCTGGGCCTTGGGCTTGGAGGCGGGTTCCGGGTGAACGGCCATGGCGGGCTGCTTCTTCACGTAGGCGTACACCAGGAAGCCTATACCAAGGAGTACGAACGGGATGGAGAGGAGCTGGCCCATGTTGAGGGCCATGTTGGCCTCAAAGTCCACCTGGTCGTTTTTCACAAACTCAATGAGGAAGCGGCTGCCGAAGCACACAATCAGGAATATGCCGATAAACGTGCCCCGGTACAGTTTCTCCAGCCTGTTACGGTACAGCCAGATAAGGAGTAAGCCAAGAAGGAGATATGTGAGGGCCTCATAGAGCTGCGTGGGATGGCAGGGTACGGTTTCTCCGTTTCTCTCAAATACAAAGCCCCAGGGAAGGGTGGTGGGGCCGCCGTAGATCTCTGAGTTAAAGAGGTTGCCAAGGCGGATGAAGCACGCTGCAAAGGCCACAGGGATGGCAATGTGGTCAATGACCCAAACGAAGTCGAAGCCGTTTGCCGGGCCGTACTTACGGGCATACCAGATGATACCAAGGATGATGGCGATGGTGCCGCCATGGCTGGCAAGGCCGCCTTTCCAGGGCATGAAGATTTCCCAGAAGGCCTGCCAATTGGTCATGCCGCGGGCTGCCACCTGGGGGGAAACGGTACCTCCGAACATCTGGAAGAAAGGTGCCAGATAGTAATCCGGCTCATAGAACAGGCAGTGGCCTAGGCGTGCGCCCACTATGGTGCATATGAGAAGCATGTATAGCATGGGGTCCAGGAGGGCCTCGCTTATCTTTTCACGATTAAAGAAGCTCTTCATGATGAACCAGCCCAGGATGAAGCCGCTCACAAAAAGCAGTGAATACCATCTGAGTTCAAAGCCGCCGAGGTGAAGGATGGCGGGGTTCACATTCCAATGTACAATGAGTGTTTCCATACTGCAAATATAATACATTTTTGAGATTCCTCGGCTACGCTCGGAATGACAGAGAAGCTACGCTTGGAATGACAGGGGGCGAATGAATGACATGTACACTACGTGGGCCCGATTTTTGCAGTAAATTGCCAGCTTATTCAGTTAGTTATTATGTGTGTTAAGAAATTGATCCTTATGCTTGCCATTCTGCTGCCTTCCGCGGCATGGGCGCAGTATAAGGATTCACCTCAGGAGGCGGCGGACTCTACGCTTATACTTACGCTGGACGACGCCCTCAAAATAGCCCTCAGTGAAAATACTTCAGTAAAGGTGGCCGATATGGAGGTCCAGCGCCAGAAATATGCCCGTAAGGGTGCCTACGGCGCGCTTTTCCCCCAGATTAATGCAACTGGAATGTACAGTTATGCCATCCAGAAGCAGAAGGTGTTCTTTGGCTCTGACGACGAATCCTCCGGCAGCGGAGGTGGCGGTATGGCATCAATGATGACAAGCGCCTTCGAGCCCATCATGTACTACATCCAGCAGCTCTATACCGCAACGGCAACTCCGTTTGTGCCCTACCAGGCCCCGCCCCAGGAAGAGAAGGCTTCTTCCAGCAGTGACCCCATTGAAATGGGCCGTCGCAACCAGGTCCAGCTAGGCCTGAGCGCCTCAATGCCCATCATCAACGCCCAGCTGTGGGAAAGCCTGTGCCTCACCGGGGACCAGGTGGAACTTGCGGTTGAAAAGGCCCGTGAAAGCCGCCTTGGAACGGTTACCCAGGTAAAGCAGGCCTACTATGCCGTCCTCATGGCTAAGGCTTCCTACGACGTTTACAACGCTGTTTTTGAAAACGCCGCCCAGAATCTCAAGACTACGGAGAGCCGCTACAATGTCCAGAAGGCATCTGAACTTGACCTCGCCCGTGCGCAGAGCTCCCTTGCAGCCGCAATCCCCAACATGTACAACGCAGAGAATGCCATATACCTTTCCCTGTGGCAGCTCAAGGCCGTGATGGGCCTGGACCTTGACCGCCCGGTGGATATTGTGGGAACACTTGAGGATTACGCGGAGCACATGTTCTATGACATCAACGAGGGCACGGAGGCCTCACTGGACCGCAACACCCAGCTTCGCCAGCTGGCCGCCCAGGCGGAAATGCTTTCCAAGCAGATAAGGATGCAGCAGTATGCGTACATCCCCACTTTATCGGCCCAGATATCATATAATTACTATACGCAGAGCGACAAATTCAATCTGAGCCAGTGGAAATGGCTGCCGTCCTCAACGGCGGTATTCTCCCTGAACATCCCCATCTTCTCCGGCGGGCAGCGCTACCATACCATCAAGCAAACGCGCGTTCAGGCCGATGAACTGGACCTCCAGAGGGAAAACACTGAGCGTCAGATCCGTATAGGTATCCGCCAGAGCCTCTCCACTATGGATACGGCTATGAAGACGTACGATGCCGCAAAAGAGGCCCTCACCAGCGCAGAGAAGGCTTACAGCATTGCCTCCAAGAGCTTTGAGGTTGGAAAGAGCACGCTCACGGACCTTAACAACACGGAACTCACTCTCACCCAGACCCGCCTTCAGGCGGCGCAGGCCGTATACAACTTTGTAGTAGCAAAGGCCGGCCTTGAACAGACATTAGGTTACGATTTTACAGAAGAAAAGACATATGATTAAAAGAGGAATTGCAATATTTGCAGCCCTTGCAGCCGCCGTGTCATGCGGCAATTTTGGAACAAAAAAGGCCGATTCTCCCGCAGCACAGGCTCCCGCAGAGATTGTCCCCAACGTGGAAGTAGCCGTGGCCGAGGCCCGCATGGTGCCCCAGGAGAGCGTTTACGCCTCTACCGTTGAGGCCTACGCCGTGAACAACATCATGCCCCAGAGCGGCGGCCGTATCCGCAAGATCAACGTTGAGGTAGGGGACTACGTCCAGAAGGGACAGGTCCTGGCCGAAATGGACCGCATCCAGCTTGAGCAGCTGGAGCTCCAGGTGAAAAACGACGAAATTGAGTACGAGCGCCTGAAGAGCCTCTACGCAGAAGGCGGCGTCTCCCAGAGCGACTTCGAGACAGCAGAACTTGGCTACAAGGTCCGTAAGTCCAATTACAATAACGTCAAGGAGAACACCATCCTTCGCAGCCCCATCACGGGTTATGTATCGGCCAGAAACTTTGACAAAGGCGATATGTTCGGGATGAGCGCCCCCATCTTCACCGTCCAGCAGGTGGTTCCCGTAAAGCTCCTTGTGGGCATCTCAGAAAGCGAATACACCAAGGTGAAAAAGGGAGACAAGGTGTCCCTCACCGTCGACGCCATCCCCGGAAAGACCTTCCAGGGCAAGGTGGAGCGCCTCTATCCCACCATCGACGCCGCCACCCATACCTTCAAGGCGGAGGTTGTGGTTCCCAATGCCGATAAAGTCCTCCGCCCCGGCATGTACGCCCGCGTGACGGTGAACTTCGGCACCCGCAACAGCATCGTGGTCCCGGACAGGAGCATAGTCAAGCAGGAAGGCACCGGAACAAGGTTCATCTATGTCCTTTCAGAGGACGGCACCGTAAGTTATACTCCCGTAACCGTGGGCCGTCACCTTGGAGCGGAATATGAGATCACGGCCGGTCTTGAAGCCGGAAGCACCATTGTGGTAAAGGGCCAGTCGGCACTTAAGGACGGAGTCAAGGTGAAGGTACTATGAGCATTTACAGAACATCGGTAGAGCACCCGGTTACAACCTGCCTTGTATTCCTGGCCTTCGCCATACTGGGCATCTTCGCCCTCACAAGGCTCCCGGTAAACAATTTCCCGGAAATAGAGTCCAACACCATCATGGTGATGAGCTCCTATCCCGGGGCATCGGCCGAGGACGTTGAGAATAACCTCACAAAGGTGCTTGAAAACACCCTGAACGGTGTTGCAAACCTTAAGAACCTCACATCCAATTCCCGTGAGAACATATCCATCCTCACGCTGGAGTTCGAGTACGGTACAGACATAGACGAGGCCACCAACGACGTCCGTGACAAGCTTGACATGGTGTCCCAGCAGCTTCCTGACGGCGCTTCGCTTCCGTATCTGTTCAAGTTCAGCGTAGACGACATGCCCATCATGATGATGTCGGCTACCGCAAACCAGAGCGTGAGCGCCCTGGACAAGATCCTGGACGACAAAGTGGCAACTCCGCTTGCCCGTGTCTCCGGTGTGGGTCAGGTGACCGTTGCAGGTGCCCCCAAGCGTGAGATCCAGGTGTACTGTGACCCTGCAAAGCTGGAGTCCTATCACCTCTCCATTGCGGCAATCGCGCAGGTCATAGCCGCAGAGAACCGTAACGTCCCTTCCGGCAGCATCGATATAGGCTCCGATACCTATACGCTCCGTATCAAGAAGGAATTCCAGGACCCCCAGGAGATTCTTGACGTGGTCCTTGGAAACTTTGGCGGATCGGCCGTGTACCTCAGGGACGTAGCCCGCGTGGACGACACCCTTGAGGAGAAGTCCCAGGAGTCTTACACCAACGGCAGCCGCGGTGCGCAGATCATAATCCAGAAGCAGTCCGGATACAATACGGTTGAGGTTGTGAGGAAGATCAAACAGGAGATGAAGACTATCTCCAGAAACCTTCCTTCCGATATCAAGATAACAACCATCGTGGATAATTCGGAGGACATCCTCCTTACCATCAAGTCTCTCCGTGACACCATCATGATCACCTTCCTGGTAGTTATGCTGGTGGTGTTCCTCTTCCTTGGAAGGCTCAAGGGAACCCTCATTGTGGTGCTCTCCATTCCTATCGCCCTGCTGGCGTCCCTCCTTTATCTGTTTGCAACTGGCAGTACCCTTAATATCATCTCCATGAGCGCCCTTGCCATTGCCATAGGTATGGTGGTGGACGACGCAATTGTGGTGCTTGAGAATGTGACCACGCACCTGGAAAGGGGAGAAAAACCCAAGGAGGCGGCCGTTCACGGCACCGCAGAGGTTGGTATCTCCGTTATTGCATCCACGCTCACCATGCTGTGCGTGTTCCTGCCGCTCACAATGATCACCGGTATGGCCGGAATCATGTTCAAGCAGCTTGGCTGGATTGTTTCCATCATCATGATAGTGTCCACGACGGCGGCCCTTACCCTGGTGCCCACCCTGTGCGCTCTCCTCATGAACAACAAGCCCGTGAACAACAAGGCGTACAGGATTGTGTTCGGCCCTGTGAACAAGGTCCTGGACGCAATCTCCCGCGGTTATTCCCGCCTTATCGGCTGGTGCATGAATCGCAAGAAGCTAATCATGATTGCGGCGGTGGCGATATTCGGCGTGGTGCTGTATATCTTCATCCCCAAGATGCGTACGGAATTCTTCCCTCAGGAGGACGAGGGCCGTATATCGGCCACCATTGAACTGCCTATAGGAACGGCCCAGCACGTCACAGGAGACGTTGCCTGGCGCATATATGAGCGCATCAAGGCCGATGTCCCGGAACTCAAGGTCCTGAGTTACCGTTATGGTCAGGCCGATTCCGAGAACGCGTTCGCCTCCATGCGTCAGAACGGAACGTACCTCATCACCATGAACATCAATATCGGCTCCATCTCTACCCGTACGCGGTCTGTCAACGAGATTGCCGATATCATCCGTGCCGACCTCCGTGAATTCCCGGAACTCAACCGTTTCAACGTGACCGAAGGCGGTATGGGCATGGGCGGCCGCGCCAACGTCCAGGTGGAAATCTACGGCTATGACTTTGAAGAGACAGAGGCCGAGGCCCGCCGCGTGCGTGCCGCTATGATGGAAACCGGTTTCTTCACCCAGGCAATCCTTTCCAGGGACCAGTACACTCCGGAATACGAGGTTGACTTTGACCGTGAGAAACTGGCCCTCAATGGCCTCACGTCCACAACCGCTGCCGCATATGTATCGGCCGCAATGTCCGGTACCGTGGCCTCCTTCTTCCGCGAAGACGGTGAGGAGTACAACATCCGCGTGCGCTATGCCCCGGAGTTCAGAAGTTCCATCGAGGACCTTGAGAATATTGTGATTTACAATACCCAGGGACAGGGAATAAGGGTACGTGACCTGGGAACCATCAAGGAATCCAAGGTGCCTCCTACAATCCAGAGAAAGAACCGTGACCGCTACATTACCGTAACCGGCATGATGGCCCGCGGAAAGGCCCTCAGTGAAGGCGTCGAGATAGTGAACGGCCTTATGGCCTCCAACCCTCTTCCCTCACACATGAGCTGGAGGATAGGCGGAGACTATGAGGAGCAGCAGAAATCCTTCAAGGACATGTTCCTGCTGTTTGTGCTCATTGTGATCCTTGTGTACATGGTCATGGCATCCCAGTTTGAATCCCTCCTGGGACCGTTTGTGATTATGTTCTCCATTCCTTTCGCCCTTGTTGGCGTAGCGCTTGGAAGCATGGTTCACGGATGGATGCCAATAAGTATGATGGGTATGGTGGGTATAATAATCCTGCTTGGTATTGTGGTGAAAAACGGTATTGTGCTCATTGACTATACCATCCTTCTGCAGGAGAGGGGAGTAGCGGTGAGGGAAGCCTCCGTAACCGCTGCAAGAAGCCGTCTGAGGCCTATCCTCATGACCACACTCACCACCGTCCTTGGTATGCTTCCCATGGCCTGGGGAACCGGAGAGGGCGCAGACCTCTGGAGGGGCCTTGGCATCACCGTGGCCTGGGGTCTTTCCATCTCAACCCTCATCACCCTTGTCATCATTCCTGTCCTTTACTGCGGCTTCACGGAGCACCGTGCCCGCCGCAAGGCCCGCAGGGAAGCGAAAAACAGTTAAGCCATGAAAGCGATATTTATAGCATATAATCAGGCATACAATCAGGAGATTGTCCAGCTTCTGGAAGGCCTGGGCCAGAGAGGTTACACGGTCTGGACAGAAGTTGGCGGAAGGGGATCCGTGGACGGAGAGCCCCACCTTGGGTCCCACGCCTGGCCCACCCAGAACCACGCCGTTCTTGCTGCCGTGGAAGATTCCCTGGCACCAAAGATCATGGATGCGCTGCGTGAAAAGGATGCCGCCAACAAGGCCCTTGGCCTCAGGGCATACCTTCTTCCCGTAGAGGATGCAATTTAGTTTTTTTTGCTACCTTTGCGTTTGGACAAATTGAATAAACCTAATAGAGTAAAATGAAAAAACTGTTTACAGTATTTGCTGCTGCCCTTTTGAGCGCAGTTATGCTTAATGCCCAGAGTTTTGGTGTCATCGGCGGCTTCACGTCATCTGCTACCGGTATAGACACCAAGGACGCAATGGCAAACTTCAAGAATGTGAGCCTTTACCACGTTGGCGCTGCCGTGCGTTGGGAATTGGGTGATATATTTGCCGTCCAGCCCCAGCTGGCATATCAGGTCAAGGGTGCAAACCTTCATCAGGCAATAGTGGATAACAACACCCAGAGCGTTACCAATTCTTTCCAGAGCAAAACCGGTTTCATTGAACTCTCTGCAGGCCTCCATGCCGGGATAGACCTCCTTGCTTTCCGTCCATTTGTACTTGTGGAGCCTTTCGTAGGTTTTGCCGTCAGCGGTCAGGAGAATTATGATGTCCTTCTGGAAGGTGTGGTGAATAACACTACCTCACCAGAGCAAATCAATGCTGCCGCAAATGAGGTGAAGAACAAGCTTGAGTACGGCTTTGGCGTTGGCGGCGGTGTCCAGATCCTGGATCACTTCCAGCTTACTGTGCAGTGGTTCATGAACCTTGGCAACCTCTATGACAACGGCAAGATTGACGCAAACGAGAAACTGACCGTGGTCAAGGAATCTTACAAGGACATCAAGAACTATAATGGTATAAAGGTCACCCTGGGACTCTTCTTCTAGTCCCCGGTGGTTCTCCCCTTTGGGTGGAGCCTAATGGCCTAAGGGCCAGCTATTTACGGAATGTTCTACTAGAAAATCTTCTGGTAGAACATTTTGTATTTATCTGATTGTCAACGAATTAAGTCGCACTACTTGAAGTGAGAAAATTTTTTTGTATCTTTGTGAATCAATATAATGTACAGTTATGAAAGTTGCAACAAATACCAATTTCAATGAGCTTCTTCAGGATGAGAAGCTTGTAATAGTTGATTTCTGGGCCACCTGGTGCGGCCCCTGCCGCATGCTCTCTCCCATCCTGGACCAGGTAGAGGAAGAGATGCCGGACCAGATCACTGTTGTGAAGGTGAACGTGGATGACGCAGATGAAATTGCCGCCCAGTACCGCATCATGAGCATTCCCACCCTCCTCTTTGTGAAGAACGGTGAGATTGTGGACAAGACCGTTGGCGCAATGCCCAAGCCCGCCCTCCTGGAAAAGATCAAGGCAAACCTGTAGGGATGAAAAAGGTTGCCGTTTTCTGCTCGGCCAGCAATAAGATTGACCCTAAGTACAATGAGGCCGCAAGGGAACTCACCCGCGGGCTTCACGCCAAAGGATATGGTCTTGTATCCGGCGGCGGCGCAATAGGCACTATGGGAGCCATCACTGATGAATCCATTAAATGGGGCGGAGATCATACCGCAGTGCTTCCTGAATTCATGAGGGGTCTTGAGAATCCCGGTGTTTCCAGAGTAATCTGGACAGACACCATGGCAAGCCGCAAGGCCGCAATGCGTGAGGGCACGGTGGCCGTGATAGCGCTTCCTGGAGGTATCGGCACACTTGATGAACTCATTGAGACCCATACCCTCAGGAAACTCCATAAGTACTCCGGGAACCTTTACGCCCTTAATATTGACGGCTTCTATAATCCCCTGAAGGCCCTTCTGGACCATTTTGTGGAGACTGGGATGCTTGAGCCCCAGGACCGTGCCCTTGTGAAATTCCCGGAAACCGTGGAAGAGCTTCTTAACTGCTTTGAAGGAGATTAAAGCATATCTGCAGCCCTGGCTGGACAAGGTGGAGAGTGTCATCGAAGACGCCCTCCGCTCGGACGTGTCCCTCCTTGAAGCCACCAACCGTTCCCTCAGGGAAAACCCCGGCAAGATGATGAGGCCGTCCCTGGCACTCCTCTGCGCCGCAGCGGTGGGTGCGCCCAATGAAGACACCATAAAGTTTGCCGCGGCGGCGGAACTTCTCCATAACGCCACCCTTCTCCACGATGACGTAGTGGACTGTGCTTCTGAGCGCAGGGGCCGTCCCACGGTGGCAAGTTTCCTTAACCCGCACGCCTCCGTCCTCATAGGAGATTACTGGCTGGTTAAGGCGGTGTCCACCATCCTTGGCGCATCCCGTAACACAGACCGCGTAACAAGGATCTTTGCCGCAACCCTTGGTCACCTTGCGGAGGGTGAACTCCTCCAGATGGAGAAGGCGGTAAAGGGTGACACCACCCAGCAGGATTACGAGCGCATCATCTACTGCAAGACGGCATCGCTCTTTGAGGCATCGGCCCTTAGCGCAGCGGTCTCTGTTGGCGCGCCGGAAGAGTCTGTCAAGGCCCTTGGAGAGTTTGCAAGGCTTCTTGGAATGGCCTTTCAGGTAAAGGACGACTGGATGGATTACGCCTCCGGAGAAGACACCCTTGGAAAGCCCGTCGGGATAGACCTTAAGGAGCAGAAGATAACCCAGCCGCTCCTCTGCGCCCTTGAGGGTGCGGAGAATGAGGCCGATATAAGGGATAAGGTTACAAGGATTGCCGATAACCCCGCCCTTGCCGGAGAGGTCCTTTCATTCGTAAAGGACCGCGGCGGCATTGAAAAGAGCGCAGTCAAGGTGGATGAACATATTGAAAAGGCTATCGGCCTGTTGGGTTTCCTCCCGGAAGGCCCTGCCAAAGACCGCCTTGTAACCATAGCCCGTTACGTTGGGGAGAGGGGAAAATGATGAAGGTGTACGGTAATACGGACGTTGTGGATGCCCTTCACCGTATGGTGGAAAGCGGCCATGTGCCTCATGCCATCCTCCTTCATCAGGACGACGGAGCCGGTGCCTTCCCAATTGCCCTTAACTTCCTTGAGGATCTGTATGGCGGCAATCCCCGCGTCCAGAAATTAATCCACCCTGATATCCACTTCGTGTTCCCGGTTGCGGGTTCAGACAAACCCGTCTCACAGAATTTCATCGGCCCTTTCAGGGAGCTTCTACAGGACAATCCGTACTTCTTTGAGAACGAGCTTTATGAGGCTATCGGCATAGAAGGGAAGCAGAGTAACATCTCCGTCAATGAGGCCAGGGCTCTCCTGGATAAGCTCTCCCTCAGCGCTGTGGAAGGAGGATACCGCACCGTTGTGATGTACCTCCCGGAAAAGATGAACGCCCAGGCAGCAAACGCCCTTCTCAAAATGGTGGAGGAACCGCCTCAGAAAACGCTGTTCCTTCTCATTACGCAGGCTCCTGAAAAGGTGCTTGTGACCATCGCCTCCCGCTGCCTGCATATCAGGATTCAGCCGCTTTCAATGGAGGCCGATTCCATTGTCCACGCACGTGAAGTGGCAGGTGCGGCAGTCCTAAGGGACCTCTTCCACGATATCCTGGAGGCTATATCGGCCAGAAATCTCCTTCAGGCGCTTGAAACGGCCGATGCCGTGGCTGATCTTAAGGACAGGGAAAAGCAGAAGTCTTTCTGCAGGCTTGCATCGGAGGATCTCCGCCGCATCTTCCTTGTCCAGAAAACTCCTGGGCTGGCGGTTCTCCCGGAGGGGGAGGAAGACTGGTTCCGCCGTATGGCGGGAGCCCTCAAACCCACTTTCCCCAGAAAGGCAAATGAGGCGCTGGAGCGTGCCCTCACGCTCCTTGAGCGCAATGTTAACCAGAAAATCCTGTTCACAGACCTTGTGAGCAAACTATATATATCGCTATGAAAGATTATAGCAATGAATCAATCCAGTTCGACTGCTTCCGCGGCTGCACTGTTGTGACAGACGAGGAAACGGGAGAAAAAGATATACGCTACCGTCAGGGCTGCTGCAAGCTTGAGGTGTATGACACCCTTAAGGGCATAGCCCAGGAGCAGTGGGACGGCTATTTCGAGGTCCGTTTCAAGAATACCCGCAAGGGCATCTACGTGAATGCTTCCGGCCAGAGTATCAAAACCGGAGACCTTGTGGTGGTTGAGGCCGCTACGGGCCATGATTTAGGAATTGTAACACTTGAAGGGCCCATAGTTGCCCGTCAGATGAAGTGCCGTGGGATAGACCCCGCTCAGCAGGAGCTAAAGAAAATCTACCGCAAGGCGCGCCCTTTTGACATCCAGCGCTGGCAGGAGGCAATTGCCCGCGAGGAGGAGACCATGATCCGCGCACGCGTTCTTGCCGCAAATCTTGGCCTTGAGATGAAGATAGGGGATGTAGAGTTCCAGGGAGACGGCACCAAGGCCATTTTCTATTACATTGCCGATGGCCGCGTGGACTTCCGCCAGCTCATCAAGGATTTTGCGGAAGAGTTCCATATCCGCGTGGAGATGAAGCAGATAGGCGCCCGTCAGGAAGCAGGTCTCATCGGCGGTCTTGGCGTTTGCGGCCGTGAGCTTTGCTGCGCCAACTACATCACGGAGTTCAAGTCCATCACTACCGCCGCAGCCCGCGTCCAGGACCTCTCCCTGAACCCTCAGAAACTGGCCGGCCAGTGCGGAAAGCTCAAGTGCTGCCTCAATTATGAGGTTGCGGCTTATACGGATGCCCGCTCCCGCCTTCCCCGTGTGAATGAGCCTCTGGAGCTGGAGGACGGCCAGGCTTTCCTTGTAAAAACGGACATCCTTGCCGGAATGCTGTACTTCTCTTATGAGAAGGGCTCCCTCACAAAGGTATATGGATTGACTGCCGATGAAGTGAGGGAAATCCAGGCCATGAACCGCCGCGGAGAACGTCCCGCCACGCTTCAGGAAGAGCCTGAGCGCTCTCCGGAGTTTATATCGGCCGTTGGCGATGACGCAATCAATCGCTTCGACCCTGAAAAGAAACGCAAGAAACGCCGCAAAAACCGTAACAGGAAGTAATGGGTCACGGAAAACTGAAAAAATTTGCTCAGAATGCCACTTTCCGCTGCCTCCTGCAGCCGGACGCCTCTGCCGTGCTGGCTCCAAAGGTCCCCGGCTCCAAGGCTCTTGTCCTTAAGGATCATCCCATCAAGGGCAACTGGGGGAAGGAGATGTTCGGCAATGACCATCCCATTGTCCTGGAACTTGGATGCGGCAAGGGGGATTACACCATCGCCCTGGCCCTGAGGCATCCTGAAATCAACTTTATTGGCGTTGACATCAAGGGCGCCCGCCTCTGGTCCGGTGCCAAATACGCAACTGAGAACGCCCTTCCAAACGTAGCTTTCCTACGTACCCGGATTGAGTTCATAGGGGCTTTCTTCGGCCCCTCTGAGGTTTCTGAAATCTGGCTCACCTTCTCCGATCCCCAGCTTCGCGGCTCAGAGAACGCCAGACTCTCATCGCCCATGTTCCTGGAGCGTTACAGCGGCTTCCTCCGCCCCGGAGGAATAGTCCACCTAAAGACTGATTCACGCTACCTCTACGAATACACTCAGGCTGTCTGTAAGGTCAATAACCTTCAGGTACTTGCATACGGTACTGATATTTACAGAGAGGGGATACATATCCTTGAACCGTCGGCTGCGCCGACCCCTCCCACTTCGTGGGCCCCTCCCTCTTATCCGGCCGAGGGTGGCCAGAGGTTCCAGGACATGTATCCCCTCTCTATTGAGGAAGTGACCTCTGTGCAGACGTTCTATGAGAAGATGTTCCTTGAGATGGGGCTGCCAATAACGTATATGGCGTTTACGTTGGAGCATGAGGGGGCGTTTGTGGGGCCGGGAGAGGCTTTTGACCATGAGTTTTGGCTTCAGAAGGAAGGGCCAAGACGCACATTTTCGCATCAACCTAACAAAAAACAGTAATATGGCTAAACTGCTGTACACAATGGGAGAGGTGGCCGATATGCTTTCAGAAGCACCGTCGGCCGTACGTTACTGGAGCAACTACTTTGAGAAGTACGTGAAGCCCCAGCGTAACGCAAAGGGCAACCGCCTGTACCATCCTGAAGATATCGAGACCTTGAAGCAGATCCAGTTCATGGTGAAGAATCAGGGACTTACACTGGAAGGCGCAATGCAGAGATTGAAGGAGGACCACCGTAGCGTAGACCGCCGCGTGAAGGCCCTTGACAGCCTTAAGGCTATCCGTGAACAGCTTGTAGCAGTGAGGGACGTGATATGCAAGTAAGGGATATAGTTAGGGCTATAGAGGAATTTGCACCCCGCGGAGTGCAGGAGAGCTGGGATAACAGCGGGCTTCTCATTGGGAGTCCAGAGGATGAGGTGAAGGGCGTCCTGGTGGGTTTTGACTGCACCGTAGAACTCATTGAGGAAGCTGTCTCAAGGGGCTGTGACATGGTTGTGACCCATCATCCGCTTATTTTCCGCGGGCTCAAGCAGATTGGTCCTCAGGACCCCGTGGGGGCAACCGTGATGGCTGCAATCCGTAATGGAGTGGCCGTTTATGCCGCCCATACATCGGCCGATAAAGTGCCTCAGGGGGTTAGCTGGGCTATGGCCCTGAAACTTGGTCTCCGGGATATTGAAATCCTGGAGAAGGATGAGGCCGGGAATGGCCTTGGATGCATCGGCACCCTGCCCACGCCGCTTTCCGGAAATGAGGCCCTGGAGTATGTTGGAAAGGCTTTCGGCCTTACTCTTATCAGGAGCTCTAAGCCTATTGACGGGCCAATCAGCCGGGTGGCGGTGCTTGGCGGAAGCGGCGGCGGGGAGATTGAATCGGCCTTCTGTGCCGGAGCGCAGCTTTACATTACGGCCGATGTTTCCTATCACAATTTCTTCGTGAGGGACGGCTTCATGGTGATGGATATCGGCCATTTTGAGAGCGAAGTTGACATTGTGGACATTTTGCTTACGCAAATACGGAAAAAATTTCCTACCTTTGCAAGCTATTCATCCGGCACGCTGGACAGGAGCAATCCCGTCCACTATTTTGTGATGCATAAATAAATCGATTTATAACATATGGCAACCAAAAAAACTACAGCAGCCAAGAAAGTAGAGGCTCCCATCGACAACAGGGAAACCTTCGTATCTCTTCAGAAATCCTTCGGAGACTCTGAGATGAGCGTAGAGGAAAAACTCAAGACCCTCTATCAGCTTCAGGCCGCAGATTCAGAGATTGACAAGATTATCCAGCTCCGTGGCGCCCTCCCCGCAGAGGTAGAGGCCCTGGAAAATGAGATCGCAACCCTCAAGGAGCGCAGCGCTTCAATATCGGCCGTGGTGGATCAGCTCACCCGCAATATTGCCGATGCAAAACTCTCAATCGCAGAGCACGAGGGAACCATCCAGAAATACCAGCACCAGCTGGAGAGCATCACCAACTCCCGTGAGTACGATTCCCTGAACAAGGAAATCGAGAACCAGGACCTTCTCCGTCAGATTGATGAAAAGACTATCAACGACACCCGCTATGAGATTGGTGAGAAGAAGGCAGAACTGGACGACATAAAGGACCGCCTCACCATCCGTGAAGAGGACCTTGCCGCCAAGAAGGCAGAGCTTGAGACCATCGTAGAGGAAACCGCCAAGGAAGAGGCTGTTCTCCGCCAGCGCCGTGAAGAGTGCGCCGGCAAGATTGACGCCCGTACAATGAGCGCATATGAGCGTATCCGTGCAAGCGTGAACAACCACCTTGCCGTTGTGGGTATCTACAACGGAGACTCCTGCGGAGGATGCTTCAATACCATCACTCCCCAGCGTCGTGTAGAGATTGCATCAAACCGCAAACTCATCATCTGCGAGCACTGCGGCCGAATCATCATCAACCCCGAATTTGATGCCTAGGAAACCTCAGGAACCCCTCAACCTGGAAGCCCTGATGGGGAACAAACCCCCTCAGGCGCTTGACGTTGAGGAGGCCGTGCTGGGTGCCATGCTGGTAGAACCGGCAACCATTGACGAATCAATGGAGGAGCTCAGCGCGGGTTGTTTCTATGACCCCCGCCACCGCAAGATCTTCGAGGCCATGAGTGCTCTTGTCAATGAGCACGTGAGCATTGACATAGTCACCGTAAGTGAGAAACTCCGTTCACGCGGAGACCTTGAGGAGATTGGCGGCCCCGTGGAGCTTGCACGCCTGTCCCAGAACATTGGCGCTGCCGCCCACATTGAGTACTACATCAAGATCCTCAAGCAGAAGACCATCCAGAGGGACCTCATAACGGCCTCCTACGATATCCTGAAGCAGTCATTTGATGAGTCCACAAACGTGGATGACCTCATTGACAACGCCCAGACAAAGGTCTTCGCCGCCATCCAGAACAACGTAAAGAGGGACGTCCAGGACATTGGATCCATCATCAATTCCGTGCTGGACAACCTTCAGGAGCTGCAGGGCCTCACCGGCCCTTCCGGAGTTCCTTCCGGTTATCCTTCCATAGATAGGGTAACTCAGGGCTGGCAGAAGAGTGACCTCATTATCCTTGCGGCCCGTCCTTCCGTCGGTAAAACCGCATTTGCCCTCAACATTGCGCGCAATGCGGCCGTAGATGCCAATATGCCCGTGGCGGTGTTCTCACTGGAAATGAGTGCAGACCAGCTTGGAAAGCGTCTTATCACCACAGAGAGCGGCCTTTCCGGAGAAAAGATCAAGGGTGGTGTCAAGCTGGAAAGCTTTGAGTGGATTCAGCTTGAAGATACCCTCAAGCGCCTTGCAAAAGCACCTCTCTACATAGACGATACTCCCGGCATTCCCATCATGGAATTCCGCACCAAGGCAAAGCGCCTTGTAAAGCAGAAGGGCGTCCGCCTCATTGTGGTGGACTATCTTCAGCTCATGCAGGGCCCCGTAGAACTAAGGGGTCTCCGTGAGCAGGAGGTGGCGGCCATTTCACGTACCCTCAAGGCTACCGCTAAGGAACTTAATATCCCTATCATAGCCCTGTCCCAGCTGTCCCGTAATGCGGTTCAGCGTACAGGCGGTATGGGTAAGCCCCAGCTCAGCGACCTCCGTGAATCCGGCTCCATCGAGCAGGATGCCGATATGGTCATCTTCATCCATCGCCCGGATTTTGTAGGTATGAGTGAAAACCCGGAGGATAAGGAGAAGGCATACATTGTGATAGCAAAGCACCGTAACGGAGAGGTCTGTGACATTGAGATGAAGTACAAGGCCGGTCAGGTGAAGTTTGTTGAGGCCGATCAAAGCCTTGACATCTATGCCCAGAGGGGCCCGGTGGCAAGTGCCGCCAATGAACCAGCTTCAGGAGGAAGCTATCAGGATTTTGATTCGTCCCAGGATTTCTGATGAAAAGGATAACCGTCATACTGCTTTTTACTTTGCTGGCCAGTTTTGCGGCAGGGGCACAGGGCTGCTTCCCCACGGGGGAGGAGCTCCCCTTCAAGGCAGGTGAAAAAATCAGGATGGGACTCTATTTCAAATGGGGTGCGGTGAACACGGAGGTTGCAACCGGAGACCTTGCGCTGGAGGAATCGGCCCTGAATGGGAAAAGCGTCTACAGGGCGTCCCTTATTGCCGACAGCGCACCTTTTTTCAGCGTCTTCTACGACATGCACGAGCGTTTCGAGACCTGGTTCGCAAAGGACGCCGTGCGTCCCCTCAAGTATTACCGTAACACCAAGCAGGGGGATTACCGCGCCTTCAACAATTATATCTACGACTGGGACAAGAAGGAGATTCATGCCGATATAAACTTCGAGGGCAGGGGACAGCAGATCCTGGATATTCCCATCCACGACTGCGTGTGTGACATAACGTCCATCCTGTACCTTATAAGGACTATGGACTTTTCTTCGCTTACCACCGGCCAGAAGATACCTGTAAGCTTTGCAATAGACGATACCGTGTTTGATATCCGTCTCACATACCGTGGACGTGAGGCCGTGAAGACAAAGCGTCTTGGGAAGGTGAATTCACTAAGGTTCAGCTGCTCCGTTGTGTCAGGAGCAATGTTTGACGGTGAAACGGAGATGACTCTCTGGTTCTCCGATGACTCAAACCATGTCCCCATCGGGTTTATGGCTCCACTCAGGATTGGTTCAGTCCAGGGGTGGGTGAAGCAGCTTGAAGACCTTAAATATCCTTTTGAAGCCAGGGTAAAATGAGTGAAAGCATTTCCCATAAAGGAAAGATAGTTAAGATCACCCCGCAGTCGACAACCGTTGCCTTTGTGCAGCACGGAGCATGCTCAGAGTGTCATGCGGCAGGTCTTTGCAGCATGGGAGACGTTGCGGAAAAAGTGGTGGAACTCCCCACGGACCCTTATAACAAGCACGCCGAGGGAGATGAAGTTGAGGTCCTTCTCAAAGCCTCCATGGGCTTCAAGGCAGTGTACCTTGCATACCTTATACCTCTTATAATACTGCTTGCTGCAATCCTCGGGCTCATGGCCCTTGGGGTTGGGGAAGTAGTTGCAGGGCTCTCTGGCATTGCCGCAGTTGGAGTTTATTATCTCCTTCTGTGGCTTTTCCGTGGAAAACTTCAAAACGAGTACGTATTTACTATTAAACGATAAACTATGTCATCAACAATCATTTGGACGATTGCGGTGATTACCGTCCTTGGCCTTCTGCTTGCCCTGGTCCTGTACCTTGTGGCCCAGAAGTTCAAGGTGGAGGAAGACCCCCGCATCGACGAAGTCGAGAAAGCCATGCCCGGTGCAAACTGCGGCGGCTGCGGCTTCGCCGGCTGCCGCGCTTTTGCAGAGGCTGCCGTGAAAGCGCCCAATCTGGACAATAATTACTGTCCTGTGGGAGGCAACGACACAATGGCAAAGGTTGCGGCCATCCTTGGCTATGAGGTGAAGGCCAAAGCCCCTATGGTGGCCGTGGTAAGGTGTAACGGCACCTGCGCCGTGCGCCCCAAGGTCAACGAGTGGGGAGGCACCGAGTCCTGCGCCGTCAAAGCCCAGCTGTATACCGGAGACACGGGCTGCGCGTATGGCTGCCTTGGCTGTGGAGACTGCGTGAAGGCCTGCCAGTTTGGAGCCCTCTCAATGAATCCTGAAACCGGTCTTCCGGAAGTGGATGATGAGAAGTGCACAGCTTGCGGCGCCTGCGTGAAGGCTTGCCCCAAGAACGTCATCGAGTTAAGGCCCAAGGGCCCCCGCGGGATGCGCGTCTTCGTGAGCTGCCTTAACCGTGACAAGGGTCCCGTTGCAAAGAAGGCGTGTGCATCGGCCTGCATTGGCTGCGGCATCTGCGCCAAGACCTGCACCCATGATGCCATTGTGGTGGAAGGCAACATCGCTTATATCGATGCGTCCAAGTGTAAGCTCTGCCGCGAGTGCGAGGCTATGTGCCCCACCGGCGCCATCCACGGCGTGAATTTCCCCAAGCCGCTGGACAAGGACGCCATCAAGGAGCGTATTAAAATCCGTAACCAGAAAGCGAAGGAGGCTGCAGCAAATGAGTAAGAGAACATTCTCCATCGGCGGAGTCCATCCGCACGACAGCAAGATTTCAAGGGGCTGTCCCATCTGCCCCCTGCCTCTTGCCCCCACAGTGTATATTTCTGTGGCACAGCATATTGGCGCGCCCTCCGTTCCCTGCGTTGCCGTAGGAGACAAGGTTAAGGTGGGTCAGGTGATTGCAGAGCCCGGCGGCTTTGTGAGCGCCTTCATCCACTCCTCCGTTTCAGGTACCGTCAAATCTATCGGCCCCCGCCCGGACCTTGCCGGACGTCCCGTGACGCACATTGAGATTGCCGTTGAGGGTGATGAATGGGCCGATGGAATTGATACCACCGATACCCTTATTACAGAGATTCCCTCCGACAACAAGGCCATAGTGGAGAAGATCCGCCTTGGCGGTGTTGTGGGTCTTGGCGGCGCAACATTCCCCACTCACGTGAAGCTTTCCCCGCCTCCCGGATCAAAGTGCGAGAGAGTCATCATAAACGGCTGCGAATGTGAGCCTTACCTCACCTCCGACTTCCGCACCCTCCTTGAAAAGGGAGAGCAGGTGGTGGTTGGAGCAGCTATCCTCCGCAAGGTTATGGGTGACGTTCCCTGCACCATTGCAATTGAGGAGAACAAGCCCGAGGCCATCGCTCATATCCGTGAAGTCATCGCAAAGCTTGGCTATGACGGCATTGAGGTGATGGAAATGAAGATGATGTATCCGCAGGGAGGTGAAAAGCAGCTCATTGATGCCGTGATGCACAGGCAGGTTGGTTCCGGCGCACTTCCTATAAGTGTTGGCGCAGTTGTCCAGAACGTTGCAACCGCCCTTGCAGTGTATGACGCCGTTCAGAAGAACAAGCCCATCGTGGACAACTCCGTAACCGTTACCGGTGAGTGCTTCCCCAACCAGGCAAACCTTCTGGTGCGCGTGGGAACCCCTCTCCGCTACATCCTGGATTACCTTGGCGGTATTCCCGCAGATGCAGCAAAGGTTATCAGCGGCGGCCCCATGATGGGACGTGCCGTTGCAAACCTTGACGCCGCAACCGTAAAGGGAACGGGAGCTCTCCTTCTTCTCACGGAGGCCCAGACCCGCCGCGGCGAGGAATCCGAGTGTATCCGCTGCGGCCGCTGTGCCGAAGCCTGCCCTATGGGTCTTGAACCCTTCCTTCTCCAAAAGCTGTCCCGCAATGCCGATGTAGAGGCGCTGGAGGCAAATGCCGCCCACGACTGCATCGAGTGCGGCTGCTGCCTGTATTCCTGCCCTGCCAACATTCCTCTGCTGGACTGGGTACGTCTGGGTAAAGGCCTGGCCATGGGTGCCATCCGCGCCCGTGCCGCTGCCGCAAAGGCCGCCGCTGAAGCCGCTAAAAAGTAACCGACTATGGAAAAGTTGTTAGTATCTCCCAATCCCCATATCCACGCTCCGGTTTCCACCAAAACCCTGATGCGTGACGTTATTATCGCGCTTATTCCTGCGGTAATATGCTCCTTCGTATTCTACGGATGGAGAGAGATCCTTCTGATGGCGGTGAGCGTGGCTTCATGCGTACTGCTTGAGTGGGCCATCACAAAGTATATGCTCCGGAAGCCCTCCACCATTGGAGACCTTTCCGCAGTCATTACGGGTATCCTCCTGGCGCTGAACCTTCCGTACAGCACGCCCTGGTGGGTTGTGATGATCGGTGCGGTGGTTGCCATCGGCGTTGCCAAGATGACATTTGGCGGTATCGGCCAGAATATCTGGAATCCCGCCCTTGTGGGCCGTGTTTTCCTGCTTGTTTCCTTCCCTACTTATATGACCACCTGGGGCGCCCCCAAGGGATTTGTGGATGCCGTTTCCGGTCCCACTCCGCTTGGCGCCATCCAGGAAGGCCTCATGCAGGGGGCTTCCGTACAGGAACTTACATCGGCCTTCAATTATAAGGACCTCCTGTTTGCAAACCTTGGCGGCAGCGCAGGTGAGGCATGCGCACTGGCTCTCCTGGCCGGTTTCGTGTACCTCTGCTGCCGTAAGGTCATCAAGCCCTGGATCACTCTCAGCATCTTTGGAACGGTGGCTCTCACTTCCCTCATCTTCTGGGGAATCGATCCTTCCCGTTTCACGGATCCTCTTTTCAACCTTCTCACCGGTGGTCTCATCCTTGGTGCATGCTTCATGGCCACGGACTATGTGACTTCTCCTATGAGCCTCTGGGGCGGCGTGATATTCGGCGTTGGAATAGGCTTCCTTACCATGATGATCCGTTACTTCGGCTCCTATCCGGAGGGCGTTTCATTTGCAATCCTTATCATGAACTCAGTGGTCCCGCTGCTTAACATGTGGTTCCACCAGAAAAAATTCGGGAGGAAATAGTGTATGGCAGCAAAATCCAATCTTACCAATATGGTCCTTGTGCTGGGCGTAACCTGCCTGTTCTGCAGTGCGGTTCTTGGCGGTGCCTATGCCCTCACGAAGGATCCCATCGATGCGGCCGCTGCGGCAAAGACCCAGCAGGCCGTGGCCCAGGTGCTTCCTCATTTTGAGAGCCTTGAGTTCAATGAAGAGGGCAACTACTACACCGCAAAGGACGGAGATGCCACTGTGGGTTATGCCATCGAGTCCACCGTCGTGGGCTTCGGCGGTCCTCTGTCACTGATGGTTGGAGTTACTGTGGATGGTGTTGTGTACAATACTTCAGTGCTGTCTCACACGGAAACTCCCGGCCTTGGAGCAAAGTGCTCCACGGATGCCAAGTTCATGGATCAGTGGAGGGGCTTTGACCCTGCCGTCAAGATACTTTCCGTGAAGAAGGACGGCGGAGACGTAGATGCCATTACGGCTTCCACAATCACATCAAGGGCATATACGCTTGCCGTGGAGAATGCCCTGAAGGTGTTTGACACTATTTCCGTCATTCCCGGCGTGACCGGGAATCTCTCCGAGATGGCCGATCAGGTCGGCCATGACGATAACGAAGAAGGAGGACAGGACAATGAGTAAAATCAAACTTCTTACGGACGGGTTTGTAAAGAACAACCCTACCTTTGTGCTTCTGCTGGGCATGTGCCCCACGCTGGCCACAACCACATCGGCCATAAACGGCCTCTCTATGGGCCTTGCAACCCTCTTTGTGCTGGTCCTTTCAAATATGGCAATTTCCCTCATCGCACCGGTGGTGCCTGATAAGGTGCACATCCCCGTGTACATTGTGGTCATAGCAACGTTTGTGACCCTTCTTCAGCTGCTTATGCAGGCGTACACCCCGGCTATGTATGAGACCCTGGGCCTGTTCATCCCGCTTATTGTGGTGAACTGCATAGTCCTTGGCCGTGCAGAGGCTTTTGCCAACAAGCATGGCGTAGGGGAGAGTGCCCTGGACGGAATCGGCGTGGGCCTTGGCTTCACCTGCTCACTCACCGTCCTTGGCCTTGTGCGTGAAATCCTTGGTTCCGGAAGTGCCTTTGGATGGAATTTCATCGGCGGCTCAGACGGTATGCTGGCATTTGTGATGGCCCCCGGCGCATTCCTGTGCCTTGGCTATCTTATGGTACTGTTTAATAAATATCTCAAAAAGAACTAGGCTATGGAGTACTTTCTCATAATTATATCGGCAATATTCGTAAACAATATTGTCCTGGCCCAGTTCCTGGGAATCTGCCCCTTTCTGGGTGTATCCAACAAGCTCTCCACCGCCAGCGGCATGTCAATGGCCGTGTGCTTTGTGATCACCCTCGCAACGCTGGTTACATATCTTATAAACAAGTACCTGCTTGTTCCGTTTGGAATCACATTCCTCCAGACCATCGCCTTCATACTTGTGATAGCGGCTCTGGTGCAGATGGTGGAGATCGTGCTCAAGAAAGTGTCCCCGTCCCTGTATCAGGCACTGGGTATCTTCCTTCCGCTTATCACCACAAACTGCGCGGTCCTTGGTGTTGCCATCAACGTGGTAACTAAGGAGTTCTCCTTTGTTCCCGGCGGCATGCTCAACCTTGGTCAGGCACTGGTTTACGCCTTTGCCACATCCCTTGGTTACGGCCTTGCCATGGTGATCTTTGCAGGTATCCGTGAGCACCTTGCCCTCATGAACGTTCCCAAGAGCTTCAAGGGTGTTCCCATCGCTATCATCTCCGTAGGTATCCTTGCCCTTGCCTTCATGGGCTTCAGCGGAATGGTGAAGTAGTCCTGGTCAAGAACTCGCTGATTATCAGCTATTTACTTATTTTCGGGTGCACCTGCAGGTGCACCCGACTTTGCGTAATGCGCTGAGTTACAGGTATTTATGCGCCAGGCGCTATTGGATGTCGCAGGTCAGATAGCAAAACGTCGCAAGTCTGCAAAAAACTTCGGACCTGCGACGTTTTTTTGCTTCTGTGGCCGATTTCCGTCGCAGGTGGCGCGAAAAACGCAGACCTGCGACGGAATGGCGGATAACCTGCGACGGTTTAGAGTGAAAAGTTGTATCTTTGCATCCTGATATGACCTGGTGGTTACTGGCATTCTGTTCCGCGGCCCTTCTGGGCGGGTATGATTCCTTCAAGAAGATATCCCTGAAGGACAATGCAGTAGTCCCCGTACTTCTTATAAATACTGTTTTAAGCGCGGCCATATTCTCCCCGTTCCTATTCACTACCGGCTGGGGAGGATGGGCCGTGCAAAAGTATATACTCCTTAAGAGCGCGCTGGTCCTCAGTTCCTGGATGGCGGGGTACTTTGCCATGAAGAACCTTCCGCTAACTATTGTAGGGCCCATAAATGCCACCAGGCCTGTGCTGGTGCTACTGGGCGCAATCTTCATCTTTGACGAGCACCTGAACGCCCTTCAGTGGGGCGGTGTGATCCTTGCCATGGTGGCGTATTTCCTTATGCGCCTGAGCGGGCATAAGGAAGGCATAAAACCGGGTAACAAGTGGCTGGTATGCCTTATACTGGCTGTGATCCTTGGGGCCGCCAGCGGGCTGTATGACAAGTTCCTGATGTCTCCGGAGCGCCTTGGTCTTGACCGCAGCCAGGTTCTGGCATGGTACACGCTGTATCAGGCGGGGATGATGGCTCTGGTGCTGGTTTTCCTGTGGCTTCCGGTGCGGCGCAGAACCACGCCTTTCCGCTGGGACTGGTCCATCCCGTTTATCAGCATCTTCCTCTGCGGGGCCGATTACCTCTACATGCAGGCCCTTTCCCAGCCCGATGCCCTCATAGCCGTGGTGTCAATGATCCGCCGCGGCAGCGTGCTGGTGAGTTTTGCAATCGGCGCTTTTATCCTGAAAGAAAAGAACATACGTTCCAAGGCCATGGACCTTGTGCTCCTCCTGGCCAGCATGGTCCTTCTGTACTTCGGTTCCAAGTAATCACCCACATTGTAATGCCGATGCGGTGGGGTCTAACCGGCTTATTTTCAATCACTTATAAGATCCTTTGGGATTACCGGTTATCCCAAATACCTCTGTAACGTGCTGTGCGTCAACGGTTTAGGCTCCACTGATTATTCATAGATGGCGCCTGGTGGCCAAACGGCTGATTGTGAGCATTTTACGTAATTATGATTGGACCGTGTGCACAATCAGAAGTTATTAATGCGTTGTTTATCAGGCAGTTAATTGCCAGGGCTGGTTGGGGCTGGGGATTATGGATGGGGGCAGGGGAATTATCGGCCACGGGTGAAATCAGGGACCTGGACAGGAACGGAACCGCCAAGAATGGACTGCTCAGAAAGCTCTACAATTGAGCTCCACTCTGCGGCATCATACACGTCCATATCCAGCGGGAGGCCCTTGTGGAGGCATTCCACCAGGCGGTAGTCCATTATGTAATCTATGCCGTTGTGGCCGCCAACAGTTAGAGCCTTCTCCTCCAGCTCCTGCCAAACGGGATGTTTGTATCGCTTAAGAAGGGCCGATACTTCCTCCTGCGGCATATACTCCTTCCCTTCATCGAACACAAAGCCCGGAGCGGGGTACTTGTTGGCAAAGCCACGGGTGCCATAAATGCGGTACAGGCGGCTGTAGGGCTGGGGCGTCATCACCGAGTGCTGAAGCAGGATGCTACGGCCGCGGGCGGTGCGGATGAGGGTGGAAGTGATGTCTCCGTTAGAAAATGAAACATTTCCGGCGCCGTAACGGGAATCGGCCGCCGCCTGACCGGCAATGGCCGCCGAATCCATGGACACAAGGTATGAGAGTTTATCTCCGCGATGGATGCCAAGAAGCTGGCAAAGGGGGCCGATACCATGCGTTGGATAGACGTCCCCGTGGTGCTCTGCGCTGAAGCGCATGCTCCAGTCGTCACGGTATTTGTCCCAGTACGTGGAAAGGTTGTGGCAGTAACCGCCCTCAACGTGCACTATATCTCCAAAAACGCCCTCCTGGGCCATCCTGAGGCAGGTCATCTCAAAGGAATCGTAGCAGCTGTTTTCCAGCATCATGCAGTGCATGCGCGTACGCTCTGCCGTATCTACAAGCGCCCAGCATTCCTCCACGGTGGTGGCCGCAGGAACTTCCAGGGCAACGTTCTTGCCGCATTCCATGGCGTAGATACCCATTGCGGCGTGAAGCTGCCAGGGGGCCGCCACGTACACAAGGTCAAGGTCCGGGAGCTCGCAGAGGCGCTTCCAGGCATCGGCCCCAACAAACTCCTTTGCCGGAGCGCAACCGTGGTCTGCAAGGATTTTCTGAGAATCCGCCACAGGACCGGGATACAGGTCACATAGCGCCGCCACCGTAGCGTGTTCCAGGGAAATGAAACGCTCCACGGCGCCGGGACCTCTCATCCCAAGGCCGATAAAACCCACACGGACTTTATCTATGGGCTTACGTGCAAGACGCAGTACTGAAGATTCCATAATGCGAATTTCAGAAAAATTAATCACAATAGCAAGCGCGCCCCTGCAAGGATTGTCACCGTTTTTTTGTATATTAGCGGTCGCAAACCACATTGGCACTATGACTTTCACTATGATCATTGAGCTGCTCATCGTTCTGGCAGCACTGTACGTTGGCTCACGTTACGGGTCACTGGCCCTTGGAGCAATCAGCGGTATCGGCCTTGCTATCCTTGTATTTGGCTTTGGCCTCAAGCCCGGCACGCCCCCCACGGACGTTATCTATATCATCATCGCAGCAGTAACCTGCGCAGGCACGCTGCAGGCCTCAGGCGGTATGGACTGGATGATCCAGATAGCGGAGAAAATGCTAAGGAAGAACCCCCAGCACATCACTTTCCTGGGTCCCCTTGTGACTTTCTTCCTCACCGTCCTGGTTGGCACGGGCCATGTGGTTTACACCATCATGCCCATCATCTGCGACATCGCCCTCAAGAAGAATATCCGTCCGGAGCGTCCATGTGGCGTAGCTTCAGTTGCATCCCAGGTGGGCATCACATGCTCTCCCATAGCTGCGGCAGTTGTGGCGTTTGTTACAATTTCAAATGCTAACGGTTACATGGTCAGCATCCCCCAGGTCCTTATGGTTACAATTCCGGCATGTGTGTGCGGCCTCATGTGCGCCGCCGCGGCATCCTACAAGAGGGGTAAGGACCTTGACAAAGACCCTGATTTCCTTGCCCGTAAGGCCGATCCCGAGATGTACCAGTACATGTACGGTCACAGCGCCACCACCCTTGACAAGGAAATCACCAAGGAGGCAAAGGCTTCCGTGTTTGTGTTCCTGGGCGCCCTGCTGGTCATTGTGGGATTCGCTTTCTGTCAGATGATAAAGATTGACGGAGTCTCGCTTGCCAAGACCATCAACCTTCCCAAGATGAATATCTGCATCCAGATAATCATGCTCACAGCCGCAGCCGCCAACATCATCTTCTGTAAGGCCCAGCCCAAGAAGGCCGTTGCCGGTGCCGTGTGGCAGTCCGGAATGGTGGCCGTTGTTGCAATCTACGGCATTGCCTGGCTGGCCGATACCTACTTTGGAAACTATATGGACCAGATGAAGGAAATGCTTACCGGCCTTGTCACCAACTACCCCTGGAGCATTGCTTTTGTGTTCTTCCTGGTATCAGTTCTCATCAACTCCCAGGGCGCCGTGGTTGTGGCCATGCTGCCCCTGGCCTATGAACTGGGCATTGCAGGTCCCGTGCTCCTTGGCGTTCTCCCCAGCGTGTACGGATACTTCTTCATCCCCAATTATCCGTCCGATATCGCAACCGTTAACTTCGACCGCTCCGGCACCACTGTTATCGGCAAATATCTCCTAAACCACAGCTTCATGATGCCTGGACTCATATGCGTATTTGTGTCCACCATAATTGGCTACCTTGTGACCAACGTGTTCTTTGCCGGATACTTTGCCAGCTTTGTTCAGTAGCGCGGTCACGTTTGCAATTAGAGGAAAAATAACTAACTTTGCAGTCCCATTGAGGATGGTTCCGTAGCTCAGCTGGATAGAGCAACAGCCTTCTAAGCTGTGGGTCACGCGTTCGAATCGCGTCGGAATCACAAGGAAAAGCAAGATCTCCAGAAGGTCTTGCTTTTTTTGTGACTGGCCGGCTGCAAAAGTGAAACGCTTCGATTCTTTCCTTTCCATTACATTTCCAAACCTGCATTACTCGTTTTTGGCTCATCGACCAAATTGCTGACATGCTGGAATACAAAGGAATATAAACTCGGTCGTCCTATTAAAAATAACATCAGATAGTGTGGGAAGAAGATGATTTTGGTTAAAACGAAACACTTTGAAACATTTTTTTAAAAAAGCTTAATATGCTGAAATTCAATAGGTTGGATAAAAGTCCCTGCAGAAACGGTAATTATATGATATCTGAAGGTGTTTCATTTGCTTTTTTTGAGTAACTTTGCATTAACTAAAATAATTAATAACTAATGGCATCAGCAATGAGAAAACTATTCATCAGTGTGTTTGCCGTACTGGCATTCGCACTGTCCTCAAACGGCCAGAATATAACCATAACAGGCCGTGTTTTGGACTCTGCTGACGGTCAGCCTCTTGCCGGGGTTGGGGTCATACCCTCCACCGGAGGCGGTACCGTGACAGATTTTGACGGTAATTATCAAATCTCTGCCCCTTCAAATGCCTCTCTTACCTTCTCATCACTGGGTTATGTCTCCGTGACGGAAGTTATTGGAGGCAGAGGCGTCATCAACGTCTCCCTTGACCCGGACAATCAGGTTATTGATGAGGTGGTCGTGATGGGTTATACAACCCAGAAAAAGGCAGAAATTTCCAGCGCCGTTGTAACAATGTCCGGAGAAAAGCTCCATGACGTGGTTACTCCAGACGTGGGAAATATGCTTCAGGGAAAGGTTGCCGGCGTGCTTGTCTACAACGCTTCCGGCCAGCCTGGTGAATCGGCCCAGATACGCGTCCGCGGTACAGGTTCAATCTCCGCTTCTGCAGATCCTTTGTACGTTGTTGACGGCATCCCCGGCGGTTCTTTCAACCCTAACGACGTTGAAACCATCTCGGTTCTTAAAGATGCTGGTGCAACCGCAATCTATGGTTCAGATGCAGCCGGCGGCGTCATCGTTGTTACAACTAAGAAAGCAAAGGCAGGTCAGAAGACAGCGCTGGAATTCAAAGCCCAGGCAGGTGTCAAGCAGGCTCTTAGCGGCCGTTTCCGTCCTATGAGATCTGAAGAGGTTTACTACTTCTGTAAAGATCTGGTAAGTGATGTCATGGCCCCTTCAATGTTCAAGAAGGCTTATCCTGAATCACTGCTTGAGCGTGACTTCGACTGGATGAATGCTTCCTTTAAGCTTGGTGTCACCCAAAACTACTATGCTTCAGCAGCCGGCAGTGCAGAGGGTATCACTTATTTTGCCAGTCTTGACCACTACCGTGAGAAAGGTACTCTTATCAATACCAACTACAACCGTACTACCGGTCGTCTCAATCTGGGAGCAAAGCTTGCAAAGAGGCTTGACATGAATGTGCGTCTGCAGTTTGACAATTCCAACACGCAGTCTGCATCCAGCTATGTTACCCTTGAGTCGGCTTACCGTATGTCTCCCTGGGATAATCCCTATGATGAGGCCGGTAACCCCGTCTACGTCCCCCAGGATGGTCTCAAGTGGTATTCCCACGACAAATTCAATATCTTCCAGAACGAACTTTTCAATTATGAGAAGTCAAATGGTCACGACATTACCGGAGACCTGCAGTTCATTTGGAGAATAACTGACTGGCTCAGCTTTACCAGCACCAATCGTTATTCCACATCAGCATCCACCTGGAAGAGCCTGATAGATCCCCGCACGGCAATCGCAGATTCAGGCGGCAGCATTACCAAGGTTACTTCTACCGGGAACAGTTTCTCCACATCAAACCTCCTCAAGTACAGCCAGGTCTTTGGTGGCGCACACAATGTGAACGCCATGATCGGTTGGGAATGGAGTACATGGAAGAACGACAACACTACCGCAGAAGGTATCGGCCTCAAGGGCGGTCTTACTGTTCTTAACGCAGCTGCGCCAAGCGGCGTTGGCGGATACTACACTGAGGGAGAAGGATGGTCTGTCTTCGGCCAGGCACAGTACAGCTATCTTGAGAAGTACATCCTCACAGCTTCAATACGTGCCGATGCAAGTTCAGTATTTGCCCCCAATCACAGAATCGGTGTATTCCCTTCGGTTTCGGCCGCGTGGGTTGCTTCTTCAGAAGACTTCCTTAAAGATGTCAAGGCAATCTCCCTGTTGAAACTACGTGCCAGCTATGGACAAACCGGTAATTCCGGAATTCAGCCCTACGCTTATTTCGCAACTTATGCTGCAAGTCCCCGTGTGCAGTACCAGGGTGTTGTGGGTATGTATCCCGACAAAATGGAAAACATGGACCTCCACTGGGAAAGGGCAAATATGACCAATATCGGTATCGATCTCGGCATCAAGAAATTCCTTGAGGTTAACCTGGACCTTTACCACATCCTCAACGATGATCTCCTTCTTAACGTTCCCACTTCTCCTTCCACAGGTTTCACCAGCATAACCAAGAACAGTGGTGCCGTGAGAAATATGGGTGTTGAACTGAACATCGCTTCTACCAATATCAATAAGAAGAATTTCACCTGGACAACCGGTTTCAATATCGGCTTCAACAGGAACACAGTGGTGTCCATCCCTAATGGAGAAGACATTGTCCAAACCGTAGGCTCCAACAGTGCCCGCCAGATTATCCGTCAGGGAGAGTCCCTGTACAGTTGGTATATGCCTAAGTGGATGGGAGTAGATCCCGATAACGGTGATCCTCTTTGGTATCACTATGAGAGGGATGAAGACGGCAATGTCCTCTCTGAGGGCCCGGCACCTGTCTTTGATCCGGACAGTGATTCCCAGATTGTAGGATGCGCTTCTCCTCTTTTCAGCGGCGGTCTTGTGAATAATTTCCGCCTTGGAAACTTCTCTCTGGCCATCAACCTCAACTATGTTGTTGGTAACAAGATATTCAACTACACCCGTGTTACAATGGATACTGACGGTCACTATACCACAGACTACAACCAGATGTCCATTGACAACGGTCTTGGTTGGACCCGTTGGCAGCAGCCCGGAGATATTGCTACCCATCCCAAGGCGGTTCCCGGCGGAAACAAGAACTCGGATGGCGTAAGTTCCCGTTACCTTGAAGACGGAAGTTTCCTCCGCATCAAGAACGTGACACTTGCCTATGACCTTCCGGCGGAATTCCTCAAGAAAATCCATATGCGGGAAGCTCGCGTCTTCATTTCCGGGGACAACCTTTACACCCTTTCGGCATTCTCCGGAATGGATCCCGAAGTAAGACTTGAGAGCACCATGTATGAGCTGGCAGGTATGTATTCCATGAACTATCCTGTAGGCCGCGTGTTCTCACTTGGAGTTAACGTAAAATTCTAGTTGCCGTATGAAAAAGATTGTTTATTTACTCTCAATTGTGCTGCTTGCGGCAGCTTGCAACCTTGAAAAGTTCCCTTCAGATGCACTTTCATCTGATTCAATGAAGAATCCGGACAATGCCTCTACGGTGACTGACGGTACTTATGCAATGTTCAAGGCTATCCTTATGTATAGCGGAATGGACTACTCCGCAAACTCTTATGTCCGCCATTTCTTCCAGATGGCAGAGTTCCGGGGAGACAACATTGTCCTTTGCGCAAAGACAACGGACCCTCTTAACAACGCAGTCTGTTACTCGGATGTTTCCACGGAAGGTAATACCGGTTATTACTGGTGGATTTCCTACAAGATTATCCTCAGCGCCAATGCAATGATTGAGGCTATTCCCGAAGGCCAGTCCGAGACCCTTGACCATATCCTTGGCGAGAATTATTTCATGAGAGCCGTATCTCATTTGAATCTGCTCCAGATTTATTCAAAACCTTATTCTTTTGGCAGGGAAAATCCGGGTGTCGTTCTCCGTCTGTCCTCCGATTGCAGCACTACCGTCCGTGCAACTGTGGGTGATTGCTATGATGCAGTTGAGGCAGATCTCACCAAGGCTGCTGAACTGATGAAAGGTGGATCCCGCCGCGGAAACAACGGCTATGCAAGCTATGAAGCTGCAATGGGCATCCTCTCCAGGGTTCAGCTGTATATGGGCAAATATGACGAATGCATACAGACGGTTACAACAGTGCTGAATGGTGCAGAACCCGTTTCCAAGCTTGATCCTGATTATGAGAATCTTTTCCAGCACTCAAAGACTTCCCCTGAAGTCCTCTGGTGTGTTGCAATGATTCCCAGCGACTGGACCAGCCAGAAGGGTTCCATGGGCTCAATGTTCTACTCCTGCAGCCAGAAGAGTGGCACATCGGCCCCTCCTGGAGCAGATGGTTGGGGAGAGATGTATTACTCTCAGCCCCTTATGGATCTGTTTGGCCGCTATCCTGAGGATATCCGCTTCAAGACCATGGCCGAACCTTACAATCAGTCCGACAAACTAATGGTTTATTGGCCCAAGAAGAACACCACCGACGGATTCTTCCGCCTTATGTTCGTAGACGAAAATCCTACAGTTAATGGTGCCGGTGAGCCTACCGCTTGCAAGGATTCCGACGGTAATTCTTATCCCATCGAGAAACGTATTGTCAATACATATCCTGAGTACCATATCTCCTACGGTGGTGATGATGTAAGGCTTGGCGTAATGAATAGGTGTGACCAGAACAACACTTATCCTGTTGTTTACATGAAGAAGTTCTCCAATATGGACGGAGCCGTCAATGTCCTCAACTCTCCTATTATGGTGCGCTGGTCAGAGGTTATCCTCAACAGGGCCGAGGCTTACGCCCATAAGGGAATGGAAACAGAAGCCCTTGACGATGTAAATGCAATCCGTACCCGTGCCGGTCTTGTAGGTGATGCCCAGATGAGCGACGCCAATCGTGCCGACCGCGGATATGCAGGAAATGAGGGGCTTCTTGACCTTGTGCTTGACGAGCGCCGTATGGAACTTTGTTTCGAGGGCTTCCGCCCGTACGACCTTATCCGCAACAAGAAGGATATCGACCGCCGTTATGGTGGCTACCATCCTTATGCGGTGGTGAAATATGATGATCCAAAGATTCCTTACCTCATTCCCAATGAGGAGATTTCAACCAGTCATATCCCTCAGAATCAAAGATAACTGTACAAACCAAACTATATTATTAATTAATTTTTAAACTTTCATTATTATGAAAAAAACTTTACTTTTCATTGCAATGGCAATGGTAATGGTAGTTGGTTGCCAAAACAAGAACAATCCTTCCAAGCCCGGTGGTGGGAAGGAAGATGACAATCAGAACGCCTCAGAGGAGCTTATCGCCATCGACGGTGACTTCGCCGACTGGGATGCTGCAGGTGACAGAGTTGTTACCATTAAGAACGTCAAGTCATATGAGGGTCAGGAAATTTCCGAAGACCTTCAGAGAATCGACGCCCTTAAGGTTGCAAAGTTTGCTTCCGACAAATACAATCTCTATGTTTACTGTGAGGTAGACAAGAGCATTGTATACAAAGGCGGTGTTCCTAACTGGGCAGGCGAAATTCTTGAGCCTTCTACTGCAGGTCCTGTCGACATTTACATCGATGCAGACTGCAAGACCGTAACCCAGGGAGAAACTGTCATTTACACCGGCGGTATCAACTGGATTTGGGAAGAAACCGGTTGGGAGTATGGCTTTGAGGCTTCAAGCGCTTTCTCATCAGAAGGCGAAATCGAAAGTGGTGAGCTCTTCAAATTCACCGGTGCAGACGGCACTGATATTTGGGCCGTTGATCCTCCGGCAAAGGAGAATATCACTGGCGAAGGTATCTTCAGCGCATTCAGCAAGAAGGAAGGTAACATCGTAAAGTTTGAGATCGCCATTACCCGTGCCTTTATGCCCAAGCTTGGCGACAAGATCAAGATTGGCGTAGAGGTCATGTCAGAGAACTGGATGCTCATGGGCGTCCTTCCTCAGGCAAACGGCACCGCAGAAGGTGCATGGCAGGGCCTGCTTCAGGAGATCACCCTCTTCAAGTAGTTTTAACCTTATGAAGGGCTGGCCAAAACAACTTTGGCCGGCCCTTTTTTACTTTTTTATATGAAATCAGGCAGTTTAAAGTATCTTTTGATTATTCTCGCCTTTACGGCGTGTAATGGCAGCAAGACTGTCATTCCTTTGTCTTCAGGAGAGAAGGTATGGGGTGGTCAGATAAAAAAAGGCTCAGTTATGCCGTATGAGGCGGGCTTTGAAACATCCCTTTCAGACAACCTCTCGAACCAGGTAGCTCCACTTCTGCTTACCTCCGAGGGACAATGGGTATGGAGTGACGCCCCCTTTGACTTCCAGGTCACCGACAAAGGGATTATCATAAAGAACGCGTCTGCGCCAATCCACAAGGGTAAGGCGGGCAGTACCCTCTCAGATGCGTATAAGGCTGCCTCAAAGGCGTTTTTCCCTGCCGATGGCGTGATGCCTCCAAGGGAATTTTACCAGGTGCCGCAGTATAACACCTGGATAGAACTTTTATATGATCAAAACCAGGAAGGCGTGCTTTCTTATGCCCGTGGCATCCTGGAGCATGGTCTGCCCCCGGGGATTATTATGATAGATGATACCTGGCAGGAAGACTATGGCAAATGGAATTTCCATCCCGGCCGTTTCCCCAACCCTGCGGCCATGTGCGACCAACTTCACAAGATGGGTTTCAAGGTTATGCTTTGGGTGTGCCCCTTCGTGAGTATGGACCAGTATCAGATTTGCCGGGAAATCAATTCTTTCCAGGGTTTCCTGATGGATGACGACGGCCCGCTTCCTGTGCGCTGGTGGAATGGAACTTCCGCAGTGCTGGATCTCTCTAATGAAAAATCGGCCCAATGGTTCAATGGAGAGCTGCACCGTCTTATGGACGACTATGGCGTTGATGGATTCAAGTTTGACGCCGCCGATTTTATTTTCTATCCGGAAGACGGATACAGACAGTGTGACCTGTTTGTCAAATTGGCAAGGAATTACCCCTATAATGAACTTAGGGCAGGTTGGTGCAATGCCGGTACTCCTGTAGTGAATCGCTTGCACGATAAGGCCCACTCTTGGGAAGACCTTGCAAAACTTATCCCGGAAATGATGGCCGAAAGCCTCATGGGATTCAGCTTCTGTTGCCCCGATATGGTGGGCGGCGGCAGCTTTGAAACATTCTTGAGCGGGGACACCGATCAAGATATCATAGTCCGATCTGCTCAGGTACACGCCCTGATGCCGATGATTCAATTCTCACTTGCACCATGGCGGGTTTTGGATAGCGAGCATTATAACGCGGTGCTGAAAGCCGTTCAAATCAGGAATTCCAAGCTTGAGCTTATTGAAAAACTATTTAAGAGAGCCTCTGAGACGGGTGAGCCCATTGTGGCCCCTATGGAGTATGTTTTTCCTCATCAGGGCCTCCATTCGGTCAAAGACCAATTTGTACTTGGCGACAGCATAATAGTAGCGCCGGTCATCGGCCCCGGTACTGTCAGGGAAGTCATTCTCCCGGAAGGCAGGTGGATTTCCGATGACGGTACGGAGTACGACGGTGGCAAATATACTATACAAGTTCCTATTGACAGATTACCTTATTTCCAAAAGATATGAGATATTTGAATATTATTCTTCCGCTTATCCTTATGGTGTCTTGCGGAAAAACCCAGGGGCCGGGAGATACTCCTTTTCCGTATGACGTGACTTACAAGGTGGATGACAGTAATTTCTGTAATCCGGAGCGAGGCTTGTATGTCCCCACAATCAAGTATTTCCGAAATGGGAGTACACCTGTTAAGACATCGGTTGAAGGCATTCGTAATATAAGAAAATCGGGAAAGACTTTCACATATTCCGAATTCTATGTTATCGATTATGTCTACAAGGACTTTGACGATGCCCTGCTTGATTTTGTCAGGGAGACTTTCAGGGCTCATCGCGAGGGTGGAGCCAAAACCATAGTCCGGTTTGCCTATTCTGACGGAATGGGCGCAAAGAACAAACCTTGGGATGCCCCCCTTGAGCAGACGCTTCGTCACGTTGAACAGCTGAAACCCATTTTCCATGAGTTTGCCGACGTCATTTATGTAGTCCAGTACGGCTTTGTGGGTTCTTGGGGAGAAGGTTATTATACAGATAATTACGGGATGAATCCACGCACAGATGAGGATTTCTACTCTCGTCGTGAGTTGATGAATGCACTTTTGGATGCTGTCCCTGAAAGTCGCCAGATAGCTGTTCGTTATCCTCAGTATAAGAGGGGTATTCTTGGAATTGCTCAGGGAGATACAATAACCGCTGCTACAGCATTTGGTACTACAGCCAATGCCAGGGTGGCCGGATTCAATGACTGTTTTGTGTCGGCGGCTGATGACGTTGGAACATATAAGTCTCCTTATGACAGGGAGCAATGGGCAACAGAAACCAACTACGTGTCCATGGGCGGCGAAACCTGCAGGGATCCTGAAAACTACTGTAATTGTAACAGTACCCTTTATAATCTCCGTCGTTATCACTGGACATATCTCAACGAGGCATACAATAAGGAGACTCATGCCGTATGGTCAAAAGGCGGTTGTTATGACTACATAGTCAGCCACCTTGGTTACCGCTTTGTCCTAAAGGGTGCCGCATTTGGCGGCGCTTTAAAGGCAGGTGGGCAATTGGATGTAAAACTGCATATCCAGAATGAAGGTTTTGCTTCAATCATTAACAAACGCCCTATGCAATGGGTTATTGTCAATGCCTCAAATCCTGACGAGAAATACGTAATCCCCTCACCAAAGGATCCACGTGACTGGAAAGGCAGTCAGACATATGTATATGAGGAAAGCCTGAAGCTCCCTAATGGCCTCAAGGCCGGTCAAAAGTATAAATTAGCACTTGAACTCCCGGATGAAGCTCCCACCCTTGCAGGCAACCCCGATTTCAGCATCCGTTTTGCTAACGAAGGTGTCTGGGAGGAAACTACCGGATTGAACATCCTTACTACACTAACTGCAGAATAAACTATGTTACCTTCAGAAATTGTCAATTTCTTTGCTATCAAAGGCAATGTAAAGGAGATCAAACCCCTTGGAAACGGTCTTATCAATGACACCCTTCTGGTGAAGACCGACGGCCCTGACGACTACGTGCTTCAGAAAATCAACAATGCCATTTTCCAGGACGTTGAACTGCTCCAGCACAATATAGACTGCGCAACGGCTCATATCCGGAAGAAGGGTGCCATGAGCCTTACCTTCATCCCCTGCAAGGAAACGGGCAAAACCTACTGGACAGACGGCAAAGAGTACTGGCGCGTATCCATCTTCATCAAGAACGCCTTCACCTTTGAGACCGTGAATCCGGAGTATTCCTATTACGCCGGAAAGGCTTTCGGTGCATTTGAGGCTATGCTTGCCGATATCCCCGATACCCTTGGCGAGACCATCCCGGATTTCCACAACATGGAGCTCCGTGCCCGCCAGCTCCATGAGGCTGTAAATGCCGATAAAGCCGGCCGTATGGCAGAACCTGAGGTAAAGGCCATCCTTGAGGACCTTCTCCCCTATGAGGAGGAAATGTGCAAGGCAGAGCGCCTTTACCGTGAAGGGAAACTCCCCAAGAGAATCTGCCACTGCGACACAAAGGTTAACAATATGCTCTTTGACAAGGACGGCAACATCATCTGCGTCATAGACCTTGATACCCTTATGCCCAGTTTTGTATTCTCTGATTTCGGGGATTTCCTCCGTACTGCCGCAAATACCGTGGCCGAGGACAGTCCTGAGGTGGATAAGGTAGATTTCAAGATGGACATCTTTGAGGCTTTTGCAAAAGGCTATCTTGAAAGCGCAAAGGTGTTCCTCACCCCCATTGAGATAGAGAACCTGCCGTATGCGGCATGCCTGTTCCCTTACATGCAGGCAGTCCGTTTCTTTGCCGATTACATTAACGGAGACACCTACTACAAGATCAAATACCCGGAGCACAACCTTGTGCGCACCCGCAACCAGGTTGCCCTGTTCCATGCCGCAATGGCAAAGGTTCCAGAGATGAAAGCATTTATTGAAAAGATATGAAACTAAGAGCCATTATCCTTACGGCCGCTTTCCTTGCGGCCGTTTCCTGCAGCCAGTCTGCAAAGATTATCAAGACCCCCGTTCCTCCCCGTCCTGCAGGTCAGGAAACCATGCTCCAGTTTGCCGCTGAGCCCATTGCGGATGTAGGTATCGGCGTTGTGGGACTTGGAGATCGCGGTTCAGGCGCCGTGTATCGTCTTTCCTATGTTCCCGGTAGTCACGTGGCAGCCATCTGCGATGTAGAACCGGACAGGGCGGAAAAGAACCTCAAGGTACTTGAAAGCCGCGGTATGACCGCAAAGGTATATGCCGGTGACGAGGAAGTTTACAAGCAGCTCTGCGAGGACCCTGACGTAGACTTGGTGTACATCTGCACCGACTGGGTACATCACGTTCCCGTGGCTCTCTATGCTATGGAGCACGGCAAGCACGTTGCTCTGGAAGTACCTTCGGCAGAAACCCTCCAGGCCTGCTGGGACCTTGTGAACACCTCCGAGCGCACCCGCAAGCACTGCATGATCCTTGAGAACTGCTGCTACGATTTCTTTGAACTTACCGCCCTCACAATGGCTCAGCAGGGTGTATTTGGTGACATTATCCACGCGGAAGGCTCCTACCACCACAACCTTGATCCCTACTGGGACAACTACTGGCATAACTGGCGCCTTGAGTTCAACCAGAAGTACAGGGGAGACCTCTATCCCACACATGGATTCGGCCCTGTATGCCAGGTTCTTGACATCCACCGCGGAGACCGCCTTACCACCCTTGTAGCTATGGATACGGATCCTTTCAATGGTCCCAAACTTGTTGAGGCCCGCACAGGAAAGCCCTGCACTGATTTCCAGAATGGTGACGAGACTATGACCATGATCCGCACCGCAAAGGGAAAGAGCATCCTCATTGAACATGACGTAATGACTCCCCGTCCCTATGACCGTATGTACCAGCTTGTGGGCACGGACGGCTATGCCGCCAAGTACCCTGTGGGCCAGGTATGCCTTAGGACTGAGACCACAGGAGAAGTGGACTACGAGGACCTTGAGTTTGAGAAAGTCTATGAAGGAGATGAACTTGAAGCCCTTATGGCTCAGTACCGTAACCCCATCCTTACCCCTGAGCTTGAGGCTCTGGCCAAGGAGGTCGGCGGTCATGGAGGCATGGATTTCATCATGGACTACCGCCTTGTGTACTGCCTCAACAACGGTCTGCCTCTTGATATGGACGTGTATGACCTTGCCGAATGGTGCTGCGTAACGGAACTTTCCAGAATCTCAATCGAGAACGGCTGCGTTCCCGTGGAGATTCCGGACTTCACACGCGGAGACTGGGACAAGATCCAGGGCTTCAGTTACGCTTTTGCAAACTAGCGGGGGCTTATTGACAACAGTAGTTGAAGCTGCTGTCCTACCGCCGAAGAAAAATCTTCATTAGAAGCGGGGATGGTATCCTGAAGGGTTCCATCCTCGCATTGTATTGAGATGAAGGCAACCCCTATGTCGGCAATCCTGTGCATGTCTTCCAGAGAAGGGTAGACGTAGAAGAAATTGTAGTCATCCCTTGTCTGGATGAGATTAATCTCGGAGCCGTCACGGAGGATGAACTTGACGGGAGCGTCATATGGTATGTGATGCTTTGAATTGGTGCCGATAACAACGGCAAGATCAAGGTCTTCCTTGCCTGAGTTTTTGTAATACAGGTGGGAAAGGAGCACGTTGTAGTCCATGCTGGCGCCGCGGGCGACGATGGGATTGGCGGCCGTGAGGACACTGCCGGCATTGTCTGTATGGGAGGCTATGGTGGCCGTCAGGTCAATTGTGGAATCGGCCGCCTTGAGGATAGCCTCGCAGTGGGACTTGAGGAGCTTTGCAAATTCATCCTGGGCAAAGGTTGCCTGGACATAATCGTCCGGGTTCCAGCCGGTCACAAGGTCTATGGACTTTACTCCACGCACCATCTTTTCCATGTCTGAGGGCTCTGCGGCATACTTGAGGCGGTTTATGAAAGTTCCGTCCTCCAGACGCCTTTTAGTGGCTGAGTCCTGGCCGATCTGCTCCAGGCGCACGAACTTTCCGCCGGGCAGGGTGGCCGACATCTTCACGCCCTTGGGCGTAACCACGGCTTCTTTCTGGATGAGGTTTATGTACAGGAGGTACATGGATGAACCGTCAGGGAGACCCACAAGTTCCACCCTTGCCTCCGAGGGGATATCGGCCAGTTTGATGGCTTCATAATCAGTGGAAATATGCGTAAAACCGCCGCTACGGTAGTTTGTGCGGACCTGCTGGGAGAAAGCGCTGCAGCAGATGGTGGCTGCAAGGATGCTTAAAAATGCTCTTTTCATAATGTCAAATTCCTCTGCAAATATACACTTTCTGTACCAAATAGCCACACGCTTTATTGATTCAATTAATTTTTGTAAATTTGTAGGCTAAATATAGAATTAATTAAACTAAAGATATAGCTATGAAGAGATTTATCCTCTCATTACTGATGATTTCGGTGTCGGTCATTGCCATGGCGCAGTCCGCATCAATGCTATCAATGGCCCGTGCAGAACTTGACAAGCGCGGTCTCTCGGAAGCCGAGGTCCGTACACGCCTCATGCAAGAGGGAATAGACCCAGAAGCAATTCCCCCGTCAGACTATCCCAAGTATCAGGGCCGCGTGATGGCAATCCTCAATGAGATGCAGGCAGAGAAGGCTGCAGAGAATCAGTCTACGGGTGTTGCCGGAGGCACCGTTGCAGTTGCCGATGTCAATCCTACCGTAATTGAAGTGGGCCCTGTATCGGCCGATGACGTCCCTCAGACAACCATAGGCGAAGCCGCCGCAGAAAGCGCCCTTGAGAAGGCCCTTGAGGAGGCACATGTTTCTCCTACCGCCGGTAATGACATCTATGGCCATTCCATATTCACCGGCAAGTCCCTGGACGTTTTCCGCACAACTGACGGCGCCCAGGCTCCGGACACATACATCCTTGGTGAAGGGGATGAGGTGCATATTTCCATCTTCGGTTCTTCCCAGACGGAAATCCACCAGAGGATATCCCCGGACGGATCCATCCAGCCTGCCGGTTCCACCAAGATCTTCCTCAAGGGAATGACTCTTGCCCAGGCCCGCGCAGCAATCCGCAGTAAGCTGTCCCACCACTATTCCTTCCGTCCGGACCAGATTGCAGTTACCATCACCACGGCCCGTACCATCACCGTGAGCATTTTCGGTGAGGTTGGCGTTCAGGGAGGTTTCACCCTCAGCGCCCTCAACACTGCGTTCAACGCCCTGGCAGCAGCCGGTGGTCCCACGGCGCAGGGCTCAATCCGTAATATCCAGCTCTCACGTGCCGGTAAAACCAGCCGCCTGGACCTTTACCAGTACATGACAAACCCCACCTCCGGTCTTCCCTATGACCTCCAGAACAACGATGTAATCTTTGTCCCTATCTCCCAGAAGATAGTAAGCATTGAAGGTGGTGTTAAGCGCCCCATGAGGTATGAGATGGTTGAGGGAGAAGACCTTGCCAAACTCATCGAGTATGCCGGCGGCCTTACGTATGACGTATATCCTGAGTTTGTCCAGATTGAGCGCCACATGGACGGTGAGATAAGCTATCAGGAATACAAGCTCAAGTCCGTTATGGACGGGAACCAGAAAGTTTCCCTTGAGCCCGGTGACATTGTGAGGATTAAATCGGCTGCACGTCCGCTTGAGAACTTTGTGACAATCAAAGGTGACGTCTACTATGGCGGCAACTTTGACTATGATGAGAACAAGAGCCTCAAGACCCTCATTGAGAAGGCAGAGCTCAAATACACTGCCCGCAAGGATTATGTGTTTGTAGAGCGCACAAGCCCTGATGAGACCGTTGAGGTTCTCACCGTTCCTTTCCCCGGAGAGAACGGTAACCCTGACTTCAAGCTGGAGCAGCGGGACGTAGTGACCGTGCTGGCCCTTGACAGCTATCTTGAGAAATGGACTGTAGGCGTAAGCGGGGAAGTACGCAACCCCTTTGAACGCACATTCGGCCTCAATGACATCATGACCCTTGGCCAGGCAGTGGAACTTGCCGGCGGTCCCAGTCACAGCGCCCGCACAGACTTCGTGTACGTAGAGCGTACCCGTCCGGACCAGACCGTTGAGATTCTCACTCTCCCGTTCCCTGAAAAGGACTCCGAAAGCTACAACTTCCCCCTGCAGGCAAAGGACAAGATCCGCGTCCTCAGCCTCACCTCATTCCGTGACGTGGACCAGATCTCCGTCCAGGGTCAGGTACGCGCACCGTTCACGCGCAGCTTCAGTCTCAATGACCGCATGACCGTGAACCAGGCCATTGAATACGCAAACGGTCTCAAGCCCAGCGTGTTCCCCGTAGCTTATATCACCCGTACAGATATCACCAACCCTGAAAAGAAGGAGTACATCCGCGTAGACCTTAACAAGGACGGAGAAACTCTCCTCCAGCCCGGTGATGTCCTGAACGTATATGACAACACCACTTTCACCAATATCGGAGAAGTCCGTGTGAGCGGAGCCGTAAAGAATTCCGTGGGAGTTACTTATGATCCTTCTGTAACTATGCATGACCTTATCATGATGGCCGGCGGTTTTGCCGTGGGTGCTGCTTATGACAAGGTTCAGGTGTTCCGCGTGAATATCTCCAAGAGCGAGGAAGTCCAGTATGATCTCATCACCCTTGCCGTGGATGAGGATTATAACCCCATTGACAAGAACTTCGTCCTCCAGCCTTATGACCATGTTGTGGTGCGTATGACTCCCAACTTCGCCACAGACCGCGTAGTTGAGATCAATGGCCGCGTAAGGTATCCCGGCGTGTATGTGCTCAATGATTCCCGTACCCAGCTTTCTGAAATCATCAAGATGGCCGGCGGTCTTCTTGACGACGCAGACCCTTATGCCAGCATCTTCCGCACGTACCGCAACCGCGGCCGTATCGGCATAGATCTCAAGAAGGCAAAGAATCATCCCAAGAACATGAAGCATGACCCTATCCTCATGGCTGGCGATGTCCTTAACATCAACCGTCAGGAGAATACCGTCATCATCCGTCCTACCGGAACCCTCATGAACCAGTATGTGGCGGAGGACTTTGTGAGCGACCAGAAGAATATAGTGTTCAAGGGACGTCACAGTGCGGCCTGGTACATCAAGAACTACGCCGGAGGCTTTGACAAGTACGCGGACAGAAAGAGCGTTACAGTCACTCTTCCCAACAACCAGTCCAAGGGTACCAAGCAGTTCATCTTCCGTGCTACACCTATCGTAGAGCCCGGAAGCGTCATCACCATCAAGATGAACCAGGACAAGATAGACAACCGCAACCGCAGGATGGAAGAACCTAAGACCAGGGTGGACTTTGAAACCGTGGCGGCCAAGACACTGTCTTCAGTAACGTCAATCATTTCAGTCATCATCCTGGGTAGGAACCTCCTCAGGACATCAAACTAGTGCGTATATGGATCAGAACAATCAGTATAATAATCCCATGGTGGAAGAGGAGGAAGGCATTGACATAATGGCTCTTGTGAGGAACCTTTGGGAAGGCCGCAAAACCATCCTCATCGTTACCGGTGTGTTCATATTCCTTGGCCTCATTGCGGCTATTACCATGAAACGCACCTATACGGTTTCCACTACCATGGTACCCCAGATGAGTTCCTCCAGAAACTCATCCCTGGCATCCCTGGCATCCCTGGCTGGCATGGACCTTGGCATGCCCCAGACCGCTGAACTGTCTCCTCTGGTATATCCCCAGATTGTGTCCAGCGTTCCTTACAGGGTGGAGCTCATGCACACCCCGCTTCACTTTGAGAAGGCCGACACCGCAGTGTCCCTCCTCACCTATGCAAAGGATTATATGAAGCCAGGCTTTTTTGCTACGGTGAAAAAATACACTATCGGCCTCCCTTTCCTTCTGCTTTCCAAGCTCAGTAAGCCAAAGGATATTACACTTCCTGAAGGCTGGGAACCTGGGGCCGGCAATGCCGAGCCAAGGCCTTATACCGTCTCCAAGGATGAAGAAAAGATGCTTAAGTATCTTGGCGGCACCGTGAATCTTACCGTAGACAAGAAGGAAGGATATCTTACCCTTACCGTGATGGGTATGGAGCCGGTTCAAACCGCAGACCTTGCTGTTAAGGCTCAGGAACTTCTCCAGAAAGAAGTTACCCGTTTCCGCACGCAGAAAGCTGCCGATGAACTCAAATACATTCAGGAACGCTATGAAGAGGTGAAGAAAGAGGCGGAATCCTATCAGGCCGCCCTTGCCGTTCTTACAGACCGTTCCCAGAATATGACCACCTCCCGTGCTAGGCTTGAGCGTGAGCGGCTCCAGGCAAAATATGCAGTTGCCAGCTCCGTTTATTCAGAACTTGCAAAGCAGTTGGAAACTGCCAAGATGAAGGTAAAGAGGGATACCCCTATCCTCACCGTAGTCCAGCCTGTCACCGTTCCCACCAAGCCGTCCAACAGCAGGGCCAAAACCCTGATCATCTGGACTTTCTTTGGTGGCATCCTTGGATGCGGCATAGTCCTGGGCAAGCAGTACTGGCCCAAGGTAAAGGAAATGTTCAATTCTCCTGAAGATAAGGAGGAGAACTGATGCTGCCCCTCGCCGTCTTCTCAGTAGATCTTCTCTCGGACAACCTGTTGCTCCTGGCTTCCGTCCTGGTGTTTGTAGCCGTGCTCATCACCAAGGTTGGCGTAAAGCTGGGAGCGCCTTCATTACTGCTGTTCCTCCTACTTGGTATGGCAGTAGGCCGTGAAGGCCTGGGGCTTAACTTTGAAGACTATGAGATAGCGGAATCCATCGGCCATTTTGCAATGACCGTAATTCTGTTTACAGGCGGCTTTGAAACGGTCCTTAAGGAGACCAAACCCGTGATGACGAGGGGAATCCTGCTCTCTACGGTGGGCATCTGCATTACGGTACTCCTTACCGGCTTTTTCATCTATTTCGCCACCGGGCGCATCATTGCCGATACAGGAGTTTCCATCATGGCCTGCCTCCTTGTTGCGGCCATCATGAGCTCTACGGATTCCACATCCGTATTCTCTGTCCTCAACGGCAAGCGCCTCCGCCTACGCAGTAACCTTGCACCCCTTCTGGAACTTGAGTCCGGAAGCAATGACCCCGTGGCCTACATCCTCACCATCCTCATGGTGAAATTCATGACGGAGCCTTCCCTTATGGGACTCAGTGCCGGAGTGAGTGTTGCGGCAGGCATTATAGTGGTGCTTATCCAGATTCTCATTGGCGTTGCCGTTGGTTTCGGCGTTGGCTTCGGCGCCAAATGGATACTGTCCAAAATAAGGCTTGAGAACAATTCCCTCATGGGTATCCTGGTCCTTAGCACCGGCTTTTTTGCCAACGGTCTTGCATCAGTCCTTGGCGGCCAAGGCCTCCTTTCAATCTACATTGCTGCGGTAATCATCTCCAATAAGGCCGATATCCCCCGCAAGAAGGAGATCGCGAAGTTCTTCGACGGCATCACATGGATCATGCAGCTTGCCATGTTCCTAATCCTGGGACTCCTTGCCCGTCCGTCCAGCATGGTGTCCGTGGCTCTCCCCGCCGTCCTTACGGGCCTTTTCCTCATCTTTGTGGCAAGGCCGGCAAGCGTGTTCCTAACTCTGGCTCCTTTCAAGGGCGTCAAGTTCAAGGAAAAGCTCTTTGTGTCCTGGGTGGGCCTAAAGGGCGCTGGCCCCATCCTATTTGCCCTCTACCCTGTAGTTCATGAAGTTCAGGGTTCCAGCGACATATTCAATGTTGTGTTCATTGTGAGCCTTATGTCCCTCATCCTGCAGGGAATGTCCCTTACGCCCGTTGCAAAATGGCTCAACCTCTCTTATCCCGAGGATCCTGAGGTTGAGAGCTTTGGAATGGAACTTCCGGAAGAGATGGGAATGCTCAGTGACCATGTTGTAACCCCTGATGATTTATCGGCCGGAAAGACCCTTAGGGAGCTGCACCTTCCACACGGCATCCGCGTCATGATGGTAAAGCGTGAAGGCAAATTCCTTGTGCCCCACGGCAGCATGGAGCTCATGGAAGGGGACCACCTAATAATTGTAATGGGAGAAAGCGACGACTGATATGAAAAAGAAACTATCCACAATCCTATTTGCCGTTGCGGTTCTGGCACTGCCGCTGTTTGCAATCGCCGACGAAATCCAGACCCTTGACAAGGCCATGGCCGATGCAAGGGTAGAACTCAAGCGTGACTTCGTGCGCCGCCAGAAGATGCAGGAGAGGATGAGCTCCAACTTCCAGCATCAGCACGGCCGCATGCTTGCCCTCATCAAGAAGTGCAACGAGCTCTCCGTGATGCTGTACCTCCAGAAGAAGGAGTACACCTTTGACCTCAGCTACGCACTCCAGCAGGTTACCGACGAATACGAGGACTTCAACAAGAAGCGCACCCCCTATGACAGGATTGTGGCCGATATGGACCTGGAGATAGACCGTTATGCCCGTCTTCTTGAGTCCATGCGCCGCCTCCCTCCGGCACTGGACAGCTCTGCCGTGGCATACCCTGACGACAGCCTCCGCTTCCACAACGACTCCCTGGAGCACCACATACAGGCCGCCGAAACAACCCTTGAAGAGGATGTTGAGGCAGCAGTTGACTCCCTCCTTCCGGTGAGGGAGATTACGCCTTTCTTCCTGAGTGAGCAGGGCCAGACCGACAGAGATACCTCCATGTACTATGCCTCAGAAATCCTGAGGATGTACGTTGAGAGCAAGGCCCAGATGGTTGCCGACAGCACCCATTACCAGGAAGCATACCTCCGCCTCAAAGAGTCCTACGACTACGCCAAGGCCCGTTACATGCTCCTCCAGAAGGAGATCTTCCGTGACGGCCAATTTGCAGTGTGGGAGATACTTGCCCGCCCTCAGTTCTTTAAGAAAATGGCCCAGAACGCCCTTACAAGGCGAGAGACCGGCCTTCATATGACGGCCCCGCTCTGGACCTTCTTCTGGCTGCTTCTTGCCATTGCCGGCGCCCTTGCGGTGCGCTTCAAGAAGATCAAGGTCCGTAAGACCGTAAGGCTTCTCCTGCCCACGGTGGTCCTTACCCTTGTGGTGATCTTCTGCCGCATCACCTTCATGCCCAACATCCTGATGAACCTCCTGTTCCCCATAGTGATGACTCTGGGATTCATCTGGCAGGCCCTGGCCTGCGGCTTCAACCTTGGGAAGGTGGATAAGGAAAACCGCGGTATGGGCCTTATGTCACTTCTTGTGATGGGCGCAGCTGCCATTGCCGCAATCTTTGGCTATATCTTCATAGCCCTCATGATAGTGACCTGGTGGTACTTCCAGCTGGCCGCAGTGCTTGCCCTGCTTGCCGTAAGCCATCTTATGGGCCTCTACAAGGAAAGGCGCCTCACAAAGCGCATCGCTTCCTTCCAGGACAATATAAGCTATGTAACCGGAGCCGCCAAAAAGTCCCTGATGTTTGGCGCCACATGGTTCTATGACCTCCTGAGGGACGTATTCATTCCCGTCCTCATCCTGGTATCAATCCCCCTGTGCATACGCTATTCCCTGGATATCTTTGACTTCACGGACCTATTCCAGACCTTCTACAACACTCCGTTCTTCCAGGTTCTGGATCCTACCACCGGTGCTGTGTCATTCCGCCTGTCCGTAAGTAACATAGTGCTACTGGTTGCCCTGTTCTTCGTGTTCCAGTACCTCAATAAGGTGGTCCAGACCCTGTGGCAATACCTTAAGTTTGTCACCTACCTTGCCAAGACCGGCCAGAGCACCGTTCAGTCAAATGACGTTAACCTTTCCCTTGGAAAGAGCGTCATAAGCGTAATAGTGTGGTTCACCTACATTACAGTGATAGTGCTCCTCCTCAAGATCCCCACGGGGTCCCTCGGCCTTGTTGCGGGAGGTCTCAGCGCCGGTATCGGCCTTGCCATGAAGGATATCCTGAATAACTTCATCTACGGCATGCAGCTCATGAGCGGCCGCCTGAGGGTAGGGGACTGGATTGAATGTGACGGCATCCGCGGTAAGGTCACGGACATAAACTACCAGACCACCCAGATAGAGACAATCTCCGGTACCCTTGTGGCCTTCCTCAATGCAAACCTCTTTGGAAAGAGCTTCCAGAACCTTACAAGAAACAATGAGTACGAGTTCACCAAGGTCACCGTGGGCGTAGCCTACGGCGTGGACATTGAGAAGGTAAGGACCGTGCTCACGGAGGCCCTTGAAGTGCTCAAGACAAAGGACAAGTACGGAAGGGCCATAGTTGAACCTAAGTTTGGCATAAACATCCGCTTCGGGGACTTTGGAGATAGCTCCGTGGAAATTGCCGTGAAGCAGTTTGTGCTGGTTCCGGAAAGGGGCCTGTTCATTGACAGGGAGAAGGAGATTATCTACAAGGCGCTCAACGATGCCGGTATCACAATCCCGTTCCCGCAGTGCGACGTACACCTTATAAAAGACGAATAATCAGATATAGAAATGAAGAAAACTATCGTTGCAGCTCTCATGATGCTTTCCTTCCAGGCTTTTGCCCAGACACCAATTGCCGGCATCCTGAACCGTTTCTCGGATCCTGACAAAGGACACACCGTATTTGTAGAAAAGGGCTACCACGCTATTGGTTTCAGCGGAAACTACTACAATTTCAACGCAGCCGGCTACACAGACGGAGACGGCTTCTCCCTGCTGTCCCTGCTCAATATGGGAGATGGAGTTGTGCATTCCTGGAATGTAGCTCCAAGGATGTCCTGGTTTGTGGCCGATGACGTATCAATCGGCGCAAATCTCCTCTACTCCGGTTATGTGGCCGATACAGATATAAACCTGGATTTCAGGGAAGTCCTTCCCGTGCTTTACGAATGGCTTGGAGACAGCTCCGACATTGCTAATGTGGGCATTTCTTCCCGTCACATGGTGCACCATAACTGGGGCCTTGCATTCTCTGCCAGGAGGTATCTGTCCTTCTTCGGGTCAAAGACCTTCGGCGTCTTTGGAGAAGCCCGTCTCTTTGCAAAGTACGGCAACACCTTCTCCTGCCCCCGCAACGCAGAAAAGCTTGGTAAGACACGTACTTCCCAGACTGCCCAGGTTGGTGTGGATATCGCCGGCGGTCTTGCCGTTAAACTGAAGGACAACAGCGCCCTCACCATAAGCGTCCCTATCATCGGCCTTACCTGGAACGGTGCCTGGCAGAACAGCGAAAGAAGGTACGAAGCCATCAAGAAGGACGGGGAAGGCAATAAGATGAAGAATCCTGACGGAACTTTCATTACGGAAGAGGTTGTGGTTCCCGGCGGCGGCAAGATGTCCTACCTAAGGGTTTCCCGCGCCACAAATGTCCTGGACCTCATTGGAATCCAGATTGGATATACCCACTTCATAGGCCCGAAACCCAAGAATAAGTAAATACGAAAAAACGGATGACCGACCGGTCATCCGTTTTTTCTAGTGGGCGGTACTGGATTCGAACCAGTGACCCCCTGCTTGTAAGTAATGGAAATCGAAGTTATTCGGATTTGTTAAGTCGCTGAAAATGTTTATATTTGCGCGGAATATCAGGCTGTTATAAAATCGACGTTTTATAATGGTTTATATCAAAAACTGCGACTAAACTGCGACTTGTATGACGAAGATAAGAACGATTCTCAAAAGCGCTATACGCCAGGACGGAAAACAGCAAGTGCTTTTACTCCTTTCCGACAGGGGAACCAGGAGTTATTTCACCACGGGTTTTTTCGCATCGGCCCAGGAGTTTGACGAGGGGAAGGACGTTGGCCGATTCATTCAGGGCAGGGGCGTCCGTTCTTTCAACGTCGAGAGAAAGGAAGAGGATGGCAGTTCCAAGACTTACACGAACAAAGAGGCAAACGACAAATTGGCCGAGTTGGAAAACCGGGCCAAAGAAATCCTCAAACGTTACAATGACAATCATATTGACTGGGGCTTTGACCAGTTCCGTTCCGATTTCGTGAATGCGCCCAAGCGTCAGCTGTTCTATGTATTCGCTCAGGAAACCATCGAGCGGGAATATCGCTCAAGGGGACATTATGGCAAGGCTGATATTGCCGATGGCGCATTGACTTCGCTCAAAGAATATGACCCTCAACTGGAAAAGCGCAGTTTCCACGATGTCACCATCGGCTATCTGAATGATTATGTGGCTCACTGCAAGGAAAAGAAGCAGGCCGATGGCACCATCAGTATCCGCCTTCGTGAGATCCGGCACATCTTCAATATTGCCATCCGCGATAAAGTCATTGCGGCCGATATGTACCCCTTCAGCAGCGGCAAGGAGGACGGAAAGGTAAGGATTCCAAAGACAGAGATGAACAAGACGGACCAATATCTTCCTCTGGAGAGTATGAAGAAGATTGCGCAGGCGAAGTTCGGTAATGCCGTTCTTGAGAGAACCCGGCATCTCTTTCTTTTCTCCTACTATTGCCGGGGCATCAACTGGCGGGATATGGCGCTGCTTACAAAGGATAACCTCTATCAGGCAACGGTAACCGACAATACTACCAAGAACAGCAAGCAGGTCACGATGCTCCAGTACAAGCGTTCAAAGACCCAGGGTGAGTTTGATATTCTGGTAACGCCCAACATTCGGCGGGAACTGGACTGGTTCAAGGAAAACACAGTATTGTTTGGAGACTACCTTCTGCCCATCATCAGTTTGAGCGTTGAGCCGGAAAAGCTCAATGACTATTTACATCAGATCCGTAAGCGTTTCAATCACTCACTGAAGGATATTGCCAAACAGGTCGGCCTGCCTGAAAGCCAACAGAACATTTCCATTTATTCGGCCCGACACAGCTTTGCCATGACCCTGCAGGATAAAGGCAAATCAGTTGAGATTATCAGTCAGGCCCTGGGACATCAGTCAGTGGAGACCACCAAGCACTACCTGGCCAAGTTCAGCACCACCAAGATGGCCGAGGAGACGGATATCGATTTGATGGGGTAGTCAATGTTGGCCTACTGCATTATAGAGGGGAACTCTTGTAGTTGTTCGATTGTCATCTATAAGGCATAAAGAGAAAGAAATAAAGAGTTTATGTGTTGTTTTTACTAGTTCCAAAAACTAAAGGGCCGACCATACAATAGTGGCCGGCCCAATATCTTATTTTAGTGTCACTGGATTTAGCCAAGACTCATCTGGTTTAGCAATCAGTCTGGCATCTTGGTATCCAGATTCCAGATCCAAGATAGTCCTAGCGATGTATAACTTATTCTCGCGGTCGGTTTGCAGCACAAGCGCAAAGTCCGGGGACGCCGAGTACGCACCATCAAGGAAGATGGGCATCAGGAAAGAGATGTTATCAAATCTCGGGTAATAGATCGGTACAATGTACTTGTAGTTGCGCTGAGCAATGGCCAGTGCGAAATCAATCGCATCATATAGCTTCCTTGCGAGCAGGTCGGGACTCTTGTCCCTCATATGTTGGGGGAACCTTTCAATTCGAGCCTCAATAATATGAGACAAGGAATTGTAGTCTTTGTCAATACGCCATTCTTTTGAGGTGTTGAAGATTACCTCATTAACATCTTCGAAAAAAACCGGAGGCTCTGGACGCTGACCTTCGAAACCATATTTCCGAAGGGTCGAGTAGCTCTCTTCCGCTGTGCGGATGGGGTTGAGATAAACCTCCAGGTCGTCGGCCTGCTTTACCTCGGCGATGATGTAGAGCGCGTGGAAGAACTTGTCAAGAAGATTGGTGTTGAACATAATGTACCTACCATCTTCGCTCCTCAAGACCTTTCCTTCTTTCTTTAGTTTGATGAAAATTGTTTCCAAGTACATCTTTAAGATGGGATGTTTGAGAACAGATTGCTTGTTCTTGAACTTCCAACTTTCCGGGATGGTACTGTTAGCAATGTCTTCCAGAAACTCCTCGCACGCGTCGATGTTTTCAAAGTAGAAATCACCCATCTTGAAGCTCCTTTCCATTGTTTTTCGGATACTTCCATATGCGCGAAGTTCTTTGATCGTGCCCCAAGATACGCCTGTGAAGTTGCCTGAAACGGCATCTTTTTCAAACCATCCATATACTGCCTCTCCTGAAGTAGTCGTATAACCCGAATTGAAGGCTTTGAATTTAATTCCTCGTTCCGAAACCTTGCGACCTTTGCCATCGGTCGTGTATCCGCTCCAATTCAGAGAAAGGATTTCTGCCGAATTGGCACGATTTCGGATTTCTTGGGGTGTTGGCTCCTGATCGGTACCGCTAAGCACGTCTTGGAGTTCTTTGAGATAAGCGCCGTTGCGTAAATTCGCAACATAGCCGATGCGTAAGAGGCCATCATAGACCTTGGCGGAAGTGAAATTATCTTCCATAATAATATGCCCTTTCGCGCCGGACGTTATACTTGGCTTCAAGTCAGACCCGGCGCAAAAGGGAGGACAATGTCTGCGAAGTCTTAAATAGATGGGAACAAGTCGCCCATCTGTGTTTTTATAAGTGTTGAGCCGCAACTTATGGCTCATACTGCAAAAATAGTACTCTTAATATGAATATGCAAATGGAATTGTGAAAAGCGGTAGAAAGTCATTTGTGGAATAACGAGCCGGGACGAAGGTATTAGACAGAAGGCGAGGCTCTCCCGTGCTCCGTTTTAGCCTGGATACCGATTATCAGGCCGACAAGACCATAACAAAGATAGATCCGCGTCATCAGAGGCTTCCTGCTACGCCTGGTAAATTAGATAATGGTAAAACCAAAAACTCCTATTACTGACTACTTCTTGGAAAGAAGTCCTGATGAATTCAAAGGATAGGATTACAAAGAGGATGCTCAGAGAGTTGGGCTTACAGCTCCCGCTACAGGGCAATAATTCGGCGCTTGGATAGGTGCGAGACAAAAAAGGTTGTCCGTGGTTGATAAACTGTGAATGATTAACAAGATAAAATGAAGACCATATGCATAAAAGCATAATGGTCTTCAAACTATTTATATGGAATAATCTAACCGATAATTCTCAGGATAAACAATAGAGTATGTTTCATTTATTATGTCCTGTTTATTGATAAAGCAAATTTGAATAGGCGGTAGCAAATCCAGATATGAATCTTTGTCAACTCTAAATAATAATTGCCTTTTCATATCAGGCTCTTTGAAGTAATTTATTGAGCGTCTTCCTTCGGCTCGTATAGCCTTAAAAGGAAAACTTGTGTGACGTTTCATATGTTCAAGAATCTGTCCCACAGTAAAGTCGCCATGGAAGCAAGGATCTTCCTGAAGCAACTTTTCATATTCCTCAAACTGCTGAATGTGATCTGTGTTGCCCACGAGATCAAAAATATCATCTGGATTATAGTCAAAAATGATTTTTGTAATCACATATTGCCCATGGTACCCTTGCCTGCCCCACCAGTGAGCAAGGGGGAGAAAAGAATCCCAGAAGTAATATCCATTACCGAGCCACGGATTGCGAACACACCTATATGGCCCATTCGTAAGGATATCCTTTGGAGTCCCTTTGTCAGCAATTGTTTGATATATTACCTTTTTTGACATGTAAAGACTATTCAGCTTTGGTGTTAGCTTTCAAAATGTCTTGCAAATCAGAGAGATTTAGTGTTGGTAATACTAAAGGTTGAATGTTCGCTTGGAGAGTGACGGTACTAACGAATGCCCTAACATAGGGGAATAAAATGGCGATGGCGTTATTATAGAAAAAAGAAGGAATGTCATCAAGGCTATTGACTTCTTTAAAAGAATACAATGCCTTGCACCTAATTGAAATCATTTCCTTCTTTGATGCAGAGTCAACGGCTGAAAACAGAAAAATCAGTTCATACGTTTTCTTTTCATCGTAAAAAACGCCGGAAGGCTTGAAATCAATCGCAAAAGTTGTATTTGCATTTAAATCCTCAAGGTTAAGAAAAACCTGATCAAACTTGTAATTGACAAGAGCGAAACGTGCTGCTTCCATATAATAATAATTAGTGGGGTTGCTATACTAACGAAAAATCCAGAGAAAACTCTGGATTAATACTGCCGTTTGAAATTGAGATTTCGGGAATTGTTTCGGAGATTGTGTCCAGATAGTCTAATACTAGAGGACCATAATCTCCAAAAACTGAAAGTTCCTCCCTATCTCTCGCTTTTTGTTCGGCAGGAGTCTTGCGGAGGTACTCTCGAAGTTCTTGAACTAAATTTGCCATAATTCCTTAATATCTTTAAAAACAAATCGTCCCATTAATCGGGATTAATTGTCAGGTTACAAAGTTACAAACTTTATTTTTTTACGCCAAATATTTTTGCACTTGCGTTATCGTGTCATGATTATTAGCCATTTACCCCTAACCGATAATTAGTAGGACACCCAAAAAGAATTTGAGTTTGAGAGTATCAAGGAGACAGTCCAGGTAATACCACGCCCTTTTCGATGTCTATACAGCTCTCTCATCTGGCAATTTGGATATTGACCGAGTAATGGTGGCTTACGATCGCTATCTGCGTTTTGTGGCCAGCCACGCCCCCACCTACAAGGAGTATGTGCTCAATGTGGACGAGAAAATGCAGAATCCTGAATTCCTCGGAGATACCACTGGCCTCCTCAGGCCAAAGCTTGAGTATGATCCTCATGCCGCCTGGGAAATAGTCCGTGACGAACTTGTTGTAAAACTGCGTCCGTCAAATATGTAAATGAGTATGAACAGGGCTAAAACCTGAGCAGAAATACTGCCGCCACCCAACAGGATGACGGCAGTTCTCATGATGTAGTATTTATGTTTAACCGTGCTTATGAAAGCCTACCTTAGAACAGCATCTTCCACGCCGCCTGCTGCGCCCTTGCACTGTGGACAGCATTCATCTTGCCGAAGTTCCACTTCACCCCAAAGAGAATATACCTGCCCATACACAGGCGATAGGAATCTTCCTCATAGTTGGCAGTAACCGTGTGCGTCAGTCTCCGCGTCTGGTTCAGGATGTCGTAAACCTTGATACTCAGGTTGAACGCGCCGATATTCTTTGAAACCGAGGCATACCATCTCCATTCAGGATCTCCGTATCCGGCTGCATACCCCTTGTAGAACACGTAGCTTATGTCGGTATTGAACTCAAACTCATGCTTGGTGGTGTATGAGCCACGGGCCGTAATCTTCGTATCCAAGGTATTCATATTGATGCTTGGATCGAGCGAGTACCGGGCGATGCGTCCCTGGGTGTTGGCTTCCAGGCTGATGAAATAATGGTCCTGATTGTACTTTAAGGTGAATCCAGCATAGGGATTGAAGGAACGAGTCCTGCTCTCTCCGAAGCCGCTGAGCCCGCCATAGAAGCGGTCTCCGTCCGCATTCCCCCAGAAGTCGGCCATGAATGCCGAATAATCAAAGGCGTCCTTGTCCAGC
>JAFZOU010000097.1 GCA_017550525.1 Bacteroidales bacterium
GTATGCCCGCCCTCAACCGCACAGAAGAACCGGAAAACGTCATTGAAAGGGGCTGGAAATACTACGCAGAGCACCCCTGGACCGGTGGCGTCTTCTTCTGGACGGGCTTTGACTACCGCGGTGAACCCAATCCCCTGAAATACCCCGCCACGCTCTCAGAATTTGGCATCCTGGACTACTGCGGCTTCCCTAAGGACGAGGCCTTCTACCTCAAATCCTGGTGGACCAGTGAACCCACAGTCCATATCTGCGGCCCTACGCCCGATGTATGGGTATATTCCAACTGCGACGAAATCCGTTTAAGCGTGAACGGCCGCAACCTCGGAAAGAAGAAAATGCCCCGAAACGGCCACCTGGTATGGAAAAACGCCTATCACGGCGGCAAAATCAAGGCTACCGGCTACATTGGTGGCAAAAAGACCGCTGAGGACATCATAGAGCCCACCGGCCCCGCCACAAACGTGGAAGTAACGTCAGAGCGCATCGGCCGCCTGCAGGTGTTCACCCTCACGGCCAAAGACGCCAAGGGCCGATATGTCCCTGACGGCAACGTGCCCGTACAAGCATCCCTGAGCGGCCCCGGCCGCATCATCGGCTACGGCAACGGAGACCCCGCCGGCAGCGAAAAGGAACAGAGCCCCGACGGAAAAACCTGCGCCCTCACCACCTTCAGCGGTAAAGCGCAGGTCCTTGTCCTTGGCGAAGGCGTCCTGGTTTGCCGTGTCCCATAAACCCCAAAAGCCGTGTTGACACGTATAACGCTCCAGATGGCGTTTTGGGGGCCGACACGGCAGCGTTTTTCAGGAAAATGGCCGATTTCTTTGCCGTGTTGGCATTAAAATCGGCCATAGAAGCAATCTGAGCGTCAACACGGCAAGCGGGCTTCTTGGGCGGTGCCCTTCGGACGGCGTAGCCGCCCGTGGCTTCGTGAACGGGAGGGGCCCAAAGGCCGTGCCCCAGCACGGACGTATGGGAGGGATAGGACCGAAGGTCCGTACCGGTCCGAAGGGCACTGGCCGGAAGCTACCCCAGTATCCTGAGGGCCTCAAGGCACATACGGGAGTTGTGGTAGGGGCACTTCCAGAAGCCGGCCTTGGGGTTGGATTTGTCAAGGGTGCCATCGGCCATAACGGCCCACCACCATTCTCCGCCTTCACGGTCCACAAGATTCTTAAGGATGTAATCCCAGGCCTTGAGGGCTATATCATAACCGGAGGCAACTCCGTGGTACTTCCAAAGCCAGAGGTTACCCACAACGGTCTCGGCCTGGACCCACCACTGACGGGAGTCGTCAAAGGTGCCGTCCGGAAGCTTCTCATAGCGCATGGAGCCGTCCGGCAGAAGACCTTCGTTGCCTGCAATGCCAAGCCTTAAAGCGTAAGGTTTTACACGTGAAACAACACTTTCATCGTTAAGGGCCTCAGCGCACTCCAGCATAAGCCAGGAAGTCTCTATGTCGTGGCCATAAGAGACTGCTCCGGGAAGCACTGTCCAGTCATTCTTGAAGTAGAGTTGAAGATGCCCGTCATCCCCCATCACCTTTCTGCAGGTAATGTCCAGAAGCCTCTCCACGGCCTCTTTCAGGGACGGATCCGGCCACACCCTGTAAAGATTTGCAAATGCCTCCAGGATGTGGAGGTGGGAGTTCATAGTCTTATCGGCATTGATATCGTGGGCCGATAAAGACATATCCTCCAGCGGAGAAAAGTCCCGGGAGAGGGCCTCGGTGTAGCCGCCGTAGAGGGTGTCTGAGAACTTTGCCTCAACCACCCTGAATAGGTTCACGGCCTCCTCAAGGGCCTCCTTGTCGCCATTTGCCCTCACAAGTTCTGAAAGCCCGTAGATTGCAAAGCCCTGGGAGTAGAGCTGCTTCTTGTCTTCAAGAGGCTCTCCCGCAGCCGATACGCTCCAGTAAACCCCGCCATATTTGTGGTCACAGAAATGCTTCAGGAACCACTCCTTGGCCCAGACTGCGGCATCCAGATACTCCTTCCGGCCAAGCGCGCGATAAGCCGCCGCAAAAGCCCAGATTATACGGGCATTGAGAATCACGCCTCTTGGCGCATCCTTAATCACATCGCCGTTTGCAGAGACCTCTCCGTAGAAGCCTCCCTCCGGGTCACGGAGCTTTAACCAATACTGCAGGATGTTCTCCTGCAGTACTGATTTGAATTCATTTAAATGTTGGGAGTTTCCCATACCTTTGTTTCTGTGCAGTTAACCATAACTCCAAGGCCGCCGCAGGAGATGCGGAAATCGCCCTTTTCAAGGCGCCACTTTCCGTCGGCGCCTACAAATGCCAGGGCCGATGCAGGGAGTTCAAACTCCACGGTCTTAGTCTCACCAGGCTCCAGGGCAATCTTTTCAAAGCCGCGGAGACGCTTCACATCCGGGATGAGGGATGCCACAAGGTCAGAGCTGTAAAGGAGAACTGCTTCCTTGCCGGCGCGATCTCCAACGTTCTTCACGTCCACTGAGACTTTCAGGACATCGCCGGCCTTGAAGGATTGCCGGTCGGTGCCGGCAATGACGGAAAGATTGGAATACTCAAACTTGGTATAGCTGAGGCCGAAGCCGAAGGGCCACTGGACGTCCATAACTGCGTCGTAGTTGTAGGAGCCTTCCATGGTCTCGCGGTGCTCTGACACCTTGTAGTCATAGGTGTGGAGGGCGTTGATGTGCTTGGAGTAGGTGAACGGAAGCTTTCCGGAGAAGTTCTCATCACCTGCAAGAAGGGCTGCCAGAGCGTCGCCGCCATAGTTTGAAGGCAGCATCACGTCCACAACGGCCTTTGCAAGGGGCTCGATGTCTCCGATGAGGCGGGGACGGCCCTCGTTAAGGACCAGGACAACGGGCTTTCCGGTAGCGGCAACGGCCTTCACCAGTTCCTTCTGGTTGGCCGATAAATTAAGGTCATCCATGTTACCGGGAGTCTCGCAGTAGGAGTTCTCACCCACGCAGCACACAATGACGTCTGCGCTTCTGGCAACGTTCACGGCCTGCTGGAGGCTTGCCACAACGTCCTTCTGCCAGTCTGCACCTTCATAGACAACGCCGGGAACCCAGGTGACCTTTCCGGGGAAACGGTTCTGGAGGGCTTCCAGGATGGTATTGTACTGAGGCACATAGTCATCGGCCGATCCCTGCCAGGTGTAGCTCCAGCCGCCGTTGAGGGTGCGGAGAGAATTGGCGTTGGGGCCGCACACAAGGATGCGCTCCGTGCCCTTGAGAGGAAGGATGCCATCGTTCTTAAGGAGAACCTCTGACTCAACGGCGGCCCTGTAAGACTCCTTCCCGAATTCCTCTGATGCGAACTCCTGGTAATCGTACTCCCAGCAGGGGTTCTCAAAGAGGCCAAGGCGCACTTTCAGCCTCAGAACGCGGCGCACTGCATCATCAAGGCGTTCCCTGGAAATAAGACCTTCCTTAACGCACTCGATCACTGCGGTGCAGCACTCGGGATCGTAAGGGTCCATAATCATATCAATTCCGGCGTTGATGCCCATAGCCACGGCTTCCTTCTTGTCTGCCGCAACGTGGTCACGCTGGTAGAGGTTGTCAATATCGGCCCAGTCCGTCACAAGCATACCGTCCCAGTTCAATTGCTCTTTCACCCAACCGCTGAGGAGGATGGCGTTGGCGTGGGTGGGGATGCCGTTGATGGAGGCGCTGTTCACCATTGCGGTGAGGGCGCCGGCACGGAAGCACTCCAGGAACGGGGCGAAGAACTTCTCCCTTAGGTCATTCTCCGCGATGATTGCGGGCGTACGGTCCTTACCGCTCACGGGAACGCCGTAACCCATGAAGTGCTTGATGGACACGGCGCAGTTTTCAAGGCCGATATTATTGGGATCCTCACCCTGGATGGCCACGGTTTCCTCGCGGGCCATTTCTGCCTGCAGGTAAGGGTCCTCGCCGAAGCTTTCCCACAGACGGGGCCAGCGGGGATCACGGCCAAGGTCCATGACCGGGGAGAACACCCAGGGGACCTGTGCGGCACGGGTCTCATAGGCCATTGCGCGGCCCATCTGGCGGGCAAACTCACGGTTGAAAGTGGCGCCGAGGTTAATCTCCTGAGGGTACATGGAACCATCGCTGAGGTAAGACGCGCCGTGAATCATATCCAGGCCGTAGATGCATGGAATGCCGATTGCCTCCATACTCTTTTCCTGGATCTGGCGTACCATAGCGGCGGTTTCCTCGCGGGAGTGGGCTTTGTCGTGCATCACGTTGAGGATGGAGCCAACCTTGTACTCACCGATAATCTTGTCAAGCTTTGCGGGGTCAATTGCCTCGCGGGTCTCATCTTCCAGGCTGGAGATGTTGAGCTGCACCAGCTGACCGGCCTTCTCCTCAAGGGTCATACCCTTAAGCACCTTCTCTACCTTTGCCTCAACCGCTTTGTCGGTGGGGATTGCGGGAGCCGCTCCCTGATTGCAGGAAGATAAAGCGGCGGCCGATATTACAACACTGGACATCATTAAAACTGTCTTTTTCATATAAGGTTTTAGTTAGTTATTTCCAGCAACTACAACTTTGTAGGTTCGGTTTTCCGGCATTCCCGGATATGAGCCTTCACGGGGGCCGATATCAGCCTTCCCTGCGGCATCGTTCCAGTAGATACGGGTGATGGCGTACTGGCCCTTTTCGTATCCGTAAGTTAGGCCGTCATCCTCATAGAGAGTGAAGGAAGAATCGGCCCCTGGATATACCATAAGGGTTATCTCATCTGAAGGAACCTCCTCCGTCCATTCCATGTCCGGGCCCATGGGGATGATGCTGCCGGCACGGACATAGAGTGGCATACGCTCATACGGGGCGTCCACGGTGATGCGGCGGCCGCCCTCAATCTTCTCCCCGGTGTAGAAGTCATACCAGATGCCTTCCGGGAAGTAGACGCTGCGGCTTGTTGCCTTATACTCAAATACCGGGCAGGCCATAAGAGCGGGGCCAAAGAGCCATTGGTCTGAAAGGTCACGGACCTCAGGATCATCAGGATAATCCATAGCAAGGGCCCTCATTATGGTGGCATCCTCAAAATGGACGGCGCCTGTAAGTGAATATATATAAGGCATAAGCCTGTAGCGAAGCCTCATATAGTAGAGGATGCTCTCGTAGGCCTTGGAGCCCTCCGGAGCAATGTTCCAGAGTTCTCTCCTTGGCCACTGGCCGTGGGTGCGGAAAAGCGGCACAAACGTGCCAGCCTGATGCCAGCGGGTCTGGAGCTCCTGCCATTCAGGGGCATTTGCGCTGTCATAGAACTTGCTCATCACGGAGAAGCCGCCAATGTCCATTCCCCAGAACGGAATGCCGCTCATGGAATAGTTAAGACCTGCTGCCGCCTGCATACGGAAATCTTCCCAGGATGTGCCGATATCCCCGCTCCAGGACGCCGTAGAATACCTCTGGAGGCCGGCGAAGCCGTTACGGGTAAGGAGGAACACCCTCTTGTCCGGATCAACGGAACGCTGGCCCTCGTAGATAGCCTGGGCATTAACCAGGGCATAAGCGTTAAGGTATTCAGTGGAAGAGCCAAGGGCGTTTGGAGTGATGAGCCACTTGAAGTAATCCATGGGGAGGCAGTCCCTGAGGTTTGGCTCAGAGGCGTCCATCCACCAGGCGTCTATCTTTTTGCCGAACTTAGTGTAGAGGTTACGGTCCATCTGGTCCCAGAACATCTTGCGGCCGCCTTCTGCGTAGGCGTCATAGAAACTCTGCTTATGGCCCAGCCAGTCTTCAAGGCCGGCTTCCTCAGCGTGAGTGTAGGCATAGCCTGCGGCCTTCAGTTCCTTATAATTGTCCGTATTGGTGTAGAACTTGGGCCACACGCTTATCATAAAGCGGCCGTGCATGGCGTGAACGCTGTCAAGCATTGCCTCGGGGTCCGGGTAGCGGGAAGAGTCAAACTGATGGCTTCCCCACTGGTCATCCTCCCAGTACTGCCAGTCCTGAACGATATTGTCTACGGGGATGTGGCGGCGACGGAACTCAGAAAGGGTCCCCACAAGGTCTTCCTGGGTGGAATAGCGCTCACGGCTCTGCCAGAATCCAAGGGCCCATTTGGGCATTACGGGGGCCTTGCCGCTGAGTTTACGATAACCGGCAATCACTTTGTCGGCGCTTCCGCCTGCGATGAAGTAGAAATCGGCCATAGGCTCGCATTCACTCCAGAATGTGAGTCGGGATTCTTCCTCCGGAGTTTCAAGGGGGGCAACCCTGAGGCCGATATACGACACGTCTCCGTCCGGCTCCCAGTCTATCTCCACGGGAGTAGGGACACCCTTTTCAAGGTGGACGGTATATTTGCAGCTGTTGGGGTTCCAGGCCGGACGCCAGCGGCGGCTCATGACTTCCTTGCCGCCGATTGAAGTACTCTGGAAGCCGGCGTAATACTGGATGAAGTGGTAGTCGCCGGTCTCACGGGCGGTGATGGTGCCGGTGTAGCGCACCTTGGCCCCGTTCAGGGGCACCTGGGGAAGGTTCTTTATCGCCCACTCGTTCTCATAATAGAGGGAGTCTTCCTTCTGGGTGATGACCTTGCCGTCGGAGGCAGTGTATCGGCCCTCAAGGTCAAGGACAAATACCTCCCCAAGCTGGCGGTAGGGTTCCTTGCTTCCCCAGCGGCTGTAGGAATAGGCGTCAAAGAGGATTCCGTAGCCCTTGTTGGAGAGCACGAAGGGGACGCTTATCTTGGTGTTGTACTGGTAAAGTTCCTCACGGCGGCCCTTGTGGTCAAGTTCCCCGGCCTGATGCTGCCCAAGGCCGTAGAAGGCCTCGTCTGCCACAGAGGCAAAACTCACAGCCGTGCCTTCATTGAAGGATACCTTTCCGTCAGTGGCAAGAGGGGTTCCATCGGCCCGGAAGAATGATATTATGCCGTCCTCGACGGTTACCTTCAAGGCAGCCGTCGTAAGGGTCTTTCCGTCAAAGCTGAAATCCGTGCAGCCCTTCTGGGGCAGTACGGCAAGGCTTTTACGCTCACTGAACTTCATTTCCGGAGTTACGCTCACGCGCACTATCTCCGGGCTCACAACTTCAAGACGCACAAGCCCGGCGTCCGTTTTCACGGCAACGCGGTTACGCGGCGCGCAGGAGAGCGCAAGAACAAGAAGTATTAAAGACAGTCTTTTCATCAGTATTCCCAATCATCTGTACGGAAGGGCGGCACGGGGATGCCGCTTGTCTTCTGGAGGTTTGCGCCCATCCAGTTGCGCCAGGCGTAACGTACGGCTACGGGCTTAGGAACTTCCGGGCACTTCACAATGATAGTCTGGCCATCCCAGTCAACCTCCGCCTTTGCAAGGTGGAACTCCCGGTCCTCACCGGCAAGTTCAAAGCCCACGATGTCACGTGAGGTCATTGAGCCAAGGTTACTCCATACGTTGGTAAGCCAAACCTTCACGGTGCCGTCCTCTTCCAAGGCAAGGTCCTTCAGGAGCGCGGGCTCAATGGAAATGCCGGTAGGGATGCCGTAAACGTTCTGGAGGGCGGTGAGTTCCATCATATCGGCAACCTCCCTCTTGTAAGGAGGATGGATGGTGACTGGGTCTCCTAGGGTTTCCGTGCATACGTACCAGGCGTTGGTGGTTTCAGATGCCATCCTCATCTGGGCCTCCACAAAGAAAGGACGCCAGCGGCCGTCAGAATCTCCGTGATGATATGGAGCCAGGAGCGCATAGATGAAAGGCATATCTCCCCTTCCCCAGGAATCTCTCCAGAGCTGGAGCATGGATGCCTGAAGTTTATCGTAGCAGCCCTTCTGGCCGATATTGGAGCAGCCCTGATACCACAGGAAGCCCTTTGCGGCATAGCCTGCGACGGGTTTTACGCGGCCGTTCCAGATAAGTTCCGGGGTCTCGGGCCAGCGGTCCGGGTTCTCAACTACAGAATCAATCTCGGCCCTTTCCTCCGGGGTAAGGTCCACACGGTCAATGGCCTCCCTTGTCATCCAGGGCTCTATTCGGCTGCCGCCCCAGGCATTCACTATGATGCCAACGGGAACGCCAAAATTCTTTGAAAGCCTCTTTGCAAAGAAATATCCTATGGCCGATGTCCTTGAAACAACGTCTCCGGTGGAGTATGCCCAAACGGTTTCCACATCTTTCTGGGGGGCCTGGCACTTAGGGGTTTTGATATCAAATACACGTATCTGGGAGGCAGTTTCCGCGGCATCCAGGATGGCCTCAGTGCTGCCTTCAATTCCCTGGAAACCGAATCCGCTTATGGGCATTTCCATATTGGACTGGCCGGAGCACACCCATACTTCACCAAACACCACGTCATTCAGTTCTATCTTCTCCTTCCCGGACTTCACAAGCAGGCTTTGGGAGCGGCCATCGGCCTTGAAAGTCTGTAAATACACGCGCCAGGTGCCGTCATCGGCCACAGTAGTGGAAACAGCTTTTTTGAGCCAGGAGGCCTTCACCTGCACCTTCTTGCCGGGTTCTCCCCATCCCCATACGGGTACGGTGGTTTCCTGCTGCAGAACTGCATGATCTGAAAAAACATGTGCAATCTGAAGCGGCTGCGCATTCAAAGCCGCACTCAGAAAGAGAAGCGCCGCCACAAGGCGTGGACGTAAATGTTTCATTATTAATCTTTTACATGATTTAGGGTCCGGAAATCCAAGTACCCTCTTTTCACTAACTCAATAATACTCAATTACTTACCCCCACGCGCTTCATTAGCGTCAATGAGGCGGTTGATGGCCTCAACTGACAGCCCGGTGCGGAAACCATCGGCCGGGGTGTTGAAGCAGTAGTCCACAAGGCGGTCTATGGTGGAAGTTGCTACGTGCATACGGGTATCAGAGGAGGCGTAGTAGATGAATACGCGGCCGTCTGGATCGGCAATCCAGCCGTTGGAGAAGACTACGTTCATAACGTCTCCTATGTACTCCCAGCCCTGAGGCACCATAAAGAAGCCGCCGGGTTCAGCAATCACGCGTGTGGGGTCGTCAAGGGCCGTCATGTACATATACAGCACATAGCGGAGTCCGCTGGCGCAGCCGCGAACGCCGTGGGCAAGGTGGAGCCAGCCTTTGGGAGTTTTGATGGGATGAGGGCCCTCTCCGTTTTTCACTTCCTTGATGGTGTGGTAATGGCGGAGGTTGATTATCTTTTCCTCCTTGATGACTGCTCCGTCCATGGTATCTACCAGGGCCCAGCCTATTCCGCCGCCGCTTCCTGCATCTATGAATCCGTCCTGGGGGCGTGTGTAGAGGGCATATTTGCCGTTAACAAACTCAGGGTGCAGGACAACGTTACGCTGCTGGCTCTTTGACTGTATGTCCGGAAGCCTCTCCCAGTTCACAAGGTCCTTTGTGCGGGCAACTCCTGCGGCAGCCGTTGCGGCAGAAAGGTCACCCTCCAGGGTGTGGTCCTTGCGCTCCACGCAGAATATGCCGTAAATCCAGCCGTCTTCGTGGGCAGTAAGGCGCATATCGTACACATTGGTTGCGGGCTCACCCCACTCCGGCATAGTGATTGGACGAGGCCAGAACTTGAAGTTGTCCACTCCGTTAGGGCTTTCGGCAACGGCAAAGAAGGATTTGCGGTCATTCCCTTCCACGCGCACCACAAGCACGTATTTGCCGTTCCACCTGATGGCGCCGGAGTTAAGGGTTGCATTCACCCCTATCCTTTCCATCAGGAAGGGATTGCGCTCACGGTTAAGGTCATAGCGCCACTCCAGCGGGGCATGAGCCGCCGTGAGGATGGGGTTTTCCCAACGCTCATATATTCCATTACCCTCAATGGGGGCGTTAGGCTTTTCAAGAAGCTCTCTGTGGCACTTTTTCAACCAGGCCAGTCTTTGTTCAAAGTTCATCTTAGTCAAGGAAAAGTATGTTCTCTAACTCTGAGAAGTCTTTCATGTCCTTCTCATATTCAAAGCCCTTCCAGGCGGCGTAGAAATGCTCGGGTTTGTCGTGGGCATTACGCCAGGTAAGGAGATAGCTGATGGGATACTCGCGTACGGCGGGTTCAAGGATTTCAGTCCACCAGGTGGGGTACTTGATTCCCTCATATCCGGTCTCGGAAAGGCACATCAGTTTGTTGTGCTCATAGGAAAGGGCCGTGAGGAAGTTCATCTGGCGCTTTAAATCCTCCTTGAAGAAAGCCACGGCTTCATCCCCTCTCCAAGTGGAGGTGTAGGTATCCACGCCAAGGATGTCCACAAACTCGTCTCCGGGATAGCGGCTCATATACTCCTCCGGGCCGATATCTCCGTTGGGGGAATAGCACCACAGGATATTTGTGAGGCCGCGGTCCTTGGTGAAATAGAGCCAGGTAAGGCGGAAAAGTTCCTGATACTCCTGAGGGGTGCAGAGCTTTCCTCCCCACCAGAACCAGCTTCCGATGTTCTCATGCCAGGGGCGGAAAATGACGGGGACATCCGTGCCGATGGACTCGATAAAATCAGCGGCACGCTGTAGCCAAAGGCGGAAATCGGCCTCCTTCTCCCCGCCCTTGAGGACGGATTTTACCACCTGGTCTGACGAAATGTCCCAGGCGTCTCCGCCGGTAAGGGGGTTACGCGGGTGCCAGGAGAAAGTGACAATGCCGCCGCGCTCAATCTGCTTCAGGGCCGCCTTTCTCATAAGGCCGAAGGGAACGCCGTCAAGGTTTTTATCGGCCCCGAGTTCAATGCCTCCAAGGTCACAGCCAAGGAGCACGGGGTACTTCCCGGTAACGTCCTTAACGTCACTGCGCTCCAGGGGGTCGTTCTCCCAGTCCTCCACCTTCCAGGTGTGGCCGTAGAATAGGTCGTCCTGATGGCCGTAGGCAATCTGGCCGTTCTCCGCATAGGTGAAAAGCCTGTGCACAAGCTGGTCCTTTGGCGTTTCCATAGGTTTTTTGTCCCGGGGACCGCAGGCCGATATAACGGCCAGGGCCGCAAGTATGTGAACTATATGCTTCATAATCCTAGAAAGTAGGGGCGGAGTCGTAGACGCTTTGGAGATTGTACGTGTCTGAGTGGGTGAACCAGGCCTTTACCATGGTCTCTACAGGTTCGCGGCCGTTTGGCATATAATCTCCGGTGCCGTGGTTGATATAGGGATGAGATTCCATGCCATAGCCTTCTCCACTCTCTCCAAGAGAACCGTTGTCCCAGAGGAACGGGGCTATTCCATACGTCCTTGCCGCCTTTACCACATACTCAAGATAGTATAGGTAGAAGGCCCAGGAGCGCTGAGAACTCTTGTTTCTCATGGAGCAGCCGAATTCTCCCATATAAATGGGGATATTCTTTGCAATGTAGTTCTCATAGATACCCTTGAAAAGGGACTTGATCTCGTTCTCCCCGTTCTTGTAGGCCGATCCGGTATGTCCCCAGTCGGCAAGTTGCTTGGCACCAATGGTATAATCGTACGGATCATAGCAGTGGAAGGCCAGCATGGTTTTATCGGCCGGGTCATCAGGAACGGTGAGATACTTAAGATAGGAAGGACTTGCGGCATATCCGGGGACGCCCAGCCAGCGCGTAGCATTCTTGCCACCAGTTGCACGGACTGCGTTTACAAACACCTGATTCCACTGGTTAATCACGTCGCATTTCTTTTCCGTATTGGAGCTGGAACTCCATTGGTCGCCGTAAATAAGCTCATTGAAGGATTCAAGCATAAGGAATTCTCCCTTGTCCTTGAACTTAGTTGCTATCTGGGTCCATACGGCAGCAATCTCCTCCTTAACCTGAGTATTGATTTCCTCACTGTCCACGGCACCTTTAAGGTTCTGCCAGTGGTTGCCGTCATTCTCACCGTGATCTTCATCGTGGTGAGTGTTTAGAATCACATTCAGGCCCGCGTTCTCTGCAAATCCCACTACCTCATAAATGCGGTTGAGCCAGACATCATCAAGTGTATAGTCAGGAGCTTCTCCAATATGTCCCATCCACGTTGCCGGAATGCGGACGCTGGTGAAGCCCTTGGCCTTTAGGCCTGTGAAAGTGGCCTGTGTGGCCGATTTCCCCTGCCAGGCGGTCTCGTTTGCCACGCCGTTTGCATAAGCGTCAAAATGGTTGCCCATATTCCAGCCAAGGCCCAGCTCCATTCCACGGTTCCAGGCAACGTTATCAATAGCGTCGGGATCCTTGAACTTAGGTTCCTGGATTACAGTGAGTTTGTCTGTGAACGTCCCTGCAGTTACGGTTACCTCCGCAGACAATTCGTCATAGCTGTCATTCTCAGAAGCCTTGAATGTGAACTTCTTCTTATAGTTTTTGTATTCGCTCTGGGTGAGCTCCAGCCAGGATGGGACCCCGGACACAGACGGCTCTGAGGGGGCCGTTACAATCAGCGACGCTTGCCCTCCGGCCTGGCGAATGGTAAGGCTGTGCTTGTCAAGGGTCATTTCCTTGGGCTCTCCGGATTCCGCCTCCTTTCCGGGCTGGGAAATCACAAACTCCCTTGAGAGACTTCCGGCTTTGATGGTAAGAGCAGCGCTGCGGTCTTCTTCCGAATTGTTTGCGGCCACCTTGATAGGATAAGTAATCTTATAGGTACTGCTGTTGTAGGTGCCGTCCGGCACTGTAATCCATGAATTTGCGCCCGTAATGCTGGGACGGGTGGGAGATGTTACCGTAAGGGAAACTGAGCCTCCTTCCTGAGGTGCCTCATAACTCTCCTGAGATAAAGTAATTTCTGTGGGAACGCTTCCACCTTCTTCCTTGCCATCCTGGGCGGCAGGCCTTGTGCAGCAAGTTATGCAAAACATAAATGCCGCCACAGAGATAACAGATATTGCCAGATGTCTCATATTACATTATTTTAATGAGGGCATGGACTCACGCGTAAGGACACGCGGCGATGCCATTATGGTTTTCCAATAGTTTTCAGTATTAAGCGGATAACTCTCCAGGTCCCAGGTAAGGAACCAGCTCCAGTTCTGTTCCGCATCCAGGCATTTTTCAGGATTGGGAATATTTCCGCATTCGCTTATGGTAACCGGCTTCTTTCCGCCGGAAAGCGCCACAGCCGCCTGATACTGGCGGGCCTTGGCGGCGGTGTCATCGGCATAAATATCCACTCCCACAATATCCACAAGTTCGTTCCCCGGATACCATTTTGCGTAGGTTGCGGCGCTTACTTCCTCCGTTGCATCCAGGGTCCAAACCCAAATGAGATTATTCAGACCGTACTCCCCTTCAAGCTTGTCCCTCAGAAGTTTCCACAACTTCTTGCAGGAATCGGAACCGCCGCGTCCCCACCAGAACCATGCGCCGTTGGTGCCATAACGGTTGTAATTTCCCGCAGCCTCATGCAGGGGGCGCCAGAGGACTGGGATTCCATCCTTCTGGAGGAGTTTCAGGTAGGAGGCGACCTTTTCTATATCCTGGAGGATGAATTCGTTCTCCCAGCTTCCGGGCAAAAGCGCACGGTTTATATCAAAGGTAGTCTTGTCACAGTAGAAATTGTAGCCGTCAAAGTTTCCCTTTTTACCGTTTTCCCAGGCCTCCTTTGACGAAGGCACGTTCCAGTGCCACATGAATGACACCAGGCCGCCTTCTTTCCACTGTTCCTTTGCCGCCGATATGTCACCGTAATCAACCTTCCAGGACCAGTTGGAGGGGGTTGGAGAATACTGGAGGAATATGTAGTCATAGCCGGCTACGGCAGGATGCTTTCCCGTAAGGCGGAATATTTCATCCACGCGCTCGTTGTTGTTGGCCGTACCACCGGACTGAACCCCGCTGAGGATGGTATTTCCGGCGTTTTCACGGATAAAGGAGTACACTTTCTGCGCCGCGGCCGTGGCATTGGGATTAGTGAGGGCATTTTCATCTCTCACGGTTGTATCCTCCTTCTCCGGCACAGCAGGTTCCTGCGGATCCGTTTTGGAACAACCCAATAACAAAGCCGCAGACATAAGAGAAAGTATGATTGCTCTTTTCATAGAGGTTAGTTAGAACCCGGAGGGAGGGTCGGCCCCCTCCGGATTAAAAGTGCTAGAGTACGTAGATGCCGGTGATGAATACACCGTTACCACAGAAGAGGAATCCCTGGGCCTGAATGATATCAATATCGGCCTGAGCAAGCTCAAACTCTAAGTTGGTATCCTCAGCTTTGAATTCCCAAATATGGCGGGAACCGTCCGGATTCATCAATGAAGGGAACTGAGTCCACCATGTACCCATGAATTCCACCTGCCAGTATTCCTGAGTGGGATCGCAATAGAAATCAAATCCCATTGTCATACCGGGAGAAAGTTTATCCAACCCGGTGACATCCGAAGGAATGATATCACCATCCCAGTTTGTGGGGCCAATTTCTCCTTGCCAAAGGTAAGTTTTGGCAGAGCCGAACTGGATTACAGAAACACCCATAATCTTGGCACCCTGGCCATTGAGGGCCAATGCCTTGGCGGGAGCCAGAAGCTGCTGGGCAAGTTCTGCAGTAACCTCTATTGACATGAACTGACTTCCGTCAGGAGAATAAGGATGAGTGCTTGCGCTGAAAGCGTTGGCGTCCTGAGGATTGTCCGGTATCTTGAGGTCTACAGCGCCCCAGCTTCCGTCCTGAACCTTCACCATCCACCAGTCTTCATAAGTCTTGTAGTAGATGCGGACGATGTCGCCTTCCTTCAAATTGACAGTCTGGAAGCCGTTGGGCTGAATCTCCAGGTTGGCGCCCCAGCCGGCAAGATCGTGCTCTCCTTCCCAGATGAAGGTTTCAGTGTAAGGAGCGGTAACCTCAAAGGTCTTGGCCCAGCTTATGGTGCTGCCGTCATTTAGATCAAGAACAAGATAGTAGACGCCGGGGCCGATACCCTCAGGGAGTTCGAACACCATTTGGGTATCTGACCTTGAAATCCAGTTCACCACCTGTTTGCCCTTGATATAAACCTTGTCAATTGCAAAGAGGTTGGTTCCGGTTACGGTTATGGCCTTGCCAAGCGCAACGGATGCAGGAACTTCAAGGAAAACAAGCTCGTCGTATGCAACCTCCATCTGGGAGATTACGGAAGACCAGCCGTTAGCCTTTTCAATGAGCACGTCTCCGCTCACGGCAATGGGGGAAGAGGTGACGATGATCTTGGTGCTGGAATAGACGGGAACCTTTACAGGATCTCCGTTCTCGTCCTCACCGTCTTCTTCACCTATTACCTCAGGGGTGAATTCGCAGGCGATGCCACCAACGGACACAGCGGTCACAAGGTCAAGGTCCTTACCTGTAATGGTGAACTCTTCGCGGGCATTGATAGAGTCTGCGGAAACTTCGTCAACTGTAGGATTCACAAGCTCCAGGGCTTCCTTCACAACAACCTCGCTGCCATTTGCAAGATGCACCTTGACGTCTCCGTCAGGAGCAGTTGCAGGAATGTAGGCATAAACTACAGGATCGATATCATCCCCTGCGTCGTAAACGAAGTCGGCATAAACGCCGCCGAAAGATACGCCTGTTACAAGGTCAAGGTCTTCACCTTTGATGAGAGTCTTGTAACCTGCCTTGAAGCGGGGATCGTCAGACTCTTCATCGGCCGAAAATTCCATTCCTGAAGGAAGGACTCCAGCAAGGGTGGCGGCCACAAAGGTGTCACCGGCGTAGGAGGTGAACACAACGTCACCGTCGGCGGCCTTTGCGGGAAGGGCAGCAGTCAGTGCGGTGGAGTCATCGTTAAGTTTGAACTCCTTGGGCTCCACACCGCTGAACTCAACCTTGGCAATCATGTCAAGATGTGCTCCGGTGAAGGAGAGAACAGTTCCAGCCTTGATGGCATCCTCAAATTCCATCTTGTCAACGGTGGGCTTTCCAACCACCAGTTCCTTGGTGGAAGGGAAAATGTTGGCGATGGCGGTAGGATCCACAAACTCGTTGACATCACTTACCTTGATAATACCGGTAGTAGCCGAAGCGGGGACATACACCTTGATGCTGTGGCGGGTCTTTTCAAAGATCTGCTTGCCGGTAGCATAAGCGCTGCCAGTGCCACTGGTGAAGATGACTTCCTGAACAGAACTCATATATTCACCCTTGAGGGTGATCACGTCACCGGAGAGGACGCTTGCGGCACTCTCAAAACCTTCAAACTCGATGCCCTCGGTGTAAGTGAGGTTAAACTTGGAAGTAGAGGTGTTTCCACCTGCATCTTTAACGGTTACCTTACCAACCTCGGGGCCCTCTACGGGGACCGTCACGATAATCTCGGAAAGACGGCCTTTACCCTCTCCGGCAGTGATTTCCTTAATGGGATCTATGCCGGGAATCAGGACCTCAACCACCTTGTCCATGTTGATACCGAACAGATGGAGTTCGGCGCCGCGGACTATGGGATTGGGCGACATGGCAGCAAGTGCCACAGGGCCGCTCAACTGATCGGTATCAGCCTCTTTCTGGGTGCAGGAGACTGTGCCGAGAACGGCCGCCATCACTGCTGCGAGGAAAGAAAATTTGATAAACTTTTTCATATTCATTGATACCTTATGAGTTACTTAATAGGGACAGCACGGATGTTGTCAATCTTGATTATAGGTTTGCAGTCCTCGCCGGTTTTTCCGCCGGTGTTGCAAACAAAGATGCAGAGGCCGTCGAAGCAGGTTGCATCGATCTTGCCGTCGGAAGGAGTGCCATCCGGCTTGTAGAGGATGTTTGCCATGGGGATGGTGACAGTGATCCACTTGTCACCGGTATCCACCATACCGTCGGCCCAGGGAGTATAGAGGGCGCGGGGGTACTTGGCACTGTTGTCGCCGATGTACTTGTTGTTACATCCGGGCAGAGCCTCACCGTCAACGTCGGTCACTCCCTTGCTGTCACCGTTGTGGACGGTGTAGATTGAAGAAGGAATTATCTGCATTGCACTTCCCTTCCAGGGGTTGGAAGACGGGATGAACATCTCGAACTTGTAGGCCATATTGGCGTAGCCGGAGAAGTCGGCGAAATCGCTGAGCTTGCGGCCGGCAGGCTGGCTGAACGTCTCAACGGGGCTTTCCCACATACCGGGCCAGTATTCGAATGAGAAATGACCGTCGTCCCAGGTACTGCCGTCTCCCTTCATTTCTGCGGTGCCGTCACCAAGCTGGAGGAAATTGCCGTCAATGGCGGTTTCGTCAGTGGTAACGGTCTGAGGATGCCAGCCACGGTTGGATGCATCGTACAGACCGGTCTTGCCGTCGAAGTCGAACAGGAGGCCGCGCTGGTCCATGTAGTGGAATACGGAACCGGAAAGACCGGACTTCGTCTTGATCTTGATCATACCCGGAGTAGCGGTTGCGGGGATGGTGAGGGTGATTTCAGACTCATCGTAAGTGATGTCGTCTACCTCCACACGGGCGTTCAGGCCCTGGAATTCAACGTACTCAAGGTCGATGAAGTAGTCTCCGTAAATCTTGGCCACGGTGCCGGGCTTTGCGTATTCGCAATCCATACCGGTTGCAAGAGGTGCCGGAGGCATGACTTCGAAGTCCACGTCTACAGTGTCTGCTGCGGCGGAGATGAAGTAAATCTTGTTGGTCTGAACCTGAGCTTTTGTCTTGGGAATGGAGACCAGGAGGGTCTTATCCGTCATGAAGCTGGTGTTCAGGACTGCGGCCTGGTCGTTGAACAGGATTTTGACAACGGATGTCAGGTTCTGGCCTACGACGCAAACGGTCTCATCCATATAGGCTTTGTCTATAAGGATGTCTTTGTTGGCATAGCGGATGTAGTCAATGGTAGGTTTACCCTTGCTGATGCGATAGCGGTCAGGATAATCCACCCTTTCGCAGGAAGCTAATCCGAGAAGCAGCAAGGATACAGCCACGATGCCTTTGATGATATTGTTAGTTTTCATTGTCTGTTCCATTAGAAGTTGTACGGATATGCCTCACGGATATTCTCAACGTGGATGGGTTCCACGTCAGATGCCATGTTTTTGTTGAACACCACATCCTCCGTAGGGAACGGAAGCTGGAAGCTTTCGGCAGTCACGGTGGGATTGTCATAGTTTGTTCCGGGGTAGCCGGTCTTGTCTTTCTCACCCTTCTTGCTCCATATACCGGTCTCGTAGTAACCCTTCCAGAGGTCGTTCAGGCCATAGTAGTCGGAGCGGCGCTGGCTCTTGAGCTCGTTGATGCAGTATTCCATGTCGTAGTAAGAACGGCGGACGTAGTCGTACCAGCGGTCGCCTTCACCGGCAAGCTCCAGACGGCGCTCTCTCCAGATATCGGCATAGGTGATGTCGGTCAGTTCCTCGGCGTTGGCACGTGCACGGACCTTGTTCACATACTCAAGGGCTGTGGGCTTGTCACCAGTGAGGAATTTTGCCTCGGCATAGATCAGATAAACGTCGGAGAGACGGATAAGATGAGTGGGAAGCTCGTTGGCCATACGTGCGGCGGGAACACCCACACCGGCGATATGGTCAGCGTTGTCACCGTAGAGGTGCTTGACGTTGTTGGAGCCTGTAGGGCACTGCATTTCTCCGCCGGGGCCGCCGGCGCCGTACTCAGAATCATAGATGAAACGGAGGAAGTCGAATCCGCCCTTGTCGGTCCAGAAATACTCGTACTTGTCTCCGGGCATCATCATGGTAGCCTTGCGGCGGTCGTCCTTGTAGTTCACGCGGAGAGCGGGATCGTCGGTGGGATTTACACCAAATGCATCCTGAAGGTCTACGGAAGGACCGCCCCAGCCGCCCCATACGTCACCGTTCTCGTCGAAGCCGACGATTGCGAGGTCGCTCTGGAGAGTGTTCTGACGGGTCCACTGCTGATCCGACACAGTCCACTGCCAGGAGATGAGGGACTCACCCGTGGCGTTGTAAACTGAAGGGGCAAGACGGAATACGTCGGAATAGACGGGAGTAAGGGTACGTCCGGATTCTGTGATTACCTGCTCTGCGTAGGAAGCGGCCTTTGCGAGGTCTTCGTTGTCAAGGGTACCGGAAAGGCCAGCCTTGGTGAGGTAAACCTTAGCGAGGAGAGCTTCTGCTGCATAGTAGTCTATCCTGCGGTCCCATTTTGAGGTTTGCTTGGGAAGGAGGTCCATGGCAGTCTCAAGGGTGTAGATGATATAGTCATATACACCTTCGCGGTCTACCTTCTGGACGTTGTTGTAGTCGCCGGCCTCAAGCATGGCGTTGTTGTCGTGGATAATGGGAACCGGGCCGAAGGTACGTACCATGAAGAAGTATGCGAAAGCCTTCCAAACAAGGGCTTCGCCGATGTACTTGTTCTTGGCTTCCTGTGAAGGGCCCTGGGAATTCACGATGTTGTTGATAACGGTGTTGGCATGGCCGTTGACAGCCCACAGGGAGTAGGACATGTTGATAAGGTCTGTGTCGGTACCGTTTGTGGTGAAGGTGAGATAAGGGCTATCACCCCAGTACATGTTACCGGACATAACCTCACCGATCTTGATGAAGCCGCGCTGGAAATCGTACCAGGGAGAATTGTAAAGGTAGTTCACACCCTGCTCCAGCTGCTGGTCGTTCTTATAGAAATTACCAACGTTATAGTTGTCTTCGGTGGGCCTGTCCAGGAATTTCTCGCAGGATGCCAGGGCAAGGACGGCAGCAACGGCGGCAATGTATTTCATTATATTTTTCATATTCATTTCCTCCTTCTTTTAGAATGTGATGCTCACGCCGAAAGAATAAAGAGTAGGAGAAGGATAACGTCCGTTATCCAGGCCGTAGGTAAGGCCGGTGGAATCCTGGGTAGAAGCACCAACCTCAGGGTCATATCCGCTGTACTTGGTGAAGGTGTACAGGTTCTGGATGTTCACATAAGCGCGGACATTCTCAATCTTGGCCTTCTGGAGAAGCTGTTTGGGGAAGGTGTAACCCAGGGTGATATTCTTCACGCGGAGGTAACTGCCATCCTCAACGTAACGGTCGCTGATACGGTCGTTGTCGTTAGGGTCACCGGTGGTTGCACGCGGAGTCTTGGTGTCGGGATTTGCAACCCTTACATTGGTGATATCCTCATACCAGTTGTTAAGGTTGTTGGTTCCGTCATACTCCTTGGCGGGATCGATGGCTACCAGGCGTGCCCTGTCGGAGACGGAGCGGAGCTGGTTGGTCCAGGCGGAGTTCATGTGGGTGAGGGTGATAGCGTTGTAGTTGAGCACCTTGTTGCCCACGGAGCCGTTGAGGAATATGCTCAGATCCCAGTTCTTGTAGGTGAAAGTATTGGTCCAGCCGAAGGTGAACAGAGGAAGCGGTGAGCCGATGTCGGTGCGGTCGTACTCGTTGATTACACCATCAGGAACACCTTCGGGGCCTGAAAGGTCTGCGTACTTGAGGTCACCGGGCCATACGGTTGTATTGCGGTCGAAGATAATCTCACCCTTCTTGTTGGGCTTGGGGTATTTTTCAGCCCTGGGGGAATTGTTGATATCCTCCAAATCCTGATATACGCCCAGCACTTTGTATCCGTAGAAGTTGTACAGCGGCTTGCCGATTTCAGAGACGCAGACAACGTCGCTCCACTGGCCGTAACCCACGAGGGCTGCGTTGGTGGTGCCGTCAAGGGCAAGGAGTTTGTTGGCGTTGAAGGAAATCTGGAAGTTGCTGTCCCAGGTGAAGTTCTTGTAGGAAACCGGGTGGGTGTCCAGGGTGATTTCAATACCCTTGTTCTCAATGGAGCCGTAGTTGCCCTTAGGGGCTGCAAGGGCGGAAGAACCGTTACCCTGTGTACCCATATATGAAGGGAGCTGCATGCTCATGAGCATGTCGTCGGAACGCTTGTAGTAGGCGTCAACGGTAAGGTTGAGCTTGTTCTCAAAGAAATTGAGGTCAAGACCTACGTTGAACTGCTGCTGCTTTTCCCAACGGATAGCCTCATTGGGGATATTTGCCGGACGGTAGCCGCTGCCAAGAGCAGAAGGCATCTTGCTGAGGGCGGAGCCCCAGGCGTATGAGCCGATGTTGGAGTTACCGGTCTGGCCCCAGCCGAAGCGAAGCTTACCGTTGTTCATGACAGACTTGACTGCCTCCGGGAAGAACTTCTCGTTGGTGAACTTCCAGGCTGCCGCAAAGGAGTGGAAACCTGCCCAGCGGTTCTTGGGACCGAAGTTGGAAGAACCGTCGTAACGGAAAGTGTAGGTGAGGAGGTAACGGTCGTCGTAGTTGTAAGTTTCACGGGTGAAGAAGGATGCCATTGCAGCGGAGCCGAAGCCGGAGCCGACGGTGGGAGTACCCGTACCCAGGGAAACATTGTGGACTTCGTCGGAAGGAAGGAGGGTGTTGGCACCGCTGAGGTAGTCCCAGCGGGATTCCCAGCATTCCTGACCAAGCATGGCGGTGATGCTGTGCTTGCCGAAGGTGTTGGAATAAGTCACATAGTTCTTGAGCTGCCAGAACATGGAGCTGTTCTTCTGGGTGCTCATGCTGTTCTGGGGACGCTTCCAGCCGCCAAGGTCTACCATAGGCTCATAGCGGGTGGCCTTTGAGCCGCTGATGTCGAAGCCCAGCTCCGTGCGCCATACAAGGTGCTTGATGGGAGTGAACTCGGCATAGATGTTACCGGTGAGTTTCTGACGGTTGAGGAGACGCTCGTTCATCATTGCAAGGGCAACCGGGTTGGGGTTGGTGTATCCCTCGCGGACAGTTGATGAATAATTGCCGTAGACATCGTAGACGGGGATGTCGGGCAGTGTGGTCAGGGAATAGTAGATGAGACCTTCGTTGGAATCGGCCAGCTTGAGGTCATCGTTGGTGTTTGCGTAAGTGGCGCTGAGACCAAGCTTGAACCAGCTCTTGAGTTGGGCGTCGATATTGGTACGTACGGAGAAGCGGTCAAACTTGGAGCCGATGATGGTTCCTTCCTGGTTCATGTAGGAACCTGACACAAAGTACTGGACTTTGTCGGAGCCGCCCTGGGCGCTGATTTGATGCTGGTGCTGGAAGGCGGTGCGGAAGATTTCGTCCTGCCAGTTGGTACCTACACCAAGGATTGAAGGGTCTGCGTACATTGAATTCTCACGGAAATAGCCCTCTGATACAACGTCTGTGTAGTACTGGACATAATCCCTGAGGTTCATCATGTCTAGACGCTTGGTCTGACGGGCCACGGCGACCATACCGTCATAGGTAAATTTGGCGTCGCCGGCTTTACCGTGCTTTGTGGTGATGATCACAACACCGTTTGCACCCTGGGCACCGTAGATAGCGGTTGCGGAGGCGTCCTTGAGGATTTCCATGCTCACGATATCGGAGGGGTTGATTGTGGACAGCGGGGAGATGGTGGACACCTTACCGTTACCCAGGGCATCACCCAGACCGAAGTCGGCGCCGGAATTGCCGCCGCCCTGCATGATAACACCGTCAATGACGTACAGAGGTTCCGCATTGGCGTTGATGGTAGCCTGACCACGGACGCGTATGGATGATGATGAACCAGGAGCACCGGAAGTCTGAACAGCGGTAACACCGGCTGCACGGCCCTGCAGGGACTGGTCCAGGTTAGTGATGATAGAGCCCTTGATGTCCTCTTCCTTCATTGATACGGAAGCGCCAGCAAGGTCACTCTTTTTCATGGTACCGTATCCCACGACGACTACTTCGTCCAGGAATTCGGTATCCTCTCCCAGGACCACGTTGATAACGCTCTGGTTACCCACGGCGATCTCCTGGGTTGCATAACCGATGGATGAGAACACCAGCGTTGCGCCGGGGCGCACGGTGATGGTGTATTTACCATCCAGGTCTGTGATGGTACCGTTGTTGGTACCCTTCTCCATGACACTGGCTCCAATGACGGGGCCGACGTTGTCGGTCACCGTGCCGCTGACCTTGTTCTGTGCGAACAGGGCCGTTGTGGCGAGGAGCGCCAGCATGAAGGTCACAATTTTTTGTCTCATGCTTTTGTTGGTTAATGGTTAATATTATTATTGGTTAAGATTATTTGTTGCGTTGCAAATAATGTCAACGGTAGAGTCTGTCACGTAAACGCCGTTAAGGCCCTGAGCCTCCTGAGCGGGGTCACCGGTGTAAGGGTCACCGCTCACCCACTGTTCATTGTTTGGAACCGCAAAGCCGCTCCAGCCCCAGAAATTGGCCCCGTCAAGGTTTCCGCCAACCTGGGAGAATACAAATTTATAATACGCGTCACGCGCGCGGGTAGAAGCGGTCATATCGGCCTTGAATCCGTCCCTGGGGAAACCGAATTCCTCGCAGACAACAGGAAGGCCAAGTTCGTTTGCCAGTTTCCTGTGAAGGCCGATATAGGCCGATGTCTTCTCAATGGCTGCGGGGAGGTCCTCCTCCAGGGAATCGGCCTTTGCCCAGCCCCAGTTGTAGGGCCAGATGTGGATGGTCATATAGTCCACGCCAGGGATGCTGTTGACCCTTTTCAGGAGTTCAATGTCCTCTTCAGAGCCCATCAAGCCTTCGTTGCCGGTGGAAAGGAGGTGGTTGGGGTCAAGTTCCTTCACTATGGCGGCGGCCTTTGTCATCCAGCCGATGAATCCGTCCTGGATTTCCTTCTCCGATGAGAAGCAGCGGGGCTCGTTGCCAAGCTGCCAGGCAAAGATTGCAGGATCATCCTTGTAGGGCTTTCCGGTGATGCTGTTGGTGCGGCCGATGATATTGCGGAGGTGGTTGAAATAGAGTTCCTGGGCGGATCCTGATACCTGAAACTTACGCATCTGCTGCATGAAAGGCCAGTAGCCGTCCACAAGCGGGATGAGGGTCCTTTCACCGGTAGCCCATTCAAGGTACTGGCCGTAGCCGCCGCTCCATTCCCAGGAGTTGTTGATGTAGAGGACGGTCTGCATTCCTCTCTTGCCGAGTTCCGCAAGATAGCGGTCAAGGCCCACGAGGAGGGTGTCATTGTACACGCTGGGGGCTGTTTGGAGAGTGGGCTCCACGCGGGAGAAAACACCGTCAGGGCCGTCTCCGCCCACAAGGGTACGGAGATTGGTGAGGCCAAGGACCTTGAGCGTGTCAAGTTCCCTCTGGAGGCGCTCCAGGTCACCGCCACGGCCTTCCGAAGCCAGGATGGGACCATACCAGAAGTTGGTGCCCACATACGTGTAGGGCTTGCCGTCACGGATGAACTGTCCATCCTCAACGGATACAAATGGCGAAGTTTTTGAGCAGGAAAAAGCGGCAAGGGCAAGAAGGGCCCATACCACGGGTTTAAGTGCTATTTTCATTATGTTGGCCGACATAAATACTTTACTGATGCAAAGTTATTGTTTCGGCCTGTTTCGGACAAATGAAAAAATATCTAAAACTGATACTTTTTTAACATTCCCTACACAAACACCCTGTTTTTAGTGAAAAGAGCCCTGAAATCACGGGGGGTGTAGCCGCGGCGGTTCTTGAACGCGCGGTTGAAATTGGAGAGGTTGTTGAAGCCGCAGGCGTAGCAGATTTCACTGATTCCCGTGGTGGTATCCACCAGCATACGGGCGGCCTTTCCAAGCCTCACATCAATGATGTAATCCTGGAGATTCCTTGTGGTGTGCTGCTTGAAAAAACGGCTGAAGGCACTGGGCGCCATCCCCACCATAGCAGCAAGGTCCTCAAGGCGCAAATCCTCTGCGTAATGTTCTTGTATATAATCCTTTACCTTCTGGACGCGGCGGCTCTCACTCCCCTGCCTGGTGTTTGCGAAAGAGGTGGAAGCAAGGATTCTTGCGCCCTTGTCCTGAGACAGTTCGTTGAGGATTTTCAGCATGTTGAGGAACTGGTCAAAACGTTCCTCCAGGGAAGGCAGGGTATCCAGCAGATTATACACTTTGGCAATTGCAGTGAGGGAGAAAGTCACGCCGTGCCTGGCGCTTTCAAACATCCTTTTTATGGACGCAAACTGGTTTCGGCCCAGAAGCCTCTCATCCAGAAGTGAGTCCGAGAACTGAATGGTGATTTCCCTGATATCGGCCGATGTGCAGTTCCCCTGCTCCCAGGCGTGCTCCAGACCGTCTCCGGTAACCAGCGTAAGTTCCAGATCCCCTATCTCCTCAATGCTGTCACCAACCACACGCTTAACTCCCTTGCCGTTTTCTATGAAATTGAGTTCGAACTCCTTATGTGAATGAATGGGGTAAAGGAACTCGCTCTTGTGGCGCTCCACAATGTAAAAGCAGTCCCTGTCCGTGATGGGTGTTACCTCCCTTAGTACGTTGGCCATATCCGAATTATTGGTGTTCTTAGCACAAAGATATGAAAATTTTGATACTTTATAAACATTTTCCAGGACAAATGCGGATAGTGGTGATTTTTAAGTATTTGCACTGCCGCCGATACTATTTCGCGCTCCTTTTGATCCGGTATTTGTTTTTATTTTCCCTGCCGTTCAGGTGGGCGGGCAACGAAACGCACAAAAAACGCCAAAAACGTGCTTTTCGTTGACCAAATGGGCAACGAAAGGCGCAAAAATGGCCGTTTTCGTGTGAATCATTGCCTTGCTTCAGACCGCGGCGCCCCACCCCGTAATGCCGATGCGGTGGAAGCTAAGTGATTGAAACACAATGAATTACAAAGATTTCTACCAGAAAAAGTTCTGGTAGAAGGTTGTGTAAGCGACTGATAATCAAGCTAATGAGCTCCACCGCCAGGGGAGAAGTTTTGCAGGGAGGAACGGCAGGGGTGCCAGGAGCGATAGGATAAGGCGGATAAGGGGCGCCCGGGAGGGATCAGTAGCTGCGGGCTATGCCAAGCTGCTGGATCTTGTAGGTGTCACCGCCGGAGGAGGTGGCGTAGATTGTGACCTGGAAGTTTTCACCGCCGGCGTTAAGTATGCCGATAAGGTACTTCTTGTTGGCCTCAGAGGCTCTGTGGGTTACCTCGAAGGAGCGGGGTGTGTAGGTGCCGAAGAAGTTGCGGAGAATTTGGCGGGCCTGGGCCTTGGAGCAGTTGCGGGATGATGACAGGACAGTGAGGTCCAGATTGTCTGCAAACCAGCTGGAGAGTGAGGCTACGTCACCGGCTGCAAGGTACTTTGTGATTGATGAGAAAACGGAGAATTCACCTTCCGGTGAAGCGACCGGTTTGTAGGCCTTCACGGGCGTCACTGGCGTCTGCGCCATAGCGGCTCCACCTGAGAGGAGGAGCATTGCCGCCGATATTACAATCTTTGCTTGCTTTTTCATTCCGGGGACTTTTCTTGCAAATATCAAGCCGAAATGTTACTTTTGTAGGAGATTCCCGGTCAGCCGGGAATGACAAAATAGGGAACTCCGGAATAATGACAATTGAATTACTAACCGTAGGGAAAACGGACGTTAAATGGGTGAAAGAGGGCCTGGACGTGTATGTGGCCAGGCTCCAGCACTATGTGCCGTTCAAGGTGACGGAGATTCCCGAGATCAAAAAGGCCCAGGCCATGAGCCGGGACCAGGTGAAGGAAAAGGAGGGAGAACTGATCCTTAAGCATCTGACTCCTGCCGATACCCTCATCCTTCTGGACGAGCACGGCATAGAGTACCGTTCCACGGAGTTTGCCGGAATGCTGGAAAAATATATGCTCCAGGGCACTAAGAACCTTGTCTTTGCAGTTGGCGGGGCATACGGTTTTTCACCGGCCGTACACGCCAGGGCACGCGCCAAGATGGCCCTTTCCAAGATGACGTTCACCCACCAGATGGTGCGCACGGTTTTTGCAGAGCAGTTGTACCGGGCGTTTACAATCCTTCGCGGAGAGCCCTACCATAATGAATAAATCCCGCGTCATACGGCAAAGCATCGCAATAGTTTTTATGGCTGTATCGGCCATAATCTTTGCGGCTTCCCTGCTCACCGGGACCGGCAGCGAGGACCCTGAGGCCGCGGCGGCGGATTTCGGCAAAAAGACAAGCGCCCGCGTAAAGATCCTTGATAAATACATTGACAAGGCCCTTCATTCAGACCTTGGTTCATGGATGGAACTTAAAGGACTTCCGGCCGATATGGTGGTGTACCGCTACGTAGAAGACACCCTCCAGAGCTGGGCGGGACAGTTTCCCCTCAAGAACGACGACATTCGGGTACGCCAGATGGGTTCACGCCTGTCTGATGCCCGCAGTAACGTCACCTCTCCCCTTGCCGATGCAACTCCGGAGCTGTCCTTCGTGAACCATGGGCCCAAGTGGTATCTGGAGAAGGCGGTAGAAGGCAACGGCTGCAAGATAATTGCCGGCCTTGAGATAGTGAACCAGCTGAGGCCAGGCTCCTTAACCGGTGTCAACCCGCGCATAAGAAAGGACAATCACTACAGCGTAAGCCCGCTGTCCTCAAGCTCGGGAACTGCAGTCTCCGTGGATGGAGTTCCGCTTTTCAAACTCACATCAGACACATTCCAGGGATATTCAAGAAGGCATTCGGCCCTTATCTGGGTGAGTCTTCTCCTCCTGATGGGCGGCCTTATCATTTTCTTGAGCGCCCATCCAACGCCCCTTTGCCTGATAGGTACAGTAGCCATCCAGACCGGCATCTTTATCTGGATGTTCATGTACGGAAGGCAACTGGACCAGGTTTCCCAGCTCTTCTCTCCCCTTCTGTATGCCGATGGCCCCTTCCTCTACAGTCTTGGAGCCGTAATCATAGTAAACCTTGCCATAGACGTTCTGGTCCTGGACCTCTTTGTGGTGCGGTGGACGTTCCTGAAAGGAGTGCTACGGCGCTCATCAAAAGCCATCGAGGGCATTCTGGCAGCGGTTTTACTTGTAGCGGTAATTGGCGTTACCGCCTATATGCACGTCAGTTTCTGCAGCATCCTTGAGAACTCCAGCATAAACCTTGAACTATATAAGGTAACGCTGATAAGCCCGTTTACCGGACTGGTCTATGCCAGTTTCCTGGCCCTGGCCCTTGCCATCCCCATGCTCCTCCAGATATTGTCGCCTCTTGTAAAAAGCCTTATCGGCATAAGGTACGACATGTTCTCCCTTTGGGGCCGTATGGCCTTCTGCGTGGTGCTGGGGGTGTATTTTGTGGTTACATCGGCCATACTGGGATTCCGGAAAGAGCAGCGCCGCGTGGACGTATGGGCCAACCGCCTTGCCATGGACAGGGACGTGGCCCTGGAAATCCAGCTCCGCTCAGTGGAGGGCGCCATTGCCGATGACTCAATGATAGGCGCGCTGGCGGCCGTCGAGGGAGGAAACGACATCCTCCGTGGAAGACTTACCAGCGCCTATATGGTAAGGATAGCCCAGGATTACGACATCTCCGTGGTGAAGCCAGGCCCCGCAGGCCCCGGCTCACATCCCCTTTTCATGGAAAGGATCCGCGGAGGCGTAAGGCTTGGGGAGAACTCCCACTTCTTCTACAGCTCAATAGGCAACGGACGTACTGCCTACACCGGCCTCTTTACCTATTATTCTGAATTCGGCCCGTCATCCATATTCATTACCGTTGAATCCAAGCATAACCGTGAAGATCGCGGTTACCTGAGCCTCCTTGGCATTCAGGATCCCGGGCGCGTGAGCCTTCCTCCGGTGTATTCCTGGGCCAAATACGTAGACGGTCACCTGCTTCAATATAAAGGTGCATATCCCTTCCCTACCCTCTATTCCGGAAAGATCAAGGAAATGGCCGGAGACCATCCCTACAGCCACATCCGTATAGAAGGCTGGGACCTCTTTGCAAGGGAAGTATCTGACGGAGAAGTGATTATCCTTTCACGTCAGAGCACAGAGTGGCTGTACTACATTGTGGAGGGCTTCCTCCTAACCCTGGCGGCATTCTTCCTGGAAAGCGCCCTTTCCCGAAGGCGCCGCCGTACAGGAGGCCGAAGCTACTTCCAGACAAGGATAAGCCTTGTGGTGTACATCTCCCTGATTATCACGCTTGTGGCCATGGCCGTATTCAGCGTATGGTTTGTGTACAAGAGGAATAATGCCGACATGCAGAGTGTCATGACTTCCCGCATAAACACGCTCCAGGCCATGCTGCAGGAGCGCCTGAGGATGGTTGCAACCCCGGCCGATATAGGCAATCCCAGGGCTGTGGCGGCAGTGGAAGGCGTGGGAAACAGCCTCCGCTGCGACATAACAATCTTTGACACCGCCGGCAGTGAGGTGATGAGCACAACGCCGGAGGTCTATGACCGGATGATCCTTGGGAACAGGCTTGAGCCATCGGCCTATAACCACATCATCTACGGCCATGACCGCTTCTACCTGCATCCGGAGAAAGTGGGCCGGAGGCGCTTCTACGCCCTCTACGTGCCGCTTTTCAACAGCGGCGGCACAATGATAGGGATTGCATCGGCCCCGTTCACGGACCTGACCCACGATTTTGAGACGGAGGCTGTGCTGCACATTGCAACCATCATCACAATCTTCCTTCTGCTGCTCCTTATCTCCCGCCTGGTTACATTTGCCGTGGTGTCAAGGCTATTCAAGCCGCTTACGGAGATGAGCCGCAAGATGACTGTTACGGACGTGGAGCACCTGGAGCCCCTCATCTATCATCAGGATGACGAACTTACGCCTCTTGTGGACGCTTATAACCGTATGGTGAAAGCCCTTGGAGAAAGCTCCCGCAGGCTTGCCCAGGCAGAACGCGACAAAGCATGGACAGACATGGCACGCCGCGTGGCGCATGACCTGAAGAACCCTCTCACTCCCATCAAGCTGCAGCTCCAGATGCTTGTGCGCCTGAAAAGCAACGGCAATCCGGCATGGCAGGACAAGTTTGACGAGGTAGCCCAGACGGTCCTCTATCACGTTGATCTGCTGTCAGATTCTGCCGATCAATTCTCCACCTTTGCAAAGATGTATGACCAGAAGGCGGAGAGGATGGACCTTGACGCCCTTGTGCGCCAGGAGGTGGAGTTGTTTGATTCCAGGGATGACATAAAGCTGGAATACTATGGCCTTCCCGGCGCCATGGTGGAAGCTCCCCGCCCGCAGCTTACGCGTGTTGTGGTGAACCTCATCACCAACGCCATCCAGGCGGTAGACGACAATAAGGGAGAAAAACGGCTCCTGGTGTCTGTGAGAAAGGCCTCTGAGGATGGATTCTATGAGATTGTGGTGGAAGACAACGGCCCCGGAGTTGAAGAGGCCAACCAGGACAAGATCTTCACCCCGGACTTCACCACCAAGACCAGCGGCAGCGGACTTGGGCTGGCAATTTGCCGCCGTATAGTGGAACACTGCGGAGGCAGCATTTCCTACAGCCGCTCGTTTGCGCTTGGAGGAGCGTGCTTTACTGTGAAATACCCCAGGAGCTAACCGCTCCGGCCACTTTCTCAAGCAGCCATTTAGGGGTTGACGTGGCGCCGCATACGCCCACGGACTGCCAGTCCTTTATCCATGAGAAATCTATTTCCTTTTCAGAGCCAATCACGTAAGTGGCGGGGTTTACGCTGCGGCAAAGGTCACTGAGGACCTTCCCGTTGGAAGAAGAGCGCCCTGCCACAAAGAGAATCACATCATGTGAGGCGGCAAAGCGGGCCAGCTTTTCATGGCGGCCGGCAACCTGGGCGCAGATGGTGTTGTTGACGGTGAGTTGAGCCCCGGCGGCTCGGAGCATCTCACAGATTTCCTCATACTCCGTGGGGCTCTTGGTGGTCTGGGAGAAGATTACAACGGGCTTTGACAGATCAATTTTCCCGTCTTTAAGAGCGCTGGTAAGCATTTCTGCATTCTCCACAACAAGTGCGTTGCCGCCCACCTGGCCGATAAGCCCAAGGACCTCCGCATGACCAACCCGGCCGAAGATTATGACCTGACCGGAAGCGTTGCGGATGCGCTCCTGGAGTTTCAGTACCACGGGACAGGAGCAGTCAATGACTGAAAGGCCGCGGGCGTATGCCTCCCTGTATGTGGAAGGCGGTTCTCCATGAGCGCGGATGAGCACGGTGCCGCCGTCTGGCACCTCAGAGAGAGAATTAACGGTTACAAGGCCTTTTTCACGGAGGCGGGAGAGTTCCGCCTCATTGTGGACTATGGCACCAAGTGAGTAGAGGGTTCCGCCGCCACGGAGGTACGCCTCCGCGCTTGTGATGGCACGGATAACTCCGCCGCAGAAGCCGGAGCCTGGGTCTATCTCTACTGTTACCACGTGATTCCTGGAGTTTCCAGAAGGGTGAACCTGCCTTGAAGGAGGCCAAGCATCCACACAAGTTCCTCATGGAGGGTCATGTGGGTGTTATCCAGAACAAAGGCGTCATCGGCCTGCCTTAGAGGAGAAGTCTCCCTGTGGGAATCTATGTAGTCCCTTTCCTGGAGGTTTTTCATGACATCCTCAAGGCTTGGGTTCTCTCCCTTTGCCACAAGTTCATCAAAGCGGCGCTGGGCACGGACAGCAGGCTCAGCGGTCATGAAAATCTTCACCTCCGCATTAGGGAAAACGGTGGTGCCGATATCCCTGCCGTCCATAATTACGCGGCCCCCCTCAGAGAAAGCGTGGAGATGATCGTCCACCCATGCACGGACAAAGGGGATGGCGCTGACGGGGCTCACGAGGGCGCTCACTTCAAGGGTGCGGATAAGGGACTCTATGCAGCGGCTGCCGCTATAGAGGAGCGTCTTGTCATCCTCTCTCTGGAAGTGGAGATCCAGGCCGGGAAGGGATTCCCTCAGGGCTTCCTCGTTGATCTTTCCTTCCGGAGCCATGCCATTTTCCATGGCAAAGAGGGTTACGCCGCGGTACATTGCGCCGCTGTCCAGATACAGGAAGCCGAATTCCTTGGCAACCATCTTTGCGAATGTGCTTTTACCGGTTGATGAGTAGCCGTCAACAGCAATGGTTATATCGGGGATAGTCATAGCATTAGTATTTGTACGGAATACAAAAATAGAATATTTTTACGATATTTGCATAAAATTATACAGTGTAATGAAAGTTCTGATTGTAGACGACGAACGCGCCATCCGTTACTCCCTGAAGGAAATCCTTGAGATGGAATCATATCAGGTAGAAACCGCAGAAAACGGCGCCGAGGGCCTTCAGAAGGCTTCCAAGGAAAAATATGACGCCATTTTCTGCGACATCAAGATGCCTGAGATGGACGGCACGGAACTGCTTGTGAAAATTGTGGAGGAAGGTATAGAGAGTCCCGTTATAATGATTTCAGGTCATGCCGATATAAACACGGCCGTAGACTGCATCAAGAAGGGCGCCTTCGATTTCATAGAAAAGCCCCTTGACCTTAACCGTATCCTCATCACCCTCAAGAACGCCACGGACAAGGCAAACCTTGTGACCCAGACCAAAATCCTCAAGAAGAAGATCTACGGCCGGGAGATGGTGGGTGAATCAGAGCCCGTGGAGCACCTAAGGGACATGATCCGGAAGGTAGCACCCACCGCAGCCAGTGTCCTTATCACCGGCCCCAACGGCTCCGGCAAGGAGCTTGTGGCCCAGAGCATCTACCAGCTCAGTGAACGATCCATGATGCCGTTTGTGGAGGTGAACTGCGCCGCCATCCCTTCGGAACTTATTGACAGCGAACTCTTCGGCCACAAGAAAGGCTCCTTTACATCGGCCATCAGGGACCATAAGGGAAAATTTGAGCAGGCCGATGGCGGCACAATCTTCCTGGATGAGATTGGGGATATGTCCCTGGCAGCCCAGGCAAAGGTTCTCCGCGTGCTTCAGGAACGTAAACTCACTCCTGTTGGCGGAGACAAGGAAATCACCGTGGATGTACGTGTGATTGCCGCCACCAACAAGAACCTCCAGGAGGAGATTGCTGCAGGAAACTTCCGCGAGGACCTCTATCACAGGCTGAGCGTCATTGTGCTGAAGGTTCCTGCTCTGGACCAACGAAAAGAAGACATTCCCCTCCTTGTGAAGCACTTCACGGAGCAGATCTGCGCAGAGAGCGGAAAGCCCGTGAGGGAATACCAGCCATCGGCCATAAAACTGCTTCAGGAGCGTCCCTGGCCCGGCAATATACGTGAACTCCGGAACGTTGTGGAGCGTCTCCTCATCCTTGGAGGCAGCCCCATCAGCGCCCAGGACGTGAATGACTACGTAATGTAGCTCTCACTGGCGCGTAAGTTACTAATTCACAGCGTTTTATACAAAGTCGGGTGCACCTGCAGGTGCACCCGACTTGTTGGAAGTGACTGAGCGTCAAGCGCTTAGGCGCCAGGCCGATTATTTTACCCTCTGGCCGTAGCTGCGGTCAGTGGTGTTCACGGTGATGATTTCACCGGTTTCAATGAACAGGGGAACCATGATCTTGGCACCGGTCTCAAGGGTGACTTCCTTGAGGGCGCTGGTGGAGGCGGTGTTACCCTTCACGGCAGGCTCACTGTAGGTAACCTCAAGGGTTACGTAGGTGGGAAGCTCGCAGGTGAGGCAACGCTCCTCAGGCTCTGTCATGTACATCATTTCCACGCGCTGTCCTTCCTTCATGAGGTCTGCGTTCTCCACTACGTCATGAGGGAGGGTGATTTGCTCGTAGGTTTCCTCGTGCATGAAGTTGAAGGCCTCTCCGTCATCGTAGAGGAACTGGTAGGGGCGGCGCTCCACGGAGATGGTGTCAAGCTTGACGCCGGCGGTGAAGGTATTCTCAAGGATGCGGCCGTTCTCAAGGTTACGGAGTTTGGTCTTTACGAATGCGGGGCCCTTACCGGGTTTCACGTGCTGGAAGTACACTACAACGCAGGGTTTGCCGTTGAACATCAGGTACATTCCGTTTTTAAGGTCAGCAGTAGTTGCCATAAAAAAATCTGGTATGTTTAGTTAATTGTTATTTCCAAAAATCTCACAAAATTAAGAATTTGTGGTTTTTTCTGCAAATTTTCTTTATGTCTGTAAAGAGATTCCCGGTCGGAGCCGGGAATGACGATGGAATAATGTGCATTATTTTTTATATATTTGTGTGATGAAACCGGGGAAGGTCATACGGAATGTTCTGATAGCGGTGATAGGGCTGCTTTTAGCGGTCCTTGTGGCGCTGCAGATTATCCTGAGGCCGGCGGTACTTACAAAACTTGTGAATAAGTTTGCCGCAGATTACGTGGAGGGAGATGTTTCCTTCGGGAATATCAAGGCTCATGTGATCAAGAGTTTCCCCTTCCTCAACCTGGAGGCCGATGACTTCTCCCTCACCTATCCTCATGAGAGGTACGCCCAGTGGGACACCATCTACCCGGACAGCGGGAGGCGGTTCAGTCTCATGAAGGCCGGACGTGGGGAGGAAGTGGATACCCTGGCATCTTTCCGCCACCTCAGCGTTTCCCTCAACTACATGGGCATCATCCGCGGGAACGGCTTCCACATCCGGAAGGCGGAGCTCACTCACCCAAGGATCTTTGCGCACTACTACGATTCATCGGCCGCAAACTGGGACATCCTTCCCATTGGCGGCCCCAAGAAGGATACCACCAAAAAGCCGGCGCCAAGGATAGAGATAGACAAGGTCCATATGAGCGACCGCCCGTTCATCGTGTTCACAAACCCGCGTGACACCATTCACGGGATGTTCTCAATGAGGCGTCTTAACCTTGACGGCCACATGGACACAAGGGAGATTGACAGAATGGAATCGGCCCTGGAGATTGACTCCCTGTTTGTTTCAGGAAGGCTTCCCGCAGATACGGTTGCCGTTGCCCTTCAGTCCCTCCGGGCAAAAGGCCGGGACCGCCATCTGGAGCTGGACGCAAAGGCCCAGGCTTGGCTGGCAACCGGTAGTCACGGTCGCCTGAGAGTGCCACTAGGTATATCCCTGGACGGGAATCTTCCGGAAAGGCAGGATGATTCCCTTGAAGTTACACTCAACCGCCTTGGGCTGGATGTGAGCGCCCTTCACCTTGACGGGAAAGGCAGCGTCACGGCCGGAAAAGGAGCTTATAACCTGGACCTTGAGGCCAGCATAGACAAATGCCCCCTTGGAAAGCTGATTGATGAATATCAGGACAATTTCCCGGCGCTGAAAAAGATTGATACGGACGCCAGGCTCAACGTCAACGCCCTTATCAAAGGTGTTTTAGGCGGCGGAAGGATGCCTTCAATTGATGCCGATATTACCATCCCTCCCGCAATGCTGGACTACGAAGGTGTTGGCCGCAAAGGTCAGCTTGCCCTTGACGCCAAAGTCACTACTGATGACTTAAAGGCCGTGGACGCCGATATCCGGAATCTGTTCCTTGACATTGTAGGGGCAAAGATAGACCTGGAGGGCGGGGTGAAGGACGTCCTTGGGGAAGACCCTCTTATTGTGTTTGACGGCACGGCAAGGGCACGCGTAGACTCCCTCACAAGGGCATTCACCTCAGAACGCGGCATAAGCGGAACCGGCTCCATTGACGCCAAGCTTCACGGCAAGGTGAGAAAGTCCCAGCTCAATATGGTAAAGATAGGAGGGGCCGATATCCTTTGTAACCTTGACGCCCGTGACCTCTCAATCCAGGATGCTCCGGACAGCATAGACGCCCTTATTCCGGCGCTGGAACTTGAACTTGCCACCAAGGCCAACAAGATAGACCGCAACATCCGTCAGGGCGCGCGCGTTCTGGCGCTGAAGGCCCGCACGGACACTTTATCGGCCAAATACGGAAACCTTGACATAAAGGGCGGGAAACTGCTCCTTCTCATGCAGAATTCCGCCGATATCCTGAAAAGGGGCAAGGAACTCACTCCCCTTATGGGCCTCCTGAAACTTGGAAGCCTTGGGCTCCGGGACCAGGAGGGAATGGGCATAAGGCTGCGTGAAAACACGGAGACTTTCCGCATAACGCCCGCCTCCAAGTCCCAGCCTTCTCCCAGGCTCAGCCTTTCATCTTCTTCCGGAAGGCTTGGATTCAGGAAAGGCACTGATTTCTATGCCATGAAGGACGTCAAGTTTGACGTAAGTGCCATAAAGCATATCTCCCGCAGGATGGATACGGAGCGCCGGAACCACATACTGGATTCCCTCCAGAGGGTGTATCCGGGGGTGCCGCGGGATTCCCTGTTCCGGAAGGCCCGCCTTGACAGGATGAACCGTATGCCCAAGGACGATTTCGCCTCCAAGGATATCAAGATAAGCCTTTCCAAGGCTCTTCAGGGCTATGTGAAGGATTGGGACATAAACGGCAACCTGGACATTGGCGGCGGCAGGGTAATGATGCCCAAGTTCCCGCTTAAGACCCAGGTATCGGCCATAAAGGGTTCATTTGACAACGACACCCTGGACCTTAAGAACATCACCATCAATGCAGGGGAATCGGATCTGTCGGCCAGGGCCCATCTAACTGGCCTGAGGAGGGCGCTTATCGGCCGTGGAAAGAGCAAGCTCAAGCTTAAGGCCGATGTAAGCTCCAACTTCCTGGAGGTGAACGAACTCATGCGCTCATATGCCTATTCCACCACCTACGAGCCTCCGCAGAAGCTGGCCGATGCCTCCGATGAAGCAGTCCAGGAGGCCGTGGAAAGCGCAGAACTCCCGGACTCAACGGGCGGAAAACTCATCGTGATACCTTCCAATCTGGACGTAGACTTTACGCTGGAAGCATCCGGCATCAAGTACGACAGCCTCCTCATAAGCTGGGCTGCGGCCGATATCGCAATGCGTGACCGCACCCTGCAGGTGACTAACGCAATCGCCGCCTCCAATATGGGAGACCTCTATTTTGAAGGATTCTACGCCACGCGTAACAAAAAGGACATATCGGCCGGATTTGACCTTAATCTGGTGAATATTACCGCAGAGAAGGTAATCACGCTGTTCCCTGCCGTGGACACCCTCATGCCAATGCTCACAAGCTTTGACGGAGACCTTGACTGCGAGCTTGCCGCCACCACCCAGATAGACACCAACATGAACCTGGTGATCCCTTCAGTGGACGGCATCCTCAAGATTTCCGGCAACGACCTAAACCTCAAGGACAGCAAGGACTTTACCAAGATTGCAAAACTCCTCATGTTCCGTGACAAGAAGAAGGCCCACATTGACAATATGTCCGTAACCGGAATGATGAGGGACAACCGCATAGACATCTTCCCGTTTGTGTTGGACGTAGACCGCTACAGGGTGGCGGCAAGCGGGGTTCAGCTGGTGAACGAGTGGCTGGATTACCATATCTCCGTGATAAAATCCCCGCTGCTCTTCAAGTTTGGCCTCAATGCCTGGGGCAAGGACTTCGACCATATCAAGTACGGACTCAGCAAGGCCCGGTACCTGAATGCCAACGTTCCCGTGTTCACAAAGCAGATGGACACCGTGCAGTACTCCCTTATAGCCGCCATCCACAACATCTTTGAACTTGGGGTGGAGAAGGCTCTGGCGGAAAACCGTGCTGCGGAATACCTGCAGCAGCAGGAGATATCGGCCAAAGGACATGAATCCTCAGAGGAGGTGTCCGTGGAAGACCTTGAAAATGCCGCAGAAGGCATGGCAGGCTTCCAGGAAGGCATCCTTGGAAACGTAGAGTCCCGCCGGGAAGCCATCAAGCAGGAAATCCTGAGACTGGAAAAAGAACTCTCTGAAGCAAATGAACAGTGAAGAATATCTGGAAGTAAGCGTGAGGCTGTCTCCTTTCTCTGAGGAAACGGCAGAGATCATTATGGCAGAACTGTCTGAACTCCCGTTTGATTCCTTTGTGACGGAAGAACCGTTCCTGAAGTGCTACATCCAGAAGGATTCTTACAGGGCGTCGGATGTAAAGGCCGTGCTGAGCGGTTTCCCTTCTGCCTCCTTCACTGCAGCGCTTGTCCAGGGCCAGAACTGGAACGCCTCCTGGGAAGCTTCCTTTGAGCCCATTGTGGTGGACGGAGTCGTTACCGTGAAGGCGCCGTTCAATACGGATGTTCCGCGCACCAGATACAATATATGGATAGACCCCAAGATGGCTTTTGGGACAGGTTATCATCACACCACATATATGATGATGTCCCGTCTTCTGGGGCTTCCCGTACGCGGGTCATACGTGTGCGATATGGGATGCGGAACGGCAATCCTGGGGATTTTAGCCGCCAAGATGGGCGCCCGGAAGGTGTTTGCCGTAGACATTGACCTTGTGGCCGCACGCTCCGCCTGGGGCAATTGCAGGTGGAACAAGGTAGGAACCCGCGTGGAGACCGCCTGCGGGGATGCTTCCCTTCTCCAGATGAAAACCTACGACATCCTCCTTGCCAACATCCACCGCAACATAGTGATTGAGGATATGCCCACCTATGCACGCTCTTTAAAGCGTGGGGGGCATCTTCTCCTGAGCGGTTTCTATGAGGCCGATGTCCCCGCGGTTTCGGATGCGGCCATTGCTGCCGGGCTGGTTCCCGCCGGAGCCTCTTCCCGCGAGGGCTGGGCATGTCTTGAATTCACCAAGGAATGAGTATCGGCCATCACGCAGGAAATCTTTCTGCACCCACAATCGTGAGTGCAGAAACTATGCAGCGGGCTATCCTGGAATGCGGTCTGGTGCCGTTTTTTGAGAATCCAATTGCCGGTTATTCCGTGGAGGAGATGACGCATCCGTCCTACTGGTTTGACGGGGACGCAGGCGTCCTTGGCCCCTGGGACTGGAAGATTGACTGCGTCCAGAGCGGAGACATCCTGTACGGAAAATACCTCTGCGGCGGCAAGGCAGCTTTTGCCACGTTTGAGTGGTACAGGGAACTGAGGAACTACAGGCAGTCTTTGGAAAAGTACGCTCTGGCCCCCGGGCCCCAGACGCTTGTGATGGATTATGTGAATGAACACGGAGCCATCACCGTGAAAGAAGTTCGGGGGCTGCTTGGCGTGAAAAAGAGCGCCGCCGATGCCCTTCTAACACGGCTTCAGATGCAGTGCAGGCTTGTGATTGGAGACCTTGTGAGGGTTTACCGCGGCGCAGACCTCCACTACTCCGGCTGGCAGGTGGCCTCCTTCTGCAAGCCTGAAGACCTTGCCGGTTCCGGCGGCTTCCCCGGCGCTCCTGCAGGGTTCCCGTTTGCCAGTGCCGATGACTCCCTGGAGTGCTCCCACTCCCCTTCCGAGTCCTTCAAGATCCTCTCCGCACACATCACAGAACTCACCGGAGA
>JAFZOU010000098.1 GCA_017550525.1 Bacteroidales bacterium
CGCTATTCCTCCACACCTCTGCCGGGGTAAACCCCGCCAGAAGTGTTCCGGGCAGCCAGGATGCAGCCGTCCCGGCTGCTGGCGCAGACAAAGCCCGGATAAACCGGCCTTAGACTGCGCCGGTTTGCGCCCCGCATCAGCGGCAGTGCGTCACACCTTGATTCCGGGGGCAGTGCCAGTTCGCGAAGACCGTCGTACCCCGCATCACCGTCATCCCGCGCTCACACCTTTGAGCCGTTCCGGCTCAGGCCGGGGAGGTCGTCTGCCCACCGCACAATGCCGGTCTTTGTCGGGGTCTGGGAGCCTATGGTCTCCCAGCCCTTGCACCGCCAAAGCCCGCCATCCCCATCACACCAGACCACCTCCCCGGCCACGCTCCACTTCGTTCCGCGCCCTTGGTCATTGACGGACTTGTTGCCGGCACCCGCAAAGCCCTCGCCCCCAAACCCGCCGCCAACAAGACCGTCAACAACCAAGGCCTTCAAGAGACTCCCGCTTCAGCGACATCAAGTGATCGACCGGCATCACCCGCCCGAAGGACCAGGAAAGGGTATAAATATATACAACAAAGGGCAGCGGACAAGCCGCTGCCGGGCGTCATGATTAGGTGTGTTCCGTAGGCTTGAAAATCGCCGTAAATCGTTGAAAATAAATTTGTTAATGTCATAGAAAATGACTATCTTGTATAAGGTTTTAAAAACATATTGCTATGAGAACACAATTGCATAACTGGAGACTTTTGGTTGACCACATCATCGACAAGGTGTGGGAGTACATTGATGAACTTGAGTATTGGGACGCGGAACCCAAACTCTGGGTGGATGCTGAATCTGACTCCGTGATTCTCGGTGACGGAGACAAGGTGTACCCTGGGGAAGGGAGACCGGTCAGTGAGTTCATCACCAAGGATGAGACTGGGAAGATGGAACCCAACATCGACCAGATCGAGGACTTTGCCGCCGGCTGGTTTGACTTCCGCCAGGCGTAGACTACATTTCCCTTAGTTGGTCCTTATTTGCTATTTAGAAGCCCAAGAGTTGTAAATGCCGGCCCCACCCCTTACAACCATATAGTATTATGCCCAGATATATACCATCCATACCCTTTGAGGACTGCTATGGATCAGTCGGTGATGTAACTTATTATCACCGGCACAGCAAATGTTATTATAGGAGAAGGTCGGCACCGGTATTCCCGGGTACTATGCTCCAGATGGAGCACCAGGTGGTGCATCTTCGCGCCCTGGCCGCATGGAGAGAGCTGCCCTGGGACACGCAGAAGCTCTGGAACAAGTATGCCCGGCCGGTTATCAGTCACAAGCCACCTTTTGACAACAAGGCTCACATCAGTGGCCAGAATCTCTTCGTGTCCGCATATCACGGCTTTGCCCGGCTCGGGAATGAGCACGTGCCACAACCGATGCACTGGGAGGGATTCCCTCCATATGCCCTGCAGGGCGTCAGTGGCGTGATGGTGGAGGAGGGTGTCCTTCTGCTTGATTTCAAGGTCTGGATGGACGAGTATGCAGAGGATGACCGGTATCAGATCCTGGCACGAATCCAGCTTGTCAAGCAGGGCCGTGGCTTCAATGCCGGCAAAATGCGGACGTTCCTGGCTCTGGTTCCATGCCGTGCCGGGGAGTCCATCACTGGTTTCGGTCTGGTAAACTACATTGATGTCTGGGGACTTGATCTGCAGGAGTACACAGTGCATATACGACACGTCCTTCTGGACCGGAAATCGGGATTCCGCAGTCAGTACATTCAGAATTCGTTCGACATTATCCTCCCTTAAAGGGGAGGTTTTTTACTTAAAGTAATACTTTAGTTGACATAGTTCAAGTGATTGTGTTTGAATATTCAAATACTTTTACTATCTTTGTTGTCAGAGAGTTAAAACCTCTCACTTAAACCTTTACTTGAACTATGATTGCACTTCCTTCCATTGCCTTCGAGGGCTTCTCGGGCTCCGCTAAGGGTGTGACGGCCAGAAGGGTCGGCGGCCGGAACATCCTTAGCGTGAAGTCCAGGCCGACGGGGCCTACTACCAATGCCCAGGTGGTCCGCCGCGCTTCGATGTCCAAGATATCAAAGTCCTGGAAGCAGCTTACCTACGAACAAATGAGAGAATGGGATCGCCTGGCGGAACACGCAAGCAGCGCCACCGTTCTCGGCAAGAAAACGGAAATCTCCGGTATGAACCTCTATATCCGTCTCAACGTCAATAGGGCAATGGCTGGCGAGACGCTTCTTTCTACGGCTCCGGAATCGAACGTGGCCGTTCCTCTTGTTGAATATAGCAACGTGGCCGTAACGCCACAGCTGATTGTTTTCGGCGGCATCAAACATGAATCCAGCCCTTACAAACTCGTTGTGAAAATGTCCGGTAGTCAGTCTGCCGGTATTTCCAATGGCTGGAGCAAGACCGTCATCATCTCCTCCGAGGTGGAGGATGACTGGGGCGAAGCAGACGTGACAGCCCTCTATCTGAAAACTATCGGCGTGGAGCCTACTCCCGGCCAGAAGGTGTTCATTGAATCCTACTGGCTGGACACCAGTACCGGCTTTACCGGTCAGGTGTTCAAGGATTCCGTCATCGTCACTGGAGAATCCTCTTATACGCCGCGCAAGTGCGTGACTATGGATCGTCTGGCAAAAAACCACGAACAGCATGTTTCTGCCATTGACGTGGACTTCAGCTCCGGTTCTCCGGTTGTGCAGTATGATGTAATGTGCGAAGGCCATAGCAACGTGGCTTCTTCCGAAGCTTATCTGGAAGACGACCTGCCGGTTGAACTAAGGGGTACTTCCTGGGCTCTGGGTCGTGGCAATGGCGCGGATGGTAAGATTGTGGCGCAATCCTACGTAATGTGGCTCTACGGCGCTTCCTACGGAGATCCTGCAAGAATTACCTTCGCTCACCGTGGCGGCTACTATGTCAAACCTACCGAGGTCTTCGGGCCTGGTGTAATCTACTAATATGGCTATGAACTTCAATTCTACAGGTAACAACTTTGGGGCTGGGCAGATTGCTTTCAAGTCCCACCAGGAGGAGAACTTCGTAGTCCTGAACGCGAAGTTCACCTATAATCCGGAGAATGCGGATTATC
>JAFZOU010000099.1 GCA_017550525.1 Bacteroidales bacterium
GAAGTGATGAAGGTTGTCCTTGTAGAACTGCCTCTTCTGGAGAAGGCTGTAGTAAGGGGCTATGCGCTCCCCTGCCTTTATGGACTGAAGCTGCAGAGGGCGGGCATCATAGGAGCCTTCCTCGAAGGTCTTGGTCTTGAAAGAGTCGTATTCGTCACGGATGGTGATGGTCTTCCCATGCTGGATGGCAAGGTCCATGGCGTCCCCGCGGAGGCAGGTAACATCGGCCTTAAAGACATATCCGTCAAGGGAATTGCCCTTCTCCTTATCCTGGGCCGATATTCTCCAGGTGATCTGGAAGCCGGGGTTGATGAGCTTGATCTTGTCTTCAGAGCGCTTGATTACAGGCTCATTGTCCACCTGCACCAGCTTGTAAACGTTGCCAAAGCAGGGGGCGGCCTTGGACGTTGCAATTGCGTCACCAACGCCGTAACTGTCTATGCGGGCACCCTGGCGCTCAAGGTCCGTGATGAGGTATTCGTCCAGGCCGTTGGTTGCAAAGATCTTGCACTTTGTGAGGCCGTGCTGGTCCAGGATGCGCCTTACCTCCTGGGAGAGATACGCAAGGTCTCCGCTGTCAAGGCGGATACCGTAACCGGGGGCGTAACTATCATCAATGCCGTTTTCCTTGAAGGAACGGATGGCGTTCTTGACGCCGCAGCGGAGGGTGTCGTAGGTGTCTATGAGTAGGATCAGATTCTCTCCTTTATGGGTGCGGATGTAGTCGCAGAAGGCCTTGTGCTCCCCTTCCACGGTGCTGCCGTAGGAAGTGATGAAGCTGTGGGCCATTGTGCCGGTAGAAGGCACGCCGTTGAAGGCGCCGGTAAGGATGTTGGAGGAGCTGGCGCAGCCGGCAATCTGGGCGGCCTTGCCGCCGTAGACGGCTGCCCAGGGGCCATGGGCACGGCGTGAACCGAATTCACTTACGGGCTTATCCGTGGAGCGGCAAACACGAGAAGCCTTTGTGGCAACCGCCATTTGGTGATTGAGGATGCACAGCATGGGGGTTTCCAGCACCTGGGCCTCTATCATGGGGCCCACGACGGTGACGATGGGCTGGTTGGGGAATGCTATCTCCCCTTCCCTCATGGTATATACGTCTCCGGTGAACTTCATGGTGCTGAGATACTTACGGAACTCCCTGTACTCTTCCCCGGGGAGGAACTTCTCATAGAACTCCTCCGGTTCAGTACCAAGGTGAAGGACCATCTCTATCACTTCCTCAGTACCGCTCACTACGGCCCAGTTGTTATTTTCCGGGGCCTTGCGGTAGAAGAGGTTGAACACTGCAATCTGGTTCTGCTTGCCGCATTCCAGATAGGACTTTCCCATAGTGTACTGGTACTTGTCAGAGACGTAGGCGTTGTTGATGATATCCATATCAAAGGTTTTAGTCAATGTCATCCGGGTTAGTCACGGCCGATCCCTTGCCCATGAGGAAAGTCTTCATGAACTCGTTGAGGTCTCCGTCCAGAACGCCCTGGGTATCGGCGGTACTTACTCCGGTGCGGAGGTCCTTCACAAGTTTATAGGGGTGCAGGACATAGTTCCTTATCTGGGAGCCCCATTCAATGCGCTTTTTCTGGCCCTCAAGTTCCGCCTGCTTTTCCTGACGCTTCTTGAGCTCTATGTCATAGAGGCGGGATTTGAGGATGAGGAGGGCCCTCTGGCGGTTGTCCTGCTGGGAACGGGTTTCCGTATTCTCAACCATAATGCCTGAAGGGATGTGCCTTACGCGCACGCCGGTTTCCACCTTGTTCACGTTCTGGCCGCCGTGGCCGCCGCTGCGGAAAGTGTCCCACTCAAGGTCACCGGGGTTAATCTCTATATTGATGCTGTCGTCTACAAGCGGATACACAAAAACGCTTGAGAAGGTGGTCTGGCGCTTTCCCTGGGCATTGAAGGGAGAGATTCTAACCAGACGGTGCACGCCGTTTTCGGCCTTCAGATAGCCGTAGGCGTAGTCCCCTTCCACTTCTATGGTGCAGCTCTTGATGCCGGCCTCCTCACCTTCAAGAAGTGAGGTTACTGTCATCTTGTAGCCGTTGCGCTCTCCCCAGCGGAGGTACATCCTCATGAGCATTGCGCTCCAGTCGTTGGCCTCGGTGCCGCCGGCGCCGGAATTGATGGTAAGGACGGCTCCAAGGTTATCCCCCTCATTTCCCAGCATATTCCTAAGCTCCAGGGCCTCCACTTTGTCTGAAGCATCCTTGAATGCCGCTTCCAGCTCCTTGGTCTCTGGAGTCTCAATGGCTTCTTCATCGGCCCCGGAAATGCTGTCCTTGGCAAAGTCATAGAGGACATCCAGGTCCTCAGATGCGCTGAAGGCCTTTTCATAGTCCGTAACCCAGGACTTGAGACCGGAGAGTTTTTTCATAAACGCCTCCGCGGCCTTTGGATCATTCCAGAAGTCCGGCGCAAGGCTCTCTTGCGTCTTCTTCTCAACGTCACGGCGCTTTCCGGCTATGTCCAGACAGCCTTCCAGCGTTTTCACCCGCTCCTGCAGGTCCCTTATCTGTTCCTGTGTAATCATATGAGGCGGATACCTTCTTTTTCCATAGCGTCAAGGGCTTCCAGGTGACCTTTATGGTCTACATAGGAAATGCAGTCCTTGAGGACGCTTACCTTGAAGCCGTCCTTCAAGAGATCCTCTGCGGTATTCCTTACACAGAACTCCGTGGCAATACCGCATACCAGCACCTTGTCCGTTTCCATCAGGCGGAGCACTTCCCCCATCTGCTGGCCGGCCTCATTGAGACCCGCAAAGCCGCTGTACTGCTCAAGATCCCTGTTTTCACCTTTATAGAAGACAAGGCCCTCGTCATCGGCATAGGGGGCAAGGTCCTTGTGAATCTCTGCTCCGCGGGTACCCTGTACGCAGTGAGGCGGCCAGGGACCGCCCTGAGCCGCAAATGAGCAGTGGTCCTCCGGGTGATGGTCTCTCACAAAGATGCGGGGCACCTCAGGATGTGCCTTGATGAATTCAAGAGTGTGGGCAACTGCTGCATCGGCCTCCTGGCAGGCCATAGAGCCGTCAATGAAGTCGTAGAGCATATCTACAATGACAAGGGCTGTGTCTTTCATCTCAGTATTATGATTCCAATCATACAAATTTACAATACTTTTGGCTCAAGTACAAAAAAAAGAGTGACCTGCGGCGGTCACTCTTAAGAATGATTGAAAATCTCTAGCGGTAGATGTCGTACTGGTTGTAGAGGGAACCGTACATCTGGCCAAGGACTTCAAGGTAAGGCATACCGTCAAAGAGTGTGGTGCGATACACGGTGTTGTCTACCATATAGTACTCTACGCCACCCATTACTATGATCTCATAGTCGTCAGGCAGGGAGGTTACCAGAGCGCCTGCAGGAGGTACGATGGTGGTGTAGGCTCCGGATGCGCTGATGGTGTAGAAGACGCCGTCCTGATAGAAGTACTGGCTGTTTGCATAAGCGTAGCTCTGTACCAGTCCCAGACGGTTTGCAAGCTCATAGGCGGTAAGTGCTCTGTTGCTGTTAAGGGCATAGGAAGCATTATTGGCTATGATGCGGGCGTTCTGCTGGGCTATTATCAGGTTCTGGCGGGCAATTACGTTGTAGTAGTCAAAGGTGCGGGTGAAGGTGCGATATACGTCGCAGTAGTACGCGAACCTGAGGCTGTGAAGGATTGCCCTGTTGATTGCTACCTCAAGGGGAGTTCCGAAAGGAGGACGGCAAACCACGTAGTAACCGCCGTAGGGCCGATAATAAACTCCATTATAGAAGTAGTAATCGATTCCCCAATGA
>JAFZOU010000007.1 GCA_017550525.1 Bacteroidales bacterium
CCTTGAGTATAATGTGGACGAAGAAGGTTGGCAGACTTATACCAGTAATAAGGTCATAGAACTGGAACGCGGGCACAAAGTGGCCTTCCGTGCCAACACAACTGCCTGGGGCAACGAGAGGTTCTATTGTTACAAGAAAGGGTCTTCTGCTTCAACCAGGAACGGGCAGTTCTCAGTGGGCGGAAACCTGGCTTCGCTGGTACTGGGAGATGACTTTGGCTCTGCGGGATCATACACCGGGGCATATACATTCCTTGACTTTTTCAAGAATCATATCAATCTGACGGATACCTCTGAACTGGTTCTCCCCATGCTTACCTGTAAGGACAACTGTTACAAGTCATTCTTTGACGGCTGCACCAGCCTTAAGAGTGGTCCCAGGGAACTTCCGGCTACCAAGATGGCCGCCACTTGCTATAGGAATATGTTCCTCAATTGTTCAAGCCTTGAGGAGGCTCCTTATATTGCCGTCACAAAGATTGAGAATAATTGCTTCCAGCAGATGTTCAAGGGCTGTACGTCCCTCAAACTCATAAAGATGAACGGCGCCAATTATGTCGCCGGTTGCTTTACTGACTGGGTGACCGGTCTTACCGAAGGTGGTGAGATATGGCTTAACCCGGCACTGAAAGGCAACAGCGGCCTGGCAAACATTGTCCCTCACGGCAATAACTGGCAGTGGACTGTGAAGACCCTGCCTGACGGAGAGTTGTGGAATAATAACTGATATTTTTGGTTTTTATTCTTGCAATGTTCCAAAAATTAAATTAAATTTGTACGTCCACCATAGGGCGTACGTTTTTTTGAATTGGAAACTGCTCATACCGTTTGTCCTGCTTCTGGCCATTCAGGCTCAGGATTTATGCTTTGCAACCGAAACATCCCCAGTTACGGCAGTAAGCCCCACAGACGGTTCCCTCTGGATGGCAACGGAGTCGGATGGCCTTCTTCGTTTTGGCCGCAACGGACGCGTCCTTAAGTACGATGTTTCAGCACAGTCCATGGTTTTTGACGCTGACGGAACGTTGTATATCCTTGATATTTCTGGTGCGCTTACACGCTACACTTCCGTTGAGGGCTTTTCAGCTGTTCCTTCTTTTGAATCCGGAGTGGGTGCTCTGTCAGAATCGGCCGATATACCTTATATAATAAAGGACAGCCTGCTGTATTCTCTCTCCGGTGGAGTTCCGGAGGTTGTGAGGACCCTGCCTTTCAGCATTTCTTCCGCTTCATTGCCGGAGTTTAACTATGAAGCGGAACCGGAACCTCAAAACCCGTCTTCGGAAGAGAAAAAGAAGGGTTCGGCCCTTTTGCCACTTCTTTGGATAGCCCTTGGACTATGCCTTGGACTTGTGCTTGGGTTCCTTCTTTTCAGAAGAAGGCTTAAGGAGGAGAAAGTTCCGGCTCCTGTGGTTGTTCCGCCAGTTGAGAAGGATGCACCCGTAAAAGAAGCAACACCTGTTGTAAAGAAGGATGTTACTTCTGTTGTCGAGGAGGTTCCGGTTGAGGAAGCATCGGCCCCTAATGGCATTGAGGAGGCGCTTAAGGCTTCTGAATTTGGGCAGAAAGTGTGGAACCTTGTCCTTTCTAATCTTTCAAACCCTTCATATGGCGTGGAGCAAGTGGCAAATGACCTTGAGATCTCACGTATCCACGTCAATCGTAAACTAAAGGCCCAAACGGGGTATTCTCCGTCGGCCGTTTTCAAGTTTATCAGGATGAATCACGCCTCCAGGCTCCTGCTGGAGGGGAAACTCACTATTGCAGAAGTCGCGCGTGAGTGCGGTTTTGCATCGGCATCCTATTTCTCAACGGCGTTCAAGGATTACTACAAGCAGTCGCCGTCGGAATTTGTCTCCGGTAAAACTCCAGTGTCAGGCAAGTTGAACTTACAATGAGATTTAGGGGATTCATATCGGTTCTGGCGCTGCTGGGTTGCATTGGGGCTTATGCCGCTCCTGTGGGACATAGTGTATCGGCCAAAATTGGTTATTCAGTGGGCAAGACTGAAGTGAACCAGGAATTCCGCCGTAACGGTAAGGCTGTGAGCACTTTGGACAATGTCCTTTCTTCCGGCGCGTCTGTTTCCCGGATTGAAATTGTTTCTTCATCTTCTCCGGATGGCCCCTATTCCTTGAACAGGCACCTGGCAGGGCAGAGGTCATTCTATGCTGTGATGTTCCTTAAGGATCGTTATTCCATTCCGGATTCTCTGTTTGTTGTCAAGACTGTTGATGAAGATTGGAAGGGGTTGGCCGCTTATCTTCGACGGTCAGACAAACCCTGGAAAGATGAGGCCCTGAAGATTGTTGAATCAGGTGGAGCAAACAGAAAGGCTCAACTTCAGGATCTCTGGGTTGGAGAGGCTTGGGAAGATTTAATGAAAAATGCTTTTCCGGCTCTAAGGAAGACAGAAGTCCGGGTTGTTCTGGCTGGTGGAGGAGAAGAGCAGGGTGATGATCAGATTTTGTTCCGAAGAGGACACCGCCAGTTGGATCTTAATGAAGGCAATTCCGCAACATTAGGCGAAGTAAAGAAAAAGATAGAAGAAGGCTACTCCGGTACAATCTCCATAGCGGGTTATGCATCACCGGACGGAAGCGCTGCTGCAAATGAAAGACTCTCGCTTGCAAGGGCGCAGAGTGTGAAGGACTATTTAGTGAAAAATCTGGGTTATCCTTCCGACAGGATAACTGTGTCCTCATGTGAAGTAGACTGGGAAAAGCTGGCCGTCACAGTTGAAAATTCATACTATGGTGACGATAAGGCTCGCGTTCTTGAAATTCTCAGGGACCAGAATCTTTCATCGGCCCAGAAAAAGCATTCTCTTATTGTGCTTGATGGCGGCAGCACCTGGCAGTCTCTCAAGTATGACCAGATGCTTCCACTTTGCTCCGCCACAATTTCGCTGGGAGAATAATCCACCCCCCCCCGTATCAAAATTGATACATTTAGAAATTGAAACACGCGCCGGGGTTCAGTGTACTCTGAAGGTGATGGAGGCCGTTTCTCCGTTTTCATCCACTATTGTGAGCAAATGTTTCCCTGGAGCTGGGGAGAGTCTCATTTCATGAATAAGCTGTGTTTCTCCTATGTAGCTGCCGTCCAGATGCCACCAGATCTTTGTTTCTGGATTGTGATGTGCAGCCCTGAATACAGCGCCTTCAACTTCACCGGAAATCTGACGCGGAAGCTGGAGCGAACTGCCGTTTGATGGGTATATAAACCCTATTGCAGCAGTTGTTGTATTATGCGTTGCGCCCTTGTATTCTGGGTGGTGTGGCCTGTAATACCATTCCATTGCCGGTGGAAGAACAAACTCTCCTGTATTATGGTAA
>JAFZOU010000100.1 GCA_017550525.1 Bacteroidales bacterium
CCAGCATCTCCGAGCGCCGTACCTTCCAGCTCATAGACGGCGTCCGCGGCCTTCCCAAATACCTTGTGGCGGCACCCGGTCTCAACAGCGGCTTCATGATTCCGCAGTACACCGCCGCTTCAATAGTTTCCCAGAACAAGGGTCTGTGTTGGCCGGCCTCCTGCGACTCCATCCCCTCTTCCCAGGGCCAGGAGGACCATGTTTCCATGGGTTCCAACAGCGCCACAAAACTTGTGAGGATAGTGGACGATGTGGAAACCGTGCTTGGAATTGAACTTATGAACGCCGTCCAGGCCATTGAGTTCCGCCGTCCTCTCCGCACCTCCCCCCGCCTGGAGAGGATTATCGAGGACTACCGCAAGGTTGTCCCGTTCATCGACACCGACACATACATGCATCCGCTCATAGAAAAGTCTGTCGCATTTTTGAAGAATGAGTCTTATCTATAACATAGGCATCCTTGCCGGAATACAGCCAGAGGGGGTCCTCCGCGTGGAGGGCAAGGAACAGGGTGAAACAGGGATTCTGGAGAATGCATGGCTACGGATTGATGACGGCAGGATTGCCGATTTCGGCCCCATGTCCGTCATGCCCGGCCCAGACCGGGCATCTCTTGACGCCTGCGGCGGCATGCTCATGCCGGGCTTCTGTGACAGCCATACGCATATTGTCTACGCCGGAAGCCGTGACGGGGAGTTTTTGGACAAGATAAACGGGCTTTCCTATGAGGAAATCGCGGCCAGGGGCGGCGGAATCCTCAATTCGGCCGATTTACTCAACCGCACCCTGGAGGATGACCTCTATGCCCAGTCAATGGTCCGTGTCCGCGAAATGATGTCCAAGGGTACCGTAGCAATGGAAATCAAGAGCGGCTACGGACTCAACCCGGACGCCGAGATGAAGATGCTGCGTGTCATCCGCCGGATTAAGGAGACAGTCCCCGCAGCGGTGAAATCCACTTTCCTCGGGGCACATGCAATAGGCCGCGGATATAGCCACAAGGCATATGTAGATGCGGTTATCGGAATGATTCCGGAGGCTGCAAAATGGGCCGATTTCATAGATGTCTTCTGCGACGAGGGCTTCTTCACCGTGGAGGACACAGACCGCATCCTGACCGCCGCAAAAGGCCTTTTGGAGCCCAAGATCCACGCCAACGAGCTTGCCGTAAGCGGCGGCGTGCAGGTGGGAGTAAAGCACGGAGCGCTTTCCGTAGACCACCTGGAACGAACAACTGATGCTGAGATAGAGGTCCTGAAGGGCACTGGGACAATGCCTACGATGCTTCCCGGTTCTTCCTTCTTCCTTGGACTCCCCTACGGACGGGCAAAAGATTTCATCAAGGCCGGCCTGGGTGTTGCCCTGGCAAGTGATTATAATCCAGGCTCATCCCCTTGCGGAGACATGCGGTTCGTGATGGCCCAGGGATGCATCAAGATGCGTCTCACGCCCATTGAAGCCTTCAATGCTGTGACACTGAACAGTGCCTATGCCATGGGCATAAGCAAGGACTACGGTTCAATAACGCCTGGGAAAAAGGCAGCCCTGATACTTACCGAGCCCAGCTGGGACCTCACCAGGATGGCATATCAGTACCATACTCCCTGCATCAGAAAGGTTATTCAGTAGAATAGACGGCTGGTGCCAGAGGGCGTCCATTGTAGCATGATGCCATTGACTGGCCATATGCTCCGGCGCTGCGGATGGCTATGATGTCCCCTCGCCGACATTCGTTGAGGATTATCCCCTTGCCAAAGACATCGGAACTCTCGCAAATAGGCCCCACCACGTCATAGGCCTGTTCCGGACCGTCCGACGACAGGTTCTCTATACGATGGACGGCATGGTACATGGCCGGACGTACAAGGTCGTTCATTCCGGCATCCAGAATGGCGAACTTCCTGGACAGTCCCTCCTTCACGTACAGCACCCTCGATATAAGCGTCCCGCATGGCGCCACCACACTCCTGCCCAGCTCGAAATGGACGGGACGGTGACCGTCCAGGTGCCTCCTGAACACTTCGAAGTAATTCCCGAAAGCAGCTATGGGCAAGTGGTTGGGATGCCCGTACTCTATCCCGAGACCGCCGCCCACGTTGATGTCCCCCACTATTATCCCCTTCCTGTCAAGCCTTGCGCAGAGGTCGTTGATTCTGTTGCAGAGAGCGGCGAAATCGGACATGTCCAGAATCTGGGAACCTATGTGGAAATGAAGGCCGCAGAACTTTACATGTGGCATGTCCAGGGTACGCATGATTACTGACTCCGCCAGAGCGTGATATATGCCGAACTTGTTCTCTGCCAGGCCTGTTGTAATGCCTGCGAGAGTATGCGCTCCGATGTCCGGGTTGATCCTAAGGCTCACAGGAGCCACCTTCCCGCACTCAGACGCCACCGACTCAATCACCTCCAGCTCTGCCTCGGACTCCACATTGAACCTGCCGATGCCCTTCTCAAGGCCCAGCCGGATCTCCCAGTCCGCCTTGCCTACTCCCGCGTAAACTATGTCCCCAGGCTGGAATCCCGCATCAAGGGCCTTGTTTATTTCTCCACCACTGACGCAGTCGGCACCGAGCCCCGCGGCAGCTATCAGCAGCAGTATCTGAGGGTCGGCATTGGCCTTGACGGCATAATGGACCTGCCACGACGGATTCTTCAGTTCCTCTTTAATTTTATCAAGAGTCTTTTGCAGAAGATGTACGTCGTAGTAGTAGAACGGGGTTCCTAGTCCGGAAAACCGTTCCAGGGGAAAGACACCCTTCAGCATCCTTCAAAAAGGCTGCGGCTCAGGGCCTGGAGGGTCCTTGCCTTGTCTTCCTCCCTTACCAGAAGGGAAATGTTGTAATTGCTTCCGCCGTAACTGACCATGCGCACGGGGATGTCTTTCATGGCGGTAAGGACCATGGTCTCGAAGCCCAGATTCTCCCAGTCCATGTCACCCACGACACATACGATGCACATGTCCAAATCTACGGAAACGGTGCCGTACTTTTTGAGGTCATGGACAATCTCGCTCAGGAAACGGGTGTCGTCGATAGTGACTGAAACGCCCACCTCGGAGGTACAGATCATGTCTATGGGTGTGCGGTAGCTCTCGAAAATCTCAAACACCTTGCGCAGGAAACCATGCGCCAGAAGCATCCTGGAGCTCTTTATCTTGATGGCGGTGATATTGTCCTTTGCGGCGACAGCCTTTATTGTACCCGTCTCCGGATTATTATCGATAATGGTACCCGGTGCAGATGGCTCCATGGTATTCAGAAGCCGTACCGGGATGTTGGCGAGCTTTGCCGGCAGGATGCAGGTAGGGTGCAGTATCTTGGCACCGAAGTACGCCAGCTCCGCAGCCTCGTCAAAATGGAGATGCCGGACGGCGGACGTGTTCCCGACCACGCGGGGATCGTTGTCATGCATGCCATCGATGTCCGTCCATATCTGGATTTCATCGGCGTCAAGGGCTGCACCTATGAGGGAGGCCGTGTAGTCGCTGCCGCCCCTCTGGAGGTTGTCAACTCCGCCGCGAGCATTGCGGCAGATATATCCCTGGGTTATAAAGACATCGGCTTTCTGTTCAATGAGAGGCTTAAGATGCTCCCTTATGTAATCCAGGTCCGGTTCTCCCTGGGTGTCAAGTTTCATGAAATCCAGGGCCGGGAGCAGAACGGCATCAACGCCTTGCTTCTTCAGGTACAGTTCCATGAGTTTTGTTGACAGGAGTTCTCCCTGGGAGAGAATGATCTTCTCCTGCTCCATGCCTGTAAACTCCCTTGTGAGGGCAATCATAGATGACACGATATCACGTATGAATGCATCCGCAGTGTTGTCTCCAAGAAGCTCGGACGCAACGGAGAGATGTTTGGTCTCTATTCTTTTAAGTGTTTCGCGTGCGCTGTCCGGATTGCGGTTGTACAGATATCCGGCAACCTCTGCAAGCATGTTTGTGACACCGCTCATCGCAGAGAGAACAACAATGGGGCAATCTTTTCCTGCCGTGACAAGTCCTGCCACGTGCTCGATACGCGCGGCAGTCCCCACGGACGTCCCGCCAAATTTCATTATTGTCATAATAAGTTCGTCTTATCCGTGCAAAGATAATTATTTTTAAAAAATATTTGCTATTTCATAAAAAAGTAGTACCTTTGCGTTCCATTCTTCTGGATGTAGCGCAGTTGGTAGCGCACCTGGTTAGGGACCAGGAGGTCGCTGGTTCAAGTCCAGTCATCCAGACACAAATAGAGACGCAGCCGCGTCTCTTTTTTTGCGCTATTTCAGGGTGATGAGGATTACGCCGTTGGCGCCGCGGACACCGTAGATGGATGCGGCAGAGTCCTTTAACACCGTAATGTTCTTGACTTCACGGGGATTGATGTGAGAAACGTCCTCCACGGCAACGCCGTCCACTACAAACAGGGGTTCTGTAGACAGATTGATGGAGTTCTTGCCGCGTATGGTGATGGACCTTCCGGTAACCTGGACTCCGGCGCACTTCCCCTGAATCATCTCATAGATATCCCTGTACGGCACGATGTCGTCACCTTCTATGACGGAAACCGTAGAGGTGAGGGATTCGGCCGGAAAAGACTCATATCCCGTATTGACCATCTTGTTTCCTCTATAAAGACTGGAAGATGTCTCCGACATGGAGCCACAGGAGACACATGCAATGACAAGTAGAGACAGATAAAACACTTTCATAAGGCAAATATAAAAAAATAACTGCTAACTTTGCAAGAGTTATGAGTATTTACAGGGAAATATCGGCCACGGAATATGCTGATATAGAGGGAAGAATCCTCTATGAAGACAATCACATTCTCATCTTCAACAAAAGGAGCGGGGAAATTGTACAGGGAGACAAGACCGGGGATGAACCTCTGTCAGAGACCCTCAAGGCATTCATCGCCCAAAGGGACGGTAAGCCCGGTCAGGTATTCATGGGCGTCCCGCACAGGCTGGACAGGCCGGTGAGCGGGGTCTGCGTCTTTGCTAAAACTTCCAAGGCCCTTGAACGCCTGAACGATATGCTCCGTAAGGGAGAGATCCACAAGAAGTACTGGGCTCTGACAGCAGGGAAGCCACCTAAAACTGAGGATACCCTCACTGATTTCCTTACACGAAATGAGGCCCAGAACAAGTCCTACGTAAGCAAAAACGGCAAGGAAGCACGCCTCAAATATACTCTCATCCAGACTACAGACCGCTATTTCCTTCTGGAAATCCAGCTGTACACCGGGCGTCATCACCAGATCCGTTGCCAGCTATCCCATATGGGCTGCCCCATCAAAGGAGACCTCAAATACGGAGCAAAGCGCTCAAATCCTGATGGTGGAATCAGCCTCCTTGCCCGTAATATACAGTTCATCCACCCCGTCAAAAAGACAGAGGTGGATGTAACGGCTCCCGTTCCACAGTCCTGGAAAGGGATTCAGGAGGGGTAGGCGTTCCCGGCCGCCGGTTTTCATTTTTGTTTATCCCGGTATTTCTTCCGTATCCTTGCGCACCAGATACTTGGCGGCTCTCCCATAACGGCTCTGAAGCTATTCAGAAACGATGACTCGCTTCTGAAGCCGGAGAGTTCTGCAAGGTCGTTTATTCTAAGGCTCATATTGGCCCTGAATAATTCCATTGCGTACATTACACGGTAATAATTCACATACGCCCTGAAATTTTTACCGGAAAAACGGTTTATGGTTTTACTTAGATAAGACCGGTTGGTGTACAGGGAATTGGCCAGATCCTGGAGTTGATAATCAACTACCAGGAAAGGCCTCCGCTCCACCATGTATCGGCAACACCTGTCATAAAGGAATTGATCGGTCACCGTAAAGTCCTTGGAAGAGTATGACGGGAACATATCGTCCGCGTCGGGCCGATTAACATCCAAGGCCCTTATCTCGGCTTCCTTCCTGTGCAGTCTTACAACCAGGTATATAACCACGGCTGCGACCACTACGGAAAATGAAGCCAGAATAATTTCAAGATTGTTTATTGGCATTCACTTCTGACAGGCCGGCAGGCGGGAGTAAACCCCTCTTTTATGTCAATGAGCGCTTATTTCTTTATTGTATCGAATCCCTTACCGTACACGCCGTTCACGGAACTCACGGAAAGGAAAGCGTGAGAGTCTATCTGCCTGATATACCTCAGCAGAAGGTTAAGGTCAGTTTTCCTTGTCAGGACCATAAGGACCTTGGTGTCCTGCTTTGTGTACCAGCCTTTGCCGTCAAGGACGGTTACACCTCGATGAAGGTCCTGCGTAATTGCATCTGCAATTTTTTCATAATTCTTGGAGAGGATGAAAAGCTGCACGCTTTGCTGGGAACCTGAAATATACATATCCAGCACGTAACTGTTCACCGTCACAAGGATAAGACCATACAGCACCGTTGTTATCTTCTCCGCAAAAGGCATCTTGAACATCACGGGATTCCCCTCCGCATCAAGCACCGCAAAGCCGGTCTGGGGATCCAGCTGGGTCACAAAGGAAGGGACCAGCAGGGATGAGCCGATAATGATAAAATCCAGGAAAAGAATAACCTTGCCGGGAGAAACATTGTGGTACTTTGTCCAGATGAGAGCTATGATGTCTGTCCCACCGGTGGAGCCTCCGTTCGATATGCTCATTCCTATGCCGATACCCGCCAGCAGGCCTCCCATAAGTACGCTCAGAAGCTTGCCGTTGTCAATGGCCAGAGTCTTTATGATACTTGCCGGAATGAAGCCTGGCAGGAATCTCAAGGCAATTGAAGCCAGGATGATGGCATAGATGGTCTTGGCTCCAAACCCCATCCCCAGTACAACCATCGCAGCGATGATGAGGACGGCATTGAGGATGAAATAGGTATAACCCATCTGGACAGCACCGTGAGTTGCGTACTGGATCATGGAACTTATACCGGAAACTCCTCCGCCGATGAGGTTGTTTGGAATGAGGAACAAAGCCCACGCGGTGGTGTAGATAAGGATGCCCAGAGTGACCATGAGCCACTCCTTGATCTGGGTGAATAAGGATTTCTTGAGAACGGGCATAACGCTATTATTTCTTCTTCTTGACTATTCCTGTCTTCATCTGGTCAAAGCCTTCACCGTAAACGTTGTTTGCGGGGACAACGGTCACAAAAGCCTTGGAGTCTATCTCCTTCACAGCCTTTACCAGAAGGGAAAGTTCCGTACGGCGGAGCATCACCATAAGAACCTTGCGGTCTTCCCTGGTGTACCAGCCTATAGCCTTGAGGGCAGTCACTCCCCTCTCCATGTCCTGATTGATGTAGTTACCTATCTTCTCAAACTCGTTGGAGAAGATGATAACCTGAACGGTTGAGTCCTTGCCCAGCATGATGAGGTCCAGTACATATGCGCACACGCCCATGGTGATGTAGCCGTAAACCACATCAGTGAAGCAGTGCCCCGGGACAAAGATAAGGAGGGTGATGACCACGAAATCGGCAAAAAGATAGAACCTGCCGATAGTGATGGGCCAGAACTTGTTCACAATCAGGGCCAGGATATCCGTGCCGCCGGTTGAGCCGCCCCTCATGATTATGAGGGCAAGGCCCACGGCCTCAAGAAGACCGCCGATAATTGGCACCAGGATGCCGTCTCCGACATACAGCGGCTGGCCTTCCACGGACCAGAGGAACATCATAGATTCATCTCCCAGTATGCGGAAAAGAGCCGTAGAAAGCAATATGGCATATATAGTCCTTATCCCAAAGCTCTGTCCAAGGATAATCCAGGCCAGGATAAGAAGCAGCACGTTTATCCCAAAGTACCAGATATCCACGGAAATACCGGTAACCATGGACAGAAGGGCCGATGCACCGGTAAGACCGCCGTCAATCATATTGTTGGGAAGAAGGAAAGACTGCCACGCCATCACAAACAGCACAACGCCTATGGTGATGACGATGTAGTCAAAGATCCCAATCAAGATTTTTTTCTTCCTGTCCATCCTGCCTACTTCTTAAGAACAACGTTCACAATGCGCCCCGGGACCACGATCACCTTGGCGATGACCATATCTCCAACATACTTGGGAGTGCTCTCATGGTTCCTTACCAGAGCCTCAACCTCTGCCGGTGAGGCCGATGCAGGAGCATCGATGAAGAACCTTGTCTTTCCATTGAAGGAGATTGGATACTTCACTGAAGAGTCTGCGGCAAGGGATTCGTCATATTCCGGGAACGAAGCATAAACCACGGAAGTCTCATGGCCAAGCTGATGCCACAGTTCCTCCGCAATATGTGGTGCAAAGGGGCTCAGGACAATGGTGAGCGGCTCCAGTATAGCCCTCTTGGAGCAGTTTCCAAGCTCATTCAAGGCAATCATGAAGGCCGAAATAGTGGTGTTGTAAGAGAAATTCTCAATGTCCTCCTGAGCCTTGCCTATAAGCTTATGCAGGGCCCTCAGCTCATCCTTAGAAGGAGCGTCATCTGTCACCAGCCATTTCTCCCTGTCCCAGAACAGCCTCCAGAACTTCTTCAGGAAGCGGTTTACGCCGTCAATACCCTTGGTGTCCCAGGGCTTTGCCTGCTCGATGGGCCCGAGGAACATCTCATAGAGGCGGAGGGTATCGGCCCCATAAGTATCGCAGATCTTATCGGGGTTAACCACGTTGTACATGCTCTTGGACATCTTTTCAATGGCCCAGCCGCAGATGTACTCCCCGTTCTCCAGTTCAAATTCCGCATCCTTGTAATCCGGCCGCCATGCGCGGAAGGCGTCAATATCAAGGCGGTCGTTGTACACAATGTTCACATCAACGTGCACCGGGATGGTCTGATACTTATCCTTCAGGCCGGCAGATACAAACTTGTTTGTCCCGGGTATCATGTACACAAAGTTGGACCGGCCCTGGATCATGCCCTGGTTGATGAGTTTGCGGAAAGGTTCATCCTCGCACACATAACCAAGGTCATAGAGGAACTTATTCCAGAATCGGCTGTAAATAAGGTGTCCGGTAGCATGCTCAGTACCGCCCACATAAAGGTCTACGCTCCTCCAGTAGTCATTTGCCTTGTGGCTTACAAGTTCTTCCTCATTACGGGGATCCATGTAGCGAAGATAGTAAGCGCTTGAACCCGCAAAACCAGGCATGGTGCTGGTCTCAAGCGGATGACCCTTGTATGTCCAATCCTTTGCACGGGCTAGGGGCGGCTGACCGTCCTCCGTGGGCTTATACTGGTCAATCTCCGGAAGGGTAAGAGGAAGTTCCTCAAACGGCACAGGAGTGGGAATGCCATCCTTGTAGTAGATGGGGAAAGGTTCTCCCCAGTAGCGCTGACGGGAGAAAATGGCGTCACGGATGCGGAAATTCACCTTCCTGTGGCCGATTCCGTGCTTCTCAACATAATCTATGGCAGCAGGAATTGCCTCCTTCACGGTAAGGCCGTTCAGGAAACCGCTGTTGCACATGATGCCCTCCTTTGCGTCAAGGCTCTGCTCGGAGACATCAGCCCCTTCAATAAGTGGAATAATGGGAAGGCCGAACTTCTTGGCAAAGGCGTAGTCGCGGCTGTCGTGGGCGGGAACGGCCATGATGGCGCCGGTACCGTAGCCTGCAAGGACATATTCCGATATCCACACCGGAACCTTGTCACCGGTGAGAGGATTGATGCCGTATGAGCCGGAGAACACGCCAGTAACGGCCTTTGCAGCCATACGTTCACGCTCCGTCTTCTTCTTCACCTGCTCCAGGTATGCTTCAACGTTTGTTTTCTCTGAGGCCGATGTGAGTTTTTCCACCCACTCGCTTTCAGGGGCTAGGACCATGAAGGTAACGCCAAAGACTGTATCGGCCCTGGTGGTAAAGATGGTTACATCATGCTCTACGCCGTCACAGCTCACCTTGAACACCATCTCCGCGCCCTCGCTACGGCCAATCCAGTTGCGCTGCATCTCCTTGAGGGATTCTGTCCAGTCAAGCCTGTCAAGACCGTCCAGAAGGCGTGCGGCATATGCGCTCACGCGGAGCTGCCACTGGGTCATCTTCTTCTGGAAAACGGGGTGACCGCCGCGCTCTGAGAATCCGTCCTTTACTTCGTCGTTGGCAAGTACGGTTCCAAGGGCAGGGCACCAGTTCACAGTGCTCTCTCCCTGATAGGCGATGCGGTAACGCATGAGGACATCCGACTTCTCCTTTTCAGAGAATGCCTTCCACTCCTCTGCGCTGAAAGCCGGGCCCTCGCTGCAAGCGGCGTCTACAGCTGCTGAGCCGCCCTTTTCAAAAGCGGCCACAAGATCCTCTATGGGACGGGCCTTCTGAATGGAATTGTCGTACCAGGAACCGAACATTTTCAGGAAAGCCCACTGGGTCCACTTGTAATAGTCAGGGTCTGAGGTCCTGAATTCACGGTCCCAGTCAAAGGAGAAGCCTATGCGGTCCAGCTGCTGCCTGTAACGGGCCACGTTGTCGTGGGTGGTCTTCTCCGGGTGCTGTCCGGTTTGGATGGCGTACTGCTCTGCAGGAAGGCCAAAAGCGTCATATCCCATGGGGTGAAGGACATTGAAACCCTTCAGTCTCTTGTAACGGGCAAAGATATCACTTGCTATATAACCCAGGGGGTGTCCTACGTGAAGGCCCGCACCGCTGGGGTACGGGAACATGTCCAGAACATAATACTTGGGTTTATCGGCCGATACTTCTGCCTTATAGGTTTTCTCAAGAGCCCATCGCTCCTGCCATTTCTTCTCAATTTCCTGAAAATTATAGTCCATCCTATCTTAAAGTTTTTCCGTTTATTCCAAATTTGCCTTTATCCTTCTGAAGCTTGAATTCCACAGCCACGGTAAGGGCTACCCTCACCCTCTTGCCCTGATGACGGGCAGGCCTCCATTTTGGAGAAGCGCTCACCACCCTCAGGGCTTCTTCATCCAGTGAAGTATGGACACCCCGGGACACCCTCACGTCCGTTACCTTACCTGTTTCATCTATTATAAAATCTACCAATACACGGCCGTGAATGCCGTTCTCAACTGCGTATGAAGGATATTTCAGATACTGATACACCCACTTTTCCATAAAGGTGCGGGGATCCGGGGAATTCAGGAACATGGGCTTCACATCAACATCTGAATAAGCCATAACGCCTGGCTTACGCGGCACCGACGATACTGAATCGTTCCTGAAAAGCGGCCTGGGGCCGTTACAAAGGGAGGAAACGTAGCTGTAGATATATTCCAGTTCACTTTCCATCCCCTCAAAGTCTATGATGTCAAAACTGTCACGGTTGGTGCCGTGCTCAGGATATCTTCCGGTACTAAAAAGGGCGCTGGGGATTTCCCTGTCATAGAAAGCCATGTAGTCTCCGGGATAAGGAGCCTGAGGAACCAGGGATGCCCTTACTGGGAGAAGCTCCCCCTGGAGACCGTCTGCAACGGAATTAAGGTCTGAGTTACTGGCTGTGAAAAGCACAAGATTCTGCGCTCCGGTTCCCAGCATATCCAGATTCACCATTGCATCAATGTTATCCACATCCTTGAAGGAGCGGTTTAGGAAATACCATGCACCGGCAAATGTATTGGCCGATGCCCCGAACCCCACAAATAGGACGCTTCGTCTCACAAGAGAGCGGGAATATGAGAGTTTCCTGGCCAGCTCCAGCATCATGGCAAGGCCCGATGCATTGCCGTTGGCGCCGTAATAGATGCGCCTCACACTCTCTCCGTCTATTGTGACAAAGTCGCTGCCAAGGTTGTCAAGGCGGGCGCCAATTACTATGTATCTGTCGTTGAGGGTTTTATCCCAACCCTGAAGGAACCCCAGGACATTGCGGGAACTGAGGGTATCGGCCCCTGAGACCACGCTGAAATCATTTCCTGCGGTGAGGACATCCACGCCGTATTCCTTGAGTTTTTCCTCTACGTACTTTGCGGCATATGCCTCCCCTTCCGTTCCGGCTTTTCTGCCTTCCAAAGCGGCCGATGAGAGCCATCCCACATGCTCCTTGAAGGCCCTCACTGTCTCAGAGTCATTGAGGTCTTCTACGGATACGCGGTACTGGGCAAAGGCCGTGGCCGATACCAGAAAAAGCACTAAGGCAAGAATACGTTTTATCATTCGTTAACCAAAATCCAGCCGTCTTCAGGGCAAATTCCCTTGCCGCGCAGCTGTTTGAGGGTTTTCACAGTCTCATCAAGACTGTTTGAGGGGCACACGGAAACCGCCTGGAGGCCGTTCCGGAAACTGATTATCGAAGATTTATACCCAGCTTCATTGCAGGCTGCAAGTTTGCGTTCTGCATATGCCCTGTTTCTGAAAGCGCCAACAATAATGGAGTACTTGGCGTCCAGCTTTGTTGAAAACAGCCCACCCAGCTTGGAGGGGTTCACAATGGAGCCCCTGGCCTGGGAGAGTGAATCAATGAGATGGGCTTCAAGGGCGGCGAGAGAGTCTGCCAGGGCCTCCTGAACCCTTCTCATGGAGTCCAAACGGGCTTGATGACGGGCTTCCTCCTGTCTCATCTGCTCCAGACGGATCTCTTCCAGCTTGGCGGTAGTGGGACGTCCGGCCACTGTCCTCAAAAAGTCACAACCCTGAAGCACAGTGGCTAAAAGAGCCAGCAATATGATACTTTTTCTCATAACAACAGTTATTATGAGCCCCGAAGGGGCTGAGAATCTCCTTATTCTGCAAAAATAATCATTTTTCCAAAAATATGAACTATATTTGTGTCTGTATGAAGAAAACCATCCATCTGGAAGCAATGGACCCCATCGAGATCTACGGGGTCGGCAACAAAATACTCATAGAATTCTGCTCCTATTTTCCCCACCTCAAAGTGACGGCAAGGGGCACAGAGCTCATACTTGAAGGCCGGGAAAGTGATATCGCAGAATTCAACGTCCGCTTTGCAGAACTCATAGAGAAACGGCATCACAAGATGAACCTCACCGTCTATGACGTGGAGGATATCTTCAGCGGGTCAGGAGGCGAGCAGCATCACAGGCCCACCTCAGACTCAATAATAGTCCACGGCACAGACGGCAAGCCCATCCGTGCCCGCAATAAGACCCAGCAGGACCTCATATCGGCCTATTTTGAGAACGACCTTATATTTGCAGTAGGCCCTGCCGGAACCGGAAAAACCTACATGGCCATTGCCCTGGCCGTACGGGCACTCAAAAACCGTGAGATCAAGCGCATCATACTCACCCGCCCCGCCGTGGAAGCAGGAGAGCGCCTCGGGTTCCTGCCAGGAGACCTTAAAGACAAGCTGGATCCTTATCTGCAGCCACTCTATGACGCCCTTTCAGATATGATCCCCTCCCGCCGCCTCCACGAATTCATGGAAGACGGCACCATCCAGATTGCCCCTCTGGCATACATGAGAGGCCGTACCCTGGACAAAGCCTGCGTCATTCTGGATGAAGCCCAGAACACTAATCTTGGTCAGCTGAAGATGTTTCTTACCCGTATGGGGACAAGCGCCAAATTCATAGTCACCGGAGACGCCACCCAGATAGACCTGCCCCGCCGTGAAGACAGTGGACTCCTTGCCGGAATACGCCTACTGGAAGGCATCAAGGGAATCTCCACCATCCGCTTCAGGAATGAGGACATCGTCCGCCACCCGCTTGTCACCAAGATAGTAAAAGCCTTCGACCAAAAGGCCGAAGGCTCATCTGAAGAATAATTCTGGTTACAGAATACTATTTGCTGCCGTTGCTCTCTGCGAATTCCTTATAGAAGTCGCTCTTTGACTTGAAGTCGTTGGTGCTGTTGGAGAGCTGGTAGTATGCACGGCGGAGATACTCTGCGCAGGCAACCTTGTAATCTATCTCATTGCTCTCATTGAAGCATTTCTCAAGAGGTTCGATGCACTTGGCAACAGCCTCATCCCTGTTCTTGATGATGGCGTCATACTCACGCTGGGGAGCGGTGAGGGGAAGTTCATCTGCAGCCACCTGGAATTCAACTGCACGCTCATACCACATCTTGCCCCAGGCATAAAGAGCATAGTGATAGGAAGGATCCTTCTCTGTGGCTGTACGGAAAGCAATCTCGGCTTCATCGTAGCGCTTCATCTCAGAGAGAATGTTACCCTCCACACCATAGATGGAGGCATTGTTAGGGTCATTCTCCTTAGCCTTGTCAAGCAGGGAGAGAACGTAGTTAGGATCCTCGTTGTTGCTCTCTGCATAGTTGATAAGGCCGATGATGATAGCCTGATTCTGAGGATATTTGGCAAAGCCTTCCTCAAGGATTTCCTTCTGCTTTGCGTTAAGATTCAGGGCGCCGTAAACGTCTGCGATGCGGGCGTGGACGTCTCCGTTGTCACCATAGTTGTGATCAAGGCAGATCTGATAATACTTCAGGGCTGTGTCGTAATCCTGGATGGATACGGCAGTGAGAGCTGCGTTGAATGCAGAATCATCTCCAGGAGCGGTGCAGGGAGCCATGTAAGCTACATCTGCGGCGCCCTTGAAGAGCTTGCTTGCCTTTGCCATATCTCCAAGTGTATAGGCATTGTAGGCAGCATTGTTGTAATGATTAACGATCTCCGTGAGCCTGTCATTGACATCCTTCTCCTTAGCGCCAAGCTCAAAAGCCTTGACATATGCCTTGGCTGCCTCGCCAAGAAGGTCACCTTCAACGGAAGGCTTGGTTACCACTGCAAACTCAAGCTGACCGGCAGCATTGAAGTAAACATCTATGTGGGAATAGGTGAGCTTGTTATACTGGGCGCCATTGATGGTAACAACTTCCTCACCGGAGGGTTTCTCCTTAGTGGACATGAGATCCCAAGTGGCCCTGTCCACACCAGGTGTCACAGCAGCAGTGGGGTTGACATAGGCGGTGAGATAAGCCTTGCCAAGATTTACCCAAGTGGCGGCCTTTGCGGCTTTCTTTGCATCCAGGCTGGCAGCAACGGCCTTCTCAACGGCCTTCTGCATATCAGCGTCTGACTTCTGTGCGAACGCAACCTGCATGGTGCAGGCCAGTGCGAGTGCGAGTAAAAGCTTTTTCATAATTATGTCAAATTAAACAATTATTCTTCTGCTTCAGGAGTGCCTTCCGCCGCCTGGGATTCCTCCTCATCACTGTGAGCGACTACGGAAATGGCCGCAATGGCGTCTCCTTCCTTAATATTTATGAGCTTCACGCCCTGAGTGGCACGTCCGGCAACACGTATTGTGCTGACAGGCATTCTGATTGTAAGACCGCTGCGGCAGATAATCATAAGGTCATCTTCATCCGTGACATTCTTGATTGCTACAAGTTTGCCGGTCTTTTCCGTAATGTTGAGGGTCCTTACACCCTTTGCACCACGGGCGGTCTGGCGGTAGTCCATAGGGTCTGAGCGCTTGCCGAAACCGTTCTCAGACACTGCCAGGACCTGATGTTTGGAGGCGTCATCGGCATCCGGATCCTGGCTTACCACGCCAACCACAAAGTCTCCTTCATCAAGATTGATGCCACGGACGCCTGTGGATGTACGGCCGAGGGGCCTTGCCTCCGTTTCATCGAACCTTACGCACCTGCCGCCATTGGCTGCAATCATGATGTTGCAGCGGCCGTTGGTGAGGATTGCCTCAAGGAGTTCGTCGTCTTCGCGGATGTTGATGGCGTTGACGCCGTTGGTGCGGGGACGGGAATATGCCTCAAGGGAAGTCTTCTTCACAACGCCCTGACGGGTGACCATCATGATATAGTTGTTGTTGATGAATTCCTCGTCCTTGAGAGTCTTTACATTGAGGTATGCACGGACTGCGTCGTCAGGTTCTATCATGAGGATGTTCTGGATGGCACGGCCCTTTGAGGTGCGCGTACCTTCCGGAATCTCATATACCTTTAGCCAGTAGCACCTTCCCTTCTGCGTGAAGAGGAGCATGGTGCTGTGGGTATTTGCAATATAGATGTGCTCAATGAAGTCTTCGTCCCTGGTGGCGCTTCCCTTCATGCCCACTCCGCCGCGGTTCTGGGTGCGGAATTCGGTGAGAGGGGTACGCTTGATATAGCCAAGGTGGGAGATGGTGATCACCTGGTCTTCATCGGCATAGAAATCCTCAGGATTGAACTCGTCCTCTGCCATGGTGATTTCCGTGCGGCGGGGATCTCCGTAGCGGGCCTTGAGGTCCTGGGTCTCTTCCTTGATCACATTGAACTGGAGCTCTACGGAACCAAGGATAGCCTCACAGTGCTCGATGAATTTCATGAGCTCATCATACTCGTTCTGAAGCTTCTCACGCTCCAAGCCGACAAGCTGACGGAGACGCATCTCCACAATGGCTCCGGCCTGGGCCTCAGAGAACTGATAGCGGTCCATGAGCATCTGCTTTGCTTCATCGATGCTCTTGGTCTCATAGCGGATGATGTGGACAATCTCATCTATGATGTCCATGGCCTTCAGGAGGCCTTCCAGGATATGGGCACGCTTCTGGGCCTTGTCAAGCTCAAACTTGGTGCGCCTGACCACAACCTCATGGCGGAATTCCACAAACTGGCCGATAATCTCCTTGAGGCTGAGGGTACGGGGACGTCCCTTCACAAGGGCCACGTTATTGAAGGAGAAGCTGCTCTGGAGAGGGCTGTACTTGAACAGCATATTGAGGACCACTCCGGAATTGGTTCCCTGCTTGAGGCGGATTACCACGCGGGTTTCACCACGGGAGCTTTCGTCGTTGATGTAGGAGATGCCCTCCACTTTCTTGTCATCTGCGAGCTGGGCTATCTTCTCTATCATCTCACGCTTATTGACCATATAGGGAATTTCCGTGACCACGATGGTTTCACGGCCGTGCTCGTCTACCTCAATCTCCGTCTTGGAACGGATGACCACGCGCCCGCGGCCGGTTTCATAGGCCTCCTTGATGCCGGACTTGCCCATTACAATACCGCCGGTGGGGAAATCCGGACCCTTGATGTACTGCATCAGTTCATCCGTAGTAATTTCCGGATTATCAATGTATGCGCAGATTGCGTCACAGCACTCTCCAAGGTTATGAGGGGCCATATTTGTGGCCATACCCACGGCAATGCCGGAGGCTCCGTTAAGGAGAAGCAGCGGAGCCTTTGTGGGAAGGACGGTGGGTTCCTGAAGGGTGTCGTCAAAGTTCAGGGTCATGTCCACTGTGTCCTTGTCCATATCTCCAAGGACGTCTTCTGCCATCTTCTGGAGCTTGGCTTCCGTGTAACGCATGGCAGCCGGAGAGTCTCCGTCTACTGAGCCAAAGTTGCCCTGGCCCTTCACAAGGGGATAGCGCTGGTTCCAGTCCTGGCCCAGACGCACCATTGCGTCATATACACTGGAGTCTCCGTGGGGGTGGAACTTACCCATCACCTCACCTACTATACGGGCACTCTTCTTGGTTTGGCCGCTGTAACTCAGGCCCATGTTGTCCATACCGAAGAGCACACGCCTCTGGACGGGTTTGAGGCCGTCCCTTGCATCCGGGAGAGCGCGGGAAACAATCACGGACATAGAGTAATCTATGTACGCAGTGCGCATCTCATGATCAATCTCTACCTGCTCAATGTAGCCGGTTCCTTCTACCTCCTCCAACGGATTTTTATCCTGGTTGTTATCCATATTTTTCCTTAAGACTTATAGCTTTATTATAAACATACAAATATAAGGAAAATTGTTGGAAAAACCTACAAAAAAGCCCGGAAATCCGGGCCTTAAAAATGATTATTTCACGTGGAGTATGTACTCCGTTGAAATGCCTCCGAATTCTTCAAGCGTAAGGCTTTGGATCAGGCCTGCCTTGTTATACTCAAGGATAACTCCGGAATAGCCTTTGGGAGACGCCTTCCTCACTTTCACTTCCACGTGCTTACCGCCATTTTTACCGGCCGATACAGTGCAGTCCGCGTCCATCTCCTTGGCAATCTTCTCATACTGCCCCAGGCAGCTATAGATGAGAGCATTACGCTGGAGGGCAACTGTCTTGTTGGTTTTGGTGTCTACATCGGCCTGAACTCCCTTCATGTCCATGCGGATAAGGTCTCCGTCAATGATAAAGAAATCTCCGTCCGGCTTGGTGTATAGCATTGCAAGCTGGTCCGGGGCGGTGAAAGTGATTTCTCCTGCGCTCTTTATGGTTTTACCTGAGACCTTGAGGGTTTTTACCTGGTCGAATGTTCCGCTAAAATTCTGTGCTCCTGCTGAAATACCGCAAAGGAGCAGTACAAATGCTAGTATTTTTCTCATATCTTGCTATCTTTGCAAAATTAATGCCTGCAAAGGTAAGCATTTTTTCAAATTTATATGCAACTACAAGTTTCGGACGAGCTTAATCTCGTCATCAAATACGCCCGTGAGGAAGCAATGCGCACCGGAAGCTATGGAATCGGCCCCGATCACCTGTTCCTTGGGCTCATCCGTCAGGAAGACAACGATGCTTTCCGCACACTCCAGAACCTTGGTGTGGAGCCCGCAGAGCTCAAGGCCTTCATAGACCAGCGCATCTTCACCAACGAGACCATCCCCTATGACCAGATAGACCATATAAACTTCTCCCGTCAGGCCCAGAACGTTCTGAGCATAACTGCGATGGAGGCCACAAGGCTAAAGAGTCCCAAGGCGGAAACCCACCACCTCTTGCTGGCCCTGTGCCGTACTACGGAAAGCTACGGGCAGGCATACCTGCGTGCCCGCGGCATCGATTACGGGAGGCTTCTGGCCGTCATGGAGGATGAAGGCCTCCTGAAACCCATGGACCAGCAGGGTGATGCTTCCGGTAACACTCAGCCTTCCCAGGGGCCGGAAGATGAATCTGATGAAAACAAGAAACTGGACATAGAGGAATTCGCTTACGACCTCACCCGCGCCGCCATAGAGGGTAAACTTGACCCCGTGGTAGGCCGTGACGTTGAAATCTCACGCGTAATCCAGATCCTTGGCCGCCGCAAGAAGAATAACCCCATGCTCATCGGGGAGCCCGGCGTAGGAAAATCGGCCATTGTGGAAGGCATTGCCCAGAAGATAGCATCCGGAAATATATCGGCCGCGCTGGCTAAGAAGCGCATCCTATCCCTGGACATCGCCTCCGTAGTGGCGGGTACAAAATACCGCGGAGACTTTGAAAAACGCCTAAAGACCATCATCAAGGAGGCTTCTGAGAACCCTGACATCATCCTTTTCATAGACGAGTTCCACACAATCGTGGGTGCTGGCGGCGCTTCCGGAAGCCTGGATGCCGCAAATATGCTGAAGCCTGCCCTTGCGCGCGGAGAATTCCAGTGCATAGGCGCCACCACCCTTGACGAATTCACAAAGATAGTGGAGAAGGACGGCGCCCTTGACAGGCGTTTCCAGAAGATTGTTGTAGAACCCACTGATGTGGAGCAATCCATCGCAATCCTTAAGAATCTCAAACCCAAGTATGAGGAATTCCACGGGATAACTTATGCCGATGATGCCGTAGAGGCTGCAGTACGCCTTACAAACCGCTATATCACGGATAAATCCCTCCCGGACAAGGCCATCGACGCCCTTGACGAGGCTGGTTCCATGGTGCGCCTTGCCCTTTCCAAGAAGAAAGGCGCCTCATCAGTTGTGGAGGTTGAAGACATTGCAACCGTTGTTTCCAAGATGACAGGGATTCCCGTCAATAAGGTGGCCGAAAGTGAAGGCAACCGCCTTGTGAAGATGCGTGAACGCCTCAAGGAGCGGATAATTGGCCAGGATGAGGCAGTGGAAACGGTTGTGAAGGCCATCCAGAGGGGCCGCGCCGGCCTCAAGGACCCTCACAGGCCCATTGGCACCTTCCTGTTCTTTGGCCCCACGGGCGTAGGAAAGACCCAGCTTGCGCGCACCCTTGCCGAATACCTCTTTGACAGCGAGGAGAACATGGTGAGGATTGACATGAGCGAGTACATGGAGAAATTCAGCGTCTCACGCCTTATTGGCGCGCCTCCGGGATATGTGGGCTATGAAGAGGGCGGCCAGCTTTCAGAGCGCGTACGCCGTAAGCCCTACTGCGTGGTGCTGCTGGACGAGATTGAAAAGGCCCACCCGGATATCTTCAACCTGCTCCTTCAGGTCATGGACGAAGGCCGCCTCACAGACAGCAACGGCCGTATGGTGGATTTCAAGAATACCATTGTGATAATGACTTCCAACGTGGGAAGCCGTGAAATGGAGGAATACGGCAGCGGAATTGGCTTTGCAACCGCAGGAAAGAATGTTAAGGCAGACCGCAAGTCCGTTGTTGAAAAGGCCGTGAAGAAGGCTTTCCCGCCGGAATTCATCAACCGCGTAGACGCCCAGGTTTATTTCAACTCCCTTGACAAGGAAGCCATTGAGAAGATCATTGACATTGAACTCAAGGGGCTCAAGGCCAGGGTGCAGGAAGCCGGTTATAAGCTTACCATAACCCCTACCGCCAAGAGATTCATCGCCGATGCAGGATATGACCCCGCCTATGGCGCCCGTCCTCTCAGAAGGGCCGTCATGCGCTATGTGGAAGATCCGGTTTCAGAGTTCATCATTGCAGACCGCGCGCTCTCTTCCCGCAAAGCAGCCCCCGGAGAACTCAAAGCCCTCAAACTCATCCTCTCAGAGGACAAGGAGTCTACCACGGTGGTACCTGCCTAGCGCTTAAAGCGCCACCGCGTCTTCCATTTCCAGGCCAAGGTCCTTCATCAGGTCCTTCAGGGCCTGGAAATTTGTATCCGGAGAAATCACGTTTGAAAGAACGTCTGTGGAGTAGTCTGTGTTACGCATAGCCTTTGTCTTTTTAATTTCTGATGCAAAATTAATGTGGGCTTGCGCCAAACTACGGCACAAGCCCACATTTTTTTACTTTTTTTCAGAAAAATTACAAGGTAGACATACGGTCTACGCAGAGCTCCACAAGTTTACGGATAGCCGGTTTGTAGTCCGGGTTGGAACTCTTGAGGTAGCGGTTGGCTATGATGCAGCACACGGTGCTGGCGTTGTGGCCAAGATGAGCGGCAAGGCCTGCAAGAGGAGAACTCTCCATCTCAAAATTGGTGATGCGGTAATCTTCACCGCCAGTAGAGAAGCGGAAACTCTCAATGTTCTCAAGCATATTGGGCATTGCAAGGGGAACCCTCACAACGCGGCCCTGGGGGCCGTAGAATCCGTTTGCCGATATAGTCACGCCCTTGATGGTCACATCCTTCATAAGGTCTATGATCTTGGGGGAAGCCTTCACAAAATAAGGTGAAGGAAGTACATCCAGCCAGTTCATATGCTTTTTGAAGGCATCCTCAACCTCAGGGATGGTAACCTTGTTACGGTTTCCGTACCAGTTCATGACGCCGTCAAATCCCACGCTGATGTGGGAAAGCACATAGCTCCCAAGCGGGATGTCTGCGTGAAGGGCGCCGGAAGTGCCGATGCGTAGGATATTGAGGGCCTTGTGCACGGGCTTTACCTCACGGGTTTTGAAATCCACGTTTGCAAGGGCGTCAAGTTCCGTCATCACAATGTCGATATTGTCCGGGCCGATACCATGGGAAAGCACGGTGATACGCTTTCCGTTGCGCTTTCCGGTAATGGAGACAAACTCACGGGATTCGTGACGGAACTCTATGTCCGTAAGGTACTCCCCTATCATATCTACACGTGAAGGGTCTCCCACCATAATCACGTTATCGGCCAGTTCTTCCGGCTTCAGGTGAATGTGGAAAACGGAGCCGTCGGAGTTGATAATAAGTTCTGATTCCGGTATTCTCATAAGGCGCTTTATTTAACAAACAAAGATAATCTTTTTTGACTATATTTCAAATTCCTCAATCTCCTTTACAAGCTTGCCGATAATTGACATCTTGCAGTCATAGAGGGCATCCGAAATATCCACCTTGTAATAGTGGGGGTTGATGAGACGGCGCTCTGCGGGAGAGAAGTGATGAAGGTTGTCCTTGTAGAACTGCCTCTTCTGGAGAAGGCTGTAGTAAGGGGCTATGCGCTCCCCTGCCTTTATGGACTGAAGCTGCAGAGGGCGGGCATCATAGGAGCCTTCCTCGAAGGTCTTGGTCTTGAA
>JAFZOU010000101.1 GCA_017550525.1 Bacteroidales bacterium
ATTCTTTCTCCGGATAATCTGCCTGTGGCACAGGAGAGGGGAGACCTCTTCCGTCATATGGTTGCCCGTGGCCTGGACAGGCTTTCCAAGAATGAGAAAGGCTTTGTGATGATGATAGAGGGCTCCTGCATAGATGACTGGCTGCACGGAAATGACATTGAGAAGGCCATGGAAGAGCTCCTGGACTTTGACCGAACCCTTGGAGACGTCCTCAAGTGGGCGGAGGCCGATGGCCATACCCTTGTTGTGATGACCGCAGACCACGCAACCGGCTGCCTTACGCTTCAGGACGGAAACCTTGAGGAAGGCCTCATCGGCGTTCACTTTGCTTCTGAGGCGCATAACGGCATTGCCGTTCCGTTCTACGCCTGAGGCCCTGGCAGCGCGCAGTTCACGGGAATCCGTGAGAATGAGGACTGGGGAAAACTTGTTGCATCGTTTGTAAAATAATATGGCACAGAAAAAACACAATTGGCTGTTGTATGCCCTGATAACCATGATTACCTGGGGCATCTGGATGACTTTCTCGGACCCTACAATCGGGGAGCATTATCTTGGAATTCCCGCAGACTTCCCCTCTGAGATGGTGTATGTGGTGTGGGCACTTTCCATGATTCCCTGTGCAATCCTTGCACTGATAAACATCAAGTGGAAATTGGATGTGCGTCCCAAGACCGTGGCCCTTTCAATGGGTGTGGGCCTTCTTGGCGCAGGCGGGCAGCTGGTGCTGTTCCTGGCTCTCAAGTATGCCCCGTCATATCTTGTGATGCCCATGATCTCCGTGGCGCCTATCGTTACGGTTATCCTCTCCTCAATCTTCCTTAAGGAGAAAGTGTCCAAACTTGGCATCCTTGGCATTGTGCTGGCTTTTGTGGCCATCATCTGCTTTGCAATTCCCAGTGATACGGAAGGCGCCGCCAAAGGTTGGATTTGGATACTTCTTGATGCGGTGGTCTTCATCTGCTGGGGTATCCAGGCTTTTGTCATGAAGCTTGCCAACAACAATACCCCAGATGCCGAGAGCGTGTTTGTGTACATGGCCCTTGCAGCCGTGGTGCTTATCCCCGCGGCATTCCTCCTGAAGTCTCCTTCAGAACTAGCCGCTTATGGATGGGGCGTTCCCACCAAGGTGTTCTTCGTCCAGATTCTCAATGCTATTGGCGCATTCACCCTTGTGTACGCAAACCGCTACGGAAAGGCAATGGTCATTGCTCCGCTGGCCGATGCCTGCTCTCCCGTCATCTGCTGCCTGCTCTCCATAGTGCTTCTCCTTATTGCCGGTATGAACGCTCTTCCCACCGTGTGGCAGGTATGCGGTATGGTGGCGGCGATCTCCTGCGTGTTTATCTTCAGCCGTGAGTAACCTATGAAAAGGCTCCTGACCATTATCTGCGTAGCTCTTCTGGTGTTTGGCTCCTGCGGGTGCCAGGGCGGCCCCGTGCCCCAGCATCAGGATAATGAGGAGAATTCAGAGACCCCGGAGAATCCCAATACTCCGGAGCCACCAGTTACGGAGAAACCGGATGATGCAGGGGAGCGCGTGCCTCTATCGGCCTCCCTTACGGGTGTGCAGCCGATGACTGGCATTGTGCTCTGGACCACCAGCGGCTCAAAGACAAAGAGCTACGTGCAGCTGGAGTACGCCTATATGCTTTACAATGACGTCTGCAAGGAAAAGGACGTGTTTGACTGGAGTCCAATGGATAATCTTCTGGAGTCCGTGGCATCACGTGGCCACCAGGCCATAGTGCGCTTCCGTTATACCTATCCCGGGTATTCCTGCGCCGTGCCGGATTATATCAAGAAATGGCCGGGTTATGAGGCTACCAACGGCAAGAGCGAAGGCCGCAATACGGAGTTCCCGGACTGGCGCTGCGAAGAACTTCAGCGCTTCCACAAGGAGTTCCACAGGCGCTTTGCGGAACGCTATGACAAGGACCCCCGTCTTGCCTTCGTTGAGATAGGGTTCGGCCTTTGGGCAGAATATCATATCTACGACGGCCCCTGCGTGATAGGAAAAAGCTTCCCCTCGCATGATTTCCAGTCAGAGTTTTTACCTCTGATGGATGAGTGGTTCAAGGACACACCCTGGCTGTTCTCCATTGATGCATCGGATTCCAAATACGCACCGTTCCATAAGAATAAGGAGCTTCTGGACCTTAACTTCGGTAACTTTGACGACTCCTTCATGTGCTCCGACTGGGACGGATACAACTGGTCCGGCTGGAAGTTCTTCGGCCTGGATAGGTATAAGAAAGGCGCGGCCGGAGGAGAATTCAGCTACTATTCAGACTCGGACCAGAAACACGCCCTAGATAAGGAAGGCATGCACGGCCGTAAGTTTGAGGATCTGGTGGCCAAAGTACATATGACATTCATCATTGGTAATGACCAACCCGGAAAGCAGACGGACGCCCGTATTACGGAGGCTTCCATGTCCATGGGTTATCGCTTCGAGATTCAGGATTTCTGCGTAAATCCCGGAAAATCGGCATCTGTCCTTATAGAGAATGTAGGTGTAGCTCCTATCTATAGAGACGCTTTTGTGGCGGTGGATGGTGTGAGGGGCTCATTCAACCTCAGGCATCTTATGCCCGGTGAATCCACCTGGATCCAGATCAAGTGCACTGCAACCAAGGCTTCCAAGCCCTCTATTTAGTGCGACCACCTTGTGAAGGGCCAGAAGATAGAATACCAGGCCTCCGTGAAATAATTATTTGTCTTTCAATAATAAAAGCCGTACCTTTACGATATGAGAAACGTAATTGTATCGGCTTTTATTATTTTGCTTGCCTCTTGCGCGGGCTCAGAATGGACATTGACCCAGGACAGCACAGGAAAGACTTATCCTGCTTCCGTTCCGTCAACGGTGGCGGCTGTGTTGCTTGAAAACGGCGTGGAACTCACCCCTGAGGCCCTGGAAGGAAGTTTCACATATTCCACCGTCTTCAAGGCCTATGACCCTTCCCTTCATTACACCCTTCGTTTTGACGGCCTGGGGTACTATGCCGATATCTTCTTCAACGGGGAGAAGATTGCCTCAAAGGACACAACCTTTGGCATCTTTGCCGTCCGTGAGTTTGACGTAACCCGCCTGATGGAAAAGAAGAATCACCTTGAGGTAAGGCTTGAAAGGGCCAAGGCCGGAGACCTTAACCTTGGGTGGGTAGACTGGAGCCCCGCTCCGGAAGATGAGAGCATGGGCCTTGTAAGGGGCGTCACCCTCCGCTCCCACGGAGACGTTTCCATAAAGGACCTCTACGTCCATCCCATCCTGGATGATGATTTGGATGAGGCCGATATCGAAGTGCGTGCGCTCCTTTGCAACCACGCCTCTGAACCCCGCAAAGTGGTGCTGAAGGGTGTTCTGGAGGGCAGAGAGTTCTCCCATTCCCTTACCCTTGGACCCGGGGAAACCCGTGAGGAGGTCTTCGAGGCACTTGAGATAGAGAATCCCCGCCTCTGGTGGACCCACGACCTTGGAACGCCGGAGCTTTACAATCTCAGGCTCCTTGCCCTCACCGGAAAGGCGGTATCGGACAAAGTCTCCCGCACATTCGGCATACGTAAGTTCACCTCCCGCCTCAACGCAGACGGCAACCGCCAGTACACCCTCAACGGCCGTGACATCCTTGTGGCGGGCGCTGGTTGGGCCGATGACCGGTATCTCCGTGATACCCATGAAAGCATCGCCCACCAGGTGAAGCTTGTAAAGGACATGGGCCTTAACTGCATCCGCTTTGAGAATATCTGGGGCAAGGATTCCTATATCTATGACCTTTGTGACTCTGAGGGCATACTTGCCATCACCGGCTGGAGCTGCCAGTGGGAGTGGGAAGGCTACTGCGGCATCCCTCACAGCAACTTGTACGGCTGCATAAATGACCCTGATCGTAATGCCCTTGCATACCGCTATTTCCGTGACCAGATGCGCTGGATACGCAATCACCCTTGCATCGCTGCGTTCCTTACCGGCAGTGACCGTATTGCAAACCCTCAGCTTGAGCCTCTCTACCTCAAGGAATTCAAGGTCCTGGGGCTGGAGTTCTCCTATATCTGCAGCGCGGCCTCCAAGGTCTCAATGGCCGGGCCTTCCGGCAACAAGATGACCGGTCCCTATGAGTACTGCGGCCCTGAATACTGGGTGGATCCCCAGGCCGATGGCGGCGCCC
>JAFZOU010000102.1 GCA_017550525.1 Bacteroidales bacterium
ACCAGCGGCCGCATTGTCCTTAAGAACCTGGTATGTGATCTGATCAATATCAATGGAAACAATAATGCCAAGTATCTGTTCAATAATTCCTCAGATTCGTCCTTTGACAAGTGGCACATGGAGGATTGCCGTTTCCTGAACGTTTCCAGGGGTATCCTCTATTCGAACTCCGGCAACCAGGGCTATGACAGCATCGTTGTGAAAAACTGCGATTTCCAGCTCATTACCACTACGAATGCCCAGTTGTTCAATTTGAACAATTCCACGGTTCTGCACCTCTACAAGGAGATGGTCTTCGAAAACAACGTCATCTACAATGCTTCCACAGTTCCCGTGCAGCTCCTTAACTACAACTATTCGACAGACCAGACCGGCAGTCCCTGGGACGGTACGCTTTCCGTAAAGAACAACATCTTCTACAATTGCCCGTCTACCAACAGCTACTTCAAGTTCTGGCAGCTGGCCTCCTTTAAACTACAGGGCAACGTCTTCTGGGCCGATCCAGAGAATACTTCGCAGTCCTATATGTTCTTGCTCTACAGCCCGGATCAGAGTGCGGAGGCCCTTGAAATTTCCGATAACATTGTCTACGGTCTGGCCAACAACAGGAACTGGCAGTTGGGCGCGCCCAGTTCCACGGTAAGACCGGGAACTAACCGGATTGAGAAGCTGGACGAGGATCCGTTCGAGAGCTTTGATACTGTCTCCGGTGTCTACACGCTGAAGGAAACCTATGCTGCTTATGGCCCTCAGAGATAGTGATTTGAACAGAGTCTTCAGTTTTTTCTTCTCCCTTTGCCTGCTTGCGAGTTCTTTCTCCCTGCAGGCAGAGGAATTATACAGGAAAGTTCAGCTTCTTCTGAACCGTTCCGACGGAGTGTATCAGAAAGGGGAGACTGTAACCGTGACGGCCCTGCTGGAAGAATGCGGCGTTGCAGAGCCTGTATTCCTGCAGGTATCTAGTTACGGGAAAGTCCTTCTGGAAAAGGAAATTACCCTTACCTGCGGCGAAACGGTAGTTTTCTCCGAGGTGTGTGAGGAGCCGGTGTCTAGGATCGTCCGGTTGAGCCCGGCGGGGGATGCCGACACTTCCATTTCCGTGGGCTATCTGGTGGCCCCGGAGGAGTTCATGCCCGGCTTTGTCACCCCCCCGGACCTTCAAGCTTTCTGGGACGACAAACTCTCGCGCCTGCGTGCCTTGGCTCCGGAGGTGAGTACCTTCCCTGCACAGGGAATCAAATCGGAGGAGTTGGACGGCATCGAATGCTACAAGTTTGAAATCAACATGCCGGAAGGGAACCCCTGCCGGGGCTACCTGGCTTATCCGCGCGATGCCGCTCCTGGGACTCTTCCCATCTACCTGTACGTGCATTCGGCAGGGGTGGCCAAGTCCTGGCACAAAGATTTGGCTTCCAGGGTGGCGGATCTTGCCCGGAAAGGCTACCTGGCCGTGGATATCAACGCTCATGGCATGTTGTCCGACCAGCCCCAGGAATACTATGACGACTTGGACGCTGGGGAACTCAAAGGTTACTCCGGACGGGAGTTCACCTGCTATTCCGACTATTATTTCCACAATATGTTCCTGCGGGATTTGCGGGGACTGGATTATGCTACCACCCTTCCTGTATGGGACGGGAAGCGCATCCTGGTCCATGGCGAGAGCCAGGGCGGAGGACAGGCACTTGCCCTGGCCGGGATTGACAGGCGCGTTACCCACTGCGTAGCCATCGTCCCCGCCCTTACCGATATGGGCGGTATCCTGGACGGCCGTAAATGCGGCTGGCCGCAGTGGACTAACAAGGAGATTGCCCATACATCGCTGGGCCCTTCCGTTCTTGCCTATCACGACGGGGCCACTTTAGTGTCTCTGTTCCGGGGAGACCTTTATATGGAAGTCGGAAACATAGATCTTACCTGTGATCCGGCAGCCGTGTGCGCTGGCTACAATAATGCCCGTCTTACGCGCTCCAAAGAGTTGGTATTCTTCCCCTGGCGCCCCCATACTTCAGGTGCCATCGACCCCCGCTTGAAGGATCAGTGGAAAACTGAGGTGGAAAGCAGGCGGGAGGCCTTCTTCAATGCGTATTTGCAGGGCCCCTGCTTTGGTGAAATCCGCTCCGACCGTCTGGACGATCTTATCTGGGAAAACGGTTTTGCCGGTTATCGCGCTTTTGGCCCGGCACTGCAGGCGGCGGGGGAGCAGGCCTACGGCTATGATCTTTTCACTAAGAGCGTTCCGTATCCGGTCATGAAGGAGCGCTTTGACAAAGCGCTGGGACCGGAAAAGATCTCCTTTCATCTGGACCATGGGGACGGAATGGACTCCTACGGCGTCGGCCCTACGCTGGGCGGCGGCACGGCGGCTCTGGTAGATGCCAATGGCCATATTGTCTATCCCTGGTGCTGGCAAGAGGCCGAAGTGGTGGAAAACAGTCCCCGCCGTTTCCAGGTTCATCTTACCTATTCTCCCATTGTGGTGAACGGCCGGGAGGTGGTGGAGCACCGCCTCATTACTTTGGAGGCGGGCAGCCGTCTCAACCGCGTGGATATCTCTTATGATGGCCTTGACGGCCCCACGCCTATCCTGATGGGTATTGTGGTGCATCAGGAGAATCCTTCTGCCTGGTATGCCGATGACAAGGTGCTCTCCGTAGCCGACTTGGGAGACCGCAATGTGGGACAGAATGGGGAGATTTACTGCGGCGTGGTGTTCCCCGACGGCTTCATTCGTTCGGGCTACGAGCCTTTGGTAAAGCCGGAGGGCGCAGCCATCGGCCATGTCCTTGGGCATGCTACCTATCATCCCGGGCAGCCTTTTACCTATTGGTTTGGAAGTGGCTGGTCCAAGGCAGGGATTGACGGCCTTGCGGCCTGGACTGATATCCTGAGAAATCTTTTATGAATATCGTTTGATTTTAATGCAATAATTTAACACCAGCATATGACCAACATTTTCTCTCTCGAAGGTAAAAACGCCTGGGTAACAGGCGCCGCCTACGGCATTGGTTTCGCCATTGCCAAGGCTTTTATAGAAGCGGGTGTGGAGAACATCATCTTCAACACATCCAATGAGGCATCCATGGAGAAGGGCCTGGAGGCCTACATGGCCGCCGGCATCACCAATGTGCACGGCTATGTGTGTGACGTTACCGATGAGGTGGCGGTAAAAGCC
>JAFZOU010000103.1 GCA_017550525.1 Bacteroidales bacterium
GTGCTTGTGGACGGCGTGCAGGACATCCTCGCAGCAAGAGTAAAGTAAAGGAGAAAAGACAATGGGTATTTTAATTAAGCCAATCGTAACCGAGAAAATGACGGCTGAGGGCGAAAAGCTCAACCGTTACGGTTTCATCGTTGACCGCAAGGCCAACAAGCTTCAGATCAAGGCTGCAGTTGAGCAGATGTACGGCGTTTCCGTAGCAGAGGTGAACACCCTCAACTACCACGGAAAGCGCAAGCAGCGCTACACCAAGGCCGGTCTTCTGAAAGGTCGTACCAATCACTTCAAGAAGGCATATGTCACTCTTGCAGGTGAAGATAAGATTGATTTCTACGCAAATATCTAAGAAGGAGAATAAACTATGGCAATCAAGAAGTACAAGCCGGTAACTCCCGGCCAGCGCAACAAGGCTATCAGCTCCTTCGACGAAATCACCGCGAAGAAGCCCTACAAGAAGCTCCTTGCTCCCCTTAAGAGCACCGGTGGCCGCAACAACACCGGTCAGATGACAGTTCGTTACCGCGGCGGCGGACACAAGAGAATGTACCGCCTGGTGGACTTTGTCCGCAACCGTGATGAATTCAAGGCAACCGTGCTCACCATCGAGTACGATCCCAACCGCAGCGCACGTATCGCCCTCATCCAGTATGAGGATGGTATGAAGAGCTACATCATCGCCCCCAACGGCCTCAAGGTAGGTCAGGTTCTGGAGAGCGGTGCAAACGCCAGCCCGGATATGGGTAACTGCCTCCCTCTCGCCAACATCCCCGTTGGTACCCTGGTACACGCAATTGAGCTCCGTCCCGGACAGGGCGCCGCAATGGCCCGTTCCGCCGGCACCTATGCTCAGCTTGCAGCACGTGAAGGCAACTACGCCATCCTCCGTCTCCCTTCCGGTGAGACCCGCATGGTTCCCGTAGCATGCCGCGCTACAGTTGGTACCGTATCTAACCCGGACCATAATCTGGAATCCGACGGTAAGGCCGGACGTACCCGTCACCAGGGTCGTCGTCCTCACAACCGTGGTGTTGTGATGAACCCTCATGATCACCCCATGGGTGGTGGTGAAGGCCGCGCCTCCGGTGGACATCCGCGTTCCCGTAAGGGTCTGCCTGCAAAGGGCTACAAGACCCGCAACCCGAAGGCCGTGTCCAACAAGTTCATCATTGAAAGACGTAAGAAATAACGGAATAAACTAACAGATTATGAGTCGTTCACTTAAAAAAGGACCGTACATTCAGGAAGCACTCGAGAACAGGATTCTCGCTATGAATGACGGCAGCAAGAAGAAAGAGGTTGTCAAGACTTGGTCCCGCGCCAGCATGATTTCCCCTGACTTTGTGGGCCACACCATCGCAGTTCACAACGGCAATAAGTTTATTCCCGTTTATGTTACTGAGAACATGGTCGGTCACAAGCTTGGAGAATTTGCTCCTACCCGCAGTTTCCGCGGCCACGCAGGCAACAATAAGAAATAATGTTTAAAGGATTGACATTATGGGAAAGAGAAAAAGACTGATGGCCGAGCGCCTGAAAGAGACCAAGAAGCAAACCGCTATAGCAAAACTTAACGACGTTCCTACCTCCCCCCGGAAGATGCGCCTTGTCGCAGACACCGTTCGTGGCGTGGAAGTGAACCGTGCCCTGGACCTTCTCCACTACTCAAAGCGTGATGCATCCATCCGCCTGGAGAAACTCCTGAAGAGCGCCATTGCAAACTGGGAAGCAAAGAACCCGGAGCAGACCAAGGAGCTCGAATCCGGAAACGTGATTGTCAAAACCATCATGGTTGACGAAGGACGCACCCTTAAGCGCATCCGTCCCTGCCCTCAGGGCCGTGCCGGACGCATCCGCAAGCGTTCAAACCACGTCACCATCGTTCTTGACGTCAAAAAAGCAGTGGAGGAATAAACTATGGGACAGAAAACTAATCCTATCAGCAACCGTATCGGCATCACCCGTGGTTGGGATTCCAACTGGGTAGGTGGCAATTACGCAGAAAAGATCGCTGAAGACTACGAGATCCGTAAGTATCTGGGCAGCCGTCTGGCAAAAGCCAGCCTCTCCCGCATCATCATCGAGCGCACCCTTAAGCTCGTTACCGTCACCATCCACGCCGCACGTCCCGGTGTCATCATCGGCAAGGGCGGTCAGGAAGTTGACAAACTTAAGGAAGAGCTCAAGAAGGTCACCGGAAAGGATGTCCAGATCAACATCTTCGAGGTAAAGCGCCCCGAGGTTGACGCCACAATCGTGGCCGATTCAATCGCCCGCCAGATCGAGGGCCGTGTGTCTTACCGTCGCGCCATCAAGATGGCTATCGCCACCGCAATGCGCGTAGGTGCAGAAGGCATCAAGGTTCAGATCAGCGGCCGTGTAGGCGGTGCCGAAATCGCCCGCAGTGAGATGTTCAAGGAAGGCAGGACCCCGCTCCACACCTTCCGTGCCGATATCGACTACGCACTTGCAGTAGCTCACACCCAGATGGGTACCATGGGTATCAAGGTGTGGATCTGCAACGGCGAGAAATACGGCAAGCAGGACCTCTCCCCCAACGCTGGCTTCGCAGCCAATTCCGCAGCCCCCGGCGCAGGTCGTCGTGAAGGCGGTCGCGGTGAGCGCGGAGAGCGTGGTGCCCGTGGCGGCCGTGGTGGTCGTCGTGAGGGCGGACGCGGAGAACGTCGATAAACTTTGCTCCATACGGAACGGCCGGGTTTGTCCCGGCCGTTTTTTTATGCTATATTTGTGACCATTAATAAGAAGCGTTATGAAAAAGTTACTTGTCATTGCCGGAATCCTGGCAGTTTGTGCAACCGGCTGCAAATGTAATTCAGATCCAAAGAATACAACCGAAACCAGCCAAGCGGATACCAAAAGCCCTATTGAAGCAACCGCAGAAGGTCAGATGTTCACTGATTTTGAGATTGCCGGCGTGAAATTCTCCGATTTCATCGGCAAAGGAAAATACGTCCTTGTAGACTTCTGGGCCTCCTGGTGCGGTCCCTGCCGCAGGGAAATGCCCAATCTCCGTGCTGTTTACGATGAATTCCACGGAGACAAGTTCGATATGCTTTCCGTAGCCGTCTGGGATAAGCCGGAAGACACCAAGAAGGCCGCAGAGGAAGAGAACATTGTCTGGAACCAGATCATCAACGCCCAGCAGATCCCCACGGACATCTATGGCATAGAGGGCATTCCCCACATCATCCTCTTCGGCCCTGACGGCACCATCCTTAAGCGTGGACTCCGCGGAAACGACATCCGTGAGGCCGTGGCCGAAGCACTAGGCAAGTAAAGATTCCCGATCAGGTCGGGAATGACGGGATGACCGTTAGAGAAAAAATAGCCTTATTTCCCCATTCCCCCGGCGTGTACAGGTACTACGACGCCGAGGGAAAGGTTATCTATGTGGGTAAGGCAAAGGACCTTCACAAGAGGGTGGCGCAGTATTTTGTGCCGCCGGAAAGGCTCAATACCAAAACCCGCATCCTGGTTTCAAAGATTGCCGATGCCCAGTTTTCCGTGGTGGACTCTGAGGCCGATGCCCTCCTCCTGGAGAACAATCTAATCAAGCAGTACAAGCCCAAGTACAACATCCTCCTGAAGGACTCAAAAACCTATCCCTGGATATGCGTGACGGGGGAGGACTTCCCACGCGTATTCATCACAAGGCGCATAGAGAAGGGGAAAGGCAACCGTTACTTCGGGCCCTACAGCAGCGTAATGCACGCCCGCGGTCTCATAGAGTTCTTTGACGAGATGTGGGCCCTCCGCACCTGCAACCTCAAAATCACCTCCGAGGCAATCCTCCGGGGAAAATATCGGCCCTGCCTGAAATTCCACATAGGGAAATGCAAGGCCCCGTGCGTTGGGAAAATCTCAAAGGAGGAGTACGACTCCGGCATAGAGGAGATTGTGCGCATCTTAAGCGGCCGCGGCCAGGAAGTCATAAGACATTACAAGGCCCTTATGGCCGATGCCGCGGAGCGCCTTGCCTTTGAGGAAGCGCAGGAGTACAAGGACAAACTCCATAACCTTGAGAAGCACTATGCCAAGAGCATCATAACCCAGGCGGCCGATGTTGATGCCGATGTCTTCTCCATGGTCTTTGACTCCGGGGAGGCGTTTGGAAACTTCCTCCGCGTCAGAAGCGGAGCAATTGTCCAGTCCCTCAACCTTGGCTTCAAGAGCCAGATTGAGGAGCCCCAGGAGGCCGTTCTCTCAACGTTTATCGGAGAAATAGAAGACAAGTTCGGCGCTCTTTCGAAGGAGGTCATTGTGCCGTTTATGCCGGATGTGGAGATACCCGGGGTGGAATTCAGGATTCCCCAGAGGGGAGACAAGCTGTCCCTTCTGGAATTATCGGCCAAAAACGCCAAGGAGTTCCATTTCAATTCCCTGAAGCAGAAAGAGCACACGGACCCGGACGCCTGGCGCATGAGCGTTATGGAGGAACTGAAGAAAGCCCTTGGGATGAGCGTCCTTCCCCGCCATATGGAGTGTTTTGACAACTCCAACATCCAGGGAACCAATCCTGTGGCATCGTGCGTTGTGTTCCGTGACGCGGAGCCTTCCAAGAAGGATTACCGCCGATTCAAGATAAAGACCGTTGTGGGCGCCAACGACTACGCCTCCATGAAGGAGGTAGTTAACCGCCGATATTCCAGGATGCTGGAAGAGGCCCCCGACGACCTTCCTCAGCTTATTGTAATAGACGGCGGCAAGGGCCAGCTGGAATTTGCCCACCAGGCCCTGGCGGAACTTGGAATCCTTGACAGGGTAACCGTAATCGGCCTTGCAAAGAGGCTGGAGGAGGTCATAAGGGTTGGAGACCCGTATCCTCTTTTCATAGACCGCAATTCCCAGGCCCTGAAGGTTCTGCAGCGCATCCGTGACGAAGCCCACCGCTTTGGCATCACCTTCCACCGGAACCTACGCTCAAAAGCGGCCATCCAGAGTGCCCTGAGGGAGATCAAGGGCGTTGGGGAGAAGACGGAGCAGCGCCTCCTTCTTCATTACGGCAGTGTTGCCCGCATAGCCGCTGCACCTTTGGAAGAATTATCGGCCCTTGTTGGCGCGGAATTAGCAGTGAAAATACATAATTACTTAAATGGCGTATAGATTCCCGGTCAAGCCGGGAATGACGGTAAGATGACAGACAAGCAGTTCAATAAATGGTTCAGCACCATCCTGATGGCCCTGATGGTGGTGGTGATAGTTATCACGACCGTGTTCAAGCTCCAGCAGCCGGACGCGCGCGTAGTTATGCTCATAATCGCGGCGCTCGGCTCCGTGATGGGTGTGGCGTCTACGGTTTTATCGGCCAACGGAATCATCTGGACGTTCATCTTCGGGATCCTGGACGTCACTTTCTGCTGTATAGTTGCGGCCGATAACGAGATCTGGGGAAACTTTGCCCTGCACCTTTTCTACTTCCTTCCCATGCAGTTCGTGGGCATATGGCAGTGGAGAAAACGCGGCGCCGTGGGCGCCAAAACGGAGGTTAAGGCACGCAGGTTCACCCCTAAGCAGTGGGCCGTCACCGTTGCTTCCGTCCTTGCGGGACTTGCAGCCGTGTATTTCATCCTTCTCCAGATTCACCTTCACACGGACCCGGAGAACATAAACCGCTCACAGATATTCTTTGATGCGGCCGTAACCACCTTCAACATAGCCGGCCAGATCCTCATGTCCCTTGCCTTCTACGAGCAGTGGTACCTCTGGATCCTGGTGAATATCTCATCCATCTTCCTCTGGGGCGGCACCATGATGTCATCGGCCGCATCCAGCTATACCGTGGTGATGTTCATCAAGTACTGCTTCTATCTTGTGAACTCCCTCAACGGCCTCAGGATATGGTACAAACTCAGTAAACCAGATTCTTCGCTTCGCTCAGAATGACAAGAATCTGTCATCCTGAGGAGCCGCAGGCGACGAAGGATCTCTGTTTTTGCAATTAAAAGATTTTTTACTAAATTTGCACGTTATTACGCAATTGAGAATAAGAGTAAAACGTAAAAATAAACTTAAAACCTAGTATTATGACAAAGGAAGAAATCGTAAAGCAGGTTACCGATATTATCGTTGACAAGCTTGGCGTTGAAGAAAGCGCAGTCACTGAGAGCGCAAGCTTCACCAATGACCTTGGTGCAGATTCTCTGGACACCGTAGAGCTCCTTATGGAATTCGAGCGCGTTTTCGGTATCAAGATTCCCGATGAGGAAACAAGCGGCATCGCCACCGTTGGTGACGCAATCGCAAAGGTAGCGGAGAAGCTTGGCTAATCCAAAACCCTTAGATAAAAAAGACTGACCTTGAAGGCCAGTCTTTTTTTGTGTCTCTATTTCCCGGGGAAGGCGTATGTGACGCGGAATACCGGAGGCCTTGAGGCCGATGGCCCGTTCAGGACAGCCCTGTAGTAGCGGTCTTTGTCCAGTTCCTGGGTGTAGGTGTAGGTTTGCTGCTGGGAAGCCGCCATCATCTGGGCAAGCATCATATAGTTATAGTAGTTGTTATAACCATAGCCGCCGTATCCGCCGTAACCACCATACCCGCCGTAACCGTATCCGCCATAGCCGCCATATCCGCCGCCATACAGGCTGTTGTAGTAGCTGGCATACATGAGGTTCTGGTAATAGCTGTTATCGTATAGGGAGCCGCTGGCGTTGGCCTCCTTGCGGGTGTGGATCGTGAGTAGCCAGATATCGGCATCTGTTGCCTTGTCAAGATCCTTCCTCTTGAGCAGTTCCTGAAGATGATATGTGATGTCCGGGCAATATAGGAGGTTGGAGCGGTCAATGTCTCCCTGGTTCTCCGTGCTCACAGAAGCATCCGTGAGGCCCGCATAAGCAACTGCATCGTATTCTTCCGTGGTTTCAAGCGTCCTGCGGATGGTAGGGCTGAGGACGGAAGGGAAGTACTTCATGTCCATGTAGTCTTCCGGCTGCTCATAGGGAAGCTCAATTGTGGCCTTCACTATGATTACTTTGTCGGGGTCTCCGCCGTTGTTGAGGATGGCTTCAATTGTCTTTTCCCTGATTTCCTTGGCGCTTATCACTGGCTTAAGGCCGGTACCGCCTTCCACAAGGAGTGATGCCGCAGGGGAGGTTTCCGTAGTGGAGTGCGTGGTGCGGTTGAAGCAGTACTGGTAGAACTTCTGGTTGTTGGTTATTGCCGATACCTCATCTACGAATTCAGGCTCTCCTGGCACGAACAGGAAGGTGGAGTCCTTGCGGACGCCGTTCCATTCCGAATTGACTTTCAGGTATGCGACGTTGTTGTTGCGGTAATAGTAGTTGTTGGAGACTGACAGGCAGCTGAAATCAAACATGTTGATCCTTCCGCCGTTGCCTTCAGGGATATCTGTCTCAATGTAGATGCCCGGAAGGCGGCCTACATAGTCCTTGTAATATATGTCAACGTTCTCAGAGGTCCTGTCCACCAGTATGGGACCCATGCTCACAAGCTCATCAAGGTACTTTTGGGCAAACTCTGTGGTGAAGGTGATGTCCAGAGCGCCGGTGCCGTCATATACGGGGATACCCTTGGTGATGACGTTTGTGCCATGGGGGATATCCTGAGATGCCAGGGTATTGTTCCTGTTCAGGGAATCCAGAAGCTCATAGACATATATGTTCTGGAAGATTCCCTTCTGGCTGTCATCTGCACAGGAGATGGTATCGGGGGCAAAATAGATGTCAAAGGAAACGGCCTTGGGATCCTTCCCGAAATTGATGGTATCAAGGGCGGGGACAATGGGAAATGCCGCGCTCCTTGTGGTGAGGCCGAATACCTCATCCCTGATTGCTCCTATGGTGAGATGGGAGTCAGAATAGCCGGAAAGGTCCTCGGAGAGTTTCATCTTGATCTGCTCAAGGGGGAACTCCTGAGTATAGGTGCTATAGATAAGGTTTTTGTCCACCAGGCCTTTTCCCAGGCTGTTATCCACCTTGACGCAGGAGGCGCCAAAGAGCCCCGCAGTAAGCAGGGAGAGGAGGACTATGCAGTTTTTCATTTCAGGATTTCGTCGTAAAATGCGTTGTACTTGTCTGCGTACAGGTCTGATGAATACATTTCCTTGTCAAAGTCAAGCACCGGAACGCCAAGGCCCTTCACGTGGGCTGCAAGTTCCGGGTCTATTTCCTCGCTGCCAAGGATGATTCCGTCGGAGTACTGCGCGGCAAGTTTTGCAAGTTCTGTGCCTGTAGGGGCGGATGAGAGGCCGATATCCTTGGGCTTGATGCCGCCAAAGAGGATGGCGTTCTCAAGGCCGGGGGCAAAAGCCTCCTTAGGTGTGTCCTCAAACAGGGACAGGACTACTTTTGCATTGGTGAAGATGGGGTCTTCCTTATAGGCTTTCTTGAGATAGAGGGGAAGCACGTGGGAAATCCAGCCGGAGCAGTGGATGATGTCCGGAGCCCAGCGGAGTTTCTTCACGGTTTCAAGAACGCCGCGCGCAAAGAAGATGGCCCTTTCTCCGTTGTCCGGGAAGAAGACGCCTTTGTCGTCCCGGTAGATATGTTTGCGGCGGAAATAATCCTCATTGTCTATGAAATACACCTGTATCCTTGCGGCCGATATTGACGCAACCTTGATTACAAGGGGGCGGTCTACGTCCGATATGATGATATTCATTCCGGACAGGCGTATTACCTCATGGAGCTGGTTCTTGCGCTCATTGATGCAGCCGTAGCGCGGCATGAACGCACGGATTTCGTTCTTTCTCTCCTGGATGGCCTGCGGGAGTTCACGGCACAGGTTAGCGATGTGACCTTCCGGCAGATAGGGGAACATCTCCGAGTTTACGAACAGTATCTTCTTTGCAGAATCACCCATTTTACAATGTTTTAGCTTACAAAGTTACTAATTTTTTTTGACTTTTTCCGCGGTTTGGCGTAACTTTGGGGCGAAAATGGCCCATTATGTCCACGTATAAGAGCAATGTAACAATGCGCAGGCGCCTTGTGAGCGCCTGGATCTCTACCGTCATCAGCCTGTCCCTTGTGCTGCTGCTTGTGGGCGTGGGTACTTTGCTTCTTGTAAACGCAAAGGCTGTGACGGACTATTTCAAGGAGAATATGCAGGTTTCCGTGCTCCTTAAGGAGCAGGTCACGGAAGAAGACGGCCTTGCGTACGAGTCAAAGATATCGGCCCTTCCGGGCGTACGCGCAACGCGTTTTGTATCAAGGGAAGAGGGCGTTGAGGAAATGTCCAACCTCCTTGGGCGGGACTTTCTGGACGTATTTGAAACCGCTCCGGTGCCCGTTTCCATAGACGTTAGCCTTGAAGCCGCTTATGTTCAGGCCGATTCCCTGAAGATGATGAGGGAGATTCTCTCCGAATCCCCCCTTGTTGAGGAAGTGAACTACCAGACATCCCTTGTGGATGCCCTCAACGCCAATCTGGCCAAGATCTCAATAGCGCTTCTGGTGCTGGTGGGGCTCCTCCTTTTCATCTCATTTGTTCTCATTGCAAACGTAGTGCGTCTGGAACTGTTCTCCCGCCGCTTTTCAATATACACTATGCACCTTGTTGGTGCCACAAAGGGCTACATCCGCGCCCCGTTTGTGGGCCGTGCGGCCCTTCAGGGCCTTTTTGCGGCGCTTCTGGCAATCATCCTCCTCATTGGGATGCTCTTTGTCCTGAAGGATGAATTTGCCCAGATGTTCTCAATCTTCACCCTGGATACCCTCCTCATAACAATGGGAGTAATGGTTGCCGCCGGCGTTCTCATCTGCGCCATAAGCACTTTCTTCGTGGTGGGCCGCCTGGTTGGTTACAACAGGGATCAACTCTACGCATATTAGTCTATGGATAACAAAGATAAGATGGCCACATCGGCCAAAGGACTTAAACTGATGATTGCGGGCCTCATTGTTATGGCGTCCGGGTTCCTTCTCCTTTCCGGGGGCGGCTCAGATGACCCTCAGGTATTCAACTACGCAATGTTCGACTTCCGCCGCCTTGTTGCCGCACCCCTTGTGATTGTGGCGGGCATAGTGCTGGAAGTAATAGCAATAATGGGTAAATTTGGGAAGTAGTATGGAGTGGTGGCAGGCAATAATCCTTGGCATTGTCCAGGGTCTTACGGAATTCCTTCCGGTGTCCTCCAGCGGGCACCTTATGATATTCAAGGAAATCCTCGGGGCCGATGGTGAAGGCTTCCTGGATTTCACCGTGGCGGTGCACTTTGCAACCGTCCTTGCAACCATAGTTGTGTTCTGGGGCGTTATTGTGAACCTTTTCAAGGGCTTTTTCAAGTTCAAATACAACGATGAGACGGACTATGTGTGCAAGATCCTTGTCTCCCTCATCCCCGTTGCACTTGTGGGCTTCCTTTTCAAGGACCAGGTAGAGGCCCTCTTCGGGAGTTCTCTCAGGAATGTCGGAATCGGCCTATGCATTGCCGCGGCGCTTCTTTGGATTTCCGACAGCGCCGGAAAGCGCTTCAAGGTGCCTGTGGCAAAAGATACCCGTAACGGCATTTCCTACTGGCAGGCGTTTGTTGTGGGCATTGCCCAGGCCTTTGCCGTGGCGCCGGGAATCTCCCGCAGCGGCAGCACAATCGCAACGGGCCTTCTCTGCGGTGTCAAGCGTGAGGCCATGGCCCAGTTCTCCTTCCTTATGGTGCTCATTCCCATCATCGGGGAGCAGTGCCTTGACCTTCTCAAGGTTGCCATGGGTTCCGAGACCTTCGGTGCAGGAGTGGGGTCCCTGCCTCTAATCCTTGGGTTTATATCGGCCTTTCTGAGCGGCCTTTTTGCCTGTAAGGTGATGATTGCCCTTGTGAAGAAGGCCAAACTCCTGTGGTTCGCCCTCTACTGCCTTGTTGTGGCTGCCCTTATCTTTATCCTTGCCTAATGAGAAACCTCACCTATTTTGTGTCCGACGTCCATCTGGGCCTCCGCCTGCCGGAAGCCCCGGAGCGGGAGAGGCGTTTTGTGGAGTTCCTGAGGGGCATTCCCGTGGATAAGACGGAGGCGCTCTACATGCTTGGCGACATCTGGGATTTCTGGTATGAGTACAAGGATGTGGTGCCAAAGGGCTACGCCCAGGTGTTTGCCGCGCTCCTCGACCTTATGGATGCCGGCGTGAAGGTGTATTTCATTGAGGGGAACCACGATCAGTGGAGTTATGGCTATTTCTCGGAGCTTGGAATGACCTGCCCAAAGACTCAGCCTTATTATACGGAGATTGGCGGAAAACGCTTCTGCCTTGGCCACGGAGACATGCTGGGAAACGTTCCCCCCAAGTACAGGCGCATCCAGTGGATGTTCCATAACAAGCTCTTCAGGGCGCTTTTCTCCTCGCTGCATCCGCGCATTGGCATAGGTTGGGGAAAAACCTGGAGCCGCCAGTCCCGCACTCACAAGCCCGTTCCCAAGTACGTCTTCAAGGGAGAGTCAGAGCCCCTTTACCAGTGGTGCAGCGCCTGCCCGGAAAAAGTGGATTACTTTATCTTCGGCCACTATCACACCTGTTGGGACGTCCCGGTAGGGGATGCCCGCCTGATGGTTATGGCCGATTGGAAGGAGCCCAACTGGATAGTCTTCGATTCCGCCACGGGAGAACTCTGCGCCCGGCCGTAAATAACTTTGGCAGACTATTTGCAAAATGCTTGCTTTGCTATGAAAAAAATGGCAAGGAATATTGCGCTTATCGGCCTTCTTCTCTCGCTGTCTCTTACGGCTGGAGCGCAGGGGCATATCCAGAAGGCCATGCAGCGGGCCCAGGCCCAGCGTGAGGCGATGAGCCGTGCGCAGGCCATCCGTGAGCAAAGTGACGCCCCCCAGCAGGGCGAATATCTCCGTATGGTGGTTGAGAACGGGGACACTACTTATTATGACAAACTCCGCCCCATCTGGATAGTGAGCCGCCGCAAAGGAACGTCGGAAAAGCAGTGGCGTGATTACTATAAACTTGTGTACAGGTTCGCGCGCGTGTATCCGTACGCAGAGGCCGCCGGCCCCATTGTTGCCAGCGCCGACAGCGTGATCAAGGCAAACCATATGAACTCCGTCCAGAAGGACCGCTACATCAAGGACATCCAGAAACAGCTGTTCAAGAGCTATGAGGGCATCTTCCGCCAGATGACCATCTATGACGGCGCCCTCATGATGAAGCTCATAGACCGTGAAACCGGGATGTCTTCCTATGATATTATAAAGGAGTACAAGAACGGCGTTGCTGCAGGCTTCTGGCAGGGAATTGCCAAACTCTTCGAGAACGACCTCAAGAGCACCTATGACCCCACAGGGGCCGATTCCGACACAGAACTCCTTGTCCAGGCCTGGAAAGCAGGCGAATTCCCGGCCCTCTATTGGTCCGTCTTCTGGGAGGATCCTCCCGTGGCCGATATAGGCGAAATAAAACTCAGCAAATAGCATTGTCGAAAATCGGCGAGAAATTTTTTCAACAAAGTGCGTAACTCTCTGATTTAACGCTACTTTACCTTTAAAAATCGCGGTAGAAAAATCTGAAAAAATCATCAAAAAGATTTGGTGATTCGGATTTTTTTTGTAACTTTGCAATCCCGAAATTGGAGCAAGAAGCACCCAACCAGCTGAGTTTCAATGAGTTAGGGATTAAAAAGGAAATTTTAAAACATTACAGAAAATGTTACAGCCTAAAAGAACAAAATTCAGAAGGGAACAGAAAAACCGCATGAAGGGCAATTCCGGTCGTGGAAACCAGCTCGCATTCGGCTCTTTCGGCCTTAAGAACCTTGAGAATTGCTGGCTCACTGCTCAGCAGATTGAGGCAGCCCGTCAGGCCATTTCCCGTAGGATGAACCGTGAAGGTCAGATCTGGATCCGTGTCTTCCCTGTGAAGCCGTTCACTGCAAAGCCGCTCGATACCCGTATGGGTAAGGGTAAGGGTGACCCCCAGGGCTTCGTTGCTCCTATCACCCCCGGCCGTATCCTCTTCGAGGCAGAGGGCGTATCCCTCGCAGTTGCAAAAGAGGCAATGCGTCTTGCAGCAAACAAACTTCCCGTCGCTACCAAATTCGTGGTCCGCAGGGATTATGTAGAAGAATAATTAACGGAGATTAGGAAAATGAAAGTATCTGAAGTACGTGAAATGTCAGTCGCAGATCTTCGCGACCGCATTGAGGTGGAAAAGAGCAATCTTGACACCATGAA
>JAFZOU010000104.1 GCA_017550525.1 Bacteroidales bacterium
GCCCTTTCCGTCACGGTAAATCACATTGTAAATTGTGCGCTCATCCCCGCGGTTGAAAACGCCGGCATACAGGAGGTCTTTCCCAAAGAAAGCCTTGTCCTGCACCTTTGTGACGCGGAATTTACCATCCCGGCCGATAACTATGATCTCTGAAAGGTCTGAGCATTCGCACACGTATTCACCCTCGTCCCTCTTAAGGCCGATACCAACGAATCCCTCCTCCAGGTTTGCATAGAGCTTGGCGTTGTTGGAGACAACCTTGGTAACGGTGATGTTCTCAAGGGATGAGATCTCCGTAAGGCGGGGCCATGCGGCGCCGTACTTTTTCTTGAGGCTCCTGAACCAGTCTATTGTGAACTCCGTTATGTGCTCAAGGTGGTCCTTGACCTCCCTCATCTGGTCCTCGATGGCGTAAATCTTCTCATCCAGGGCCTTGGTGTCAAACTTGGAAATCTTGCGCACCGGCTTCTCCACAAGTTTCAGGATGTCCTCCATCACTATGGGCCTGTGCAGAAGGTCCTGGTACTGGAGCATCTGGGACAGGATGTCCTGCAGCTGCTCTTCCCAGCTCATCTGGTTCTGCTCCAGAACCTTGTAGATGCGGTTCTCAAAGAAGATGCGCTCCAGGGAGCTGTAGTGCCAGTCGTTCTCCAGCTCTCCAAGCTTCACCTCAAGTTCTGCCTGAAGGATGTCACGGGTATGATAGGTGTCGTACTCCAGGATTTCATCCACGGTGAGGAATACAGGCTTGTTCTCACGGATAACACAGGCGTTGGGAGCAATCTTTGTCTCACACTCCGTGAAGGCATAGAGAGCGTCAATGGTTTTGTCGGGGGAAACATCGGCCGGAAGATGGATGATAATCTCCACTTTGTCGGTGGTCATATCGTCAATCTTCTTGATGTTGATCTTCTTCTTCTCCTTGGCCTTGATGATGCTGTCTATGATGCCCTGGGAGGTTTTTCCGTAGGGGATTTCAGTGATGGTGATGGTACTCTTGTCCACCTTGTTGATGCGGGCGCGCACCTTCACCATACCGCCTCTCTTGCCCTTGTTGTACTTTGAGCAGTCGGCAATGCCTCCGGTAGGGAAGTCCGGAAGAATCTCAAAGGGCTGTCCCTTCAAAATTGCAATTGAGGCATCTATGAGTTCATTGAAATTGTGGGGCAGAATCTTGGAACTGAGACCGGCGGCAATGCCCTCCGTGCCCTGCGCCAGCAGGAGCGGGAAGCGCACCGGAAGCTCAGTGGGTTCCTGGTTGCGGCCGTCGTAGGAAGTCATCCAGGGAGTTACCTTGGGATCGAATACAACTTCCTTTGCAAACTTTGAGAGACGGGCCTCGATGTAACGGGGCGCCGCATTTGAGTCTCCGGTGAGGATGTTACCCCAGTTACCCTGGCAGTCTATGAGAAGGCCTTTCTGGCCCAGGGTCACAAGGGCGCCAAGGATGGAGGCGTCACCGTGGGGATGGTACTGCATAGCCTGGCCCACAATGTTGGCAACCTTTGTGTATCTGCCGTCATCCATTGTGGCCATAGTGTGCAGAACGCGCCTCTGAACGGGCTTGAAGCCGTCTACGATGTGCGGCACGGCCCTGTCAAGGATGGTATATGAGGCATAGTCCAGATACCACTCCTTGAACATTCCGGAGAGTTTGTACTTGCGGCTGTCTCCGCTCAGGAGACGGTCGAATTTCCCGGACGCGGCAGCGTCTTCTCCAAGTTCCTCGTCTTCGTCTTCAGGTGCGTTTTTGATGTCGTCCCAATCTTCTGCCATAATCAATTACTTATTTGAGATTTCTCGACTTTGCTCGAAATGACAAATCTAAAATTCATATCCAAACCGGCGGAGTTCCTTGCGGTCTTCCCTCCAGTCAGGGTCCACTTTTACAAATGTAGAGAGGAAGACCTTCTTCTGGAAGAAGTCCTCCATATCTATGCGGGCCTCGGTGCCCACCTTCTTGAGCATGGCGCCTTTCTTCCCTATGATGATGCCCTTCTGGGACTCCCTCATCACATAGATTACGGCGCTTATCTCATAACGTTCCTCGC
>JAFZOU010000105.1 GCA_017550525.1 Bacteroidales bacterium
ACCTCAGCGCCGCCGAAACGGGCCACCTGCTCGTGAGGGATGGTGGTGTTGATGACAGGAACCTTCACGAGGTTCTTCTTGGCATCCTCCACGCCCTTGGCGATAGCTGCAGTGACTTCGTTGGCCTTGCCGAGACCGTAGCCTACGACACCGTTCTCGTCGCCTACTACGACGATGGCGGCAAAGCGGAAATGACGACCGCCCTTGGTGACCTTGGTAACACGATTGATGGCTACCAGTCTGTCCTTGAGTTCAAGGTCAGAGGTCTTTACTCTTTTTACATTTGAATTTGCCATAGTAGTCTCAATGATTAGAATACGAGGCCGCCTTCACGGGCAGCATCTGCAAGGGATTTAACTCTGCCGTGGAAGAGGTAACCTCCGCGGTCGAAACAAACCTGGTTGATACCGGCTGCGAGGGCGCGCTCGGCGATAGCCTTGCCTACGATGGCAGCGGTGTCGATGCCGTTCTTGCCTTTGGTCTGGGCGGCCAGGGCCTTGTCATTGGAGGCGGCAGCCACCAGGGTCTTGCCCTCGAGGTCGTTCACCACCTGGACGTAGATCTGCTTGTTGGAGCGGAACACGACCATGCGGGGACGCTCGGCGGTGCCATTGACATGCTTGCGGATTCTGTAGTGAATCCTTCTTCTTCTTTCAATTCTATTCAATGCCATAATTCTATCCTCCTAATTATTTGGCCGAAGCAGTTTTACCAGCCTTGCGACGGAGCTGCTCACCCACAAACTTAATACCCTTACCCTTGTAAGGTTCAGGACGACGGAAGGAGCGGATCTTGGCGGCCACCTGGCCGATCAGCTGCTTGTCTGCACTCTTGAGGATGAGAACGGGGTTCTCACCTTTGCGGACCTGGGGAGTCTCTGCGGTGATCTCCTTGGGCAGCATGATCTGGATGTCGTGGGAATAACCCACGGCCATGGTCAGGAGCTGGCCCTGAGCCACCACGCGGTAACCCACACCCACAAACTCCTGCTTGATGGTGAAGCCTTCGCTCACACCCACCACCATGTTGTGGACAAGGGCGCGATAGAGGCCGTGCATGGAGCGGAAGCGGGGGAGGTCGCTGGGACGGGTGAATTTGATTTCATTTCCCTCGATGGTCACGGTGATATCCGGATCCACCTTCTGGCTCAGTTCGCCATTAGGGCCTTTCACCTTCACGATGTTGCCATCCAGGAGCTCTGCCTTGGTATTGGCCGGAAGGACTACAGGTAATTTACCGATTCTTGACATAAGTGTAGATTCGTTGATTAGTATACATAGCAAATAACTTCACCGCCAACATTGAGCTCTTTGGCTTCCTTGTCGGTGATGACGCCCTTGGAAGTGGACAGCACAGCGATACCCAGGCCATTGAGGACGCGGGGCATGTTGGCTACGTCGGCGTACTTACGCAGACCGGGAGTACTTACGCGCTGGATGCTCTTGATGGCAGCAGCCTTGGTCTCCGGGTGATACTTGAGGGCGATCTTGATGGTGTTGTAGGGAGTACCTTCCACAACCTTGTAGCTGAGGATGTAACCCTTTTCGCACAGAATCTTGGTGATGGCCACCTTCATGTTGGAAGAAGGAATTTCCACCACTTTCTTGCCAGCGCTGTAAGCGTTGCGGATTCTGGTCAGGAAATCTGCAATAGGATCAGTCATTTTTTTGTCTTTTTGTGGACCGGCGTCGCGGGGGCGCCCGATATCCGATTGTTAATTTAAAGTATTAGGTCCCGGATCAAGTCCGGGATGAGGATTACCAGCTGGCCTTCTTGACGCCCGGGATGAGGCCCTGGGAGGCCATTTCGCGGAACTGAATACGGCTGAGGCCGAATTCACGCATGTAACCCTTGGGACGACCGGTAAGGGAGCAGCGGTTGTGGAGACGTACGGGGCTGGCGTTCTTGGGGAGCTTGTCCAGAGCGGCGTAATCGCCGGCTTCCTTCAGAGCTGCGCGCTTGGCGGCGTACTTAGCAACTAATTTCGCGCGTTTGACTTCGCGAGCTTTCATTGATTCCTTTGCCATGCTACTATCTTAGTTATTGTGTTTCTTGAAAGGAAGGCCGAAGGCTTTGAGAAGGGCGTGAGCCTCTTCGTCAGTCTTGGCGGTGGTAACAAAGGTGATTTCCACACCGTGGATACGGGGGTTCTTGTCGATCTCGATTTCGGGGAAGATAATCTGCTCCTTGATACCGAGGGTGTAGTTGCCCTGACCGTCCATTTTCTCGGAGATACCGTTGAAGTCACGGATACGGGGAAGGGCCACACGGATGAGGCGCTCCAGGAAT
>JAFZOU010000106.1 GCA_017550525.1 Bacteroidales bacterium
TACTGGGACTCGAAGGAAGACATAAACTGGCTTTCCAGAGTCTCAAGGTGCTGGCTCACGTACGGGATATACGCATTCCAGTCCCTTGCAAAGGAGAATGAGGCCGATTCACTCTTCACCGTTACGGCCTTTTCCGGGACAAAACGGTATGCGAAGCCGTCGTCGTACAGGCGGAACACCACGCTGAAACCCTTTGCGCGAAGGGTTACCTCATTGTAGCGGTCCTCAACCCTGGAACGCTTGAAAAGGATAGCGTCAATCTCCTCCGAGACGCTGCGCTTTTTGGGCGCGCGGAAACGGGTCCCTGCGCCCCAGACAGTGCCGTCCAGAAGCGTGATGCCAATCTCCGACGGCTGGATAAGTATTTCCCCGTCACGCTGGAGGGACCAGGTGAGCCGGGGCCCGGACTCGATTGTTGCGGTTAGACGACCGTCAGGGGAAGTGAAAGTAACGGGCTTGGCACCTGCTGCGGAAAGCACAGATGCAAAAGCCAGGACAATGCAAAGAAAGCGTTTCATTTGGTATAGTGTTATCATTTGTTCTTTGAAGAGAGAATCCCGTCCAGCCTCAGGAGCTGCGACACATCCCACCAAATGCTGTTAAGCCAGAAATCTTCAGAATTTGGCCCTTCCTCACCAAAATCTATCATAAGGGTAAGGATACGGCCGGAGGGCTCCTGAAAACGGGTAAGGGAGCCAAGGAGGGCCTTTGCCTTTTCAAGGGCAAGTCTGTCTCCGTTATACTCATAAAGGGCCAGGTAGCCGTCGCATATATCCGCAATGGAAGAGTCTACCGGAACGTCATAGAAGTACTGCTCACAGGCATAAGGCGGGAAAGCGTTTACCCCCTCAAACTTATCCCAGTGCACAAACTGGTCTTCACTGAGGCGGATAAGGTCACAGGCGTTCTTTACATCATCCTGGGTAGGAGAAGGATTGGTCAGAAGGTAGGAAGCATAGGGCGACGCCGTGAAATTGGTAAGATTGGAGTAGGACTGGAAGTCGTCCCACATTGAGTCTTCAAACATACCGGAAAGGTCAAACTGCGGCAGCGCTACGGCATTGATATAGGCCTCCGCCTTATCCCTTACACCGGCATAATCCATAATGCCATATTGTGTCTCAAGCCTTCTTAAATACTTTAGGACGTGAGCGGGCCAAAGCCTGAAATGGCTCAGGGATTCTCCCGTTGCGGTATCTATCCTTATGGGCCAGGAACCGTCCGGGTACTGAAGGCGGGAATAAGTGCGTGCAACGGAAAGGGACCGCTCCAGCCAGGTGGAATCTGACGTGGCGTCAAAAAGGTCCAGGAACGCCTCCCCTGCAACTGAAGCCTCCAGTACCATCATCTTGGAAGCGTTGTTTTTTGCCACACGCGCCACATAAGTATTGGAGTCTGCAGGCGCCAGACCATAAGTAGGCGGCCATCCTTCCAGCGGAGCGCCCTGAGGCCAGGCAAGGCTCACCATATATTCCGCGGCTCCGAGAGCGGCCGAAAGAGCCTCTTCCCTAAGCTCCGGGAACTCCTTTGCCACCAGGCATTCCACACGCACCGTAGCGCCAACAATCTTGCATACATAGGTGTTCATAACGTATGACAGATCAGGGGTGCGGTTATTCTGCCAATGCCTTGTGGAAGGCATATTATGGACATACAGAAGGGCGTCCAGGGCCGTCTGCCTGTAACTTTTGGCCGGGGCCGGACCGCCAGTTCTGAAGGGGAAATCCTTTATGAATTCACGCTTACCGGCAAGGCCGATACTATCCCCCCGGGAATTCATCGCCACCACGTCCAGGACACACTGCCCAGGAGGAATTGACGCCCATACCGGGCCAAGGTCCTCCGTGGGGACATCGGCCCAAAAAGAAGCCGCTTCCACTCCGTCCTGACGCACCAGATACTTATAGTTCACGGCGCCCTCAACGGCAGAAAAGCCAAAAGCCGGCGCATAGGTGAACTTCTTTGCAAACACGTTCCAGTAGGGTTCTCCCTTACGGATGGGGTGATTGTATTCTTCCAGGGCCTTTTTATCAAGTCCGGAATAAGAGGAGCAGGCTGCGGCAAAGGCAGCAGCCAGGATTATCAGTATGGAACTCAGTTTTTTCATAGCTTGTAAATTTAGGAATAATGCCGATAATAAGCAAGCGGCCGGGCCGATTGAAATCCAAGATAATTTAAGTATATTTGTATACCACATTTATTGACAACCAATGAAAAGATTACTGGCCCTCACCCTTCTTCTTGCAGTTACGCTGCCGGCATTTTCCCAGAATAATCCAGTAGCAAACCCCGGAGCCGTTGTAAAGTTTGACAACGCCCGTTTCACCGTCCTCACAGACTGTCTTGTCAGAATGGAATGGGCGGCAGACGGAGTCTTTGAAGACAGGGCTTCACTTGCCATAGTGAACCGTAACCTTCCCGTCCCGGCATACACCGCATCGGTCAAAAACGGCACCCTTACCATAAAGACAAAGGGCCTCACCCTCACTTACAAGGGCGGCCGATTCAACGAAGACAACCTGAAGGTGGTCTTCGGGAAACGCAGCTGGACTCCCGGAATGGAGCCCAAGGGAAACCTCAAGGGCACAACCCGCACCCTTGACGGCTGCCTTGGCTTTGACCAGCCCTCCTTTGGAGTAAAGGATCTTGAAGACGGCATCCTCTCAAGGGACGGATGGGCCATAGTGGACGAAAGTTCACGTCACCTCTTTGAGCCCACGGATTCCCACTGGGGAAACTGGGTAGCCGTGCGCCCTGAAGGAGACCGCCTGGACTGGTATATCTTTGCCTACGGCCACAACTATACCGCCGCCCTCAGTGATTTCACAAAAGTGGCCGGCCGTATTCCCCTTCCTCCCAAATACACCCTTGGATACTGGTGGAGCCGCTACTGGGCCTTCACGGACCAGGAAATCCTGGACCTTGGCCGTGAAATGCGTGAGCGCAAGATTCCTATGGATGTGATGATAGTGGATATGGACTGGCACTACACATACCACCATATGGAACGCCGTCTTGGCCCTGACGCCTTCGGGGAGCCACGCGGCTGGACCGGATACAGCTGGAACAGGGAACTTTTCCCGGACCCGGATGGCTTCCTCAGGGAACTTCATTCTATGGGATACAAGACAGCCCTCAACCTCCATCCCGCTTCCGGAATAAGGGAGTACGAGGACTGCTATGAAGCCTTTGTGAAGGATTATCTCTCCCGCACCGATGACTACGACGGCCCCAGGGATTACATCTACGGAAAGGAGCAGCATCATTATGCTGGCGTAGCCAAGCCTGCAGGCCGGGAAGGCTACCGCGCCAGCGTCCCCTACAGGATGGACCAGGAGGCCTGGGCCGATTCCTACTTTGGCAGCGTAATCCGTCCCATGGAGCGCCAGGGCGTGGATTTCTGGTGGCTGGACTGGCAGCAGTGGAGGGAGTCCCGCTACGTAAAAGGCCTGAGCAACACCTTCTGGATAAACTACGCCTTCTTTGAGGACAAGGCTCAGAATTCCAAGGAGCGTCCCTTCATCTACCACCGCTGGGGTGGCCTTGGAAGCCACCGTTACCAGCTTGGTTTCTCCGGTGACACCCACGACGAATGGAGCGTCCTTGAGTATCTCCCATACTTCACCGCCACAGCCTCCAACGTGGGCTACGGCTACTGGGGCCATGATATCGGCGGCCATATGCAGAAGCGCGGCCACGAGCGCCTCACGGATCCCGAGATGTATACCCGCTGGCTCCAGTTCGGCGTCTTCACCCCCATATTCAAGACTCACTCCACCCAAAGTGCCAACCTTGAGAGGAAGATATGGGCATACCCTGACCATTATGAATATATGCTGGAAGCCATCCGCCTCCGCTATACCCTTAGCCCCTACATCTATACATTTGCGCGCGAGGCCTATGACACCGGCGTAAGTATGTGCAGGCCCCTCTATTATTCCTATCCTGAGGCCGATGAAGCCTATTCTTTCAATCAGGAGTACCTCTTCGGTGACAGGATCCTTGCAACGGCAATATGCGAGCCTGCGGGGGAAGACGGGAAATCGGCCCGGAAGGTATGGTTCCCCAAGGGCGCCGACTGGTACGATATGGCCCTCCACACCGTTCACAAGGGCGGAAGCGTCAAAAATCTCCGCTACTCAATAAACGAGAATCCCTGGTATGTCAAGGCCGGAAGCATCATTCCGATTGCCTCAGAGGACATTGAAACCCTCCAGGAAGCCTCCAATGTCCTTGGCATCCTTGTGGTGCCCGGAAACGGCGCCTCCTCATTCAGCCTGTATGAAGATGACGGCACCTCCAGGGACTATGACAGCGCCTGCGCCCGTACACTTATCACAAAGACAGGGAGCGGGTCAAAGATAAAGGTGATAATCGGCCCCAGGGAAGGCTCCTATGAAGGTATGCCCGGCAGCCGTGAGATTTATCTTGCCCTTGAGGGCGTGACCAGGTTGCCAAAGTCCGTCAAGTGCAACGGCGCCCCGGCCGGAGACTGCCGCATTGAAGGCTCCCGCCTTATCATCAACCTGCCCGGAACAGACGCCGCGGCAGAAACCACAGTGGAAGTATCGCTATAGACTATGAATAAAACTTTTGCTATCATCGGCCTTCTGGCTTGCCTTCTTGCGTGCGGCAGGCCCCAGATTAAGGCTCCGCAGGCCCCAGCCTCCACCATTCCGGAATATGCAGCCTTCACGGACGGCCTCCTTCCGGACATAACCCCCACAGGATGGATAAGAACCTTCCTTGAGAGGCAGAGAACCGGCATCACAGGGCATCCCGAGGCCCTTTCCTACCCCTACAACTCATGCCTCTGGAACGGAGACATCACCCGTAACACGGAGTCATATGGGTCCGACTGGTGGCGATATGAACAGACCGCCTACTACACGGACGGCCTACTGAAACTTGGCTACCTCCTGAAGGACTCCACTCTCATTGAAAAGGGAGAGGCCGGCATCAGGTACACCCTTGACAACGCCGACGAAGACGGCCGCCTCCCCCACACCAATTTCACATGGGCAAGGATGTGGCCTATGGCCGTTTTCTTCCGCGCCATCCAGGCCTACTATTACGCCCATCCCGGAGAGGCAATCCCGGAAGCCCTGGCAAAGAATTTCTCCCTGTATTCAGACGAGGAACTTAGCGTCTGGAGGAACATCGTGAACATAGAAGGAATGCTCTGGACATATGACCGCGGGGCCGATTCCACGCTTCTTGAACGCTCGGAGCGCCTCTGGAATGCGGGAGAGTACGGTGACCTTACACCGGAGGTATGCGTGGCCGATAAATTTCCTATTATCCACGGTGTCACCTTCAACGAGGAACTGAAACTCCCCGTGATGCTGTATGCAAGGACCGGTGACAAGAAGTACCTTGACGCAGCCATTAAGGCCTACAATACCCTCAATGAGCAGCATATGCTCCCTGACGGAGTTAACACCAGCGCTGAAAGGCTTTTCCCTAACGACTCCATTAATTCCAGCCACGAGACCTGCGACATTGCAGACCATACCTGGACCCTTGGATACTTCCTTGAAACTACCGGAGAAGCTGTTTGGGCCGACCGTATAGAAAGGGCCGTCTTCAACGCCCTTCCCGGAGCCGTGACCAAGGATTTCAAGACTCTCCAGTATTTCTCCTCCGTGAATCAGGTAATTGCAACCGGAGACTCCAACCACAATGAATTCTTCTTTGGAAGCACCTGGATGGCCTACAGACCCACCCACCAGACAGAATGCTGCGCGGGAGCCGTTCACCGCATTATGCCCAACTACGCCTCCAGGATGTGGATGCGGGGCCGTGACGGAGCGGTTGTGGCAGCTCTTTACGGACCGTCTGAGGTAACTGTGAAACTTCCTTCCGGAAGGCCCTGCCTCATAAAGGAAAACACCTCATATCCATTCTCTGAAAGCATAGATTTCTCCCTCACGATGGAGAAGAAAGAGACCTTCCCCCTTGTCCTCAGGGTTCCCTCCTGGTGCCACGGCGCCAGCATATTCGTAAATGGTAAGCCCGTGAGAGCAGATCTTGAAAGCGGCAGTTTCTTCACCCTTGAGAGGGAGTTCAGAAACGGGGACATAGTGTCCCTCAACCTCCCTATGGAGATAGTGCGTGAGCACGTCCCTATGGGTGGATCCACCTTCAGCCGCGGTCCCCTTCTTTACGCCTATCCCGTTCCTGAAAACGTTGAAGTGGACGACAAAGTGTATGACAACATGGCCGGGAAGGTCCCCGAGAATCCGGATTTCAAATGTCTCTCCATAACCCCCGCGGGCCCATGGAACTATGCCGTAACGGGAGAAGACCCCGTATGGAGCGTGACAGAGACTGACGGCTATCCCTTCGACAGGGAGAGCATTCCCGGAAAGATAACCGTTTCCGTGAAAAAGATTGAGTGGGAACTCTGGAAAGGAAGGTTCACTCCATCAGTACCCAAGGAGCCAAAGGCTGTATCGGACCAGGTTGAAACCATAGACCTAATACCTTACGGCGCCACGGAATTAAGGGTTAGCGTGTTCCCGGAACTATTCTGACAGAGACCGGAGAAGTTCCCGGCGCGCAGCGCGGAACTCATCCGGAGATGTTGAATACACCCACCAGTTGAAGATTATCCGGTTGCAGATGTTTTGCGCTGCAGCCGGATCTTTTTTCCGGAGCATACATAAAAGAGTATGGTCCTCAATGCCGTCCCTGAGGGCTTCAAAGCGCAGGGAACTCTCAAATTTATGGTATCCCGGATAAACCACCCAGGAGTCTCCGCCAGGAAGGGTAGTCCCCGTTCCGGGCCGGTCCGCTACACCGTAAGGGTCCCCGGACCAGTAGTTGAATCCCCAGTGAAGATACCCCGCGGCGCCGTACTTGAAGGCCATCCAGTAGAGAAGCCTGGTCTTCAGGAGAGGCTGCTCTATGAATCGGTTGGGATATTCCCCGCGGGGGAAGCAGCAGGTATAGAACCACACTTCGTCACCGGCCTTCTTCCGTGACTCGAAGAAGTCATAATTGTTGTGCCAGGTATCAAGCTGCGGCACCCACGCATCCATAACCCCCGTGAGCCTGGTTGTCTGAAGAGCCTCCATAACCTTTATGGAAGGGTCTATGGAACGAAGGAACTCTATCACGCGGCGGTAATCATCGGCATTCATATCCACAGGTTCGTCGCAGACCTTCTGCCAGGCCATCTCCTCCCATCCGTTCTCCCTGAGGTTCTTCCTGAGAGCGGGAAGGAATTCCGTGTAGAACTCCCGTACGGAAGGGTCATCCACCTTCCTTGACTCTATCCCGCCATTCCCGTCAGGTACAAACAGGCCAAAGCCGCTTTCCCATCTGGGCTCACGCCTGTGGCCTATTTCCCCTAACTGGAGCCTGTCCATAATACCGGCCTTTTCATAAATGCGGGCCGTCCTGTTGAAGTTTTCAAAGTCAAAGTTCCAATGGCCGTCCTCTCCCCTTTCCATTTTCACAAGGCCAAAGAAAAGAGGTACCATCGTAACGTTCTGATGCGCCTCCTTAAGAGACGCAGCCATATCTTCCAAATATTCCCAGTGAAGGTCCGTGAACGGCTCCACCGCCTCTCCGCCGTTCCAGTGAGAAAGGCACTCCGGGAAATCGAAATTCCAGTTTACTGTAAGAAGCGACGGCTCTTCCAGGACCACGGGCCAAACCTTCAGAAGAACCGGAAGCCGCCTGATTATCCTCCTGCCGGAGGCTTTAGCTTTCAAGGTAAAAAAGCCCTTGTACAGGCCCGGAGCGGCATCCTCCGGCACTTTTACAGTTATCCAGGCCGATGAAGCCTGCGCCGCAGGGACCGTCCTGCCGCCATCTGTAAGGATAGGATCCGGAAACATTCCGGACGGGGAGCGAAGGACGTCGTGGGCAGCATCGGGGGCGGGCTCACTTATGGACACTAGGCCCACCAGCCCGCAGCGCACAACCTCCACCGTGCCATTATCACCTACTAGGGGCGTGCACATAACCGTAACATCCTCCAGCTGGGAAGGACTCCTGAAGGCAAACTGGAACTCTGCGTGGGCTCCTGCGGCTGTTTCCGCAGTGTCCACAAAGGGACGGAAGGCCGCGGCCTCCGGAAGTATCTTAGCTTCCGGCGCCACCTGAACCAGCACAAGACCGTTCCCGGCGGAGCAGGAGCAAAGGGACACCAGCGCCGCCATCAAAAGCATATTGACAAAGCGTCTCATTTACTATTTGAGAGATATTCCAGCATATCACGTCTCAGTTCCCTGAAGTGCTTCACATCCATATCGTAGGAGGGTGCTTCGGCATCCAGGATGAGCCTTGCGCAAAAAGCGTCGGCATCGGCCTTTGAGCGCTTCTCTATCATACGGAGAAGGTCAAAGTCCCTGATGCCGTCTCTCATTGCGGCAAGGCGGATGGAAGAGTAAACCTTATGGTCTCCGGGCCAGATTATCCACATATCACCGGCTATGAATGAGCCGTAGGCATCCTTCCAGGGATCCTCATCCTTTGCGCCAACCCAGTAGTTAAGGCCCCAGTGGAGATAACCCCAGGTGTCGTAATGATAGTTGAGCCAGTGGAGGATGCGGGTTTTGAGAAGCGGGATACGGATAAACCTGTTGGCATAGTTTCCCTGCGGGCCCATAGCGGAATAAAGCCATTCCGTGTGGCCTTCAGTGCGGGGAAGTCCGTTGGCAGTAAGTATGTCCGGACAAGGAAAATCCACATACTTGGAATCAACAAGGGTGGACTGGATGGGCTCCAATACGGGAATGTCAGGGGCAACTTCCTTTACGATGGATGCCAGCATATTGTATGCGGCAGAGATTGCGTCGTTGGGTTCGTCGGAAAGGGTCTGGACATAGATATCCTTCCAGGACCTTCCATCCGGAAGGGTATGGGACTCAAGCATTTCCCTCAGACCGTCAAAATAGCGTTTAAGGTAGTATTTGACGGGGGCGGGGTCTTCATCCGGAAGACTCACATAGATGAATTCCGGCTTTCCCTCCCCATCCACATAAAGGTGTCCTTCATCATCCAGCCTGTAGCAGCCCATAGTGATGGTGCTCTCATTCCTTGCGGCTACGATGTTATGGCCCTGGAGCTGCCTGAGATCAGGACAGTTCTCATAGAACATATCGAACTCCCTCTTGTAATAGGCCTGATCAAACTCCACTTTCAGTTCATACTTTCCGGTAACGGGATCAAGGACAGGGTAACGGTTAAGATACTGCCATCCTCCGTTGGCATAGAGGAAACGGAATCCGTTCTGGCCATACTGGCTCACAAGCTGCACAATCTTTGGCATATATGTGCCGATGACCGACCAGTACTCCGGGGTTTCCCCTCCGCACATTGCATCCACCTCCGGGCTTGGCCACTGGAGCACTTCCAGGCCCTGTTTTTCAGGAAGCGTGACATCATACACCTTAACGCAGAAAGGAAGTTCAGCCACGGTGTCTCCGCTCACGCGGAAAAGGCCCTCGTACAGGCCGGGAGTGAAATCACGCGGGATGTCGAATTCCGCCCATACGCCGCAGTATTCCCCTTTACGGAGCCATCTCTGGTAGTCTGACTGCGGAAGAAGGGCGTCAGGAATGTCATAAACCAGATAACTGAAGCGGTCCGGGGCGGCGCCTCCGCACCAGGTGTCCCAGTGGTCCGTTGCCCTCACGTCACGGACGTGGTTTACGCGGGGCTCAATGACCATTCCGGAACTCTCTCCGGCAGGGGCAAAGTAAACGACTTCCGGGTTGAAACAGTTATTCTGGGCCACCCCCGCCCTAACCAGCATCTGGACGGTAGCGGTTTCACCCCTTGCAACACATATTGTATCCCTGTCCCACTGGATGTCCATCCTGGCGACGGGCTTTGTGAGGGGATCCACCTGCTCCAGCCAAAGGTTGGGATTGTGGATAAGGATGGTCTCTTTCCAGGAGAATTCCCCTGCCGATACGGAGATATCCACATAACCGGGGCTCTTTCCTTCAATGCTACCGTCAGGGGCAACCGTTGCCACGGATTCATCGGAACTTTCCCACACCGCGGTCTCAGTGGTGTTTTCCGGAGTCAGAGTAAGGGCTATGCTCATCACCTCGCCAACGCCAAGACTGCGGGAAGGCAGTTCCACCGAGAGTCCTTCCAGGGGTATGACAAGCACTGAAACCGTCACGTGGCACACGGCGCTCACGTTTCCGGCCGACGCCTTTATATCGGCCTCACCTTCCGCCACGGCCATCACCGTTCCGGTAGCGGAAACTGTGGCAACCTCAGGGTTGGAGGATTCCCAGGTGATGGTCTTGTCCTTGGAATTCCAGGGCTTCACCTCCGCCGTGAGGGTATAGCCGGCGCCGATGATAAGGCTCAGGCTCTTCTGCGAAATAACCACGGTTCCGGTCTCGTTCATAACCGGCCGCAGGCCTGCGAGATCCTTTTCCGGCTTGGCGCAGGAAAAGACCACGGCGATAGAAACAAGTGCGATAAGGAGTCTTCTCATATCAGGAAGGATAATAAGTCAGGGGATAATAATCAAGGGTTTCAGAGCCCTCCTCAAGGACTACGCTGCGTTCATAACTCACTTTTTCCGTGCCGATAAAAGATGCGGCCCGGACCGTCACGCATCCCTTCACGGGGAAGGGTTTTTCATATAATGGAGATGAGGCCGATGGCTCCGAGCCATCAGTTGTATAACGGACTACGGCGAGGGGATTCTCGCTCTCCATACTTACAAGAGTGCCGTCACAGATTACCTCCGGGGCATTGTGAAGGTCATACACATTGAATCCACGGCTGCGGAGGGCGTCCATAAAGGCCGGGAGTTTGAGACGGAATCTCTCCCAGGAAAGGTTCTCCGCGGGAGTCCAGGCAAGTTCCGCTATTGCAAGGAGGCGGGGGAACATCATATACTCTAGGTGCTCCTCCGTGGGCATATATTCCGTCCAGGCGCATCCCTCTATTCCGGCTACGTTGCCGGCGCATTCCGGGAGGATAAATTCCACTGTATCGGCCGATACTTTCCGGGCCTCTACAAGACTCTCGTTGGACGCGGCCTTCTGAGGAGTGTCCGGGACGGGTATGAAGCGATACATCTTCTTTATGGGAGAGTAGCCGTACATTGCCTTTTTCTCATACTCCGGAGACGCCTGGTACCAGTCCATATAAAGTATTTCCCCCGGAGTCATTATGGCATTGAGGCCGCGGTTTGCAGCGCGGATTCCGCCCTTTTCTCCGCGGTAGGAATATACATATGTGTCAGGTGCAAGGTCTTCGTTCTTAAGGATTTCATCCCATCCGGCCATAGTCCTGCCGTTCTCCTTCAGGATTCCCGCAAGCCTTGACACCATATAGCACTGAAGGTCGTCAAGGGATGTCATCCCCTCCTTTTTCATGAGAGCCCGGCAGGCGTGGCAATTTTTCCAGGAATGTTTCCTGGCTTCATCGGCCCCAATATGGATGATTTTTGACGGGAAAAGCTCCATCACTTCCCCAAGCACGGTGCGGGCAAAGTCATAAACCGCCGGATTGGCGGGGCAGAATTCCCCGCTGAGATAGGGCTTTCCGTCACAGCAAAGTTCCGGATACCCCACAAAAACGGGGTCTGAATGGGCCGGGAACTCTATTTCCGGGATAACGTTAATGTGGCGCTCCGCCGCATAGGCAACTATCTCACGGATGTCTTCTTTGGTGAAATAACCGCCGTATGCCCCCGGGGTATGGGCACTGCAGAAAAGGCGCTTTCCCAGCTTCCACCAGCCGTCCCAGTCTTTCATTACCCTGTAGGAGCCCATTTCCGTAAGGAGAGGATAAGCGTCTATCTGGATTCTCCAGCCGCCGTTATCCGTAAGATGGAAGTGGAACTGGTTGAACTTGTAGCGGGCGGCCTCATCTATTATTTTCTCCACCTCCTGCTTCCCGAAAAAGTGCCGGGACACGTCCAGATGGAAACCGCGGTAGGAAAACCTTGGCCGGTCTTCTATCTTTACGCAGCGGATGCCTTTTTCCGATGTGATCTGGGAAAGTGTCTGGCGGGCATAGAAAAGGCCCGTTTCAGTTGCGGCCTTTACGGTAATGGCTTTCCTGCTCACATCAAGGAGATAACCCTCATCTCCCAGCCTTTGGGAGAGTTCCGGGCTCAGGATTTCCTTTACATTGGTATCCGGAGCGCAGTATCCGCGGACGGTTTTCACCCGCACCGGTTCAGGTATTATCTCCACCGGGGCCGACGAACAGCCCCAGAAGATTGACGCCGCCCCTAAAAGCAATGCGGCAATGATTCTTCCCACTGATGTCATATCACTCAAAGAAGGCCTCCACATCCCCGGACAGCACAAACGAGGCGCCCGGATTGATGATTTTCTGGCCGTTGAAGACAAAATTCTTTATGTGAAGCCCGCGTATGCTGTGCTGGTTGGCCTTTGCATAGAAAGCAGGAGTCATAACACCGTTACGGTCCAGAATAGTGAAATTCTCAAGCGTTATCTCGCTCATATAGCACTTGCCGTCCATTCCGGGATACTGCCATATGGCAACGTTACGGCCGGTTTTGTCAATATTGTCAAAGATGAGGTTACGGGCCGTGATATTGGTTATCCTCTCCGCGGTTCCGCCTCCCCAGCTGTTGTCCGGAGAAGCATACTGGCCGATAGCGAAGCCTGCCCGTAGGTCGTCGTTGTTCACCCCGGCCTTGTGCTGGAGGATTATACAGTCCTCGATGAGGACGTTATGGATAAAGCCCGTGCCGTAATCCGAGTTTCCGGCCTCAGGGCCCACCACGATTCCCCTTGCGTAGTCGTTCCAGATAAGGTTGTGATGGACGTGGACATCGTAAAGATCGGCCACGGGATTTGCGTTGAAACGGACCTTCAGCGTAATGCAGTCGTCGTAGTTGCGGAGGAAGCAGTTGCGGATCTCGGCATTATGGGAACTCACAAGGTCTATTCCGTCTCCATTAAGCTCCCATCCTATCATATTCACCCCGTCCACAAGGACGCCGTCATAGTTGTAGATGCTCAGGTTCCAGCTGGGACCGTCTATCACGGTGATGTCCTTTACGGTAAGGTTCTTCTGCTCCCTTCTCCTTGCGGGATTGCAGTTTATGATGATGTCTCCGTTACTGTACTGTTCTCCCCAGTGGCGCATCTTTTCTCCTGAGAGCACGCCGTGGCCTGCAATTGTGCAGTCGTCGCTGAGGACTCTTACCTGGCCATAGACCACGGCTCCGTAATCTATGTAGAGGGTCTGGCCTTCATAGAGCTCAATCTTTCCGGCGTCGTGCTCACCGGGGCCGAAGTATTTCACATTGCTGTCCTTGGGATCCGGCTTGTCCTTATCCGGGCGAGCCGGGAAAAGGAATAGGTTGTGCTGGCGGTCTCCGTCAAACTCCACGCTCACCTTTCTCATATCGTACGACGGCAGGGTGAACCGGATGGTGTTCTCATCCATCACTTCCGGCTTTATCTGCCACGGGGAAGGACGGACTTCCGGATTCACGGCAGGTTTGCCTATTCTATGGACAATCACATCCACTGGGCCCTGGAAGCGGTCTTCAAAGATACAGTAACTCATAGTGTCCCTGATGGCCTTGCTGTTGTCCCAGTCGTTCCAGATGGCGGCGTGACGGGAAGCGTTTGAGCAGAGGGCGTCCCTCACGGTCATTTCCTGCCAGCCGTCTTCCTGGAGGACAAACACGCGGTATCCGTTGGAAGGGCCTGCCTTTTCTTCCGGAAGGGAGAACTTGAAAGGATCCGGTGTTTCCGTTGTATCGGCAGGCGGCACAACGATGTCATCCTCCTTGCCAGGGGCTTCCGTATTACCCACCTCCTCCCTTGAGCAGCAGCAGGAGACGGCAAGAAGGAACAATATGCCTGTTGTATAGAATTTCATAATGTGGTCATTAGTCAAGCAAAAGTATTAAAAATAAATAGGTAAAAGGTGGAGTATTTAACGGATTATTCTCCAAAAGGGGAGAAAAATACGGTAAATATTCCACCTCGGGCGGATTTATAACCGCTACCTTTAACAAAAATTTGAACATAACACTAATCCTATTTAAATCCTATGAAAAGAATTTTTAGAATTTTCGCCGTTATCGGACTTGCGTCCGTGACAGCGTTCGTTGCCTGTCAGAAACCCGCCGAGACAGACAAAAAGGACGACGACAAACAAGGTGGCAAGACTGAAGAGCCCACCTATGCCGAAGTTCCTTTCAGCAAAGTCAGCGTCACCGCCGACGGTGAAACCGTAGATGGCACCATCCAGGATGCAAAGTACATCTACTTCCACTTCTCAAAGGCCGAATCCTTCAGTGATGCCACCCTCGCAATCACCGTGAACGAAGGCTATGAACTCACCTATCCCACTTCCCTTGAGCACGTGGACCTTCAGGCCGAGCCAGTCCTCAACTTCAAGGACCCCAAGAACGCAACCGTGAAGTTCTGGCTCAAGTTCTCATCTGACGCATTCCCCATCGTGGATGAATCCAAGATCCACCTTGAGGGCTACGAGGCCGGCCAGTACCTTGCAATTGACAACGCCACCAAGACCTTCACCGTCACCTACGACAAGGAGAAGATCAACTACGAGTCCGTCACCATCGTGTTCGACGAAGGCGCTCTCCAGAGCGGCGCAACCGTGAAGACAGACCTTACATATGACTTCACTGACGGCCTTGAGCAGCCCCTCGTGATCGACCTCGGCGGAGACCGTCCCTATACAGTAAAACTTGACGTCACCGCTTATGTGAAGATGAGCCCCAAGGACTTCGGCTTCACCGACGAAACCTTCAAGTATGTTGAGAACGTAGAGGATGTTCCTTTCCTCCAGGTCTGGAGAACTGACAGGCTTACAGCCGTTCCCGTTTACTCCACAATCGAGTGGGCACACGCAAATCCCTATGAGTGGGATTACTCCTGGGCTTATGACGGCGAGGCCGACTGGGGCGGATACTGGTACGAATGGGTTGATGAATTCAACTTCCTTGGCAACTGGGCGGAAGACCGTCTCACGATGACCTGCATCAGCCCCGTTGTGATAGTTACCCTTGACCGCGGCGCAGTTGAAGGAAAGATTGTCACCGACGACGATATGTCCCTCAAGCTCGGAGACGTTGACGGCCTTGTCACCGTTCCCGGTTACAGCGACAACCTTTCATACTGGAACTATCTGCTCTATGCAGACGGCAAGATCCGTGTTCCTCTCAACGGAGACGGAGACACTGACACCGCATACCGCTCAGCCATCGGCTTCACAGAGAAAGGCAAGCCCAGCTTCGCAACTGCAGTGGCCCTCAACGGAGACACCGCTCCCAAGCAGATTCCTTTCCAGACCAACCACGATATGTCTCAGGCCGATGTGGCCGCTACTGCAGAGCCATGGGACGTTGTGAGCGCCGCCTGGGCACTGCCCTGGATCATCCGCGACGGCGTTGCAATGAGATGGCAGGACATCTGGAACAACGACGCATCCCGCTGGTCCGCAGGCTTCGGACAGGGCTGGCAGTCAATGTATCCCTGCCACGTGGTTATGGGTGTCACCTATGACAACAAGATTGCCTTTATGTGCAACCCCGGCGGTTCCGACAACTGGGACGGCGCCGACAACAACGCCTGCCCCGATGTATTCACCGACGGTGGCTGGTTCAAGGGTATCACCCCCAACCAGATGGCCTGGCTTGCAATCCAGATGGGTTGGAAGGAACTTGTGGTCATCAGCGGCCAGAACGGTGAAGGCACAGGCAATGCCAGCACAGTCCGCATCAACGGCAAGAGCGTATTCCATCAGGAAGATCATCCTTACCTGAGTGAAGAGGCATACGCCAATGAAGCCGCCGACGTAAACTGCGCATATGCACTCTCCTTCAACAAGCGTTAATCCTAAACCTTAAATACTTCAGCATTTACCGGCTCAAAGCGCAGCCGGTAAATGCTGAATTTAATTCTAAGACCACCTCTTCTATTATCACAAGATGCGCCCAGTACCTAAACTGATTCTGACGCTTACCCTTCTCACCATGGCGGCCGTTCCCTCGGGAACAATCCGCGCCCTTGCCGCTACGGTGACTCCCGCCGATGACGATAAAACTGTCACTTACCGCGGAAGAGTGGTAGACGCGCAAAACGGAGAACCCCTGCCCGGAGCAGTAGTGAGACTCTCCGGCAGCAACCGCTATGGTGCCGTTACTGACTCTGACGGCAACTTCTCGCTTGCCCTTCCGGCAGGCAGGAAGCCGGTTGTGGAAGCCTCCTTCCTTAGTTACAAGACAACGGAGTTCACCATAGAAAGAAATGGTTCCATCCTTGCCCTGGAACCAGACAACACCTTCCTGGACGAGGTCCAGGTGGTGGCTTACGGCCAGCAGCGAAGAGTCACGGTGACGGGCGCAGTATCCTCCATTAGTTCCGACGACATCCTCAAGTCCCCTTCCGGCAGCGTTGCAAACGCCCTTGCCGGAGCAATCACGGGCGTTTCTTCCGTACAGGTTTCCGGACAGCCAGGTGCAGAAGACCCTGAGATATACGTAAGAGGTACCGGATCCCTCTCCAACGAAGCCTCAAAGCCGCTCATCCTTGTGGACGGAGTGGAAAGGTCCTTCTTCCAGATGGACCCCAATGAAATTGAGAACATAACGGTGCTCAAGGACGCCGCTTCCACCGCCGTGTTTGGCGTAAGGGGCGCAAACGGCGTCATCCTTGTAACCACAAAACGTGGTGAAGAAGGCAGGAACCGCATCTCACTGTCTTCCCAGTTCGGCCTCACGCAGCCACTCAGGCACCTCAAGAGCGTAAGCAGTTATGAGTACGCCTCCATCTACAACGAGGCTATGCTCTCCGACAACCCTAATATGCCGGAAAGCGCCCTGAAGTTCACTCCCTTCGTCCTGGATATGTTCAAGACGGGCGGAGACCCCATTATGTTCCCAAATATGGACTGGGACGCCTACATCTTCAAGGACCTTGCCTGGCAAACCCAGCACAATGTAACGATGTCCGGCGGATCGTCCCGCTTCCGCTACTTCGTATCCCTTGGATATCTCTACCAGGACGGCATAATGAAGCAGTTTGACCTTACTTATAACCCCAACTACACATACAACCGTTATAACTACAGGGCAAACGTAGACGTGGACATTACCAAAACCACGAACCTCAAAGTGAACCTCGGCGGCCGCGTGGGAACCACCCACGAGCCCCAGACCTACAACCTCTGGGAGAACATTATGTGGTGCACCCCGTTCTCCAGCGCCGGTATAGTTGACGGCCACTACATTGTCTCCAGCGGCGGCAACGGGAAATACATCCCTATGGAAGGCGGCCTTGACGGCCTTGCCCTCTTCTACAACTACGGATATGCAGAGACCACTGAGAACGTCCTCAATATGGACGTCCAGCTGGACCAGAACTTTGATTTCATCACTCCCGGTCTCCGCGCATCCCTGAAGGGTTCATACAACTCCACATACTGGCTTTCTATGAGCCGTAACGTCACGTATGCGCCCTCTATGTACTACACCCCTATGTACCTTGGGTATTTCACCCAGCCCGGAATGGATGTTGCCAGCCCTATGTTTGACAACACCATAGTGTACAGGACTTCCGGCGTGGACGGCCTCATTGAGCCTATGTCCTACGGAGACTGGACCGGCCATTCCCGCAACTGGTACCTTGAGGGCAGCATCAACTACAACAGGAGTTTCGGTGACCACGAGGTATCCGGCCTCCTGATGTACAACCAGTCCAAAACCTATTACCCCGCGCAGCTTACGGAGATCCCCACCGCATACGTGGGATATGTGGGAAGGGTCACATATAACTGGAAACACCGTTATATGGCCGATCTTAACATCGGCTACAACGGATCGGAAAACTTCGCTCCCGGAAAGCGCTACGGCTTCTTCCCCGCCATTTCCGTTGGTTGGAGCATATCCGAGGAACCCTGGATGAAATGGTCAAAGAAGTGGCTGGACTTTATGAAGATCCGCGCTTCATACGGACTTGTGGGCAACGACAAATACTCCGGCGCAAGGTTCCTCTACCTTAACGGCTCCTGGAACCCCTCCAACGCGGTTTTCGATTGGGGTTACTACGACGCAGCGGGCAATATGTACAAGGGTAGCTGGCAGTTTGGAGACCAGTACAGCCCCGTTATGCTGCCGGATGCCATAGAAAACACCGTAGGAAACTCGGAGGTAACCTGGGAAAAGGTAAGGAAACAGAATTACGGCATAGACATAGTCCTTTTCAAGCAGCAGCTTAACATCAATGCCGATTTATTCTTCGAGCACCGCTATGACATCCTCTCAAGGAGAAACACTCTCCCTGCCATCACGGACGTCTCCCTTCCGCTTATCAACCTTGGTGAGGTAAGTAACCGCGGTTATGAGATTTCGGTGGGCTGGAATTCCCGCATAAGGGACTTCCACTACTACGCAAAGGCAAACATCTCCTACTCCAAGAACAAGATTCTCTATATGGACGAGATTATGCCCAACTACCCCTGGATGGCCCAGACCGGCCAGAGTACCGGTACGAAGTACGGTCTTATCTTTAACAGGTTCCTGAGGGAATCGGACTTTGATGCTGAAGGAAACATTCTTCCTCAGGATGAGGACGGAAACCCCATCCCCACTATGTCAATCGGTAATCCCCGCCCCGGAGACGCCCTTTTCACGGATCTCAACGAAGACGGAAAGATTGACGAGAACGATGCAAAGTGGTTCGGTTACTCCGACCGCCCGGAATATGTGGCCGGCTTTATGGCCGGATTCAGCTGGAAGGGATTCAGCCTTTCTATGCAGTGGACCGGCGCCTGGAACGCCTCCAGGATGATTGACGGAGAGATGAGGACACCGTTCGGTTCCCAGAACACCAGAACCCTCCTCACCTACCTTGCCGACGGAAGATGGACTCCGGAAAACCAGAACTCCCGCTTCCCGCGCATCACCTTTATGAACAAGACGCATTACCTCACAACCAGCGACCTATGGCTGATTGATGCGTCCTACCTCCGCCTCAAGACGGCTGAAGTATCCTATACCCTTGAAAACAACCGCTTCCTGGCCAAGGCCGGTATCTCCAGCCTCAAGTTATATGTGAGCGGTTACAACCTCCTCACGCTGTTCTCTCCCCTGGCCAATCTTGACATAGACCCCGAAGGAAACACCTCCGGATGGGACAACAGATACCCCAACAACCGTATTTACAACTTTGGTATCAACCTGACATTCTGACAGTTATGAAAGCAGTTACTAAAATATCGGCCCTATCAGCCGCAGCGGCCCTTTTCCTTGCCGCCATCTCCTGCCAGGATCTCAGGCTTGGAGACGCTTTCCTTGAGAAGGCCCCCGGCGTGGACGTAACCATAGACACGGTCTTCTCCTCCAAACTATACGCCGACAGAGCCCTTGTGGCGGCGTATGCCTGCCTTCGCTGCGGATATCCCGTTCACAACAACGCCTGGCCCCTTGGCTCCCAGGGTAAATTCAAATACCAGGCTGCCTGCAGCGCCGTGGCAAACGATGTCCACGACGCCCTCACGGACATAATCGATTCCCAGTGTACCTGGGCGGGCGCGTACAACGTATATTACAACGGTTCCTACTGCGCGGAGACTGAGAATACGGAAAGCGGCTCCAAATACGCCTATCTTCCCCACCTTGACGGCGCCTGGAAGTGCATCCGCAAGTCATATCTCTACATCAACAACGTGGACCGGGTTCCGGATATGACCTCAGAAGAGAAGGCCAGAAGAAAGGCCGAATGCAAGGTTATGATAGCAATGTCCTACCTTGACCTCTGGAGAAACTTCGGCGGAGTTCCCATCCTCACCCAGGCAGTTGAAGCAGGCAAGGAAGCCAGCGTGGACTACACCAGAAAGAGCGCTGAGGAAGTGCTCCAGTTCATCATAGGCCTCCTTGACGAGGCCGCACCGGACCTCCCCTGGACAGTACCGGCAAGCGAGGACGGCCACCTTACAAAGGCATCGGCCCTGGGCCTTAAGTGCCGTACGCTTGCATTTGCCGCAAGTCCCCTTTTCAACGCCAACGCCCCCTACTCCGACTCAAAGCCAAAGATTGTGCTTGGAAACGTGGACAAGGTGAATCCCGACGATGTTGAGAAGATGTACTGGTTTGGCGGCTATGACGCTACCCGCTGGCAGGACGTAGTGAAGGCCTGCGAGGAATTCTTCGCCGCAAACTCCGGCGGTGAATACGCCCTCATCCAGGCCTCAGGCACCACCCAGGACGACTACCGCAATGCCTGGAACAGGACATACGCCGACCGCAACAACGGTGAAATCCTCATCCATACGGGCCGATATATGCCCACCTTCGCCGACACCTACCTCCGCTGCTACTTCGGACCCGCCGAGGACCACGGAAACAACGGCCGAGGCTACGGCGGCGGCGCAATCACCCTCAACTTCGTGGACCTCTTCCCCTATGCCGACGGCAAGAAGGCCGATTACCGCACCTGGATAGCTGCCCACAACCACGAGGGCACCCTCACGGACAACCCCTTTGTGGGAAGGGATCCCCGCCTGTACGAATCAGTAATGATTGTCGGAGACCATTTCCAGGGGCATCCCGCCAGGATGTGGGACGACGGATATGAGCACGGCAGTTCAGAATCAACCCGCGCCTACACCGGCTTCTGCTCCAGGAAGATGATCTGGGACTACAACGACGAGACCTTCCACAACAAGCCCACGGACTGGTCCTACCTTCGTCTGGCTGAGATTTATCTCATCTATGCCGAGGCCCTCAACGAGACAGGAAGGAAGGCCGAAGCCTATGACCAGCTCAATATGATAAGGCGCCGCGTGGGACTTCCGGATATGACTGACGCCCTCCTTGCACAGGTTCAGGAAGGAAGGACTTATCCCACCTATGACGAACCCCTCCTGGGAGACCCCCGGCTCCGTGACGAAATCCTTGACGAGCGCGCAAGGGAACTCTATTTTGAGGAGGTGCGCCTCTACGACATGATACGCTGGAAGCGCCAGGACATCTTCTGCAAGACCCTTTATGGCATCCACATGACCATAAAGAGCGGTTCCTATGAAGAGAACAACCTCAAGCTCAATTTCCTTGACCCCTTTGAACCCACTCCGCGCTACTGGAGGGACCACTGGGACAACAAGTGGCTCCTGAGCGCCTTCCCCACCAATGAAATAAACAAGGGCTACGGCCTTGTACAGAATCCCGGATGGTAGCAGATATGAGAAAGATTGTAATTACAGTTATAGCATTTCTTACGCTGTGGGTGTATGCCGGTGCCCAGGAAGGGGCACTGTCAAAGGTTGGCTCTGATGAGTTCTCATCCTCATCCGAGCGCCAGATACTGAACACCCTGTACGGACGCCTTCCGGGACTCCAGCTCTACCAGAGCGGCTCCGGATACCTTCCCTCCTCCCTCACACCTGCTGTAAGGGTAAGGGGAACGGGATCCTATAGCGGAAACCACACCCTGTTCATAGTGGACGGAGTGGAAAGGGACCCGTCCGAGATTGAAGTGGGAGAGGTAGAGGAAGTGACCGTCCTCAAAGATGCCGCATCGCTTGTGCGCTGGGGCATCAGGGGGGCCGATGGCGCAGTTGTCATCACAACAAAGCGCGGCGGCAATGAACCCTTCAGGTTCCACGCCGGGCTCCGTACCGGTGTCCAGGTCCCTTACGGAATGCCAAAGATGGCGTCTCCCGTGAATTACGCAAACGCCGTCAATGAGGCCCGCGCCCTGGACGGTCTCACCCCGTATTATTCCGCCTCAAACATCACTTCCCTGTCCAACGGAACATCTTCCATCATCCCCACCACGGACTGGGAAAGCCTGATGCTCAGGAAATACGGCTTTGCAACGGACGTGAACATCTCCCTGGACGGCTCCACGCGCTCCACAAAATACTTTGTCTACGCAAACTACAGCAGTAACAGGGGCTTCCTGAGAAACACCGGACTGACGGACGACATCGACACCCAGGCCGCCTACTATTCCCTCAAACTCCGCTCCAACCTTGACGTTAAGGTCACGCGTTACACTGACCTCGTGATAAACCTCAGCGCAAGGCTTCAGCAGGAGCAGGGCCCTCAGGGCGGGCTTAACATATCATCTATGTACACCGCACCCACTGTGGGCATTCCTGCAAGGATAGACGATATGTGGGTAAGGACAAACCTCATAGACAATCCCGTGGGCTCCGTCCTTGGCACCGGAAACCGTATCCTGTTTGGCCGCTCCCTCATTGGAGACATAGCCATAAAACAGGATCTCTCAATGCTTGTTCCGGGCTTGAGGGCGGAAGTAAGGGTTTCCTACGACAACGCCTCAATAGTTTGCGACAGGAAGAATTTCACCTATTCCTATTACACTATCTCACCACTTTATGATGCTGGGGGAAGTATTGATGACTACGCCCTTTCCACTTACGGCAACGACACCGAAATAGCGTTTGCCACCTGGCTCCAGAGCCAGTATATGCGCCTCACGGGATGGGCTGTACTGGGCTGGGACGGTCATTTTGGGAAAAACAACATAAAGGCCGATATAACCGCCAGCCGTGATATGTACAAACTCACCGGGGTAGGCAATTTGTTCAAGCACCAGGATTACATCCTTTCCCTGAAATACGACTACGACGGGAAATACATCCTGGATGCAGGGCTCAATGCATCGGCCAGCAGTCTTCTCACTACCGGTGACAAGTTCCGCCTGTATCCGGCGGCTTCACTTGGATGGGTTGCTTCAAGGGAAGACTTCATGAAGGATGTCTCCTTCCTTGACTTCCTCAAGGTAAAGGTATCGGCCGGCCTTTCCGGAATGGACGCCAACCTTGTCTACGATATGGACAAGCAGTTCAACGGCGCCGGGCTCAGTTATATGTTCACCTTCGGCTCCACCCAGAACGGTTCCAGGGAAGGTAACCTCCCCTCCGTTGGGGTGCGTCCGGAGACAGACCTGAAGGCTGATGCCGGAATAGAATTCCATCTGCCGTTTGGCCTTGGAGGAGAAGTATCGGCCTTCTACAACAAGAGGACAGGGCTCAGGACTCTTGCCGGAAACTCAATCTCAGGCGTCCTTGGAATCGGCCTTTCCGATTCTTTCAACGGCGTTGTCTCCAACAGGGGCATCGAAGGCGCTCTGAACTATGACGGCAAGATTGGAGAAGTTGAGCTCAATATCGGCGGAACCGTTTCCTTTGTGAGAAGCCGCATAGAGCACCTTGAGGAAGAATATCATCCGTGGGCATACCAGTATGAGGCCGGCGGAAGCATAGGAAGGATATTCGCCCTTGAATCTGACGGCTTCTATGAGAACGCGGATTTCAATGCCGATGGAACCCTTAGGGACGGAGTTCTGCAGAGTTCCTTCGCCGCAACGCTGAAACCCGGAGACATCAAGTACAAGGACCTGAATGGAGACGGCATCATAGACAACTACGACTACACCTGGCTGAAGACCCCTTCTCTGCCGGAACTCTACTACGGAATCCACCTGGGTGTGTCATGGAAGGGAATCGGCCTCAGCGCCCTCCTTCAGGGAACCGGAGACTGGACGGTCATGACGGATCTTCCAAGCATCTACCAGCCCCTCTACGGCCAGGATAAGAACGTGAGTGAGTACTACCTCGCAAACTGCTGGCACCAGGGCGCTTCCAATGAGGCCGCAAGGTATCCACGCCTCACAACGGAGGAGAACAGGAACAACTTCCTCCGTTCAGATGTATGGACCGCCAACGGGAAGTACCTCAAACTCCGCGAGGTGTGCCTCAGTTACAGCCTCCCCTCAAGCCTCATCTCCAAGATAAGACTGCAGGAAGCAACCGTATTTTTCAAGGGTAACAACCTCCTCTCATTTGACGGAGTAAAGATCCTTGATCCTGAATATATGGCCCTGGAATATCCCAGGTCACGTTCTTTCCTTTTTGGCATAAACCTGCAATTCTAAAAAGTGAGCAAGATGAAAACAAGACTATTTGCAGCAATCCTTGCCACCGCGGCCGCCCTCAGTGTTTCCTGCGTCAAGGACCTTGAGGTGAACGAGAACGAGTATCACTCCAAGGAGTATATGTTTGCCGATTTCGGCAAGGTCAAGGACATCATGACCAATGCCTACGGTTATCTCAAGGCCGGTTTTGACGCCGTCGGCGGCACTATGACCGAATGCGCCACCGACGACGCAGTCTATGCCAATACGCCAAATACGATAAAGGGCTTCTACGACGGCAGCTGGTCCTCCAACAACACCATGGACGACGTCTGGAGCACTATGTATGAAGGGATAAGGGCCTGCAACTATCTCCTCGAGAACTGCCCCGAAGACTTTGAGGTGGCTAAATACCTTGAGGAGTACGGCCGAAACCTTGAGCAGCTCCAGAATTACCCCTGGGAGGCAAAGACCTTGAGGGCGTACTTCCATTTTGAACTCCTGAAGCGTTACGGAAACATTGTGATTGCAGACCACACCTTCACAACCGAAGAAGTGGGCTCCCTCACGCAGTCCGACTACTCCACGGTAGCCACCTGGATTGCCGAGGAACTTGAAGAGGCGGCGCAGTACCTTCCTGAAACCTATTCCGGATCATATTATTCCGAACTAGGCCGAGTCACCAAGGGCTTTGCGCTTGCGCTCCGTTCCCGCGTGCTCCTTTATGCCGCAAGTCCCCTGAACAATCCTGACGGGGAGTCCGCCCCGTACGTGGCGGCGGCAAAGGCCGCCAAAAAGATGCTGGACGCAAACACCGGCGGGACTTTCGGCCTTGCGGACGAGACCTTCTCAGGAGAGTCCAAGGGCATAATCTTCGGGATACGCCTTGGTGCCGACAACGCCTTTGAAAGGGCCAATTTCCCCGCAGGTTACGAAGGCGGCCATTCCGGCGTATGCCCCAGCCTTAACCTTGCCGAGGCATTCGATAAGGCCGATGGCACGCCCTTCAACCCTTTGACTGATGCCGATGCCCTCCTTGACGGCACCAAGAGGGATCCCCGTTTTGCGAAGACCCTCCTTTTCAACGGCGCCGTCTTCAAGGAGCAGACGGTGGAGACATTCTACGGAGGCCGAAACGGACTTCCGCTTGCCGAAGCCTCCCCCACCTCCTTCTACCTCAGGAAATTCCTCAACGAGGCAACGGTTCTGTCGGCCGGCAACACATCCAGTTACCAGCATATGTGGCCCGTGATGAGGCTCTCCGAAGTATACCTGAATTATGCCGAAGCCCTATTTGAGGCAACCGGCAACCCCTCTTTCAAGGGAACCCTTGACGGAACTTCGTTCACTATGTCTCCCCTGGAGGCCGTGAATCTGGTCCGCGGCACATACTCTCTTGCCGGTATTCCCGGCGGGATTGACTCCGCCGGTTTCCGCACAAGGCTCCGTAACGAGCGCCGCGTGGAACTTGCCTTTGAAGGTCACCGTTTCTGGGACATCCGCCGCTGGAAGGAAGGTGGTCAATCGGCAGAGATCTTCGGCCTGAAAATTGTGCGGAATGAGGATGAAAGCCTCACCGTGACAAAAACTGCGGTCCAAAGCCGCATCTGGGACGATAAAATGTACTTCTATCCTATCCCGGAGGTTGAGCGCCACAAGAATGTTAACCTAAACCAGAACTACGGATGGTAGGACTTCTCTCACTGGCATTCTCTGCCATTTTGTCTGCCGGACTCCTGTTCCAGCCCTTCAAGCCGGAACAGATTCCAACCGACGAAATATCTTCGCTTTATCAGGACTCGGACGGTTATATCTGGATAGTTTCCTATTCCGGACTTGCCCGTTATGACGGTTACCGGACCGTTCTTTACACACTTGGTCCCGACAACGAAGAAGCGCAGACCTCCCAGATGCACAGCATCATCGAAGCCGGTGAGAATCTCCTCTACATAGCAACTGAAAACGGACTCCTGTGCCTTGACAAGAAAACCCAGAGGTTTGACGTGGTGCAGGATCCGCTGATCTACGGGATGAATATATCGGCAATGACCGTTGACGGGAAGGGCCGTCTGTGGGTGGGCGGCGACAAAGGCCTTTTTGTACGTAATGCCGATGGAAGTTTCTCCGCGTCAGTATTCTCCCCCACAACAGGTGAAAGGCCCATTACGGACGTTGTAAATATCATCGTAGACAATAACGGAGACCTCTGGTTCACTTCCTGGAGCCGGGGGCTGTTCCGTTTTGATATGGAGCAATCAAAACTGTACACCTATACCGAAGGAGACTTCAGCTCTTCCTATATTCTCCATCAGGACAGCGGCGGCGGGATGTGGATTGGAACCTGGGGCCGGGGACTCCTCTTTATGAAGGACACGGACGCCCCAAACAGCACATCCAGTTATGTCCGCTATTCCCATTCCGACAGGAATCCCGGATCCATCCTTGACGACATTATATACACAATCCGTGAAGACGGTGACGGCAACGTGTGGATAGGAAGCCGCAGCGGCCTGAGTATTCTGGAAAGGACTGCAGAGGGTTTTTCCGGCTCTTTCATAAACAAATTCCCCGGGGAAGGAGAAGGCAATATCCCCTACAATGAGGTCAATACGATCCTTCGCACGAGGGACAACTCTATGTGGGTTGGAATGCTTGGAGGTGGAATATGCAAGGTTGTCTCATCTCCGGAAAAGGATACTCGCTATTCTATGGACAAGGTCTATTCCTCCTACAAGACCTCCTCCATAAAGAGCATCCATCCCCTTGACGCAAAGCATCTGTGGCTTGGCATTACCGGGCACGGCCTCATCCTCTACAACACCGAAGACGGCGGTTTCGTCCACTACTCCACCCTTCCGGAATTCGACGGACTTATGTACACCAGCATAGTGGAGTGCATAACCGGAAGGAGTACCACGGGGCAGATATGCTTTGGCACATACAACACCGGAATATGGCTGTATGACCCCAAAACACATTCGGTAAGCGCCCTCAACTCTGCAAACTGCAGTTCCCTTACCCAGGACTGCATCCTCTCCATGATGGAGGATTCTGCCGGAAACCTGTGGCTTGGCACCCGTCACGGCATTTTCATCCTTACGCCTGAAGACAAGGTGGTCCCTCTTCCGGAATTCATTTCAAAGCCCCGTCTGGACAACCACTACAAGGCGATGGAGATGAGTCAGGACCCTTCCGGGAACATCTGGGTGGCAACCGGTTATGACGGCATTCTGAAGATAGATCCGGCTACCGGAGAGATATCATCCTTCCTCTTTGGAGAGGCCCCGGAAATCCGAAGTTTCAACTGCATCCTGGCCGATTCAAGTGGAAACGTATGGGCAGGTTCCGTACTTTCGGGACTATACAGTTTTGACAACAGAAAGAAAGCGTTCACGGAGGAGAAAAGCCTTACCTTCCTTGACGGGAAGGGCATCCTCAACCTTACGGAAGACCCTCACGGCAATATCTGGGTAAGCACCAACAATTCCGTCCTCACATTTGTGCCGGGAGAAAACGGTGAGAGGAAGATTCTCCGCTACACGGAGGCAAATGGTACCGGCGGCCCCGTATTCTTCAACAGGTGCTCTTCCTTCTATATGGAAGACACGGATGAAATGGCATTCGGCACCACCAGGGGCCTTCTCCTGTACCCCTGTACACCAACTGCGGAGAGCAGCGGAGCCTACAATGCCCACATTACGGGAATCGGCCACGGAGAGAACATCTACAAGGACCTTGTGATAAGTTTCTCCATCTTTGACTTCCAGACTCCGCAGGACGACATCTACTATTACCGCCTCACCCGCCGCAGGAAAACTCCCGGGATGTGGAGCACTGTTGGCGGCGGAGACAACCGCGCCGTATTTACTTCCCTCCGTCCCGGAAACTACGTCTTTGAGGTGTACGGTTGCAGGTCCGGCCAGACTGCAGAATCTGACATATGCCGCCTTGACATCAAGATTCCAGGAAACCCCTGGCTGTCCTGGTGGGCCATCACCATCTACGTGCTCCTGGCTGCCGGAATAGTCACCTGGCTCATCTTCTCAGCATCGGCAAGGATGAGGATGAAAAGGCAGCTGGAACTGGAGAATCTCAACCAGCAGAAGGCCGATGAAATCAACCAGGCCCGCCTCCAGTTCTTCACAAACGTCTCCCACGAGTTCCTGACGCCTCTTAGCATCATCCTGGCATCGGCCGAAAGCCTGGAGCCCCGGACGGAGAAGGAGAAGAATATTACCGCCATAATGTCCACCAATGCCCTGAGACTCACAAGGATGGTCCAGCAGGTGCTGGATTTCCGTAAAGTGGAGTCAGACAATATGGAGATAAAGGTGAGCGAGAACGACGTTGCCCAGTTTATCGGCCATGAGGTGGAAGCATTCATCCCCCTTGTGAGAAAGCGCGGCCTCACGGTTTCCTACTCAAGCGACCCCCAGAGCATACGTGGATGGTTCGACCCCGACAAACTGGACAAGATCATCTACAACCTCCTTTCAAACGCCGTCAAATACACCCCCTCCGGAGGCACGGTGCGCCTTGACGTGAACCTGAGGGAGGGCAGCACACTTGAGATAAGCTGCGCCAACAGCGGCCCCCTTATGAGCAGCCGCACAATCTCAAAACTTTTCAGGCGCTTCTACGAGGGCGATTACCGCAGGTTCAATACCATCGGCAATGGTATCGGCCTGTCCTTGGTAAAATCCCTTGTAACTATGCACAAGGGTACAATTGACGTGGTGAGTAACGAGAAAGTGGGCAACTGCTTTACCGTCCATCTCCCTATTGGAAAGGACTCTTACAGCGCGGGGGAAATTGACACCGACACATCCGGGGACAACAGTATGCCCTTTGCCCTCAGCCTTGGAGAGAACGTGGTGAAAACCGGCTACAACGTGCTTTGCATAGACGACAACGAGGAACTGTGTGAGCTTTTCTCCGTGATTCTTTCAAAGAGTTTCAACGTTCTCACTTCCACAAGCGCGGAAGAAGCGCTGGAACTTATGAAAGACCACCCGGTGGACGCTATAGTGTGCGACGTGGCGATGCCCGGAATGGACGGGCTGCAGTTCTGCGCCAAGGTGAAGGAAACTGTGGAATACAGCCATATTCCGGTCATTCTTCTCACCGCCAGGACAGAGCCTGCCGTGGGCGTGGAGGGCTACCGCAGCGGCGCAGACGGTTACCTGACCAAGCCCTGCAATTACTCCGTATTAACTGCAATGATACTTAATCTTATGGGAAAACAGGAAAAGAAGGGAGAAGCGTTCCGTAAGCAGCTTGTCTTTGAGGTTGCGGACATAGACTACACATCCGTGGATAAGAAATTCCTCCAGAAGGCCATAGACGTTGTAAACGACCATATTGCCGATTCTGAGTTCTCTCAGACGGACTTTGTAAGGGAGATGACCGTTTCCAGGACCGTTCTAACGGAAAAACTGAAGAACCTCACGGGATTCACCCCTTCCGCATTCATACTTAACGCCCGCCTTACCCTTGCATACAAGCTACTGAGCGAAGAAAAGGGCAATATCAGGGTGTCCGACATAGCCTATTCCGTGGGCTTCAGCGACGCAAAGTACTTCAGCAAGTGTTTCAAGAAAAAATACAATAAAACGCCAAAAGCCGTGATGGAGGAGCA
>JAFZOU010000107.1 GCA_017550525.1 Bacteroidales bacterium
ATTTCCTCAACAAACGTTTCCAGGATGTTGTGGAAATCTCCAAGCACAAGGAGGTCATAATCCAGGACCGCACCATATATGAGGACGCCCGCATCTTTGCGCCCAACCTCCACGCCATGGGTCTTATGACCACCCGTGACTTTGAGAACTATTCAGATTTGTTCGATCTCATGATGTCACTGGTTAACCCGCCGGACCTTATGATCTACCTCCGTTCCAGCATCCCCAACCTCATTGCCCAAATCCAGAAGAGGGGCCGTGAGTATGAGCGCTCCATCCGTATAGACTACATTACGGGCCTCAACCAGCGTTATGAAGACTGGATCAAGGATTACAAGTCCCGCCTCCTTATAGTGGACGTGGACAATATCAAGTTTGAGAGCAATCCTCAGGATTTCCAGTATATCACTGACAAGATTGACGCAGAGCTTTACGGCCTGTTCCCGTCAGACAAATAACCTAAACTTATGGCAGAAAGAATAACCATCATTGATTTTGTAGAGCATTACTCTCACAAATATCCCAACCACACCTACCTTCGTGAGAAGGTGAACGGCACCTGGAAGGAACTTACCCAGGAGGAGACCCGCAAGGAGGCATACCGTATCGGCGCAGGACTTATGTCCCTTGGGCTCAAGAAGGGAGACAAGATTGCCCTTCTCTCAGAGAGCCGTGCCATGTGGATCCTCGCAGAACTTGGTGCCATGTACGCAGGTGCCACGGACGTTCCGCTTTCCGTAAACCTTGGAGAGGGAAAGGATCTTGTTTTCCGTATCAACCACTCTGAATCCAAATGGATTCTGGTGTCCGGAAACCACCTTCCCCGCATCCGCGCCGTCCTTCCGGAGTGCCCCGGTGTGGAAAAGGTGATTGTGTTCGATGACACCGCCTTTGACTATGACAAACTTGAGCCCAAGGAAATCCGCATCTCGGAGATCCAGAAGATGGGTGATGAGTTCCTGAAGGCCCACAGGGCGGAGTTCGAGGCGCGCTACAAGTCAATCGGCCCTGACGACTACGCCAATATCTCCTACACTTCCGGTACCACCGCAGACCCTAAGGGAATTCTCCTTACGCACCGCAACTATACCGCCAATGTGGAGCAGGGACGTTCAGTCATCAGCATCCATGAAGGTGCCACCATGCTCATCATCCTGCCCCTGGACCACTGCTTCGCACACGTTGCGGGTATGTACACCATGATGTCCTACGGCGGTTCAATCGGCTTTGTCCCTATCGGCAAAAATGCCCTTGCAACCCTGCGTAACGTGCCTGTGGCAATATCGGAGGTGCGTCCTCACGTGATGCTTTCCGTTCCCGCCCTGGCCCGTAACTTCAAGAAAAACATTGAGAGCGGCATCAAGAAGAAAGGCCCGTTTGTTGAGAAGCTCTTCAATTTTGCCGTACGCAATGCAATTGCCTATAACAAGGAGTATTATAACCGCGGAACCGGCCTCAGTTGCCTCCGCTGGCCGCTTGTGAAGCTCTTCGACAAGATTCTTTTCAAGCAGGTGCGTGAAAGCTTCGGCGGCCGCATGCTGTTCTTCGTTGGCGGCGGCGCTCTCCTTGACATTGAACTCCAGCGCTTCTTCTGCGCCGTGGGTATGCCCATGTTCCAGGGTTA
>JAFZOU010000108.1 GCA_017550525.1 Bacteroidales bacterium
CAGGCCCAGTTCTACGCGGGCTTCATCTGACAGCATGCTGCGGTCCCAGGCGGGCTCAAATGTTAGCTCAATTGTGCATTTCTGCACGCCTGGAACGGCCTCTACACCCTCCTGGACCTCCTGCAGCACTTGATCGGCCATGGGGCAATTGGGAGCGGTGAAAGTCATGAGGATAGAGACCTCACGGGCCTTGTTTATGGTCAGTTCATATATAAGGCCAAGGTCATAGATATTCACCGGGATTTCAGGGTCGTAAACCTCTTTTATTGCGGCGATGACGGCCGCATAAAGGGGCTGAAGCTCCTGTACATCCTCCGCCGTAAGTATATCCTTATTCTCCATCCTGTTTACTGTCATTGCCGGCTTTTGCGGCAATATCCTTTATTGTTTCAATCATCGATAAAAGGCCATTGGCGCGGGTGGGGGACAGATTGTCCTTAAGGCCGATTTCAGCCACAAATCCAAAGTCATCCTCCGCTATTTCCGCGGGCGTATGGCCCGAATAAACGTCTATCAGGAGGGATATTATACCCTTGGTGATGATAGCGTCGCTGTCGGCCTTAAAAAAGACTTTTCCGTCCTTAATTTCGCTTGAAAGCCATACCCTGGACTGGCAGCCCTTGATGAGCCTGTCCTCTGTCTTCTCCGCCTCCGGAAATGCCTCCAGGGCCTTTCCAAGCTCTATCAGATACTCATATTTATCCAGCCACTCCTCATACATTGAGAAGTCTTCTATAACCTGCTGTTTCTTTTCCTCAAGTGTCATACAAGCATACTAATGGCCTTATTCAGGCACTCAATAAAATACTGCGCCTCCTCCATGGTGTTATACGGGGCAAAAGATGCCCTCAGAAGGCCTGTAACGCCCAAACGGTCCATAAGTGGCTCTGCGCACATCTGCCCGGAACGAAGGGCTATTCCCATCTTGTCCATAATGAGGGCAAGGTCCTCATGGTGGGCGCCTTTAACTGCAAAGGAGAACAGCGGAATCTTGTTCTCAAGGCCTGTTCCGCACAGCGTAACCCTCTCATCCTCAGTTAGTTTCCTATAAACAAACTCCGTGATGGCAGGATCAGTTTCGTTGGACTTTGCAAACTCAAGCGCAGGTACAAGTGTGGGCACGGAATTGAAGTTCTGGGTGCCGGCTTCAAACTTTGTAGGCGCTTCAGCGTAAGTGGTGCCGGCAAAACTGACGGATTTTATCATTTCTCCGCCCCCCATAAACGGAGGCATGGCATCAAGAAGATCCTTCTTTCCGTAGAGCACACCGGTTCCGGTAGAGGCATAGATCTTGTGACCGGAGAAGGCATAAAAGTCGCAGCCAAGCTCCTGGACGTCTACCTTTGAATGAACAATACCCTGGGCGCCGTCGACAAGCACGGGGACACCATGTTTGTGACAAACAGCAGCAATTTCGCGTACGGGATTTACAAGGCCTAACACATTGGAAATGTGGCAGATAGCCACGATTTTTGTGCGCTCAGAAATGAGTTTTTCCAAAGACTCAGGGGAGAGCACGCCATTTTTATCAATGTCAAGGACTTTAAGGACGGCTCCCTTCCTCTGACAAAGCAGCTGCCAGGGAACAATGTTAGAATGGTGCTCCGCCACGGAAACAATTATTTCGTCCCCTGCACTGACGAAAGCCTCACCAAAACTATGCGCGACAAGATTTATAGAAGCGGTAGCTCCGGATGTAAAAATGGTCTCCGAAGCATACTGAGCGTTAACATAATTACGAATATATTCACGGGTGTTTTCATAGGCCTCAGTAGCGTCAGAAGCCAATTTATGGACAGCCCTGTGGATATTTGCATTTGCACCCTGAGACAACTTCTTCTGCAGCTCAACAACGGAATCCGGGCGCTGCGCCGTTGCAGCATTGTCCAGATACACCAGCGGCTTGCCATAG
>JAFZOU010000109.1 GCA_017550525.1 Bacteroidales bacterium
GAGCGATAGGATAAGGCGGATAAGGGGCGCCCGGGAAAGGGCTGGTCACCGAAGGGGATGCCGGGCTTTTGGGAAAACCTTGCCCCGAAGGGCCGGGAGCGTGCACCTGCGAAGGGAAAACGCTTTGATCGGAGGGAAAACGGCTCATTAGACCGGCAAAGCCCTTTTCCGGATCAGCGCCCCCCGCCGTTCCGTGCTCCAGGTAGCCCTGACCGCACTTCCAGACTTAAAACGGGTGGAGGTCAAGTGATTGATACACTGTAACTTACACAATTGATTGGGATTACCAGTAATCCCAAAAGATCCCGTAACCAATTCACAAACAAGCAGTTAACCTCCATCGCATCGGCATTACAGTAGGATACAATGCTTACTTAGACCTTACGGTAATGTGGAAGCAGTTCTGCTTGCGCTCATACTTGATGTAGCAGAGACCCTGGTTGTGGATATCCCTGAGAACCTGGCCAAGCACGGCACGGAGATACTCCGGAGGGACATCCTCATAGGGACGGCCACGGAGCTCATCAACCTTCACGTAGCGCCAGTAGGATAGGTCGAAGGTTGTGCCGTAGCGGTGCGTAGAATTCTCGGAGGCATTTGTGTTTCGCTTGCGAAGGGCGGCAACATCGGCCTCCGTGCGCAAGACGGAAGTGATTACAAGTTTGTTGGGATTAAGCCCGTGGGCTGCAAGGGAATCCTGAAAATTTCGGCCAATGACGTCCAGCAGTTCCTTTGCCGATGGTACCACATAAGGAATGGAATGGGTCAGCTCCCTGATCACGTAAAGGTCACAGTCCTCCAGAAGCACAAGTCGGCCTTTCATCTTTTCCGCCTCTTCCCTATCCTTCACGGGCGGCACGCCGATGGCCTGGGCCACGTTAAGCTGGACATCGTTCATGTCGTTGAACTCACGGGCATACTTCACGTCATAGATGCGCACGGGGTGGTTCTCAATGGGTCCAAGGGCCAGCCACTGCTTCTCACGGACGCAGCTGCGGACAGAGAAATAAGTATATAGAAAAAGGCCGGAAAGTACAACTGTACCTGCAAGGATAGCTACTGACTTAGGTTTCATAGCACAAAGTTAGCGTTTTATCCTGATTTTTTTTAACTTTGTAAGTTAAAATGACTAAAACCTATGTCCGAAGACAAGAAACAGGCGGCAAGAATCCAAACTTCAATTCTTAACCCGCTGGAGAAGAAAGTACTGGTGTGGCTGGCAGAGCGTATGCCCAAATGGGTAACCTCAGACCTACTCACCTTCGTGGGCTTCCTGGGCGCCATCATAATGGCTACCGGCTACGCCCTTGCAAACCTTAACTTAAACTGGCTGTGGCTGTCATGCCTGGGCCTTGTAATCAACTGGTTCGGAGATTCCCTGGACGGTTCCCTTGCACGCGTGAGGAACACCCAGCGCAAAACCTATGGTTTCTATATTGACCACAACGTAGATGTAATCAACGAGACCATAATGTTTGTGGGCGTGGGCCTCAGCCCCCTTGTGAACATGAGCTTTGCAATGTTTGCCCTGGTGGCTTATTTCATGCTCAGTATCTACGTTTACATTGACTGCCACCTCAAGGGAGAAATGCGTCTCACCTATGCAGGAATGGGCCCCACGGAGTTCCGTCTCATCCTCATCATCGTAAACATCTGCTTCATCTACATCCCTTGGCTGTCACAGTGGAAAAAGCCCATCACAATATTCCACAACGACTTCCAGATAGGCCTTTTTGATTACATTGCCGTAGCTGCGGCCTTTGCAATCTTTGCGGCCTACATTGTAAGTTTCTTCAAGGACCTCAAGTATTTCAACGAGAAGGATCCCATCAAGAAGGACTAGAGCAAGATGCAGGTCATAACCCCGGAAGATGCTGTAAAACTCTCCCCCGTTTTCAAAGGAAAAGCGGGGAAGCTTCTTTTCTCTCTGGCCCTCAAGTTCACCGGAATTGACCACGTGAATGAGCTCCACGATTACGTGTGGAAGCAAGGGACCAAACCCGGGCCTGACTTTGCAAAAGGCATCCTGGATTATGCCCAGGTAGACTTTGCTGTCGGCAATCCTGAACGCCTGGAGAGCCTACCTGAAGGCGCCTTCATAGTGATTGCAAACCACGTTTACGGCCATCTGGACGGTATTTGCCTGGTAGACCTTATCGGCCATAAACGTCCAAAGGCCAAGGCAATGGTGAATGAGTTCCTCAGTTGGATAAAGGGCCTGGAGCCCAATTTCATCTCAGTGAATCCCACCACCACAAAAAGGGAAACCACATCCACCAGCATAAATGGCGTCAAAAGCGCCCTCCTACAGATAAAAAGCGGTGAGCCCCTCATCCTATTCCCTTCCGGCGCCGTGGCCGATTTAAAGCCCCGCGAGGGCTGGACCATCAGTGAAAGAGAGTGGCAGGACGCCGCCATAAGACTCATCAGAAAGGCCGGAGTACCGGTTGTCCCAATAAGGTTTGCAGACCGAAATTCCATGTTCTATTACCTCCTGGGCCTCATCCATTACATGCTGCGCTTCACTCGCCTCTTCCACGAGGTATTCAACAAGAAGGGCAGCCACCCACGCGTGATAATAGGAGAGACAATAAGTGCGGAAGCCCTGAAAGCCATCCCCGAGGAGCAGTTCAAGCAGTTCCTCCGTGACAGCGTATACTCAATCCCCGTCCCTGACAACTTCATAAACAGAAGCCAATTATGGAAATAGTACTCATCACCGGCGGCAGCAGCGGAATAGGTGCGGCAACGGCAAAGGTTCTGGCCGATGCCGGAATGAAAGTCTACGCCGGTTCAAGGCGTGGAACGGCCACTGAGGCCCATCCAGGCATAGTTCCCATAAAATTTGACGTCAATGACGCCGCCACGCTGAATGCTGCCGTAGAAGAGATCATCAAGGCCGACGGGAAGCTTGACGCCGTAATCTGCAACGCCGGAAACGGCATTTACGGCCCTGTAGAGTACACCACTGAGGAAGACGCCCGGGCTCAATTTGAGACCTGCTACTTTGGCGCTCTCAAAACCATCCAGGCCTGCCTTCCCGTATTCCGTAAGCAGGGCCACGGGCGCATCATCACGGTTACGTCCGTAATGGCCGTGCTCCAGCTCCCCTTCCAGGTCTTCTATTCATCGGCCAAAGCAGCAATGCTTTCACTTACAGAAGGCCTCAGGATGGAACTCAAAGGCACCGGAATCCAGTGCTGCAGCATCCTACCCGGAGACGTTGCAACCGGATTTACCCAGGCCAGGAAAGTCAATGCCTCAGAGGGCACTCCGTATGACGCCAGACTCAAAAAGAACCTCCGCAAGATTGAGAAGGATGAGCTTGGCGGCATGAAGCCGGAGGTCATAGCAAAGGCTATCCTTAAGCAACTCAAGCGCAAAAAGATGGCAGTAAGGGTAATTCCACGCATTGATTATAAGGCAGTAGGCCTTCTGGCACGGATTCTGCCCGAGAGATGGAAACTCTCTCTCATAAACGCCCTGTATTCTTGATAAAGAGGCTTCTGATATCACTCATAGTGCTTCTGACTGCATTCACGGCAGCCGGACAGTCTACGCGTGTAAGAGGCGGAGTATATGACGCGGAAACAGGAGAGCCCCTCCCCTTTGTTGGAATCTACTTCGACGGCACAACCATTGGCATCACATCAGACTTTGACGGGCGGTTCAGCATAGAGACCCGCTCCCCTGACGCCAAGGTGCTCACGGCTCAGCTCCTTGGATATGAGCCGCTTTCAATAGAGGTGAACCGGGGCGCGTTCTCTGAGATAAACTTCCATCTTCTCCCTGATAAACGCCAGCTGGACGCCGCAATTGTAAAGCCGGATGACAGATACATAAAATCCGTCCTGAAAAAGTTGGACCAGTCCCTTGCGAAAAATGACCCCGACGCCGGCCCTGACTGGAGTTCTCACCTCTATTCCAAGATAGAGTTCGACGTAACCAACATGGAGGATTTCCTCAAACTCAAGGTCCTGGACAAGAACGTAGGTTTCATAAGGGAGTATGCCGATACATCGGCCATAACGGGAAAGCCCTTCATCCCTGTGATGATATCCGAGAACGTATCCGATGTCTATCACTCCCAGAACCCTTCCTGGATAAGGGAGGTAATGCGCGCCAGCCGTATTTCCGGCCTGGAGGAAGACAACGTAGTGCGCCAGTTCACCGGCTCATACCTCCTCAAGACCAACTTCTACAAGCCCTCAATTGGCGTTTTCAACCTGGAAATCCCCAATCCTGCGGCAGCATCGTCCCACATGTTCTACAACTATTTCCTTGTAGACAGCCTGCAGGTAGAGGGCCGTAAAACGTATGTCCTGCGTTTCCATCCCAAGAGTCTTGTAACCTCTCCCACCCTTGATGGAGAAATGCAGTTTGACGCGGAGGATTTTGGTATAAGGAGCGTCCACGCCCAGCTTTCCCCGTCCTCCAACGTAAACTGGATCCGGCACATAAACTTTGAGATAGTGAACCGCCGCCTCCCCAGCGGCCACTGGTTCTACGATGAAGAACACCTCTTCATAGACTTTTCCATCACCGTCAGCGACAAATCCAAGCTCATCTCCTTCCTCGCCAACCGCAACATGAAATATGAGATGCCGGTTATCGGCCCTATAACTGACAAGGACGCTCTCACCTCAAAGGAAGCAGTTGTGATGAGGGATGTTACCGGTGGTGATGAGGAGTATTGGGCCGATGCCCGCCCGTACGAGCTTACGGAAAGGGAGCAGGGCATTTATGAGATGGTGGAGACATTCCAGGGCACAAACCTCTATAAGGGCACGTATGGCGTTGCCAGGACCCTTATCAACAACTATGTGGAAGTGAAGCCTTGGAAATTTGAATTTGGCCGATGGGCCCGTACGGTTGCCTACACCGGCCAGGAGGGCTTCCGCCTCCAGCTTGGCGGCCGCACGCTCAAGGAGTGGAATGAGAAACTGCGCCTTGGCGGCTACGTTGCTTACGGTTTTGGAGACAAGGGAGTAAAGGGTGAAGCCACGCTTGAATGGATGCTTGGAAGGGAAAAGACCAGAAAACTCTTTGTGACCGCCACATATGACTACAAGCAGTTTGGAAGCGGTTCCGGAGTATTCACTGTTCCCAACGTTTTTTCCTCCATCCTTGCACGCGATGTTGGCAGTAAGCGCAATATGGTTCGTATCATAGATATAAATTACGACCACGAGTTCATCCCTGAGATCAATTCAGCGCTCCAGCTTACCCAGTCCCGTATCTGGGGTAACGATCTTGTGAAGTTCATTAGAAGGGAGGACAATCAGATCCAGGACAGCTACTCCACCAATGAGATACACGGGCAGTTGCGCTTCTCCTTTGACGAGAGAGTAAGCCGCGGCTACTTCCTCAAGCACTACCTCTTCACCAAATACCCTGTGATAACACTGGACGTATACGGGGGCATTCCCGGTATAACGGAAGGAGACATCGGATACCTCAAGACAGAGGCGGAAATCACCTGGAAAGTACCTTCTACGGCAGTGGGATTTGGTAAATTCATGCTTCAGGGCGGTGCCATATGGGGATCAGTCCCCTACACTCTCCTCAAACTCCACGAGGGCAACCAGACTTACTTCCTGGATAAATCGGCCTTCTCCTGTATGGACTACTTCGAGTTTGCATCGGACCGCTGGCTAACCGGTTATTACGTTCACAACTTCAACGGATTCTTCCTTGGAAAGATTCCCCTCCTGAAGAAACTTGATCTCAGGGAAGTTGTAACTGCACGCTTTGCCTGGGGTACGCTCACTGAGGCAAATGACAGAAACCACGGGATGTTCTTAGTCCCGGATAACATGAAACTTCAAACCCTTGAAATCCCCTATGTGGAACTTGGAGTGGGCATCTCGAACATTCTCAGGATTATCCGCGTAGACGCATACTGGAGGGTGACACACCCACGCGAAGACGGGAAAAACTTTACAATCAATATAGGACTGGATGTAGAATTCTAGTATGAAATCAGGTATTACAATTCACGAACTGAAGATTGAGGGCTACACTGAGCCTGTAGACATCAGCGGATACATTCTGGACCGCTATGTATATGCCTTCCTGTCGGAAGGAGAGGCTCTGGCCGATATTGACGGGATGAATTACCTCATTGGCCCAGGGCAGCTTATCATAGTCCCTGAGAGCAAGAGGATCCTCCTCAAGCACTACAACAGCTGCCACGGTTATATGGGTTCATTCTCAATAAGTTTCCTCAAGGACGCCTCCTATCCGGTCCTCCGTGCCTCCAAGCCTCATCTTCAGAGTTTCTGGTTTGACGACGCAGTGTTTATGGCAAATCTGTTCAGGCGTATGCTCACTGCCATGGAAGACAAGGATTACGCATTTCTGCAGAGTGCCATAGATATGATCCTGTGCCAGGTAAGGCCAAGCGGTAAAGTTGCGGCCATACCTGAGAAGTTCCTGCAGATGGTCTTTGAGGGAAGGAACGTCCAGTTCTCCGTGAGTGAATACGCTGCTGAGCTGAACGTTACGCCAAACTACCTCAACAAGACAGTAAAGCAGCACACTCACCGTACCGCAATAGACTGGATAGAGATTGCGCGCATAAATATGGCCAAGATGCTTCTGAAAGACCCCACAGTACCTATCGGAGACATAGCCGGACGCGTAGGAGTGCCGGATCAGTCGTATTTTGCCAGATTCTTCAAGAAAAAGACGGGATTCACTCCTTCCGAGTTCCGTAACCAGTAACGGTAAGGACTTTTCCCTCAACTCTGAATCGTACGTCTTTCCCTTCAAAGGGGAAGGCATATTCCCTGTCAGGGCTGTCCTGATATGCGGGGCGCGGGTCCAGTGACAGGACCTCCTCAAGAGCCTTCCTCTGCGCAGGGCCAAGTGACAAATTCTCTGGAATAACAACCTCCAGGGCCACTACCGGGGCATCTTGGGCAAAGCCAGACAGCGCCTCAGGGCGGGAATCGGCATACCTTATATAGGGCTTGATATCATAGATGGGGGTGCCGTCCATAAGGTCTGCGCCCCTTACCCAGATTTCACATCCTGAGATACTCTCAATTTCCACGCAGGAAAGGCCGATTGAGTTTGGCCTGTATGGGGACCTTGTGGCCCACACTCCAACGGCAGTGTTGCCGCCAAGGCGTGGCGGACGAACGGTGGGCTGCCACTCCCCTTTTGCCTCCTTATTGGCGGAAAAGCCCCAGATGAGCCAGATGTGGCTGAAGCCTTCAAGGCCCCTCAGGGCCTCCTTAACCTTGTATTTATCCGTAAAGACAATCCGGCCGCGAAGGCTTCCTGCCAGGGAACTCTGGCGTGGAATCCCGAATTTGGAGCCAAGGGAGCCCCTGTAAAAGGCCACAGGCTCAAGAGTGAGATTACCTTCCATGGCTAATTCATATATCGGCCATGACAGCGGCAATAGCGGAGGCCGCTGCCGCAGGGGCATGGATCATTGGGCGCGACGTGAGGTATGGCAAGCCCAAGAGGATAGCCGTCCGAAGACATCTCTCCGGCATAACCATCCGTAATTGTGGGCTCAGGCATATTCCACCTGGGGTAATCGGCATCATCAGGCTCCGGCAGCTTTTCCTCATTATCCTTCCATGCATCTCTGTCGGCAAGACACTCTCCCGTTTCCTTGGCGCTATGGCCGGCAAGACACCACTTTGGAAGGGAATCGGCATAATCGGCCACAATATTGCAGAAAGACTCAAGCGCCTGCCTGTCAAGCGTGCCAAAGAGAGGGCTGTCAAAGATGGGGTCAAAGAGTTCCGGGCGAGGGCCTGAGGTGAACTGGGACTCCATCCAGGTATCATGCACAGCCTTCACAAGGTCAAATCCCTCATAGCCGATGCGCTTATACATCTGTTCCAGGCGCATTCCCTCAATTCTATCAAGGCCGATAGTGAAGTATGGTGCCCCGGATCCGGCCTTGTAGGCATCCCAGTTAAGGAGCTTGGCGAAATCGCCTTTGAATGAATCCAGACGGGTCATCAGCTCATCTATATCGGGGACGCAGGGGCTGCAAACGTAATCTCCCCACTTGTCGTTGTAGCGGTACATCTTAATGATGGGGGTGGTATTGAGGATCCGGGAAAGGCGTTTGGAGGATCCTCCCATATTTTGGTCGTACCACTGCATCAGATTGTCTACAAAGAGCTCCGTGGGCATAACACCATACAGGTTCAGGTATCCAAGGGCCACCCTTTCAAGTTTGAACTGACCGTTGCGCTCCAGAAGGTGGATAACATTCTCCACCTCCGGAGCAACAATGTCATACATCTCACGGCTTAGCCAAACCTTGTGGAAATGCTCATCGGAATCGTCAAACTGAACCAGCCCGGTAACCTCCAGGAGAGACGGGTAATCGGCAAAATCCTGATACTGCACTTTCTCCGGGCCCTGCTTTACAAGGTCCCTCAGAAGCCTCACGTCCCTTTCCATAAGGTGGGACATCCACTCCCGCGGTTCAGATGTGATGTAGCCATGAAGCTGCTCCACTAACTGAGATTTGCGGAAACGGGCGCTGAGCTCCTTCCCCAGGATATTTCCAAGGTCCTGGAGCTCCGGCTTCTGGAAGCCGCTCAGAATGGTATGAAGGCTGCGTTCCTCCACTAATGCTTATGCGTCCTGAAACTTCAGGATAGGGTTACGGGCGGCTGCGGTTTCATCAGGGCGTGAAATGGGAGTGCAGTGAGGGGCATCGTGAAGGATCTCAGGATTCTCCGCAGCTTCTGCCGCAATCTTTCTCATCACCTCAATAAAGGCATCTATAGTTTCCTTGCTCTCGGTTTCCGTGGGTTCTATCATAAGGGCCTGGTGGAAAAGGAGCGGGAAATAGATGGTGGGAGCGTGGAAGCCGTAATCCAACAGGCGCTTTGCGACATCCAGGGTGGTGGCTCCGGGAACTCCCTCACGGGCTCCGTCATTCACAAGGCCGTCAAACACGAATTCGTGCTTACAGACACCCTCAATGGGGAGTTTGTAAACGTCCTTGAGGCTTTCCTTGATATAATTGGCACTGAGGACGGCATACTGACCTACTTTACGGATGTGCTCCTTTCCAAGGGCCAGGATGTATGCGTACGCACGGAGGATAACGCCAAAGTTTCCGTGGAATCCGGAGACCCTGAGGTCCGGGATGCAGTCTTCCAGATGCTTTGCTACGCCTACGGGGCCGCTGCCGGGGCCGCCGCCGCCGTGAGGCGTGGAGAAAGTCTTGTGAAGATTGAGGTGCATGATGTCAAAGCCCATATCTCCGGGGCGGACAACGCCCATCAGGGGGTTCATGTTAGCTCCGTCGTAGTAAAGAAGGCCTCCGCAGCCGTGCACCAGCGATGCAATCTCCTCTATCTGGGTCTCAAAAAGGCCAAGAGTGTTGGGATTTGTCATCATTATGCCGGCGATGTCCGGGCCAAGAAGGGGCTTCAGGGCCTCAACGTCAATGCGGCCGTTCTCCAGGGACTTCACCTCCACCACCTCCAGGCCACATACTGCGGCCGATGCAGGGTTGGTGCCGTGAGCGCTGTCCGGGACTATGACCTTGGTGCGGCCAAGGTCTCCGCGCTGGATATGGTAAGTGCGCATTATCATAAGGCCGGTGAGTTCACCGTGGGCTCCGGCGCAGGGGTCGAAGGTGAAGGTGTACATGCCGGTTATGGCAGCAAGGGCCTTGTTCATCTCCTGGTACACCTTGAGGGCACCCTTTGTAAGACCCGCGTGCATGAGGGGATGAAGGCCTGCAAAGCCTTGAAGGGCGGCCACTTCCTCGTTGATCTTGGGGTTGTACTTCATGGTACAAGAGCCAAGCGGATAGAAGCCTGTGTCCACGCCAAAGTTCATCTGGGAGAGGTTGGTGTAATGACGCACAACGTCCGGTTCACTTACCTCAGGCAGTTCCAGGGCCGATTCACGCCTTAACACCGCGGGAAGTTCAGCACCTGAAGGGAAGGAATTAGCCGGCAGGGAAAAGCCACATCGGCCTTCCTTGGAAAGTTCGAATATGAGTTTGTCGTAGTACTTCATAGCCTAGCCCTCCTTTATTACGCTTACAAGACGGTCTATCTCCGCCTTGCCGTGTTTTTCGGTTACACAGAAAGTCACATAACCCTCTTCCGTGTCCAGGGCGGCAAAAAAGCCTGCTTCTTCAAGCCTCTTCTGCATAAGGCCGGGGAAGGACTTTGGCTTCAGGACAAACTCCTTGAGGAAGGGTTTCCCAGGGAATACCTCATCAAACTTGCCTGTTTTCAGAAGTTCCGCGTAGAGGTAATGGGCTCCGTCACTGGAGAGCCTGTTCACCTCACGGAGGCCTTCAGGGCCCATCAGGGACAGGTAGATTGTTACCCACAGGGCCATCAGGGACTCGTTGGAGCAGATGTTGGAAGTTGCCTTCTCACGCTTGATGTGCTGTTCACGGGCCTGAAGGGTAAGGACAAAGACGCGCCTTCCTTCCTTGTCCGTAGTCTGGCCCACAATGCGGCCAGGCATCTTTCTCATATAATCCTTCTTCACGGCCATGAAGCCCACGTAAGGGCCGCCGTAGCAGAGCGGCAGGCCAAGGGACTGGCCGTCGCCTACGGCAATATCGGCCACCCACTCTCCCGGAGTCTTCACTACAGCAAGGGCGGAGGGATCGCAGTATTCAACCATAAGGGCCTTTGCGGCGTGGATAGCATCGGCAAATCCGGTATGGTCCTCAACAATGCCGTAACGGTTGATGGAAGGAAGGATTACGCCTGCAACATCCTCCGTCAGGGCCTCCTGAAGGGCTTTCAGGGACGTTTCTCCTTCCGGAGCATCAACAAGGCCGATGGTTACGCCATGGAATTTGGCGTAGGTCTCAACCACCTTTATGACATGGGGAAGAAGGGCCTTGGAAAGGAGGACGGTGTTTTTCTTGCGGGTGCAGGATACGCACATCTTCATGGCCTCGGCGGCGGCCGTGGGGCCGTCGTACATGGAGGCGTTGGAGACGTCCATTCCAGTGAGGGCGCACATCATGCTCTGGTACTCAAAAATGTAACGGAGCGTGCCCTGGGATATCTCACACTGGTAAGGAGTATATGCCGTAAGGAACTCACTTCGCTGGGTGAGATACGGTATTACTGAAGGGGTGTAATGGTCATACGCGCCCTGGCCCACAAACACCTTGAGACGGGCATTCTGGGCCTCAAGGGAAGCGAACCATTCCCTTATTTCCTGCTCGGACATAGCATCCGGCAGGGCATAAGGGCCTTTTTTCAGGAATTTTGCGGGGACATCGGCATAGAGGTCTGCAAGAGTCTTGACTCCGGCCTTCTCCAGCATTGCCCTCACGTCCGCATCCGTATGCGGAAGATAAGGAAGTGATGCCATATTATTCTCCTATGAGAGCCTTGTATCCGTCGGCGTCAAGAAGGGCGTCCAGTTCTGAAGGGTCACTCATCTCAACCTTGATGATCCAGCTGGCGTATGCGTCCTCGTTCACTTTCTCCGGGGCGTCTTCCAGTTCTTCGTTCACCTCTACCACTACGCCGGAAACGGGGCTGATAAGGTCTGAGGAGGCCTTTACGCTCTCAAGGGCGCCAAATTCCTCACCTGCTGACACCTCATCATCCACAGCGGGCATATCCACATAAGTGATATCTCCCATTTCCTTCTGGGCAAAATCAGATACGCCCACAACGGCGATATTGCCTTCTACCTTTACCCATTCGTGTGACTCTGAATAGCAGAGTCCTTCAAGAATCTTTGACATAGCTTGTATTACTTTTTATAATTTGTCTGATAAAAACGTTTCTTGATCACCTTCCCGGGGAAAACTTTCTTGCGGATACGTACGGAAAGGGGCGTATCCAGGGCCGATACTTCCTTATCCACAAGTGCAAAGCAGATGCTCTTGTCAAGGGAAATGGAGTGGTAGCCGGTGGTGACAACGCCAACCTCCGTTCCGTCCTCCAGTTCTACGGGATAACCGGCACGGGGAATGGCCTTGTCAAATATCTCGATGCCCACAAGTTTCTTCTGAAGGTTTCCGGCTTTCTGGTCAAGGAGGGCTTCCTTCCCTATGAAATCCTTCTCATACTTGCAGAACATCCCGAGGCCAGCCATAACGGGGCTGATTTCAGGGGACAGTTCATCTCCGTAAAGAGGAAGGCCCGCCTCAAAGCGGAGGGTGTCACGGCAGCCAAGGCCGCAGGGCTGGACGCCGGCCTTGAGGAGACGACCCCAGATTTCAACGGTGTTCTCTATTGTTGTATAGAGTTCAAAACCGTCTTCTCCCGTGTAACCGGTACGGCTCAGGATAAGGCGGCTGCCATTATACTTCACATCACAGAAGGTGTAAAAACCAAGTTCTGCGGCTTCCTTGTATCCAAGGACATCAATTACGGTTTTCTCCGCCTCAGGGCCCTGTACGGCTATCTGGCCCCATACCGGGGATTCGTTGCGGACGAAGCAGTTGAAGCCTTTCACATTTTCCTCAATCCAGGCAAAATCCTTGTCTATGTTTGCGGCGTTTACGACAAGCAGGAAGTGATCTTTCTCGAATTCACGGTATACCAGGAGGTCATCCACGGTGCCGCCGTTTTCATAGCACATCATACCATAGAGAACCTTTCCGGGCTCAAACCCACGGATTTCGTTGGTGAAAATGTGGTTCACGAAGGCCTCTGCGTCAGGGCCTTCCACAAAGATCTCTCCCATATGGGAAACGTCAAACATACCCACGTGCTGCCTGACGGCAAGGTGCTCCTGCACGATGCCGGCGTACTGGATGGGCATAATAAAGCCTGCAAAGGGACTCATCTTGGCTCCAAGGGCCACGTGAGAATCGTACAGGCAGGTTTTCAGTTCTGACATACTAGGTTATAAAGTTTAGTGTTGGTTTCAAAATTTATTCTGTAGTCCTCTGGGGTAGCACCCTTTGAGGCCGATATTTCTCCGCAGATATCTACGGAAACTACATCCATCTCACGGGCTGCCAGCCTGAGGATTTCCTCTACCTCATCAAGGCTGTACTCCCCCTGCGTCCAGTCAGTGCGGGCCCACTGAGGCGCCATCACGTCCTTGTCAAGGGATATGTAAAGCCGCTCTCCCATTCTCTCTTCCAGCCACGGGCCATAATCTCCGCCTTCCGGGCCTATCCACAGGATGTCCCGCAGCATAGGGTTCTCCTCCCTCATTGCCTTTACCCAGCTTCCGCAGCTGAGGACTCCTCCAAACGCCGGTTCCTGGTTGTCCGGATGGTTGTCCAGAAGCAGAAGGTGGAACGGCTGCGTTTCCTTGAGGGCCAACAGGTGCGTCATATAGTGGTAATCTCCGCTGTCTATCCACCGTAGCCCCGGCAGTTTCTCCGGCAACATCTTTTCTATTGCAAGCGCCGCTTCAGGGTCACAGTAACAGGACGTACCCTCCAATCCCTTGAAATCCAGCACCTCAACATCTGCCCCTTTTTCCTTCACCCACGGGAGGAATCCCTGCGCCGCATAAGCGCCGCTGAAATTGCAGATGAGAGTGCCTTCTTTCATCTTGTAAAGATAGGAAATTTATATCACATTCCCAATACTCAGCTCCCGTGCAATAAGAGGAAGAAGCTGGTCATCGGCCGGGAGCCAATTGACGGAGTGAAGGTCCTCAGCGCCAAGCCAGCGGGCTGCCTCGTGCTCGTTGAGATGGAGTGCATCCGTGAGGAGGGAGCACATATAGCAGTGCATTGTGAGATGGAACTTGGGATAGTCCCATTCTATGGTTGTAAGATATTTGTCAATGCTGATTTCCGTATCCAGTTCCTCACGGATCTCCCTCACAAGGGCCTCCTCAGGGCTCTCCCCGGGTTCAACCTTGCCTCCGGGCAGTTCCCACCAGTCCTTCCAGTCTCCATAGCCGCGCTGGGTGGCGAATATCCTGTCATCTTTTCGGATGATGGCCGCTACAACTTCAATCCTTTTCATACAGACAAATATACGGCAAAAATTCCGTATCTACCCGATAAAAAAGAGAAGTTTCTAATCCAGAATGCCCCGCTTACTCATTTCAGTAGAGAATGCTGCGGCATTATGCACATCGAACTTTGCATACAGCCGCTTGCGGTACCAGAGGACGGTATTTACGCCCAGATTCACAGCATCGGCAATCTCCTTGGTGCTCTTGCCTTCCACCAGGAGGCGGGCAATTGCCTTTTCCTGCTCATTAAGGAGCGGCTTTGAATCCTGCTCTGCAGGCCGAAGCTCCTCTATGGTTTCTTCCAGAACGGCTGATGTCTCTGTGAGTTCCTGCTTGGTAAGCCTGAGCCGACGGACCAGAAGCGTTCCGCCAATAGATAGAAGGAGAATCAGGAAAGCGCCGATGGCCAGCACCCGCGCATTGCGGTAAAGTTCCTCGTGCGCGGCGTTCATAATGGCCAGTGAGTCTTTCAAGGCAAGTGGCTCCTCCATCGAATGCTCATTATAGTATTCGTAAGCTGCGGTGACTTCCTCCAAAGCGCGGTTTGTTTTCCCTATGGACTGATAATAAGTCCCCAGTCCAAGGCGGGTTCCGGCAACAATCAGGGAATCTTGTGTTTCAGTGCCTAACTGCAAGGCCTTTTCAAACTCAGGACGTGCCTTTTCCGGTTCTCCGGCATCCATCCAGATGAAACCGGAATTCTGGTGGAGTATGGCCGAACTCTCCAGCCAGCCATGTTTCACAAAAATCTCGTCGGCCAGAGCATAATACTCAAATGTCCTGGTCAGAGAATCCTGTTCGGCATACAGGTTGCCCAGGGAACCGTAGAGCCGGGAACGAGCATCATCTATTCTGGCCTCGTCATCCCCGGCAGCGCTTTTCATATCTATTGCCTTTAATGCCTTGCCGTAATAGACTGCAGCACTGTCATATTGTTCCTGTGCGCGGAAATGATCTCCCAAGCGAATTGCTCCCTGATACACACCGTTCCCGCTATTAAAACGGTACCCCAGATTCATAAAGATGCGGGCATAGTACTGCGAGCGAGCCGGGTCGATGGTAGAATAGCCTCTGGACAACTGATCGACGCAAATGGCGTACTCGTTCACTTCCTCACGGCTGGCTTTTTCCACGCGGGACCACGGCCATTTTGCGACAATGCGTTCCAGCGAGTCAAGATTCACACCCCGATAGTCCCGGTAGCCGGAAGCAGCCACTGGAATCAGCATAAGTGCAAGCAGAAGAATTCTTTTCATACTTGCAAAGGTAGTGATTATTTCTGAGCCGCGTCAAGTTGGCCCTGCAGTTGCTTCTTCAGCGCATCGACGGGATTGTTCGAACTCCGGGGATCCGGAACATTCTTTGCGGTGGGCTTGTCAGTGAAATAGGTCACCTCAAAGGGCGTCATATTGATTTCCTGCCCTTTTCCGTTAGTACCGACTTGTGTAGCACGGTAGAAGAAACCATATTCTTTGTCAAAGTAATAGGTAGTTGTCGCCTTCCCTCCTGCCTCCTCTTCATAGAGTTCGGCAATCAAGCAGGAGCGGCCGATGAAAGTGCCTTCCTTGGCTTTGTGCAGGTCAACTCCTTCCGGTAAATCCACGACAACCGGATATTTCTTCCGGAGCAAATAACGGATTTCGCTGTTCAGTGACTGGTTATCGAATGCGTGCTCCCAATCCACTTTGCCACCCTTGTAGATGGTCTCGTTGTAGCCTTCGGCTGTGGCCTCATAGACACTTGTCTTTAGAATGACGCCCCTGAGCGTGTACTGGAGGTACACCTTGTCACCGATGCGGGTAATCAGATAGGTCTCATCCAGATCCTGAGCCGGCCTTGACGGCGTAGCATATTTGTGCTGCACATAGACCAAGGAGAAGTCGTGGTTATACCAGGGGTCAGGTTCGGGCGCTGTTCGTTCCTCAACCACTTCCTCCTCTTCTTCCTGATAGCGTGCCTGGTCTGCTTCCGCCCGTGCCTGGTCTTCGGCCTTCTCAAGGGATTCCAAGGCTCCGGAATCAAAAGACTGCTGCCGCCCTCCTGTAAACTTGCAGGAAACGAGCAGCAGTACCGGAATAATCAGTAAAAGACGTTTCATTGAGAAAGGTTACTCTTTGACCTTTTCAAGATTAATCGTATCTCCGTTAGGAGCAGCGTTCATAATTTTGAGATTGTCTCCTTCGGCGTAGTACTGGGTCTTGTACTCCTTGCTGGAATCATTGATGTCTTTCATCGTGAGAGTTCCCTCGCCTTTCAATGCATTCCCTGTCGCTGTGTTAGTAAAGGTGTAGGTGCCACGATAGGTCACATCGCCGGATGCATCATAGCCGCTTCCGCCTTCCATCCAATTCCATACAACGTGATACTCTACCTCGTTTCCATTGACGAAAGTGACGGTTGTTTCTGTGGTTTCGCCTGCGTAATCCCTGAACTTGTAGTATTTGGAATTGGACAGTTTGGTCGCCTGGCTATTGTCTCCGCCATTCCCGTTGCTGTTTTCATTACCGTTCCCATTACCGTTCCCATTACCGTCGCCATTCTCGGAACTGTTTTCAGTCCCATCAATTTTAGTTGTAGAGGTGGGGAAGCAACTGACCATTGTTGCTATAGCAATAGCGGTCAAAAAAAATGAAAGAATCTTTTTCATATCAGTGTTCGTTTTAAGATTGGCAATTTACACTTATTACTCGTCAATGAAGTATTCAGTAACAATAATGGCGAAGCCGCAGTAATTGCCGGGATACTCCTTCTTGAACTTTTCATCCTGCCTTGCGTGTCTTACGGTAAGAGAGTACCATAGTCCGTCATGCTTATACACGCAACTCCAGTCGGCCAGAGGCTTAGAACTCGTACACTTGTAGGGTTCAGTGATCTCAGCGCCCAGCTTGGTGTCACCATAAGAGCCTCTCTTATAAACCTTGCCGTCTGATGCAGCTGCTTTGGCGGCATTGTAAGCAGTGGCCAGGAATTCATCCAACTGCTGGATGGTGATGTCGGTGGATGCTGTGCCGGTGTAGAAATAAGCTGCGTCTTTCATCGGACGGCTCTCAGAGCGGACAGGAGTCTGTAGCTCACTTACTTCCTTGGCGCAGGCAGGGACGAGTTTCGAAGACTCAAGACCGGCGAAAGCGAACTTGTCGCCGATGTCCATTTTCTTGCCGGCTTCGGTTTTAGTGGCGGCTTTGGGATCTTCGCTCTTTCCTTTGTTACTGTTGGAATTGTTGCCACAGGATGCTGCAGCCAGCACGGCTGCGCATAGGAATAAAACGGTTATTTTTTTCATAATTTGGATGTTTGATGTTTTCGTCGTGCTATAGGATTTTCTGCTCTATGGCCTTATAGAGAAGTTCCGCCATATTGTGGACCTTGAACTTCATATGAAGCCGCTTCCGATACCACATCACGGTGGACGGTTTCAGGCTCATAGAATGGGCAATTCTGTTGGTAGACTGGCCGGCGGCAATTAGTCGGAGGATGGCGACTTCTTTGTCAGTCAGGGAGATTTTGTCAGTGGCTTCGTCGTGTTCCATAAGGCGATTACATAAAAACCACTACAAAAATATACAAAATAATACCGAAAAACACCACACGTTTATGTGGAAATGCCTCTAAAACACATAAAAAGCATCATTTTCTCCACCTTCCAGTACTGAGCACGTACATTTAATGCCAAAAGTGTACGCCATGAGTACCAAAAAGTACTGAGCACGTACGTTTAATGCCGAAAGTGTACGTCTTGAGTACCCCAAAGGGCAGAGCACATGGTTTTGTACCGGGACTTCTGGAAATCAAAAAGAATCACTACCTTTGCACCGTTATGGCAGAATCGAACTTCATAGACTACGTAAAGTTGCAAAACTATACATCCGCCAGAATCAATAAGGAAAATGGCCGCACAATGCAGTGTGGTGGCGATTTCGCACTTCGGCATACCATCGATGATTTTCGTTATTAAGGTCGGATTTTGTTACTTTTTCTCAAGAAATGTTACTGGATTGTGACTATAAATAAAATGTAAAATCCGCAAATAACGTTCATAAAATTGCGGTTCCCTTACGGATTGTTAATGGATATTTCGGGACTTTTGTTACTCTATTGCAAAAGTCCCGAACTTTTATTATATTTGTTCTCAGATATAAATGATTGATTGTCATGGCAAAAGAGGACGATAAGATAGTAAAGGAGCCGGTAAAGATTCGCTTCCGGGAACTCAAAAACGGTAACACTTCCATATACCTGGACATCTATGTTAACGGTGTCCGGGAGTACGAATTCTTGAACATTTATCTGCGGCCAGAGAAGGAACGCGCCGATAGATTATGGAATAAGGAGCAGCTTCGGCTGGCCAATGCAGTCAAGGCGGAACGCATCGTCAGCATCCAGAACGGCGAGTTTGGCTTCAAGGATATCAAGCGGGCAAGGAAACTGAACTTCATTACCTATCTTGAAAGTATGGCCGAAACTTATGAGGCCAACGGCCAAACTGCCTGCGGCGTCCTAACACGCAGTGCCATAAGGAGACTTGTGGACTACAAAGGCAAAGTTGTCCCCTTCAGTACAGTCACGAAAGAATACCTGATCGGCTTCATCGATTACCTTAATAATGAACGCTATGACTTCGACAAGAAGGAAAATAAGAAAGAAGGTAAGCCCAGGCGCTTGAGTGGCGTCTATAAAGAGGCCCTCTTCGCCCGCGTAATGGTCGCCCTCAACAAAGCTGAACGGGAAGGCATTATCCTTAAGAATCCTGGCAAATCCATTGATGCCAGCTTGAAACCTCGTGCCGAGGAAAAATCCCGTGCCTACCTCACCCTGGAAGAAGTCAAGAAAATATCTGAGACTGAATACCGGCCCAAGAATGACGTCAAGCCTGCATTTATGTTTGCCTGCTTCACCGGCCTCCGTTATTCAGACATCTACAAACTGACTTGGGGCGAAATGTCCATCGGGCCGGATGGAAAACTTCGTCTTGATACAAAGATGAAGAAAACCGGCAAAGACCTCTATCTCCCATTGTCGGACAACGCCATTGCCTGGCTCCCGGATAGGGAAAACGCACCGGACAATGCCCGCGTATTCTACCGGCTTCCCGACCAAGTAGGAAACGCAGATGCCCGCCTCCATACCTTAATAAGGAATGCCGGCATAAAGAAGCCCGTCTCTTTTCATGTCGCACGTCATACGTTCGCCACGTTGACCCTTACCTATGGTGCCGACCTCTACACTGTCTCCAAGCTCCTGGGGCACGCCAATATGCGCACCACTCAGATTTATGCGAAGATCGTGGATGAAAACAAGAGAAAAGCAGTAAATTTGATACCTAATCTATAAATCCACTGGAAATGAGAGCAAAAGAATACATAGCCTACAATCAGGCAACACTGAAATACTCGGATGAAATCCGGCAAATCGTAGATGAAATGCTTCCTCTGCGCTCCAGTAGGCAGCAGACAGTGGACTATTACAACCGCAAACTGATTGCCGACATACGCCTCCAGGCCTGCTTGCTGCAGAAAGAACTCTACGAGAAAAACAACGCTATGCAGCCCGAGGCGCCGGAAGAGTTTCAGATGAGAGACGGTGAAATCCCTGTTGAAATCGCCGCCGGCGTCCGTGACGAACTCTTTGATGTCATCAAGGAAGACAAGACCTTCGGCTATCTCTACTTCCTCCTGGGCAACCTACGCAACAGCCAGCGGCCGACCAACCCGATTGACTGTGTGCCGGACGAACGTGGAATCGTCGAGGCGCTGAAAACCTCTCGCGACGACTACCCGAAATCCGACCTCTCCGAATACCTGGACGATGACATCAACTTTGCCCAGTACCAGGACCTCACCGAAGTAGGAATCACGGATGAGTCGAAACTGCTCTCATGGTTCAACAATGCCTACCGCATTTATGACGAAATGCGTCTGGCTAAATCCAATCCCATCTCTGCCGTCAAAGTCTTTCTGGACGATAATAACTACGAAAGTCAGGTGGCAAAGGATCTGGCGGGCCGGTTCATTTGCGAGATCATCATCTCCACTGCAGCCGGTGACAAGCGCCTTAATCGTATCAAAGACGAACTGGAGCGCCATCTTCCCGACGAATCTTCCATGGACGGATCAAATGAAGCCCACGAAGACAAGACTAAAGGCAGCAACAAGATCCGCACAGTCGTTGTCTATGAACTTCTGCAGAAACTTGGAAAAGGCAAGAGTTTCAACGACCTCTCCAAAATCTGCAACCTGGTGGCCTACCTCACCGGCGGCAGCCCCCGGAAGATTTACAACGAGGCCCAGAAAGGAATCCAATTCACTGATTATCACAAAAAAGAACTATCCGAAGTGAACAAGATTCTTGCAGACCTTTCCCTCGGCATAGAACTAAAGAAAGACAAGGAATACTAACAATTTACCACCGGTTGTACAACCGGTTGGCAGCCATATTCCCTCTTACCTTTGCTCACGATAACCGTCGTGAGCTTTCTTTGTAATATAAGGCGCCAAAAGAAAGAAGCGACACGACATAAA
>JAFZOU010000110.1 GCA_017550525.1 Bacteroidales bacterium
AAGGGAGGAACCTGCCCGGAACGATCCGCGCCATACGTTTGTCCTCAATTGAGTCTTTTGTTGATGCTTACCATTCGCTCAGAGCCTGGCCGCTCTCTTTGCCCGTCTGAAGATTTTTTTCGATATTTGCATTGGTCGATTCGCTCTCAAATTCAGTCCGGTTTAGTGACAAGTGATACCCGTTTTTTCTGAACCATATTTGAACCACGAACGACTTAACTGATTGATTATCAATTAGATTTATAGACTGCATCGGAAAATGACGGTGTCTTTTAAAGAGACAAAGACACCGATAACCGCGGACAGGATTCTTAGGGCTAAGGTTTCATAGTCTGATTATCCGTTTCAGGCGCCATTTTTCACGTTTCACCCATTATACTCTTTCCTACGCGCGGGTAAAGCGTTAGTTTTGCCCCCGTTTTATACAGAAAGGGCATGAAACGGATTCCTTATTATGTTTTGATGACACTGCTCATGTCTGCCTGCCGGATGCAAAGCGACGGGCAGGCAGAGTCGGTATCCACATACGAGACAATGACCGTAACCCGGTCTGACATTACCCTTGAGCAGACTTATCCGGCTTCCATCGAAGGACGCCAGAGCATCAGGATCATTCCCAGGGTGGAGGGATACCTGTCTGAAATCAGGATAAAGGAAGGACAACGTGTCCGGAAGGGGCAGGTCCTTTTCGTTATTGACCAGGCCACATACAAGGCCGAAGAAAAAGCCGCCAAGGCCAATGTGGAAGTGGCACAGGCGGGAGTGGAAAGCGCCCAGCTCACCTACGACAGCAGAAAGCAGCTCAGGGATAAGGGTATTGTGTCCGAGTATGACCTCCGGACCGCCGCAACGCAGCTTGCCCTTGCAAAGGCACAGCTGGCTCAGGCCCGGGCACAGTGGGAATCGGCACGGAGTAACCTTTCCTACACAGAACTAACCAGCCCGTCTGACGGGGTCGTGGGCAGCCTCCCCTACCGCAAGGGTGACTTTGTGGGCCCGTCTACACAGGATGGTCTTACCACTGTGGCCGACAACGCCCAGATGTATGTGTACTTCTCGCTTACAGAAAAGGATGTGATGAGCCGGATTGAAGAGTTTGGTTCTATGGAGAAGATGATTGCGTCTTTCCCCCCCGTATCCTTGCAGACGCTTGGCGGCGCCACGTATCCGATCGAGGGAAGGCTGGAAAGCATCAGCGGCGTCGTGGACCGCAGTACCGGCGCCCTGTCGGCCAGGGCCGTTTTCCCCAACCCGGACGGTCGTCTGCTCAGCGGAAGCACCGGACGGCTTACTATCCCCTACAGGCTCAGGCAGGCTATAATAATACCCCAGGCGGCAACCTATGAAATACAGGACAAGGTCTATGTCTATAAGGTTGCCCACGGTAAGGCGGAATCGGCCATAATCACAGTCCTTCCCATTTCCGACGGTCGGCATTATGTTGTGACAGGCGGCCTTTCCGAAGGCGAAACCATTGTCGCAAAGGGCGCTTCTTACGTCAAGGAGGGACAGCAGATATGAACGAACGCGATTATGGCACAGCCCCTATCCTGAAGTTATTCTTCAGATGCACCGTTCCGGCAATGGTCGGAATGGGATTCTCTGCCATATACAACATCACTGACGGTATCTTTGTGGGGCACTTCATCGGGCAGGAAGCCCTGGCAGCCGTCAACCTTGTGATGCCGCTCATAATGATCATCACCGCCCTTGCCGATATGGTGGCAGCGGGCTCCTCCGTCCGCATTTCCATCCTGCTTGGCCAGGAAAAACGTGAAGAAGCCGGCCGTGTCTTTACAGTGTGCCTGAAACTGATTATCGGCCTGTCCCTTCTATTCACCCTTGCAGGCTTTTTCCTTGCCGGACCGCTCATCCGTCTTATGGGCGCCGACGGGCTCACGGCAGAATATGCCGAAGAGTACCTTCGTGTCTTTGCCCTGTTCATGTGCCCGTGCTGCCTGTATTTTTCAACCGACAATTATCTTCGCGTCTGCGGCAAGGTAAAGCTCAGCATGACCATAAACATAGTCTGCTCCGTATTGAATATCATCCTTGATGCGGTTCTGATAGTATGGCTCAAGCAAGGCCTTTGGGCGGCAGCCCTTGCCAGCAGCCTGTCCATGACGGTGGGAGCGGTGTGGTCCCTGATCCCCTTTATCAGGAAGAAACTGCCACTTATTCTGACAAGGGGCAGGATTGCCGTGAAACAGATAGCCCTTATCCTTACCAACGGTTCTTCCGAGTTCTTCACAAGTATGGCGGGCTCACTGCTTGCGATAATAATAAATGTGATACTTCTCCGTCTGGGGGGCGCAACGGCTGTCGCAGCAGTAGCCATAGTAGAATATGTTCAGAGCCTGACAGGAATGATCATTTACAGTGCCTCGGACGCTCTTCAGCCGGCCATCAGCTATTGTTATGGAGCCGGTCTATACAAGCGGATGAAAGATATGCTGAAGACCGTTATGGCTGCCGCTGCCATTCTCTCGCTCATCGCCATGGTGTTCCTTTTGACCGCCGGAAGAATTATTCTGCCATTATTCATCAAAGACGGCGATACCGCCCTGTTTGATATGTCCTGGCGGGCAATGCGTTTCTTTGCGCTGAGTTACCTTGTGAGTTGGATAGAGATGACTCTTGCAGGATACCTTACGGCCCTGGAAAAGCCCTGGCATTCGCTGGTCCTTTCTATTCTGGGGACGCTAATCTTCCCCCTGATCTTCCTGGCTATTCTGGTTCCGTTATGGGGTCTGGACGGCGTGTGGATGCTTAATGTAGTCTCAGGAACATACAGCGCCATCGTCGCCATAGTCATCGTAAAGATTGTAAAAATCAAATGACAATAAAGAGCTTCATAGACCGCCCGTTGCTTTCCATCGTCATTAACGTGATGGTGGTGGCGCTGGGCGTGATTGCCCTTTCGCGCCTTCCCATCGAGAAGTATCCGGACATAGCGCCGCCCACCGTATATCTTTGGGCATCCTATCCGGGAGCCAGCGCCGAGACGGTACAGAAAAGCGTCCTGGCACCGCTTGAGCAGGCCATCAACGGCGTGGACAATATGACATATATGACCTCGTCGGCCAGCAACGGGTCTGCCTCCATAAGCATTTTCTTCAAACAGGGCACAAATGCCGATATGGCTGCGGTGAACGTTCAGAACCGCGTGGTTCAGGCGCAGGCGATGCTGCCCCAGGAGGTGCTGCGGTTCGGCGTAAGCGTAGAGAAGCAGCAGCCCGGGCAACTCCGTATCCTGGCCCTTGAGAGCCCCGGCGGCACCTATGACGAGAACTTCCTGAGCAATTACTTCTACAATAATCTCCGTCCGGAAATCCTCCGCATCCAGGGCGTAGGAAAGGTGGAGGTCTGGGGCGGACAGTATGCCCTGCGCATATGGATGAATCCGGAGGCGATGATGCGCCACGGAATTGTCCCCAGCGACATTACCGCCCTTATGGAGGAGCAGAACGTGGAAGCCAGCGTTGGCTCAATAGGCGAAAATACGGCAAACACCTTTCAGTATAATCTTCGCTACAGCGGCCGCAAGAAAGACGTGACGGAGTTTGAGAACCTTGTTCTTGCAAGCAAGACCTCAGGCGAGACTCTCCTCCTCAAAGATGTTGCAACCCTTGAATTAGGACAATCAGATTACAGTTATATAAACAGAATTAACGGCCATCCCGGAGTGATGGGAAGTATATCCCAAGTATCCGCTTCTAATGCTACCCTTATTAATTTGGAAATCGACAGACTCCTCAGGCGGGTGGAAACCAGCCTCCCGAAGGATATTCGCATCGTAACTTTCGACAATACCAACGATTTCCTCTTCGCATCTATCCGGGAGGTCGTTTTTACTCTGATTCTGGCCATACTGCTGGTTCTGGTTGTGGTTTTTCTCTTCGTGCAGGACTTCCGCGCAACACTTATTCCCGCTCTGGGCATAGTTGTTTCACTCATCGGCACATTTGCCTTTATGGCAGTGGCCGGATTCTCCGTGAATATGCTCACGCTCTTTGCCCTGGTGCTGGTAATAGGTACGGTGGTGGACGACAGTATAGTTGTGGTGGAAGCAGTCCAGGCGCGCTTCGATGCCGGTTACAGGGATGCGCACAAGGCCACCGCAGATGCTATGAACGGCCTTACCGCAGCGCTTTTCACCACAACGCTGGTTTTTATGGTCATTTTCATCCCGGTGTCCTTCATCAGCGGTACCGCGGGTATCTTCTACAAGCAGTTCGGCCTCACGATGGCAGTAGCGGTGGGTATTTCTCTTCTGGTGGCCCTGACGCTGGCACCTGCGCTCTGCGCCCTGATCCTGAAGCCCTCCAATGGCTCCGAAGGCATTGGCGCCCGCATACGCAAAGCCTATCAGGTGTCCTTTGCCGCCATCCTTGGGAGATACATCACCCTTGCGATGGCACTCATTAAGCGGAAATGGATAGCCTGGGTTTCCATCGCAGCCGCCCTTGCCCTGATGGCAGTGCTTATGAGAATTGTCCCCACAGGCTTTGTTCCCGACGAGGATATGGGATCGCTGTATGTAGACCTGAGCACGCAGCCCGGCCGCACGCTTGAGAGCACGGAAGGAATATTGGTGCGCGCCAGCGACTGCATCCAGGATATCCCTGAAGTGGAATCCGTGGGTGCTGTAGCGGGCTTCGGCGGGGCCAACAAAGGAATGATCCAGGTACAGCTGAAACCATGGAAAGAGCGCCGCGGAAGAGCTCATTCGTCCTGGAGCGTGACGGAGCGCATAAATGCTATCCTTGCCGATGAGAAGGAAGCCGAAAGTATGGCGATGTCGCCGGGAATGATAGACGGTTACGGGCGTGGCGGCGGCTTTGAAGTCTCCCTGCTGAACAACGGAGGTGCCGATATCCGCTCTTTCTTTGAGGTAAGCCAACGTTTTATAGATGCCCTGAACCGGCGTCCGGAGATTTCGGATGCCTATTCCGGCTATGCGGTGGACTATCCGCAGTACCGGCTGGATGTGGATGCCGCCCGCTGCAAAAAGATGGGGGTCTCCCCTGCCTCCGTACTGAATGAACTGAGTGCGTTCCTTGGAAGCAGTTATGCCTCCAACTTCAACCGCTTCAATATGGTCTATCAGGTTACTCTCCAACTGAGGCCCGACGACCGCGCCAGCCTGCAGTCCCTGGACCGGCTGTATGTGCGTTCAGAAGCAGGAGTTATGCTTCCCGTAAGCCAGTTCATCACGCTCACCAAGGAGTATATGCCTCAGTCCCTGAACCGCTTCAATATGGTAAGCAGCATCGATATCTCCGGTTCAGTGACGTCCGGAAGCAGCACCGGCAGCGCCATCAAAGCCATCCGCGAAGTGGCGGCAACACAGCTTCCGGTGGGCTATTCCGTAGAGTTTGGCGGCATCACCCGCGAAGAGAGCCAGACAAGCAGCAATGTGGCGATGATCTTCCTGATTTGCATCGTCTTTGTCTATCTTATCATGGTTGCCCTATACGAGAGCCTCTTCATTCCGCTGGCCGTAATGCTGGGCGTACCCTTCGGCCTGGCCGGTGCCTTTCTCTTCGCCAGGATCTTCGGGGTTGAAAACAACATCTATCTGCAGGTGGGCCTGCTGATGCTCATCGGCCTTCTATCCAAAACTGCCATTCTGCTTACTGAGTATGCCACGAAGTGCCGCCAGGGCGGGATGTCCCTGGTTCAAAGCGCCATGGAGGCCGCCAAGATGCGTCTGAGACCAATCCTGATGACATCGATGACCATGATCTTCGGCATGCTGCCACTGATGTTCGCTTCCGGTGCCGGGGCAAACGGCAGCCGGACAATCGGAGTATGCACCATCGGCGGAATGCTCTTCGGCACCTTGGGCATACTTCTCATTGTCCCTACGCTGTTTGTTTTATTTCAAACCATTCAGGAACGATTCAAACCACTGGAGGACAAGCAATGAATAACAATCGCCTGATATTGTTGATACTGTTTTTAGTGGGCACAATTGCCTCGGCACAGCCTTCAGAAACGCTCCACTGGCGGGAAGTGTTCACGGACCCGCAGCTCTCGGCCCTGATTGACACGGCTTTGGCGCACAATACGGACCTTCGCACCGCATCCTTTCGTGTGGAGCAGGCCGATGCATCTCTCAGGATGTCCAGGCTTTCCATCCTGCCGTCGCTCTCAGTTGGAGGAGAAGGGTCCTTCATCAAAGAGAAAGGGTCCAAGGCTGCCTTCACATTCAGCCTGCCGGTGCGCCTGCAATGGGAGGTGAGCCTTTCCGGACGTTATTTCGCAGGGAATAAAGCAGCTGAAAGCCTGCTGTGGAGCGCTGAGGAAACTGAACGGGCGGCACGTCTTCAACTTGTAGCCGCCGTAGCCAGCCAGTACTACACGCTGCTTATTCTGGACGAAGAACTATCCATCACCCGGGAAGGCCTGGAGAATGCCAGAAGGACCGTGGAAGTGATTGAAGCCATGAAGGAAGTGGGATTGCAGAATGAGGCGGCCGTAGCCCAGGCCCGTACGGCCATGCTCAGTACGGCGGCGTCGGAAAAGACACTCCGGCAGCAGATTGTGGCTGCAGAAAGCGCGATGATGCTCCTTTTGGGAGAGCGGCGGGACAGCATTTCCCGCAGCGGATACATCCCTGAGACGCTGCCGATGGATTACTCGGCCGGAATTCCACTGGAAACCCTTTCCCGGCGTCCTGATGTAAAGGCGGCGGAATGGGCCCTCCGTGCTTCTACGGCGCAGACGGATGTAGCCCGCTCGGCCTTCTATCCAACGCTTAGCATCACGGCTTCTTTCAATCTCCTGGACATGCTTACGGAAGCGGTGGGATCCCTGGTACAGCCGCTTTTCAATCTTGGCCGGAACAAAGGGAACCTGCGCATTGCCAAAGCCGAACAGGAGGCTTCGCTGGCCGCTTTCAGCCAGACACTCCTTGTAGCGGGTACAGAACTTCGGGACGCCCTGTCGGCCTGCCGCTTCAGCGGGGAACGCCTCTCACTCCGGGAACAGGAGGTGGAGGCTGCCACAAAAGCCTGCGAGGCTTCATCGGCCCTGATGCAAAACGGCAGCGCAACCTATCTGGAGGTATTATCGGCCCAGGCGGCCATCCTCGAGTCCCGCCTTTCCCGTGCAGCCGACCACCTGGACCTCCTGCAAGGTCAGATTAACCTATATAAAGCGCTGGGAGGAAATTAATTTGTATCTTTGCAGACGGTACCATGAAAACGCGACGCATCATACACAGCATCCTGCTGGTCCTTGCCCTTGCGGCACTGGGCCTTCTCTTCTACTATGCCATCTGGATCCTTACGGACGGCAGTTTCCGGCAGGAAGTCCAGCAGGGATGGCCTTTCAGCACCTGGGAAACGCTGGTGGGCTATACCGCCAGCTGCCTTTTCACCACCGTAGTGACGCTTTATTACTGGCGTTCCCGGGAAAAGGCGGAAAAAGAGCGTGACAAATTCCGTCTACAGGCGCTGGAGAACCAGCTGAGCCCTCATTTCGTATTCAACAACTTCAGCATCCTGGCCGATTTAATTTAATAGAAGTGAATCCCCAAAAAGCATCGGCCTACCTTATGGACCTCTCCAAGGTGTACCGCTATACGCTGTCCCACCTGGACCACAATACGGTGAGCCTGCAGGAAGAACTGGACTTCCTTGAACGGTACCTTGCCCTCCTGCAGGAGCGCTTCGGAGATGGAATCAAGGTCCGGATTGCACCGGAAGTAGCCTATTTGAACGGATCGGTACCTCCAGCCACCCTTCAGATGCTCATAGAAAACGCAATCAAGCATAACGAGCACACCCGGGAGAATCCTCTGGAAGTGTATATTACAGCCGTTTGGAACGGCATCTGCGTAAGCAACCCAAAGCGTCTTCTCCAGAAAGCAGAATCCACCTCCGTGGGCCAGCATAATATAGTGGAACGCTACCGCCTTCTGACGCGCAAAAGAGTCCGCATCGAAGAGACTGACAGTAATTACAGTGTAACCATCCCTCTTCTTCCTGCCAAATGATAAGAGTCTTGATCATAGAAGACGAGCAAAGCAGCGCCCAGCGCCTGAAACGCCTGCTGGAGGCCTCAGCCATTTCCTGCAAGGTCATCGGAATGGTGGAAAGCAATGCTGAGGCCAAGGCTTTCTTCGCCGGGGAGCATCCCGCCATCGATCTTATCCTTTCCGACATCCAGTTAGGAGACGGCCTCAGCTTTGAGACGCTCCGCTGCGCCCCGGCCCATATTCCCGTCATATTCACCACTGCATACGACCAGTACGCCGTACAGGCATTCAAGTTCAACGGCCTGGATTATCTGCTGAAGCCCGTTGAAGAGGCCGATTTACAAACCGCCCTGGAAAAGGTCGGCAGTGCCCGCAGTGAGACAGCCGCCACAAGCACGGACGCCATCGCCCGCCTCCTGGATACCCTGGGCAAAGGCGCCATCCATTACCGGGAGCGTTTTTTGATCCCTCATAAGGCCGATGAATACCTCATTGTGCCGTCCGGCGATGTAAGTCATATAGCAATCAAGGACGGTGTGGTCGTGCTTTATACTCATTCGGGAAATGCCTTTCCCCTGGGAATGACACTGGAGGAAGCGGAAACCCAGTTGGACCCTCGGCGCTTCCTGCGCGCAAACCGCCAGTATATCATCAACGCCGCCGCAGTGGAAAAACTGTCGGCCTGGTTCCAGGGGAAAATACGTATTTTCCTCAAGGGATACCCCGATGAAGAAATCATAGTAAGCAAGGACAAGGCTACCGCTGTCAAGCGCTGGCTGGATTCCTGACACTCATCAGGAAATCAAGCTCATCTATCTGCTGAGCTTCCGTGCACCAGCTGGTGCAGAAGCGCGTGACGTAGCGGCCATCCGGAAGTTTGGCCCAGATTTCAAAAAGGGCCTTCCCTTCCAGGGCGTCCATCTGCTCCTTTGTGAGGATGGGAAACTGCTGGTTGGTTGGAGAATCAATATAGAAAGGAATGCCCCTGGAGGCAAAGATGCCTTTAAGCCGCTGTGCCATCTCAATGGCGTGGCGGCTTATTTCCAAATAGAGACCATCCGTGAAAAGAGTCTGGAACTGGATCCCAAGTAGCCTTCCCTTGGCAAGAAGGGCCCCGTGCTGCTTGATGATGGTGAAAAAGTGCTCCGGGGCATCACCGGAGGGGAAAACCACGGCTTCTCCGCAGAGGGCGCCAACCTTGGTGCCGCCGATATAAAACACGTCACAAAGATTAGCTATATCTTTCAGAGTTACATCGGCCTGGGGGCTTGCAAGGCCATATCCAAGGCGGGCTCCGTCTATGAAGAACTTCATCCGGTAATCACGGCAAACCGCCTTCAGTTCAGACAGTTCCGCCTTTGAATAAATGGTACCGTACTCCGTAGGGAAAGAGATATAAACCATATCGGGATGAGCCATATGCGGCCAGGCGGCATCCTCATAGAAAGTCTCAAGATAGGAGCGGAGTTCCCCGGCATCCATCTTTCCGTTATGGGACGGAAGAGTTATCACCTTGTGACCGCTCAGTTCCACAGCCCCGGACTCGTGCACGGCAATATGGCCTGTATCGGCCGCAATTACGGCTCCATAATGCGGAATAACCGCATCAATTACCGTAGAATTGGTCTGTGTGCCGCCAACAAGGAAGAATACCGATGCTTCCGGACGGCCGATAGTCTCACGGATGAGCCTTTTGGCATCCTCTGAGAAAGAATCCTCCCCGTAGCCGGGTACCTGAATGAAATTGGTCTTGGCAAGGCGCTCTAAAATAGCGGGATGCGCGCCTTCATTATAGTCACAAGTAAACGAAATCATGACGCAAATATACTTGATTTTCATTATATTTGCCATATGAAAGCAAAACTTGCAATACTATTTGCTCTGTGTATCGGCCTTATTGGCTGCAACTCTGCCTGGACCGCCAGGGAGCGGGAAATCATCCGCACATCTGACTCCCTGATGTACGTAACCACCATTCCGGCCGATAGCGCCATCCTCCGTGCACAATCCGTGGACATTAGCCCCAGGGAACTGGAATCCCCTGAACTTCAAGCCCTCATTGCCAAGATGCGCTACACAGTCACGGACCCATCCCAGGACGGCGTAGGGATTGCCGCACCCCAGGTTGGAATTAACCGCCGCATCATCCTTGTACAGCGTTTCGATAAACCAGGAGAACCCTTTGAGGCCTATGTCAACGTGAGGGTTGACTCCCTTGCAGGAGAGATAGTAATCGGCCCGGAAGGATGCCTTTCCGTCCCAGGTCTCCGCGGCCTTGTGAAGCGCCACAGCAAAATCGGCATAAGTTACACGGACATTCCCTCCAAAGAGCGTGTGGCTGAGGAAGTTGAGGGCTTTACCGCCGTCATATTCCAACATGAATGCGACCACCTGGACGGCATCCTCTATATTGACAAGGCCGATTCTGTTTACGTATCCGATTAACTTTTTTTGCGTATTTGAGGGGAAAGGATTATTTTTGTATCCCGTATTGAAAAAAGCTATCGGCATCATGAAATAGGGGTTCGACAACAACAAATACCTTAAAATCCAGTCTGAACACATCAAGGAGCGCATCCAGCACTTCGGGGACAAACTGTACATGGAGTTTGGCGGCAAACTCTTTGACGACTACCATGCAAGCCGTGTCCTCCCCGGTTTTGAACCGGATTCCAAGCTCCAGATGCTCATGCAGCTTAAGGACGACCTAGAGATTATCATCGTAATATCGGCCGTAGACATAGAGAAGAATAAAATCCGCACGGATCTTGGAATTACCTATGATATGGACGTGCTGCGCCTCAGGGATGAATTCCTGGCCAGGGATCTCAGCGTAAACAGCGTTGTCATCACCCACTTCAACGGACAGGCCAGCGCAGAAGCATACCGCAAGCGCCTGGAGAACATGGACATCCGCGTGTATTACCACCACACCATCGAAGGATATCCCAACAACGTTGCCCTAATTGACTCCGATGAAGGCTTTGGCAAGAATGACTATGTAGAGACATCCAAACCCCTTGTGGTTGTAACAGCTCCCGGCCCCGGCAGCGGCAAGATGGCTGTATGCCTGAGCCAGCTCTATCAGGAGAACAAGCGCGGCATCAAGGCAGGATACGCAAAGTTTGAGACCTTCCCCGTCTGGAATCTTCCCCTGAGCCACCCCGTAAACATGGCCTACGAAAGCGCCACCGCAGATCTGGACGACGTCAACATGATTGACCCCTACCATCTGGAAGCCTACGGTGAAACTTCAGTGAACTACAACAGGGACATTGAAATATTCCCCGTCATGAACACCCTCTTTGAGGACATCTACGGAGAATCCCCCTACAAGTCCCCTACGGATATGGGCGTTAACATGATAGGCTACTGCATCAGTGACGACGAAGTGTGCCAGGAGGCCTCCAAACAGGAGATCATCCGGCGCTACTACACCGCCCTCTGCAATTTTGCCGACGGAAAGGCCACGGAAGCGGAGGTGAACAAGAACAGCCTTGTGATGAAGAAGGCCAAGCTTACCACGGCCGATAGAAAGACAACCGTTGCTGCCCACGAGCGTCTTGAAAAAGCCGGAGTTGCCACTGCAGCCATAGAGCTTGAAGACGGCACCATCCTAACCGGTGAGACCTCTCCCCTGCTTGGTCCATGCAGCGCACTTCTTCTGAATGCCATCAAGCATCTTGCCGGCATAGCTCACAACGTGAAGCTCATCCCCCAGCAGATGATTGCCCCCATCCAGAAAACCAAGGTCACATACCTCCACGGCCACAATCCCCGCCTACACACGGATGAAGTCCTTGTAGCCATCTCCATGATGAGCCTCATCGATGAGAACTGTAAACTGGCCCTTGACCAGCTACCCAACCTGAAGGGTGCACAGGTCCACTCAACGGTAATGCTCTCCGAAGTAGACCGCAAAACCTTCAACAAACTTGGTATCGGCCTCACCTGCGACCCTATCCGTAAAATCAAAAAACGCTAGCCGCTGGCCAGGAACACCCTGACCCTCAGCCACTTACAAGAAGTCGGGTGCACAGTGAGGTGCACCCGACTTTTCATAAATGACTAACTATCAAACAATTAGTCCACAACGGCACGGGCCATTGCATCCTTGTAGTACTGCTGGTCGATGAAGACATCCTCCTTGTAAGGATTGATGTGACGCTTCTTGGCCTGTACAAAGATGTAGCAAAGGGCAACTGCGTTGGTAAGGAGAGCCAGGGCGCTGATCACAATCATCATCGTGGGATTTGCAGCCACAAGTGAAGGATCTACGGTTGTGCCAACCACTGCGGCCTCGCCGCCGGCTGCAGCATAGAGCTGCTCGATGGTAGCGGTGCCCTGAGGATAGAGCACGGGAAGGGTTGCCCAGCTGAACCACTGCTGACCATTCTTGAAGGTCTCCTGGAACAGAGGGAATACCTGTGCGAACATGCACCAGATGGCAAGGGTGTTTGCACGGTTCTGGATCCAGCCGCCACGGTTCCACAGCAGAGCTGCGATGGTGGGAGCAAGAAGCAGTGCGATACCGCAGTACCAGCTGTGAGTAGGCAGGCAGTTGTAGGTGTATGCAAAGTTCCAGATGTCATAGACAAGGATGTAGACCCAGGTCATATCGGCCCAGATCATGTCCTTCTTGTCCTTGGAAGGATACACGTTCCACCATGCGGTCATACAGAAGATGTTCAGAAGACCGGCAACGCCGTTCATGACGTTGTGCCAGCCGCCATACTGCCATACACCTTCGGAGGTGAGCCACCACTTGTTCCAGCCCATCACTGCGCTCTCGAAGTCAGAGACGCATGCAATGAGGATGTTGATGGCAACGATGATGAACGGGAAGGGCTTGAACCAGTGCTTTGCACCGATACCCCATTTGTACTTGATCATCATGAAGCCGATACACCCGGCCGTTGCAGCATACAGCTTGGCATAGTGGAACCAGCCCTGCATGTACACGTGAGTCTGGTTTTCAAGGGCCCACTGTGCACCGGTCTTCACACCAACCCAGATAGCCAGGAAATAGGCTGTGAGGGCCAGAGGAATGGCCAGGAAGGTGATGATGCCACCAAGTTTTGTCCTGCGGGCAAACTCATTGAAGAGGATAAGGCCCAGAAGGACCACGATCAGCATTCCCCACTGTGAAAGGGCATGCTCTCCATAAACTTGAAAAAACATAATTAAAGGTTTAAGTTAAAAAAATTGGTTATTGGTTTGGAACTTCTATTTCTTTAATTTCAACTTCATTTCCACGCAGAAGATATGTCTTCTCACACCCGCAGTGCGGACAGGTTTTACCAAACCGCACCGTTTCATACTCCATCCCGCAGTTCTCGCAATAGGACACCGCCGGAAGCGTATTGATCTTCAGTTCAGCGCCCCTCAGAAGGTCCTCTTTATCGGCCGCCCATCTCCAGCAGTCCATAATGTACTCCGGAACAATGGTACTCACCTCCCCTATGTTCATCACCACGGCCGATATCCTCTCCACACCATTCTCCTGAGCCGCCTTCTTGACGTCCCGGATAATATAGAAGACTATACCTAATTCGTGCACTATTACTGTTTCTTACTGAAAAGTATACGGCCGGTGCGTTTGATCATATAAGGAAGGATGCCGCCGAACTTGTCCTCGGAGGTGCGCATTACGCTGGCCTCAGGATGGACACGGTGAAGATGGATGGCATCAAAGCCGCACTTTGTGGTGCAGACGCCGCAGCCTATGCACTTGTTCTCATCAACAACGGATGCGCCGCATTTGAGGCAGCGGGCGGTTTCCTTGCGGACCTGCTCCTCCGTGAGAGTGCCGTGATACTCCTGGAACTTGGACTTCACGGGCACAACGCCGGGATCCTGACGGGAAGAATTGTCGTAGGACTCCACAACGATATTACCCTTGTCAAGTTCAATGAAATCCCTCCTGTTGCGGCCGATAGTCAAATGTCCGTGCTGGACAAAGCGGTGCAGGGACTCTGCAGCCTCCTTGCCGGCGGCGATGGCATCAATGGCAAACTTGGGGCCGGTGAAGCAGTCACCTCCAACAAAGATATCGGGCTCTGCGGTCTGGTAAGTGAGTTTATCGGCCACAGGATAGACGCCGCGGAAGAATTCAACCTTGGTGTCCTTGAGGAGGTCCTTCAGGATAACGGTTTGGCCGATAGCGAAGATGACCATATCGGCATCCAGAGTTATGAGCTCAGACTCATCGTAGGTGGGATTGAAGCGGTGATCCTTGTCAAACACGGATGTGCACTTCTTGAACACGATGCCCTTGACCTTATCTTCTCCAAGGACTTCCTTGGGACCCCAGCCGGGGTTGATCACAACACCGTCCTCACGGGCCTCAGTGCGTTCCTCAAGGGATGCGGGCATGATGTCCTCGGTTTCAAGGGAGAGCATAGTCACCTCTGAAGCGCCGCTTCTCATAGCAACGCGGGCCGCGTCAATGGCAACGTTGCCGCCGCCTACAACCACTACCTTGCCGGAGACCTTCTTGTCACCGCAGTTGGCTTCGTGCAGGAAGTCAATGGCGGTTGTGGTGCCGGGGAGGGTTTCTCCGGGGATGCCGGGAAGTCGGCCGCCCTGGCAGCCGATAGCCACGTAGAAACCCTTGTAGCCCTGTTCACGGAGCTGGGCTATGGTAATGTCCTTACCCACTTCCACGCCGGTACGCACTTCCACGCCAATCTCCTTCATAATGTCAATCTCCGCTTTGATAACGTCCTTGGCAAGTTTATATGAAGGGATGCCGTAGCGGAGCATACCGCCGGGTTCCTCATTCTTTTCAAACACTGTGGGCCTGTAACCCATAGTGGCAAGGTAATTGGCGCAGGACATACCTGCAGGGCCGCCGCCGATGATTGCTATCTTTTCCTCCCAGTGATCCTTCACATTGGAGCAGCAGTTAACCTCAGGGACAAAGCGGGTTTCCGCGTGGAGGTCACGTTCTGCCAGGAATTTCTTGACGGCGTCAATTGCGATGGGCTGGTCAATGGTACCGCGGGTACAGGCGTCCTCGCAGCGGCGGTTACATACGCGGCCGCAGACTGCAGGGAACGGATTCTCACGCTTGATAAGCTCCAGAGCCTCTGTGTACTTTCCTTCTGCGGCCTTCCTGAGATATCCCTGAACGGCAATATGAGCAGGGCAGGCGGTCTTGCAGGGAGATGTACCGGTGTCATAGCAGTTGATGCGGTTCTTGTCACGGTAATCCTCTGTCCACTTGTGCTCTCCCCACTTGGATGCATCAGGAAGCTCATGCTTGGGATACTTCACGGGGCCGTCCTTGGTGCAGAGTTTTTGGCCAAGCTTGACGGCACCGGCGGGGCAGTACTCAACGCACCTTCCACAGGCAACGCATTTTTCAGGCTCAACTTCTGCCACATAGGCGCTGCGGCTCATATTGGGAGTATTGAAGAGCTGTGACGTACGGAGGGCATTGCAGATTTTGACGTTGCAGTTGCAGATGGCAAAGATCTTTCCCTCACCGTCAATATTTGTAATCTGGTGCACAAATCCGTGGTCCTCAGCCTTCTTCAGGATGGCCATGCACTCATCATAGGTGATATAGTGGCCACGGCCGGTTTCGTTGAGGTATTCCGCCATGTCTCCAACGCCGATGCACCAGTCATGGTAATCATCGGCACACCCCTCATCAAGGAGTTTACGGCCGATACGGCAGGAGCAGATACCCACTGCCAGATGGCCCTCATAGCGCTTTAGCCAATATGAGATATGCTCAATGTCTATGGACTGGTTCTCCATGGAAATGGCTTTCTCCACGGGAATGACATGCATGCCGATACCTGAGCCGCCCATAGGCACCATAGGCGTAATCTTCTCCAGAGGGAGGAAGGTCATACGCTCGAAGAACATACCAAGTTCCGGGTGCTTTTTCATAAGGGCCTCGTTCATGTTGGTATATTCTGCGCTGCCGGGAACGAACATGGGGACCCAGTACACGCGGTCTTCACGGTTATACGTGGTGCCTGGAACGGGACCGTCCTTGGTGTATTTGTCTCCGTAGTCGTATTCCATGATGCCAAGGCGCGCCATGAGGTCCAGAAGTTCATCGAAGGCTTCCGGAGTGGGCATATAATGCTTCTCAGCGTTGAGGGCGTGAATCTCCTGATAGCTCCAGTGCTTGCGTACCTTGAAAAAGTTTGAAGGCAGCATATCCAGCATAAGGTCAAGGGCAGCCTCGCGGTTTACGGGATCCATCTCATCCTCGAAGATGCAGGCAAGGCCCCAGTATTCCGGGGCTTCCGTTGTCATCTTGATTTTGCCGGGGATACGGTCTGTGATGTGACGGACAAGTTTAAGCAGCTTGGGATTGGGATTCTTGTCTCCAAAATGCTTGGGGACAAACTTTTTTGACATCTCAGGCATATAGCGTAAGTTTTAGTGTTTTTTCCAGTTTTTAACAGCTTCCAGGAGCCAGGAGGCAAATTCATCCACGCCCTCACCGGTTTTGGCCGATATAGGGATGACACGGGTATTTGGATTACGCATACGGACGTACTCCCTGCACTTTTCCATATCAAAGTCGAAGTAAGGAAGGACGTCAATCTTATTCACCACCACAACGTCGCAGATGGAGAACATCAGGGGGTACTTGAGTGGTTTGTCGTGGCCTTCCGGGACAGAGAGTATCATGGCGTTGCAGGAGCTCCCGGTATCAAACTCTGCGGGGCACACAAGGTTCCCTACATTCTCCAGGATCACAAGGTCCACATCCTCCATGGGCATGTTGTCAAGGCCCTGTCGGGTCATTTCCGCGTCCAGGTGGCACATGCCGCCGGTATGGAGCTGGATGGAAGGTATGCCGGTGGCTTCCTTGATCTTGACGGCATCTACGTCACTGTCAATATCGGCCTCCATTACCGCCACGCGGATTTTGTCCTTGATGCGGTTGATAACCTGGATGAGGGTTGTGGTTTTGCCGCTGCCGGGCGACGACATCAGGTTAAGCAAAAAAACGCCTTTGAGTTTCAACTCTTTACGCAGGGCCTCTGCATCAAGGTTGTTGTCCTCAAAGACGCTTTTTTTTATTTCGATAATCTTTACCGAATTCATAGTTATGCGGTTAGCTTCTAAAAGTGAGTAAATATACGCAAAAAAGCGCTATTTACCAAATTCCAGAAGCTCTTTCGCAATTTCACAGGCGGCGGTTGCCTCGGGAACTCCGGAGGCCTTGGCCGATGTGAAGAACATTACCGCACCTTCCCAATCTTCCTGGAGAGCACATAGTACTCCCTTGGTGTAGAGTGCCACGGGGCTGTCTCCGGCCCTCTTCAGATAGGCTTCGGCGGCGGTAAGGTTGCCAAGACTCATTGCGGCGTTGGCCGCATTGATATTGACAACGGGGTCATAGGGGTAAATCCTTGCCGCAATCTTGAAGACCTCGTCAAACTCATAGGTACCCATTTCATATCCTTGTGCAGCCAGGAAGAACTCCGTGATGCTCAGATTGGCGGGTGCAGTATGAAGGATGCGCCTGGCATCATCAGCGGTGGTGTAGCTCTTGACGGTATAGCTGACACGGTAATCTGTGCGCCTGAGAAGCGGGAAGATATCTTTAACCATAGCGGCCCACTGCTTGGGATAAGAAGCCTTGATCTTTGCCTCTTTCTTATCCAGGGCAATGTCGGAATCAATGATCTCAAGGAGTTTATCCTTGGCCGATAATTCAGAAGCCTCCACGGCAGCGCGGAGACCATCCCAGTTCTCTGCAACGGATTCGGCCTTGAACACTTTATCGTCCAGGAGGGTATCCAGCTTGCTCACGTAGTCCTTGATGGCCTGCGTACGCGCCTTGGATAGTTTCTCGTTGGTGGCAAGTTTGCCGTCCGGTGATGAATAACCCTTCAGGATAACGTCCGTAATGGTGACGTCTACATCGGCCCTTACGGAATCTATGGTGGCGCGGATCTTCTCCAGTTCCAGGGCGTTGTCCTTGTAAGCGGGATCCACGGCCGTTTTGCCGGAAGCAAACACTACGTATGCCTCGCCGGAGATGTCACGCTGCTTGACGGTGGTCTCTGCGGGCGGCAGCACATAGATAAACTGGGGCCGATAAACGGGTTTCACAGGTTCTGGCTCAATGTATGGCATGGTGACGCTATTCACCGGGACGCCTTTTACGGTCTCCCCTTCCTTGCCGCAGCAGCCGCCAACCTCCGCGTCTATGCGGATTTTGGCAAGCTCCATCCACTCCTGATAGGGAGTGTAAACCACAAAGTGGTAGGGCTTGGGGGCATCTTTCCAGTACCAGGTATGCTCCTCGGCCGAAAAGGGCTCTGAAGTTCTGCGCTCACGGGCGTAATGGTAGAACCAGCGGCGTCCAAGAAGGGTTGCGATGGGGAAATTGATGTAATTGTCCCCTGCGTAAAGAACCAGGGTATAATTACGCTGCTCAGTTGCAGAAGGATCTATGTATGAGAAATCCAGATCCATCTGGCCCAGCAGGTCTGTTCCGTCAAGGACAAACTCCACGTTGGATACAGCCACGTCGTTGGAATACTCCTGTCCAAAGGCCAAAGCGCCGCCAAGCAGCGCGAGGCAAATTGTGATAATTGTCTTTTTCATAGCCTAGAACAGATAAGAGAACGTGACTGCAAGCCTTGTGGGGCCGACATAGTCAAACTTGGAACCCTGGAGGATGCGTACCCCGTCGGAGTACTCATCTCCCTTTACGAACATATAGCCAAGTCCCATCTCAAGCTCCAGGTTCCAGTGCCGGGAGATGATGAAGTCGTAGCCGAAGCCCACGCCTCCGCCAAGCATTTTGGCATTCTGGAGGTAGAAAGTCTTGAGATTGGGGAACTTTTCATAGTACTGGCTGAAGTCCCAGAAACCGCCGACACTTGGAGTATAACCTCCAATGGCGTGCGCGTCTACGAACCATCCGCTGAAACGGTCACAGAACCAGTAACGGAGTTCCGGCTGAACAAGAACGTGTTGAAGGCTCATTTCAGCGGGCTGCCACCAGTTGACGCTACCGCTTACTTCTGCACTCCAATGCGGGGCAAATCCCCATTCTACGGCCAGGTTCACGGACATTGTTGCGTCGTGAAGAACGTTGGTCTTGAGGGCCCAGCGGTTCTGGGCCCCCAGGGTTCCAACGGATATGAGAGCCGCAATCAATATTGCTATAATTCTTGCTTTCATATTCAGTACCGTTTATTTAATAGGTATTTCGCCGTCATCGGCCCAGTCTGTTACACTGAGAATGAAGGTACCGGTAAGTCCAACAGTAGCCTTATACGCAATTCCCGGTTCAAGGGAAGTGGCAGTTTCAGGTTTAGCATCAATGACCAGGCCTTCTTTCAGAGTGACTTTAAGGCCGATTGAACCATTCTGGGGCACCATAATGGCCGTGTAGCCAGTGCCACCGTTTGCCTCAACGGCTTTGCCAAAAGTAACCTGACCTTTCAGGAGGGCCTCGGGCTCTACATTACCGTCTACAAGGTTCAGTCTCAGGCCCGTCACCACATCTTCGGCAACCACTGATTGCACCTCAATGTCCGGAACCTCCATAACCACCACAAGCTTACTCAGCGCGTGCTGGAATTTGAGGTCCACAGCATTACCAGGCCTGGCATCCACAACGGCGTAGCGAAGGTCAGAGGCCTGATACGCCGCGTAGGTGCTCTGATCGGTCTGAACGCTGAAGGAGTAATCTATGGCTCCCAGATTTGCATTATAAGGCAGGTATGCGGCAAAACGCGTTGGCTTTGTCTGGTTCAGTTCCCATTTCACACGATAATCCGTAGACACCTTGCTACCTGTCACCGTACCCTTCACATTGTAAGCGTTGATGGGTTCCAGGGCAAAGATGCCAATGGCGTCACCGTCTTCAAGGGCAGAGTCGGAGGCTTTGGTGAGATAGCCTGAGGCCGATGCGGTAAACACCACATCCTCCCTCATATTATACTTCACCTCCTCCGGGTTCTCCTTGCCCCTTCGGCAAGAGCATACACCCAAGGCGAGAATACCTATTGTGAGTATTACAATGTATTTTCTCATAATGGGTGAATAACCTAACTATTTTTGGGTTACATAAAGTTCACCCTTCTTGTCCCCGTCTACATAGAGTTTGAACTCATACTGGTGGGCAAAGGGCTTGATAATGATATTGGCCGAGGCTTGGTTATTGGGCACAAGATCAATCTTCTGATTGGCCTCAGTGATCTCAAACTCATTGTTGGGAGCGTCGGGAGCGCCAAACTGTGTATCCCAGCCCTGACCCTTGAGTTTGAACTTGAAGCCGACTTTCTCGGCATCTTCTGCACCAAGGGTTACATTAATGGTCCAGAGATTTGCATCCTCAGTATCCTGAGTCATAGCGTGCTCTGTGTTCCAGTCATTTGCAAGACCTATCACTGCCCATACATCTCCTTGAGGTTCCGGAGCGACGGTGGGAGTGAATGTGGCAGGATTCTCAATCACTGCTACGCTCTTGTCGGACTTCAGCTCCAGATAGACTGTGGTCTGTGCTGCCGTAAGGGTTACAGGGAACTTGAGGTTCAAGGTCTTCTTGTCATCGCTACCGTTTGAGTTAAGGATATAATAGAGGTTATCCTTGTTAAGCGGAGCGGCATCAAACACGAATGACTTATAGGTCACCTCATTTACAACAACGTCAGTTGCTGCAGGAGCAGCACCGGGCCATTCAGTAAGGCTCTGGGAGTCTACTCCTGCCTCAAGCCACATATGAAGGTTAAGGCTTTCCCAACCTGCGCCATCATAGACGTTTACAGTAAGTTTGCCGGTTTCTGCGGGCTGGGGATCTTCACCGCCACCGTTGGCAGTTACTACAAACCACTTGGTATCAGGAGCAAAGAAGAGGTGATACTCGCCAGCGGCAGCAAGGACAATGTTCTTAGCACTGGGATCATCAGATAGATAATTGCTATTATCACCAAAATCACCTAATCCATATGTATCACCCCAATCGGGTTTCATACCTACCCAGGTATCACCGCATTTGAGCTTGAATTCATCGCCGGCAGCGTATGTGATGTCTGCGCTCCAGTTATGATACTCATCTTCTATCATATTGATAACTGCGGGATTATCCCAGGTGTTTCCGTTAAGTTTACCGATTACAATCCAGGAGTTCTCCGGATCTACGGGAGCATCCTCAATCTCGGGATCACCAAATACAAGGGCTTCGTCGTCAACCTCCCAGTCAGATACGGTGAAGCTGAATTCAACCTGACCTTCCTCTGCTTCAGGAGCAACGGTAAGGTTTGCAGTAGCCTTCTTGCCAGCCTTGAATTCAAAGGCCGATGCAAGTGCGAATACGTATGCCTTGCCGTTGGAAAGGCTCACGCGCACCTTGGGACTGGCAGTCTGAGGCACAAGAATGAGCTTGTAGTCATTTCCGTCCTTGGCAGCCTTGATGTTTGCCATAGAGTTATCCAGGCCGGAAATGGCGGCTGTCTTGAGATCGATGGTAGCGCCAAGGGCCACACCTTCAAATGCTACGGAATTGACCGTAGTGTTCTCTACGGTGTTGGTGACCTTGAATACAACCTTTGAAAGGGCGTGCTTGAAAGCAAGCTCCACGGCATTCTCTGTAGGGGCAGTTGATTTGGCAGCCAGCATAAGGTCACTCTTTGCGTAACCGGTGCTCTGGTCGGCCTGGACTGCAAAATTATAGGATTGTGCTACATTATCGGCATAAGGATAATATGCAAAGAAGTCTACTACGCCGTTGTCGCCTTCCTTCCATTTGATAGGAGTTGAAGGGATAAGGCTGGTGCCGGAAACGGTAGCCTGAACGTTTGTCTTACTGATGGGGGTACCGGCAAAGATACCAACCTTGTCACCGTTATCAAAAGCGGTGTCAGTAGCCTTAACGGTATAGGTCTGGATGTTGGTGGTAAACCTCACCTCACCGGGCCGTGCCGTGCGAACTGTTTCCTGCTTGGCGCAGGCTGCAAGAGCCAGAGCCGCTACAAGTATTATTGATATTTTTTTCATAATTATTCAGTTGTTGCTGATGTTACATCTCCAAGACGGGTTGCAGTAAGATCATCATCAGTCAGGACAAGACGCCACTGACCCTTGGATGCAAGACGGATATTCTTGCTGGACTGTTCAGAAGACAGATTCTGATAAGTGTCCTCGCTAGTAAGAGTCCAGTCGTCAGCAGTTGATGTCTGGAAGCCAAACTGGGTAGCCCACCTGTCATCTCCGGTAACGCCATTGGTGAAACGACGGAGTTTAAGGCCCTTGCCGGTATCAGACATAGCCTCATCATAGTTGATGTCGATAGTCCAGCTGCCGTTTTGCAGAAGGGCCATAGGATAGTCATAATTCCAGGCGGGATATGAGCCAAGGCTCTTGTGGTCGTCATCATAGACGCAGCCCACTACGTGCCAGTAGTTGCCCAGAGTCTGAGATGTGCTGCTGTTCACAGGATTTGAAGCAGCATTTCCCCAATCAGTGGTTGAATAGGACATAGAGACGGACTGAAGGTCTCCACCGCCGCCTGATCCTCCGATGGGAGCAAGAGTAACAGCCGCTGTGGCTACCTTACCGGCAGTGAATGTATAACTGGCAGTAAGGCTGAATGTGTAAACGGAGCCAAGGGTGGTTGTAACCACAATGTTGGGCTGGGCAGCCTGAGGCATAACAATGAGCTGATAGACACCTTCTGCCGAGTTGTATGCCAACATATCCTTTGTGTCTTCTGCTTCGGCAGAAAGGGCTGTAACAGGGCTTTCTTCAGCCACGTTGAATGTTGAAGCCTTGCACTTCATACCGGTGAGTTTCACGGAAGCGATGCCGTCTCCACCCAACTGGTTTGTGACATTGATAACAACCTTGGCGAAGGGGTGTTTGAAGTTGAAAACTACACCGCCAACTGTGCTGGGAGAAGCTGTAGCCACGGCAGTCACAATATTGTTCTGATAGGTGAATGCGTCTTCATTTGTCTGGTCTGCGGGAATATCATATTCACCGGAAGCGTTTGCCGCAACGTAAGGATAACGTGCGCAGAACGTTGTGCTGGCCGTCTGACCCAGACCCCAATAAATAGTGGTGCTTACAGGAGTAAGGGTGTTGCTCTGGCCAACAGCGTACTCCACGTGATTTGCACCAAGGTCTGAGGCATAGATTGCCACGTTGTCACAATTCTCTTCACCGATTGCGACTGACTTGAATTCGTAAACGTTAAGGTTGTTCATTGAGAACGATACCTCACGCGGTCCCTGATCCATTGTAGGGGCCGCCTGCTTCTGGCAAGCCACAAGTGTTGCGGCAGCTGCCAAAACAATTAATAGTGTTTTTCTCATAACGATTTGAGTTTTAGTGATATATTGAATTTGTTTAGTTCAATGCAAATACTACGGAGCTGTAACCGGGCATAGTGACATTGTAGCCGCTCACGGTCACCTTGCCGGAGGAAACCAGAATGTGGCTAAGGTCATTGCCGTGGGCGCTGCGGTCTACGGTTATGGTGTAGCTGGAGAGGTTGTGGAGCACCAGCACTACCTTGTCTCCGCCGTTCTGATGCATATACCAGCCGGCGATACGACCGTCGTAACCACCTGTGGTTGCATCATCGGGTTCCGGCCAGCCGTCTGCCAGGGCGGGATTAACGCTTCTGGCGTAAGCAAAGTGGCGGTAGAGGTTGAGGAGGGACGCATCATCGGCCGCTTGGCTTTCCACGCTGATTGCAGGGGTAAGCATTGTCCAGTCAACCTTGTTGGAAACGCCCTTTGAAGCCGCACTTGACTTCTGTGGAGTCCAGAGGATGGGCGTACGTACATACTCGTCACCAAACTGCTTGGTGCCCCAGTAGCCCAGCTCTTCACCCTGATAGATATAGGGGCGACCGGCCGATGTAAGCAGAACGCACGCAGCCAGACGGACCTTGGGCTTATAGTTGCCAAGGGTGGAAGCCGTACGGTCTTCGTCGTGATTGGCCAGCTTGGGCGTTGAGATTGCATCGGCCCTTACGCCCTTGTGATTGTCCCAGCGGTACCTGAGGGAGCCAGGGAAATTCTGGCCGTAGCCGGCGCGATAGATTGTTTCTGCGTTCAGGCATTCGCGGAGATCCCACCAGAACTGGAACTCGAACAGGGCGGGCAGGCCCTCGTAGAACGGGGTGCAGTCTCCATCTCCGGAGAGGACCTCGCCTACCATGAAGATGTTTTCATCGGCCCAACCTGTAAGATCCTGGCGCGCCATGGTAGCAACGGAGCCCTTGTAAATCTCATTGCAGGCGCTGTAGAACTTCTTCCAGAAGGTCTTGTTTTCAGGACCGGTCTCATTCTGATAGATGTGCTTCACAGCATCCAGGCGGAAGCCGTCCACACCCATTTCCAGCCACTTCTTGGCGCTCTGGATGATAGCCTTGAAGGCATTGGAGTTCTGGCAGTTATCGGCCGGTCCATAGTTGAAGTCCACAAACATTCCGGTGCCGAACTCCGTGTAATAGTAGTACATGTCTCCGCCTGGCATCACAATGTTTTTGATGATGTCGTTGTTTTCCGTGGAGTTGTAGAGGACGTGAGGGACGCCAAGCTTAATCTGGTCTCCCATTGAGTTGAATCCCCACTTGCTGCCAAGCGGCCACTCGTCTCCCTTGTTGGTACGCACAAGGCATCCCCAGCTACTCTGGAAGTCAAGCACCAGGGTGTACTTGTTGGTTCCGTTGTCCTGGAAGCGGGTAGTTGATGTACCCCACTGGAGGTAGCGTTCCGGATTGGTACCGGAAGTGACTGTGGGCGTAACACTTGCGGTGGTTTCCGTCACTGTCATAGTAGGGGCGCTGGAATTGGTCCAATCGAGATCAATCTTAAAGCGATATTTACCTTCTCCGCCGATTAGCACGGGGAACCACTTGCCGGATTCGTAGTACTGTGTCTGGGCGATCTTGCCGGCGGCAACATCGGCCTCAGGATTCTTTGACAGGGAGAAATAATCCCAGTAATCGCTCTCCGGGCCCTTCTTTTTAATGTCATTAAACCATTCGCTGTCGTCTCCGGCGTGGTTGATCACGTAGTCCATATAGATACGGATATTGTGCTTGTGGGCCTCCTGGATGAGCTCCTGGAAGTCTTCCTCCGTACCGTATTTCTTGTTCAGGGAGAAGTAATCCTTGACATCGTATCCGTGGTAGGACTGTGCGGGCTGAAGCGGTGAGAGCCACAGGCCGGTTACACCCAGCTTGTCAAAGTAATCCAGGCTATGGGTAAGGCCCTTGAGGTCTCCATAGCCGTCTCCGTTGGAATCCTTGAAGGAGAAGACGTTCACCTGATAAGTTATACCGGAAAGCTTATTTGCAGGGGCCAGGTTGGGGTCATAATCTCCTGAACCAGAGTATTCCGGCTTGCCCTCGGCCTCATGGGTCCAGGCCGATCCTGCAGGGAGAATGTAGCAGATCTTGTTCTCTGCTGCAAGGTAGATGTCATAGCTGCCGGGTGCCACAGAGATGTTTGCGCCGCCGGGCTGCATATCAAGCTTGGCGCCGGGAGTTGCCTCGCGGGCATTATCTCCCATATTGTCTCCGTAGCCGTAGTTATTGCCCCAGCTGCGGTTCTGGCGGAACTTGAACATATCCCCTGACGCAACGGTGACATCCTTTGCAACTTCCCAGTAGCCTTCCGTATCCATTGCAAGGTCCATATCCCAACTGGAACCTTCAATTATGCCGATTATGGTCCAGGAACTGGTGCCGAACTTTACAAAATCCGGGGTAATACCCTTGCCTTCCACGCCGGGCTTCGAAGGATCATCAACCTGGGTCAACTTATTGCCGTCCCACACATAGAAGAGGTTGTTATGGATGGTAAGGTTGCTCCAGAGGGGATCCTTTTCATCTTTAGCGGGATATTGATCCTTGCCGTTATTGTTCAGGATGAGGTTGATTGAACCCACGCCACTGAAACCGGAAGCCTCCCAGTATGTCCAGGTGTAGCCGTTAAATTCCTTGGTGCCGGCAGAGTAGGTGCCGGGCCACTGGCCGTAGGGCTGCATTTCGCCTGAACCTACGTACGCATACATATAGGGTTTTGTCCAAGTGGAGTTGTTGAGGACGTAGATACGGACGTTCTCGTCCTCGTGGCTTTCTGCCTGGGCGTCTCCGTGGGCGAATTCATCTCCGGCATTCTCCACATACATCATCATAAACTGAGGATGCAGATATATGTCATATGTGCCTACAGGAAGTGCGAAGTTGTTGTCCATACCGTCATCGGCCACATAATACCTGCGGTCTATGGAAGGCTGACCGGCGCCAGTACCAAGGTTCACGGCCCAGCTGTTGTCCTGGCGGAACTTGAACTGCTCCCCTTCTGCGGCCACCACCACGTCAAATGCTGCAAGCCAGCCGCTGCCGCCAACATCTTCCTTCATTGGAATGTCAGTTGCGCCTGAGTTGCCCCAGTTAAGACTCATAATGGAGCCCGTGATGCCCCAGCTGGATTCAACGGAGAAGTTTTCCCTTGGAATTACCTCACCGGGTTCTTCCGGTTCATCCGACCCTCCTTCTCCTTTGGCCGATTGTTTTATGTCAATTGTGGCCTTTACGTCCGGATAAGCGGTGAGGATAAAGACTACCGTGCCGGTACGCTCCTGGTCTGTGGTGTTGGGATCCACCTTCATTGTGACCGTCTTATTGCCGGCCGCACTTTCCGGGGATATAGTTATCCACTTTTCCGACACCTGGACAGTCCATGCGCCGTTTGCGGTGATTTCAATGGTTCTGTCACCGCCATTGCCGGCAAAAGTAATATAGTCTCTTGAAGATTGAATCTTTGGCATTTCTTCTTCGGGTGTTTCCGGTCTTACGCAGGAATACAACGGTAGAAGCATCAAGAATGCCATCACAGTAGCATAGAAGCCACATTTCCTTCTCAAACAGTCTCTCATTTGGTTCTGTTTTGGTTGTTACATAATTATGGTTTACAAAGTTACTCAATACAAAGTATTGTTTCTATCCCGTTCATCCCTTAAAAGTATACCTTTGCTCCCAAAACTCACCCATTCGTCATATGTGTGCCCGTATGCAGGCGCGGCCGCGGGATGGCAGAACGTAAGTGCCTGATTATTAGTGAATTGCAAATTGTTTTACCAAAACCGGTAATGGTAAAACATTCTGTAAAAGGCTGGCAGTCTGATAGTTACGCCACACCAACGGGGGAAAACGCCAGATGGGGGTTGCAGGGGTGAGGGAAATTGATTAAATTTGCGTGATAGTAACACGCGAACTATGAAGCCAAACGAATTTGACGTAATTATCATAGGCGGTGGCATAACAGGGGCCGGAACGCAGAGAGACTGCGCAATGAGAGGCCTCAGAACCCTGCTTATCGAGCGTTCAGACATCGCTACCGGCGCCACCGGGCGCAATCACGGCCTCCTTCACAGCGGTGCACGGTATGCCGTGAATGACTCGGAATCGGCCCGGGAATGCATTGAGGAGAATATGATCCTGAGGCGCATCGCAGCCCACTGCATAGATGAGACAGACGGCCTTTTCATCACCCTCCCGGAAGACGACCTCGCATACCAGCAAACCTTTGTCCAGGCATGCCAGAACGCGGGAATCAATGCAGAGATAATTGACCCTGACCTTGCCAGGAGGCTGGAGCCTTCCGTGAATCCCGCCCTCATCGGTGCGGTGCGCGTCCCCGACGGCAGTGTGGATCCCTTCCGCCTCTGCGCCGCAAACATGCTGGACGCCAAGCTCCACGGCGGTCAGGTGCGCCTCCAGACAGAGGTCACAGGCTTTATCCGTGAGGGAGACACCATAATCGGCGTACATACACGCAATATCGCAGGAGAAGAGGCCGATTATTACGCCCCCGTCACCGTGAACGCCTGCGGAATCTGGGGCCACAGCATAGCTTCCCTTGCCGGCGTAAATGTTGGAATGTACCCCGCAAAGGGCGCCCTCCTCATCTTTGCCCACAGGGTGAACAATATGGTCATAAACCGCTGCAGAAAGCCTTCAAATGCCGATATTCTTGTGCCCGGAGACACCGTCTGCGTGATTGGAACCACCAGCACCCGCATCCCGTTCGAGGAATGCGACCACGTGGCCGTAACGCCTGACGAAGTGACCCTCCTAATTACTGAAGGAGCCAAACTTGCGCCGTCACTTTCTTCCACCAGAATCCTCCGCGCCTATGCGGGAGTTAGACCGCTTGTTTCGGCCGATGACGACCCTACCGGCCGCAACATCTCCCGCGGCATAGTGTGCCTGGACCACGAGGTCCGTGACGGACTTAAAGGATTTATCACAATCACAGGTGGTAAACTCATGACCTATAGGCTTATGGCAGAGATTGCAACTAATGCCGTATGCCAGAAACTTGGAGTTGACAAACCCTGTGAAACAGCCACCACTCCCCTTCCCGGAAGTGAGGAAAAATCTTATGAGGAGGTGGCCCAGAAGATATGGGAAACTCCTTCATCGGCCCAAAAGGCGGCGGCTTCCAGGATGGGTACAAGGGCCTCCCGCCTCCGTACCGGAGACCGCCGCGACGACGCCCTCATCTGTGAATGCGAGGAAGTGTCCGTGGGTGAGATTAACGCCGCCATCGACCGCCTTGAGGTAAGTACCCTTACTGATTTGCGCAGGCGCACGCGTGTGGGCATGGGCACCTGCCAGGGAGAGTTCTGCGCCTGCCGTGCAGCAGGCCTTCTTGCCAAGGCCCACGGCTGCATAGAAAGGGAGAGAAAAGACCTGGCCGATTTCCTCCAGGAGCGCTGGAAGGGTAACTTTCCCATCGGCTGGGGAGACACTCTCCGTGAAGCGGAATACACTCAGTGGGTTTATAAACACGTTCTTGGCCTATGAAATTTGACGTCGTTATAGTTGGTGGCGGCCTTGCCGGAATGGTGGCGGGCATAAGCCTTCAGAAAGCCGGTCTTTCTACGGCCATTATATCGGGCGGCCAGAACGCCCTGCACTTTTTCTCCGGATCGTTTGAGAGCCTCAAGTCACCTGATGCCAGGCTTTCCACCCTTTTCCAGGAAGCCGGAATCCACGTCCATTACAAGGACGGCGTGCGCCTTATGCCCCTTGGCACCTTCCGCCCAAGCGCCCTGTCACTTGAAGACATAAGTCTTTTTGACGGCCCCAAAATCGGCCGCAAAGCCCTTGTAGTCAATTTCCTCGGCTATCACGACTTCTTCTCCTCCTTCCTTGCCGATGGCCTTGAAAAGGAGGGTATGGAATGCCGCATACGCTTTATATCACTGCCGGAGTTGGAGCAGCTACAGCTCTCTCCCTCAGAGATGCGCTCTGTCCAGATTGCCCGCAAGATGGACCGCGTGTGGGAGAAAGTGGTTCAGGAGGTTCGCGTGCTCCTGAAGGATGAAGACACAGTGGTCCTGCCGCAGGTCTTCGGCCTTCTGGACCCTTCCGTTCCAAGCCGCATCCGCCAGGGCATTCCCGCACAGGTGGTATTTGCCGGAACCATGCCTCCGTCCGTCCCTGGAATTCGCACCCAGATGCTCCTCAAACGCCGTTTTGAGGTGCTTGGAGGCACTTTCCTGGCAGGTGATGAGGCCCTTGAGGCCCACATCCATCAGGGCGTTGTCCACAGCATAGTCACACGCAATCTGGACTCCCATTACATTGAGGGCAAATGGTTTATCCTGGCAACTGGCGGATACTTCTCCAAGGGCCTCAGGACTAATCCTTTTGAGGTGTCAGAACCCGTGTTCGGCCTGGATGTGGAAAGCGCCCCGGACCGCAACGACTGGTACAATCCATCCTTTGCCGGAGACCAGCCCTATATGGGTTACGGAGTAAAAACAGATGATAATCTTCACGGTTTCCGTGAGGGTGCTCCCCTTCAGAATCTCTTTGCAATAGGCTCCGTCCTTGGCGCCACCCGTCCGGAATTCGGATCGGCCGCCGGAATGGCCATCAACAGCGCTTTCGCAGCCGTAGATCAAATCTTGAAATAGACATGGCAAAACTTCAGGAATATACTTCCAGTTCCCACAATTTTGAGGAATGCATGAAGTGCACGGTGTGCACGGCATACTGCCCGGTGCTGCAGGTGAATCCCCTCTACCCCGGTCCCAAGCAGGCCGGGCCTGACGGAGAGCGCCTGCGCCTAAAGGACCCCTACTTCTTCAATTACGCCCTCAAGTACTGCCTCAATTGCAAACGCTGCGAGGTAGCCTGCCCGTCGGGGGTGGATGTGGCCGATCTTATCCAGAGCGCACGCATAAAGTATGAGAAACAGCCTCCGAAACTACGTGACGTGATTCTGGCAAACACAGACTTCATGGGCACCGTGGCGCGTCCTTTCGCTCCAATCGTTAACGGCGTCACCAGCCTTGGAGTCACAAAGCAGGCACTTGACTGGACTCTTGCAATTGACCGTCACCGCACTTTCCCCAAGTACAGCGCCCGTAGCTTCGAGGGCTGGCTTAAGCGCCGCCGCAAGGAGCAGGCCGCTTTCCCTGAGCAGGTGGCATATTTCCACGGCTGCTTTGTGAATTACAACTATCCCCAGTTGGGAAAGGACCTTGTGAAGGTTCTCAATGCCCTTGGCGTTGGCGTACAGCTTCTTGACAAGGAAAAGTGCTGCGGTATAGCCCTTATTACAAACGGGCTCTCAAAGCAGGCTGCAAAACAGGCAAACCACAATGTGGAGGTGCTTAAGAAGGCCGTTGTAGAAGGCGGGCTAAAGGTTGTAACAACCTCTTCAACCTGCACGCTCACCATCCGTGATGAATATCCTAACCTCCTTGGAGTGGACAACTCGGAGGTAAGGGATGCCGTCCAGATGGCCGTCCGCTTCATCTTTGAAAAACTGGAAAAGGGCGCTACGCTTAAGTTCAAGCCCGATTACCACAAGAAGGTAGCCTATCACGTCCCCTGCCATATGGAAAAGCTTGGGTGGGGCGTTTTCACTGAGAAACTCCTCAGGATGATTCCCGGCGTGGAGTTCACGCTCCTTGAATCGGCCTGCTGCGGCATTGCCGGCACCTACGGCTTCAAGAAGGAGAACTACGAGGCCTCCCAGGCAATAGGCGCCGCCCTCTTTGACCAGATCAAGAACGTTAACCCTGACGTTGTGGCCTGCGACTGCGAAACCTGCAAATGGCAGATCGAGATGAGCACCGGCTACACCGTAATGAATCCAATATCAATTTTAGCAGAAGCTCTTGAATAATATGAAAAAACTTCTTCTTCCCTTTGTGATTGTGGCTGCAGTATCATGCGGCACATCGGCCCCTCATGGTCCCATTGACGTACAGGCCCACCGCGGAGGCGCCGGACTGTATCCGGAGAACACCATCCCCGCCATGAAAAATGCCCTGGACATGGACGTGAATACGCTGGAATTTGACCTGCATCTGTCGTCGGACCTCCAGGTGGTGGTTTCCCACGATCCTTACTTCCATGAGCGCTACTCAACGCGCCCGGACGGCTCCCTTGTGAAAAAGGGTGAGCCCAAGGAATACCTCTTCACAATGCCCTATGACAGCATTGCAAAGTACGATGTAGGCCTCAGGCACGTAGACCGCTGGCCGGATCAGGTAAAGGTTGCCGTGGCAAAGCCCCTGGCATCGGAGCTTATAGATTTCACTGAAAGCTATGCAAAGCAGCCCGTGAACTATAACATTGAGATTAAGTCAGTGGATGATGAAGGCGAGGGAACACTGTGGCCCGATTACAAGACTTTCTGCGACGTATGCATTCCCCTCCTCCTTTCAAAGAACCTTGGAGACAGGCTGATTGTCCAGAGCTTTGACACCCGTGCGCTCAATTACATCCATGAGAAATGGCCTGAGGTAACCCTTTCATACCTCACGGAACCCTTTGACGGCGGAAACATAGAAAAGTTGCTTGAGAACCTGGACTTCCAGCCCCAGTGGTGGAGCCCCGAATCTCACGTTGTAACAAAGAAAAACGTGGCCTGGTGCCATGAGCACGGCATTGGTGTAGTGCCCTGGACCGTAGACAGCAAGGCCGAGATGCGCCGTATGGTAAAATGCGGCGTGGAGGCCATCATTTCCAATTATCCTGACCGTCTGATTGAAGTAGTAAGATAATGCTCAGTTTCCTTCGTCAACCCGCTTACCTCCCCGCCCAGACGGGCCCTGAGGCCGATTCAAAATACAAACGCCTGCGGTGGCAGGTGTTCCTGGGAGCGTTCATCGGATACGCCGGTTTCTATCTGGTGCGAAAGAACCTTTCCCTTGCCATTCCGTTTATGGCACCCCTTGGGTTCCAGAAGGCGGAACTTGGCTTTGTGCTTGGTATCAACGCTGCCGCATACGCCCTTTCAAAGTTCCTGATGGGAAGCGTCTCTGACCGCTCAAACGCCCGCATATTCCTCCCATTGGGACTTATCCTCAGCGCCCTCTCGATGGCCTTCATGATAGTTCCCATCAAGTATTTAGGGGCCGATAACAAGGCTCTGGCCATTGTGGTGATGGGTATCCTTAACGCCTGCGTAGGCTGGTTCAACGGTATGGGCTGGCCCCCATGCGGCCGAATCATGACTCACTGGTTCTCTCCTGGAGAACGAGGTACAATGATGAGTATCTGGAACTGCGCCCATAACGTTGGCGGCGGCCTTGTAGGCCTTATGGCCACATACGGCGCCATCTGGTTCGGAAGCTGGTTCTACGGCGCTCATACGGAGCTTTACTTCCTTATCGGCACATTTGCTTTCCCTGCAGCGGTTGCTCTTCTGATAGCCGTTCTTGCCTTCCTGCTTCTGCGTGATACGCCTCAGTCCTGCGGCCTTCAGTCCGTGGAGGCCTGGCGCAACGACTACCCCAAGAACTACTCTGAGAAGCATGAAGAGACTTTATCGGCCAAAGATATCTTCTTCAAGTACGTCCTTAACAACAAGTTCCTGTGGTTCATAGCGCTGGCAAATGCCTTTGTGTATATGGTCCGCTACGGCTGTCTGGACTGGGCCCCCACCCTCCTCACTGAAAAGGGCATAGACATCAAGTCAATGGGCTGGGCATACTCCGCCTATGAATTTGCCGCCATTCCCGGGACCATCATCTGCGGATGGCTGTCCGACAAAGTCTTCCATGGCCGCCGCGCCCTTCCCACCATCATCTTCATGGCGCTTGTGCTGGTGTTCGTGGTGCTCTACTGGCAATTCATGGACAACATCACCGTGGTGATGATCTGCCTTATCGGCATTGGATTCTTCATCTACGGCCCCGTAATGCTCATCGGCGTACAGGCACTGGATCTGGCTCCAAAGAACGCTGCAGGCACCGCAGCGGGCCTTACGGGCTTCTTCGGCTACTTCTTTGGCACCTTCCTCCTTGCCAACTGGATCCTTGGCCTTGTAGCTCAGTCCATGGGCTGGAACTCCACGTTTGTGCTGCTCATCGCCGCCTGCATCCTCTCCATGCTATTTATGGGCCTGACACTAAAAGAAGAGCGCCGCGGTTAAGCAGCGCTCTTCTTTTTTATATAAATAATTAGAAGACCAGGAGGAAGAGGCCTGCAGCCAGGGCGGCGCCGGCCATAGGGCCGCATACGGGAACCCAGCTGTACCACCAGCCACTGGAACCCTTTCCTTCAATAGGAAGGACTGCGTGAGCGCAGCGGGGGCTGAGGTCACGGGCGGGGTTCAGGGCATAACCTGTGGTAGCGCCAAGGGACATACCTATGGACATAATGAGGCAGGTCACGGGCCATGAGCCGATAGCGCCGGTAGAAGCGCTCACAGGACCCACCTGGAAGGCATTGCCCTGAGTGCCAAGGGCCAGGATTACAAACACCAGGACGCAGGTTGCAATTACCTCGGAGAGGAAGTTCCTCCAGGGATTTGCAATGGCAGGCATGGTGCAGAATGTGCCAAGCATTGTATCAGGCTCTGAAGCAGTTGCCTTGTAGTGGTCCTTGTAGAAGAGCCACACAAGCACTGCGCCGACAAAGCCGCCCAGCATCTGGGCAACTATATATCCAAGCACAAGGTCCCAGCCAAACTTGCCGGCAATGGCAAGTCCAAGGGTTACTGCAGGGTTAAGGTGAGCACCGGAAGACGGACCTGCAATGAGCACGCCCATCATGACGGCAAGGCCCCAGCCAAGGGTGATTACCACCCAGCCGGCACCTTTTGCCTTACTCTTATTGAGAGAACACGCTGCGCATACGCCGTCGCCAAGCAGCACAAGCACCAGAGTGCCGATAAATTCAAATATAAATGCGGGATTCATAGTTATTGTTTACTGACAGTTCTTGAAATTGCATCGGCCCAGCCTTTGCGTGCGGCGGTCATGTCAGCGGCGGTAGGCGTGAATGTTCGGTCGGCCTGCCACTGCTGCTTGATCTCATCCAGGGAGCTCCAGAAGCCCACCGCAAGGCCTGCAAGATATGCTGCTCCCATAGCGGTTGTCTCCACAACGCGGGGACGGACAACGGTGGTTTCCAGGATATCGGCCTGGAACTGCATCATGAGGTTATTGGCCGATGCACCGCCGTCAACCTTCAGCTCTGCGAGTTTCACGCCGGCGTCACGCTCCATGGCACGGACGATATCCATGGTCTGGAAGGCGATTCCCTCAAGGGCTGCACGGGCAATGTGAGCCGCAGTAGTGCCGCGGGTGATGCCGCAGATAACTCCGTGTGCGTACTGGTCCCAGTAAGGGGCGCCCATACCCGTAAGGGCAGGTACAAAGTAAACACCGCCGTTATCCGGAACGGAAGCCGCAAGGGCCTCCACCTCAGAGGAACTCTTGATAACGCCAAGCCCGTCACGCAGCCACTGGACAACGGAACCTCCCACGAAGATGGAACCTTCAAGGGCATAGTTCACGGTGTCCCCTATCTTCCATGCAACCGTTGTGAGGAGGTTGTTCATGGAAAGAATGGGCTCCTTGCCTGTGTTCATGAGGAGGAAGCAGCCGGTGCCGTAGGTGTTCTTGACCGAACCTGGAGCCGTGCACATCTGGCCAAAAAGGGCCGCCTGCTGGTCACCTGCAATACCAGAGATGGGAACCTCGTGGGCAAAGATGGTGGTTTTGGTGTAACCGTATATCTCTGACGAGGAGCACACCTTTGGCATCATGGAGAGCGGAACGTCCAGGAGGTCCAGAAGTTCAGGATCCCATTCCAGGGTGTTGATGTTGAACAGCATGGTACGGGAAGCGTTGGACACATCCGTGATGTGCACCTCTCCCCTTGTGAGCTGCCAAACCAGCCAGGAATCAACGGTGCCGAAACGGAGTTTGCCCGCGCTGGCCTTCTCACGTGCACCGGGGACGTTGTCAAGTATCCACTTGATCTTGGTCCCTGAGAAATAGGCGTCAATGATAAGGCCGGTCTTACGGCGGATCTTCTCCACAAGGCCCTGTGCCTTGAGAGAATCACAGAACTCCGACGTGCGGCGGTCCTGCCATACAATTGCATTGTACACGGGAAGACCGGTCTCTGCGTCCCACACAATGGTGGTTTCCCTCTGATTGGTTATGCCGATACCGGCAATGTCCAGGCCATTGATTCCTATCTTGGAGATGGCCTGGGCAATTACTGCAGCCTCGGAGGACCATATTTCCATGGGGTCATGCTCCACCCAGCCCGGTTTGGGAAAATGCTGGGTGAACTCCTGCTGTGCGCTGGAGCAAATGTTACCGTTGTGGTCAAAGACGATGGCCCTGGAGGAACTGGTTCCCTGGTCAAGGGCAAGAACGTATTTCTTACTCATTATTTGTTAACGATGTATCCGCTGGGAGCGCCAAGGGGATAATTGCCCACGGCAATCATGTTCTTGACGGTCTTGAGGAAGTTTTCAACCTTCTGGGTATAGACCTCAGGGTATTTTGCATAGGAATTGGCATGAACCGCACCCGGTGCCACCCAGTAGTCCTTGTAACCGGTCTTCTTGGCGTTGTAGTTCTCCCAGAGGTGGCTGAACGGCACAAAGTCGTCGGCGTCTCCGTGGATGAAGAACATGGGGCGCTCGCACTTCGCAAGGGCCTTGCGGCAATCGGCCTCCTTGAACTTCCATCCGAATTCCTTGCCGGAAACGATGCCGGCGCTGGTGATGATGGCGTTGGGAAGGAGTTTGGACATATCGTCAAGATTCTTCTCAAACTGTTCTGTGACGGAGCAGTAGCCGCAGTCCTCTACAAAGCACTTCACGTAATCCGGAAGGTCCTCACCGCTGGTAAACATTACAGTAGCGGCACCCATGGATACGCCGTGGAGCACCATGAAATCATCATCAAACTTCTCATGTGCAACCTCAATCCACTTCATCACGTCAAGGCGGTCCTTCCAGCCCATCTGGATCTCATCACCTTCTGAATAACCATGGTACTGGAGATCCGGGAACAGGACGTTGTAGTTGAATGTATCCCTGTACATGCGTACAAGATAGAGGAATACAAAGTGGTTGTCACCGTAACCGTGGACAACGATTGCGGTACCCTGTGCATTTGCAGGGTCCTTTGCGGGGATGTAGCAGGCGTGAAGCTTGTAGCCGTCATCGCTGGTAATCCATTCGTCCTTGAGGATGCCCTGGGCCTTGTAGCCATCGTACCAGGCGGTGGAGCCGGGAAGGAGGGAATCGGCCTTATGGCGCGTGCGTTCAATATCATCCACACCGTGAGGGGTGGGAGTAAGGGCATAATGAGCCATGAACTTACCGGCAAGGCAGCCGCTGAGGGAGAGGGCCATCAGGCCGATGGCCAAAGCATTGAAAAACCTTTTCATAGTTTAGAACTGATAGTTAATGCCGATACCGATCCAGAGGCCAGCGTCAAGGCCAGGGGTGAAGCACTTTGCAAATTCTGCAGAGACGATGAAGTTCTGGTTCATGGCGATCTTCAGGCCAGCACCAGCGCTATAGATAAACTCCTTGATATGGGAGTCATCATAAATAGTACCGTTGTAGTTGGCGTCATGGAGTGCTTCAAACCTTGCCTTATTTGCAGCTTCTTTGGGATTGTTCGCAAGGTAATCCCTATAGGCGTTGAAGTCATAGTTCTTAAGAGCATCATCAGCGATAATACCCTTCATGACGTCTGTCCTGTAAGGCTTAGTTATGATACCGGCATCAAAGAAGGGGTTCAACGCCACATAGAAATACTGGTTGAAGAGTTTGAAATTCACGAGTTTAACACGCAATTCAGTGTTTGCCCATGCCATGCCCTCTGCAAGAATGCGGTTTTCGCGAAGACCACGGATGGTATTGGAAGAACCGAAGCCTTCGGAGATCATATTACGCTGGACCAGCAGCGGAACGTTCTGGATCATATAGATAGGAGTCTCTCCAAGAAGGGTCTGCTGCCAGGCAAGGCGATATGCAAATACTGGATTGCCGGCAGGAATGGGAATGGGAATGCTTACATAGTGACGGAAATAGACACAGGCCTTGAGGTATTGGTGCTGGAGAACGTTACCATTGAGGTATGCCTCTGCCCAGATACCCTTGTTAGGAGCAGCCTCCATATCACGGGTGTCAAATACAACACCGGCATTCAGTTCAAGCGCAAGACCTCCGTTTTTCTCATCTTCATGAATTGCGCCCAGCTGAACGTATTTGTTATAAAGGGTAACATCAGTGTTGTATTTCTGAACATCATCGAATGTCTCGTTACCAACCTTCTTAACGCCATTGTCACGCATAGCACCCATCTTCCAGTACCAGAAGTTAACGCCGGCAGCCCAGTTGAGGTGAGGAACAATCTGCCCCTGGAAATTGGCAAGTACACGGAGCATATCACGGCTCATGCCATAATAATTGAGATGGTTTCCTGCGCCGGTATGGCGGTTTGACCAGATGTCATAATCCTGAACGGCAGCAGGACCGTTGAAGCCCCAGAAGCTGTACAGGGGGTCTGTCACATATGTTACAGATGCGTTTACCCTCATCTTAGGGATGAGATATTTGGAGTCATAGGCCAGGTACAGACGCATACGGTGGCTGTGGGTGAAGTAGGAGCCTTCCCAGCTGATCTTATGGACGGGATCCGGATAGGTGGAGCCGTCTCCATAATAATAAACGTCACCGAAAAGACCTGCCTGGAAACCGTTATCTACGGAATAGGTGGCAGTGGGCAGAACGCCGAAGCTCCAGCCCTTCTTCATTTCCTTCTCTTCTTCCTGCGCAAATGCTGCAACTGTTGCAGCAAGGAGCAGTGTAGTCAGTAAAAACTTTTTCATAAGTTGGTTATTGGTTAATAATTTTAGTTTACCTTGTACCTCCGCTCGGAATCGAACCGGGACCAACGGAACCGGAATCCGTTATTCTATCCTTTAAACTACGGAGGCAGTAAAGTGTACAAAGATAAGCAATTTTTTTGTAAGCTGCCTGTTTTTTGATATATTTGCTGAATCACAATTCAGAACACTTTGATTATGAACCTTTTCAATCCGGAAATCAAACTTGAGAAACAGCTCCAGGCGCAAATCTACAACGCCCTTGAAGGAGATGTAGTGAACTTCATCCTGGCCCACGCCGGTGAGACTCAGGACGACATATACCACAAAAGTGAGATGGAGGGCCAGAGTATGAAGGTGGACAAGGACGTGATGGGAGATTTCTACAGGCTCTGTATGGACGTGAAGTCCCGCCTTGGGTTCAAGGCTCCGGTCGATTTCTACATCACGGGAAGCCAGCAGGTAAATGCCTGGTCCCTTGCCGCCCGGACAGACGGTAACGCCCACATAGTGAACGTCTACTCGGGTCTATACAACCTTATGAACGAGGATGAACTCCGCTTCATAATCGGCCACGAACTAGGACACCTTATCAATCACGACACATCCCTGAGGCGTCTCATTAATTTCATCTATCCCCAGGGCACTCAGATTCCCGTTGCTCTGCAGTACAAGATCAACCTCCACGACCAACTTGCAGAACTTGTGGCAGACCGCTACGGCTACATTGCATGCGGAAAACTGGAGGCCTGCGTAACCGGCTTTTTCAAGCTATCCTCCGGCCTTGACCTCACAAAACTTGGCGTGAGCATTGAGGAACTGATGGAAAAGAATGACAAATCCCTGGATTTCTTCCTCAACGGCGGTGGTCTCAGTTTTGAAGACCACCCTGTCCACCCCATCCGCACCCAGGCCATAAAACTATTTGCCAGGGCAAGCTCGGAAAAGGAACTGGAGGATGGAATGGACCAGCTTATCCAGGTACTCCTGAAGAGCGGCAGCAACCCTATGGACCCGCCCATGTCAGTGTTCATCGCAACCGCCGGAATAATTGCGGCCAGTATAGACGGTCAGGTATCCAAGGAGGAATATGAGCACATTGTCCGCACCCTTGCGTCTTCCCACCTGTTCCCGTCACAGTTTGTGGAGAACATCGCCCAGGGCAATGTAGACCAGCTCTTCTCAGATTCCGTTAAGGCCCTCACAGAGGCAAATCCCTCCATACGCCCCGGCCTTCTCCAATATATGATAGAGGTTATCATTGCCGATAAGGACATCCATGAAAAAGAGGTCAATTTCATCTACGAAATAGGTCAGAAACTAGGCCTCGACGTGAAGGAAATCTCCAGGATATTCGCCGGTATGGTGCAGGGGTACTTCAGCCCCAGTCTGTCATCCCTGGCATAATTGGAAGTTATTATGTTAAAGGAGCGCTTCGGCGCTCTTTTTTTGTTGTAAAAAATTTGTTATCTTTGTACGATTATACGTATTTAATGAAGACAGCATACATTTTCCCCGGCCAGGGCTCCCAATTCCCGGGAATGGCCAAAGACCTCTACCCCTCCCGCAAGGAGCTGTTCGAAAAGGCCAATGACATCCTTGGCTTCCGCATAACAGACATTATGTTTGAAGGGGAGGCAGAAGACCTCAAGGCCACCAAAGTCACTCAGCCCGCTATCTTCATCCACTCCACCATCCTGGCAATGGAACAGGCACAACAGCCGGATATGGTTGCAGGACACTCCCTTGGAGAGTTCAGCGCTCTTGTCGCAGCCGGTGCACTCAGCTTTGAGGACGGCCTCAGTCTTGTAGCCACCCGCGCTATTGAGATGCAGAAGTGCTGTGAGAAAGTCCCCGGCTCAATGGCCGCCGTCATCAAACTGGACGACGAAACCATCGAGAGAATTTGTGCAAATATCCCCGGCGTAGTTCCCGCAAACTACAACTCCCCCGGGCAGGTTGTGATTTCAGGTGAACTATCGGCCGTAGAAG
>JAFZOU010000111.1 GCA_017550525.1 Bacteroidales bacterium
CAAATGTGGTTCAAATATAGCAAAAAAATCCCGAATTAGCCCAAACTAATCCGGAAAAGTTTTCAACATTTTATCGTTGATTATGTGAGAGTTAGGAGGTTTTGTACGGGGCGCGTAGAGGGTGGTTCGGTGTATTTATTTCCCGATGCAGTGGTGGGCGAAGATGTTGTGGAGGACTTGCTCCGGGGAGAGGCCAAGGTCCTTGCCCAGAATGAGGTTCACGGAGGCGATGGCGGCGCGAAGATCCTCCGCCACTAAATCCGTGGGAATGCCGGAGCGGAGAGCGGTGGCCGTGCGCTTCATGGAGGAAGCCGATTGAGTGAGCGCCTCATAGTGCCGGAGGTTGGTGACAAGGGTGCCGGACTCTGCCGTCAAAAGGTCTTTCTGGGAGGCAAAAAGGGCCGATTTCAGGCCTTCAAGGCCTAAACCAGTCTTTGCCGATAGCGAAAGTATATCTGCCTTAATATTAAGTGATGTAACAATATTGTTAGCCAATATAACAAAATTGTTAATATCGTGTTGCGATAATTTGTCGGCTTTGTTAAGAAGGAGAAATATTGACGCGGGAGAGCCGGAGATCTTGTCCAGAAGAAGCCTTAAATCGGCCTCAAAATTTGCGCGGTTTTTGCTGGAATCCAGCACCCCAAGAACCACCTCGGCAGAGGAAATTTTGCGATATGTTCTCTCGATTCCTATCTTCTCTACGGTGTCCTCGGACTCCCTGATTCCGGCAGTATCGATGAACCGGAAGGAGAGCCCGTCAATCTGGAGAATTTCCTCGATTGTGTCCCGGGTGGTGCCTTCGACGGAGGAGACAATTGCCCTTTCGTCGCCAAGAAGAGCGTTAAGGAGGGAACTCTTTCCGGCGTTCACGGCGCCAACTATTGCAACCGGGATTCCGTTTTTAAGCATGTTGCCCTGGCGGAAGGAAGCGGCAAGTTTTTCAACGTGGGAGAGGGTATTTTTTACGAGGCCGATAAGCTTTTCCCTGTCGGCAAACTCCACGTCTTCCTCACTGAAGTCAAGTTCCAGCTCCAGCAGGGAAGCCATCTCAAGAAGCTGGGTCCTGAGACCCTCCAGTTCCTTTGAAAAACCGCCCCTGAGCTGATTCATTGCAACGCGATGGGAAGCTTGAGTAGTGGATGAGATAACATCTGCAACGGCCTCTGCCTGAGCAAGGTCCATCTTCCCGTTAAGGAAAGCGCGTTTAGTGAATTCCCCGGGTTCGGCCATCCTGCAGCCGGCCTCCGTAAGGAGCCTTATAAGTTCAGAGACTATGTATGCCGATGCATGAGTAGAGATCTCTACGGAATCCTCTCCTGTGTAACTGTGCGGTGCGCGGAAGACGGAGACAAGGACCTCATCAAGGAGTTCAGGAGATCCCTCGGCTTCGCTCGGGATGACAACCTCGCCGTAATGGATGGTGTAACCGTCTTTCTCAGAGATACTTCCGGATTTTAATGAAACCACTGCATCAGCTGCGCGGAAGGCATCCGGACCGCTTACGCGTATAATGGAAATTGCTCCGGTACCTGGTATGGTGGCCGGAGCAACGATAGTGTCTGAATAGAGATTCTTCACTTCGTTCAGAATGACAAGGGTTTAATCGTACCTTGAGAACTTGGACATGTTGTCTATGAGGTCCTTGTTGGTCTTGAACTCGTCCATATGCTGCTGCATCCAGGTCATGGCCTCTACGGGGTTCATGTCGGAGAGAAGCTTTCTGAGGATCCAGATGCGGTTGTTGGTATATGCATCATAGAGGAGGTCATCCCTACGTGTAGAGGAAAGGACCAGATTGACGGCAGGGAAGATTCTCTTGTTGGAGAGGTTGCGGTCAAGCTGGAGCTCCATGTTGCCGGTGCCCTTGAATTCCTCAAAGATAACGTCGTCCATCTTGGAACCGGTTTCCGTAAGAGCGGTTGCAAGGATGGTAAGGGAACCACCGCCTTCGATATTACGGGCAGCACCGAAGAAGCGCTTGGGCTTCTGGAGGGCGTTTGCATCCACACCGCCGGTGAGAACCTTGCCGGAAGCCGGCTGAACGGTGTTGTATGCGCGTGCAAGACGGGTGATGGAATCCAGGAGGATAACTACGTCGTGGCCGCATTCAACAAGCCTGCGGGCCTTATCCAGCACCATATTGGCAACCTTGACGTGGCGTTCTGCGGGTTCATCGAAGGTGGAGGCAACAACCTCGGCCTTGACGCTTCGCTGCATGTCCGTAACTTCCTCAGGGCGCTCATCAATGAGGAGCACAATCTCATATACCTCTGGGTGGTTATCGGCAATGGCGTTTGCAATGGCCTTGAGGAGCATGGTCTTACCGGTTTTGGGCTGAGCCACAATGAGGCCGCGCTGGCCCTTGCCGATAGGAGTGAACATATCCACAACCCTTATGCTCTGGTCTTTCTCATGACCGTGGCCAAGGAGATTGAATTTCTCAGTGGGGAACAGGGGAGTAAGGAAGTCGAATGGCACCCTGTCGCGGACAAATTCCGGGGTACGGCCGTTTATGAACTTGATGCGTACAAGAGGGAAATACTTGTCTCCCTCACGTGGAGGACGGATTTCGCCGGTGACGGTGTCTCCGTTCTTGAGGGCGTTCTGCTTGATCTGCTGCTGGGACACGTAAATGTCGTCAGGGCTGTTTAGATAATTGTAATCAGAAGAACGCAGGAAACCGTAACCGTCCGGCATGATTTCCAGCACGCCGGTAGCCTCTACGGAGCCTTCAAACTCAATTCTCTTGGGTTTTTCCGGCTGTTTTGGCTGTTCAGGCTGTTTCTTTTCCTGACGGGGCTGCTGTTGCTGGTCCGGCTGTTTATCTACGGCAGGCTTATCCTGGCGCTTTCCCTTCTTGCCCTTCTGAGAAGGTTCCTTCTGGGCTGGCTGCGCATCCTGATTGGCTTCATCCTCCTTGAGGTCTTCAAAAAGGTTCTGGATGAAGGTTTTGGGAGCCTCTGCTGCGGGAGCGGCTACAGGTGCTGTCTCTGCTTCAGGGGCGGCAGCTTTAGGCTTACGGCCGCGCTTTTTGGGAGCGGGAGCAGTCTCTGCAGCGGCAGGCTTTACCTCTGGTTTGACCTCCGGTTTTGCTTCCGGTTTAGGTTCTGTCTTGGACTCCGGTTTTGCTTCGGCCTTTGGAGCTTCTTTCTTGGGCCTTCCGCGCTTTTTTGCAGCGGGCTTGGGCTCAATGGGTTTTTGGGCCTCAATCACGGCCTCGGTGTCCAGAATGGCGAATCCCAGGGTAGGGAGGTCCATCTTTGCGGCACCTTTGATATTAAGTTTTTCACCAAGCGCCCTGAGCTCTGATTCGCTCATAGCGTTTAATTCTGCTAGTTTATGGGGCATAAAAATGTAGAATGTATTTCAAGTAAGGATGGCCTTCCGAACGGAAAGCCAGTGCAAAGATAACAAAAAAAACGATTACTTCAACATGTTATCCATGTAAGAGTCGGATTTTTTGAATCTCAGGAGATCGGCCAGGGCCGATGCATTGGCGGCAATACGGAAACTGTAACTCTTCCACTGGCCCATAGGCACCCAGGAGAGGGCGATGTTGAAGCAGTGGAGGTCATAGGAAGCGCTGAGCTGGGTGGTTGTGAACTTCATGGCCATTATATCGAAGCCGGAAGTGGCCTGGATACTGAGGCGGGGGGTGAGCTTGATGTTTCCGCTCACATTAAGGGTTTGGGTAAACCTCTTGTTCTCAATGAGCTCCTTGGTGGTACTCTGATATGTATAGCTCTTTGAGTAGTTGAAGCTGTAGCTGAAGTTCACGCTCCAGGGCGCGTTGCTGTTCATATAATATACGTATCCGCCGGGGATGTATTCTCCGGTGATGGGGTGATAGTATATGCGCTCATAAGACGTTGTGGCGCCGCCACCACCGCCACCGCCGCTGCCGCTGCCTCCGGAACGCGTTCCGTCGTCTCCATCAGTTGCGCCCTTTCCGTTAAGGGAGAAGGAGGCCGACAGAGATGCATTGGTAAGCCTCAGGGGAACGCCAGTTGCTATAATGTTGAGCTTGTTAATCTTCTTGCCTTGCTCGTTGATAGCGTAAGGGTCGAAGTTAAGGTTACCGCTAAGGCTCACCTTGTTGAAAAGCCTTGTAGAGGCCGATACACCTACGTTATTCATCCTCAGGGAATCGGCCAGGAAATTATAGCTGGTGTTGATGTTGAGCTGGTCCAGAAGCTTGACCTTCTTGGAACCCGTACCGGTGGTATCCCTGATATCCCTCACCTTGGCTTCAAGGTTATTGCCGAATGACAGGGACATAGTGGCGCTCTTGCCCCTTCCGGGAGGGGAGGCATTGTTGTGGTTCCCGCTGATACTGTATATGTTGTACCAGGTTACGTCATGGAAGGAGCCTCTCTTGTCATAATACGGGTCAAGAGTGCGCCAGCCGTTGAATGCCGTACCCTTTTCCGGAGAGAAACTAAGGGACATTGACGGCGTTATCACATGACGTATGGCCTGTACACGCCGATGCTTCCCAAAGTTGAACATACCGTAAATACGGGTGCTCATGGACATGCTTCCGGAATACGTATGTGTGGCCCCGAATCCGTTGAATGCGGTTCCGGGATCACTTACCACCTTCTGGGCTATTACCTCCCGGCCATCCTTGTCCGTGACCATGATGGGATTCCCGTCTGCGTCTAGCTCATTCTCCAGGTGCTGGTCTCCCTTGGAGAACATCCAGTTCATGCCGTAGGTTATACTGGGCGTGACATTTATGTACTTGAGGAGCGTAAAGTTTGGAAGTCCTATCTGGAAGTTATGGGTCATGCCGTTTGTGAGTTTCCCCAGAGCCTTTACGGCAAGGGAATCACCAAACGCCTTCTCACGGTATGTCTTGTTGTTGTACTCGTCAATTATTGTTACGTGATTGCCGGTTTCGTCCATCACGAAGTCCTGGAGTTCCCTCATCTTGAAATTGATGCGGTTCTGGAAGGACGTTGAGTAACCGAAGGAAATCTTCTCATAGATTTTCTCCTTTCCAACCCTGGTCTTACGCTTGAAAGGGTAGAAACGCGTTACGTTGAAGGTAATGTTGGGGAGCGTGAACGAGTAGCTGGAGTCCCTGGAGTTCTGGTTATGGAGGGCGTTGACGCTCAGGTTGAATTTTCCGTTCCAGTTATGGGAATAGGAGATGGATGAACTGATCTGGTTTTGCTGGGCGTCCGTCACGCTGCGGGCATTGTAGCGGCTGTTTGACGGGCTGGAAAAGTTGACGGATGCGCTGAACGTGGTCCCGGGATGGGCCTTGGAATCCTGCGTGTGTGACCACCGAAGGCCGAAGTTACGGGACTGGACGAAGTCTGCACTGCCCTTTTCACCGGCCTGGTCATTGGAGTAGGTAAGGGCAATCTGGCCGTTGAACTTGTAGTTTACCTTGTACCTGGAGTTAATGTCTATGGCCCAGGAACCAAGCGTGTAGTAGTCTCCGGTTACAGACAGGTCAAAATAGTCCCCGAACACAAAGTACATACCTGCGTCCCTGATGTAGAAGCCACGGGCCTGCTCCTCTCCGAATGTGGGCATGAGCATACCGGTGGCGCGTGATGGCTTTTTGGGAACGAAGCCGAACGGCAGGATGATGGGGAAGGCGGGGACATCGGCAATCACGGGCCATGCGGGGCCGAAAACGGTTTTCTGTGACGGCTTGGTGATTACCTTTGCCATGGTGAGGTTTAGGTAATAGTGCGGATGTTCAAGGTCGCAGACGGTGTACACGCCGTTACGCATGTTGATGGATTTGTCCGGCATCATCTTGATCTTCTTGCCCTGAAGAATACCTTCGGCCTCTTTTGTCACCATGTTCTGGATGCGGGCCTTGCGGGTGTTGAAGTTATAGTTGAGCTGGTCCATCTTGTATGTCTGGGCACCTTCCGTCATTTCAGGGAGGCCCTTCCATTCACCGGTGAGAGTATCTTTCTGACCGCGTGCAAATACGGTATTTGCATCCATGTCATACTCAATATAGTCTGCGGTGAGCGTCATGTTCTGGTACTTCACGGTTGCCCCGCCGTAATAGTAGATCATGCGCTTGCCTCCGGTGAAATCCGTGATTATGGAGTCCTTGGCGGTTGAGAATGCAGGAACCTCCAGGGAGCTCTTGCTTAGGAGGGCAAGGGAGTCTGAGCGTGACCTGGAGATGGAATCGGCCCTTGCTACGGAGTCTCTCTTTGCGCGGAACAGGCTGTCACGGCTGAATTCCAGAGAATCCCTGGAGGCCGATACAAGGCTGTCAAGGGAAGCCCTCACTGTTGAGTCCGGGGCCTGGCGGAACACTCTGGCCTTGGCGCCGGGGGCCATAAAGGCCGCACACAGTGCCAGGGCAAGGATATATTTCCGCAAATTCCCTTTCATTCAGGCAGAATTTTTGCTATATTTGTGCGTTATATAAAACTTACAAAATTACTATTATTTCCAGAATTTACCAAACCGCCTCCAAGATGAAGTTGCGTTTAAGCCATATCATAGCCGTAATTTCCGCCGTCTTACTTGCAATTCCCGTACCTGCTCAGGACACATCCATGCGCCTGAGGACGGTTGTGATAGATCCGGGCCACGGTGGCAAGGATGCCGGCTGCGTGAGCCGTGACCAGAAAACCTATGAGAAAAACATTGCCCTGGACATTGCTAAACGCCTGGCTCAGAAGATATCGGCCTCTTATCCGGACGTCAGCGTCAAGATGACAAGGTCAGACGACCATTTTGTAGAACTGGAAAACCGTGCGGTTTTTGCCAATAAGGCCGGGGCCGATCTTTTCATTTCCGTGCATGTGAACGCCGTAGACGGATCAACCGCTGCAAACGGCTATTCCATACACTGCCTTGGACAGTCAAAGAAAAAGGGCAACGACCTGTATTCCAAGAACCTTGACCTTGTAAAGAGGGAAAACTCCGTAATTAAGCTGGAGAAAAACTACGCTGCAACGTATCAGGGGTTTGATCCAGATGACCCTTCATCATCCATCATCTTCTCCCTCATGCAGAACGCCCACCTTGGCCAGAGCCTGGAATTTGCCGCAGATGTTGCGCAGGCCATGGAGGGAGGCCCCATCAAAACCAACAGGGGAGTGTCCCAGGACCCTTTCTGGGTGCTCTGGCGTACGGCAATGCCGGCCGTCCTCATAGAGGTTGGCTTCATGACAAATCCCCAGGACCTTGCCGTACTCCGGTCAGAGGTTGGCAGGGACCAGATTGCCCAGAATATCTACAAGGCTTTCCGCATCTACAAGGCCCGTTATGACAGGGAAGAGATTGCCGATCAGGTCGGCAATGACGTAACGGTCGGCAATGACGTAACGGCTGCCGTAGAGCCTGTCATTTCGACCGAAGCTTCTAATCCTGTCATTTCGACCGGAGCCGAAGGCGTAGAGGAGAAATCTCCTGAACCTAAAGTCCTTTACGGCGTACAGGTGCTGGTGTCTTCCAAGGACATGGAGGATAGTGATCCTTTCTTTGCTGGGTACAAGCCCATGAAACTTCCTGCTGGGAAATTAGTTAAGTATGTAGTGGGAGTTTCGGCAAAACTTCAGGATGTTAAGAAAAATTATCCTGCAATTCAGAAAAAATTTCCAGATTCTTACATAGTGAAAGTAGAAGACGGCGCAACATCTCCGGTAAAGTAAAAAAGTGGAAACGTTTCCGCAGCAGAAGTGCTTCTGGAGGCGGTAAAAAACTTCTGTTGTATCTTATAAAAATTCAAAATTAGATGTTTTCCGATATGCGGAAATAGGGCATTTGTGCACTTGTAACTCATTGATAATCAATGATGCGGAAAATTTGTTGTTTTAGGCTCTCGCAGCAATAATCTAAACATAAAATTTTTAAAAAACAATAGCAATTTGCGTTTTTTATCAGAAAATTTTCAACCATCTTTGCATTCCAATTGACACTAATCCACGGATGACAGACCAGGAAAGACATATCGCCGTATGGAATAACTGTCTGCAGATCATTGCAAATAACATTGATCCGCAGCAGGTTTCCACATGGTTCAAGCCCATCCGTCCGGTTTCACTGGACGGGGCCCGTCTTACCGTGGAGGTGCCCTCAGATTTCTTCCGCGAATATATAGAAGGTGCGTACAAGGATCTTATCCGCCTTACCATCCGCCGCGCAATCGGCGCAGACGCCCAGCTGTACTATCTGGTGCGTCCCGTCCAGAACCGGCAGGGAATGGTCCTTCCTCAGGAAGCAGGTTCCGTACCCGGGAACAATCCCATTTCCGTTCCCACTTACCAGCCCGCAGGCAATCCCGGCCCCTTCGTATTCCCCGGCATCAAGCGCGTCACCATCAACTCACGTCTCAATCCAGCATATTGCTTCGGCAACCTTGTGGAAGGAGACTGCAACAAGATGGGCGTAAGCGCGGGAGAAAGCATAGCCCAGGCCCCCGGCAAAACTCCTTTCAATCCGCTGTTCCTCTTCGGAGGTCCCGGTCTTGGAAAGACTCACATCGCCCAGGCCATCGGCATAGATATAAAGAAGAACTTCCCGGATCAGGTTGTGCTTTACGTGACTGGCAATGAGTTCAAAACCCAGTACATGGATGCCGTCAAAGGCAACCGTATTGTGGATTTCATCGCCTTCTACCAGAGGATAGACGTCCTCATCGTGGACGATATCCAGGATCTCGCAACCCCGGGAGCCCAGAACAGCTTCTTCAATATCTTCAACCATCTGCACGGCAGCGGGAAGCAGCTCATCTTCACAAGTGACCGCGCACCCGCAGACCTCCAGAACTTTGAGGAGCGCCTCCTGTCACGTTTCAAGTGGGGATTGTCAGTTGAACTTTCAAGGCCGGATTACGCCACCCGAGTCCAGATGCTTAAGTCACGCTCAGAGCGTGAGGGCGTGGCCCTTGAGGAAGAGGTACTTGCATACCTCGCCTCCCGCATCAAGACAAACTTCCGTGAACTGGAAGGCACCCTTACATCCCTTGTGGCATACGCAACGCTTGGTCACAGTGACATTTCCCTGGACCTTGCACGTACGGTTACAAGTAATATCGTAGGGGAGGAGCACACAGATGTCACCCCGGATCTCATCCTCAAGACCGTGTGCGAGTACTTCAACATCACCCGTGACCAGCTTCTGGCTCCAACGCGCAAGCGCCAGATTGTCCAGGCCCGCCAGATTGCAATGTATGAATGCCGCAATCTCATTCCCAACTGCTCCCTTTCAACAATAGGTGCAGAGCTGGGAGGCAAGGACCACGCAACCGTGGTACACGCCTGCACAACGGTTCAGGACCTGGTCCAGATAGACAAACAGTTCCGTCAGTGGGTGGAGGACATTGAAAGTATGGTTGTTGTGCCCGTAGAATAAGGGCAAAACAAAGTGCCGCACTTTTTGGTGCGGCACTTCTTTTTATGCGAGGTCAAGCGGGTTCCGCTTGAGCCATGTGATTACGGCCGATATCTCCTTATAGAAAGGCGTGTCTTCCAGAATCACAGGCTGGATGGCCCTCACGGCATCATATGCACGGCGTGATGCAGAGCAAAGCTTATCCTTTATTCCAAGGATATCAGTTGCCTGGGCCAGGGCAATGTAGTGAATGGCCATTACCTGGAATGAATTCTCCACAACCTGACGGCAAAGGAGGGCGGAATTTGTGCCCATGGAGACTATGTCCTGGTTGTCGTTGTTGTTGGGGATGCTGTGTACGTAATTTGGCATGGCAAGGGTCTGGCACTCTGCCGTAGTGGAAGTTGCAGTGAACTGGCAGGCCTGCATGCCGTAATTGAGGCCCAGCTTACCCATATTGAGGAACGGTGGCAGGATGCCGTTGATACGGTCATGGAAGAGGTAGTTGAGCTGCCTTTCCGTGAGCATGGTGAGGCGCACAAGGGCAATCTTCACCTTGTCTTCCTCCAGAGAGATGTAGTCTCCGTGGAAGTTGCCGCCGTGATACACGTACTTGGTGTCCGGATCCACAATGGGGTTGTCGCAGGCAGAATTAATCTCGTTCTCAAGTACTTCTGAGGCCGATTGGAAGGTATCATATATAGGGCCAAGGATCTGGGGCGTGCACCTCAGGGAATAGTATGCCTGGACCTTCTTCTCAAAGACTTCCTCCTTATGGCCGCCGTTATAAAGCTCAATCTCACGCTTTGACAGGCACCTGGAATCGGCCGCAAGTTTACGTAGGCGTGCGGCAATCTCCTGCTGCCCCCTCTGTCGGCGGCACTCGTTGAGGGCCTCAGCCATAAAGTCGTCGTAGGAACCCGCAATCTCGTTCATCCAAACCGCTGCAAGGGTGGCCCAGTCCAGAAGGATATCGGCCTGGAACTGGTTCACAAGGGATACGCCAGTCATAACTGACGTGCCATTTACGGCCGATAACCCCTCCCTGATGTGGATTTCCATAGGTTTGAGGCCGCACTGTGCCATGACCTCCGCGGTGGGACGCCACTCTCCCTTGTAGTGGACCTCGCCTTCGCCAATCAGGGCAAGGGCTATGTGGGCAAGCTGGACAAGGTCTCCGCTGGCGCCCACGCTGCCGTGACGGGGGATGAAGGGATAGATGCCGTTATTGAGGAAATCGGCAAGTAATCTTACTACATCAGGGTGCACTCCGGAGCGGGCCTGAAGGAAGGTGCCTATGCGTGCAACCATGGCGGCCCTTACCGATGCGTCTCCAAGGGGCTTGCCGGCGCCGGTAGAATGACTCCTTATTATATTATATTGTAGATCCTTCAGGTAATCATCCTCCACGCGCCACTGGGCCATGGGCCCGAAACCCGTGTTGATGCCGTAGATAACCTTATCCTTGTGGAATTCTTTGAGGAAACGGTAACAGCGCTCAACTTCCTGCATTGCCTTTTCCGGCAGCACAAGTTTATCTCCGCCAAACACTACGCGGCGCACATACTCCGTAGAAAAATACTTCATAATCTGTTCAAAATGTCGTGCAAATTTACTAACTTTGACAAAATCTAACAAGAATCAATATGAATTCCGCTTCAGTTCTTGGTTTCTTCAAGGAAATCACCGCAATCCCCAGGGAATCAGGCCATGAAGGCCCTATCACCAAATATCTCCAGGACTTTGCCGCAGCACGCGGTCTAAAGTGCAAAACGGACAAAACCGGCAATGTGGTAATCACAAAACCCGCTTCCAAGGGCAAGGAGAATGTACCTACGCTGGTGCTCCAGGCCCATCAGGACATGGTTTGTGAGAAAAACGCCGGCTTTGAATTCGACTTCCTCAAGGACCCCATCCCTTATGAGATAGAGGACGGCTGGATGATAGCAAAGAATACAACGCTTGGGGCCGATGACGGAATTGGTATTGCCGCCTGTCTGGCCCTTTTGGACGGAGATCTCCCCATGGGCAGGCTGGAGTGCCTCTTTACCATCTCTGAAGAAACAGGCATGGACGGCGCGTTTGCCCTTGAACCCGGTTTCTTTGAAGGGAAAACCCTTATCAACCTTGACTCCGAGGATGAAGGCCAGCTGTTTGTGGGCTGCGCCGGCGGAATAGACACCACTGCCACCTTCAATTTCCACAGGGAACCCCTCAGAAAGGGATACAAGGTCATGAAGATCCGCGTCTCCGGGGCCCAGGGCGGCCATAGCGGAGACGATATAAATAAGGAAAGGGCAAATGCCCTCCGCCAGCTTGTCCGCTTCCTTTTCACAGAGTTGCAGTACGACTTCCAGCTTATCGGCCTTGACGGCGGCAATAAACCCAATGCCATATGCCGTGAAGCAGAGGCCTTAATTGCCGTCCCCGGTGATGAGATTGATGAGATGAAAGAGGACGTAGAAGCCTTCTCAAAGCTTCTGGAGGCAGAATTCGCTTCCTCAGACCCTCTTGTTAGGGCTTCCGCAGAGGTTGTATCGGCCCCTCAGGAAAAACCCATAGAGGAAGGGGATGCCGCAAATATCATTGCAACCCTTCTTGCAGTACCTCACGGGGTGGAGCAGATGTCCGTAGATATCCCCGGCCTTGTAGAAACTTCCTCAAACCTTGCCGCTGCGCACATTGAGGGAGATACCCTGAAGGTTATCACCAGCCAGAGAAGCTCAGTTGTGAGTGAACTCCACGCCATGGCAGAGCGCGTGGAGGCCTCCTTCTTCCTTGGCTCCTTTGACGTAGAGCACCACGGTGAATACCCGGGCTGGAAACCAAACCTCAAATCCCACATCCTGGAAGTTTCCGTAGAGAGTTATCGCAGGCTGTTCAAAACTGATCCCGAGGTAAAGGCCATCCACGCAGGCCTTGAATGCGGTCTTTTCCTTGAAAAGTTCCCGGATCTTGACATGATTTCCTTCGGCCCCACTCTCCGCGGCGTCCATGCTCCCGGAGAAAAACTGGAGCTCTCCTCGCTTGATAAGTTTGTTGCGCATCTGGAAGATGTTGTCTTGAACTTTAAATAATTGAGATTTCTCGACTTCGCTCGAAATGACAGAGATACAGATAGCACCGTCAATACTTGCGGCAGATTTTCTGCACCTTGAAAAAGATGTGGAAATGGTTAATAGTTATGCCGATATATTCCATCTGGATATAATGGACGGGACCTTCGTGCCCAATATATCCTTTGGATTCCCCGTGGTGGAAGCCATTGCAAAGAAGGCCACAAAACCACTGGATGTCCACCTTATGATAGTGAATCCTGAAAAATACGTGGAGCGTTTTGCAAAGGCAGGCGCTGCAATGATCAGTTTTCACTATGAGGCGGCAAGGGAAAATAGCGCTGCCGTGATAGAGCTTATCCACTCCTATAATGTAAATGCCGGCATAGTGATTAACCCAGACTGCCCCGTGGAATCCATCTTCCCGTATCTTCCCATGGTGGACTTTGTCCTTATCATGAGCGTGTTTGCGGGCTTTGGCGGCCAGAAATTCATCCCGGAATCCCTTGAGCGTATCAGCGCGGTTAAGGCGGAGCTTGAGCGCATTGGCCGCCCGGAGGTTCCCATTGAGGTGGACGGGGGAGTGGGCCCTGAAAATGCGGCCCTTGTAGTAGGTGCCGGGGCCTCCATACTTGTTGCCGGAAGCGCCGTTTTCAAGGCCCCGGATCCTCAAAAGGCCATATTATATATGAAGGGGTAAAAATTTTTCAAAAAAAGTTTAAAAAAGTTTGCAAATTAAAAAATAGTTCGTACCTTTGCAGTCCCGCTTGATGAGAGCGGGATTTTTACGCAAATAGATCTTTGAAAAGACTGAAAGGAAAG
>JAFZOU010000112.1 GCA_017550525.1 Bacteroidales bacterium
CCGGGGGTGGCTGGCCGCCCCTACTTAAACAGCAAGAAGGGGCCTCCACCCCTCCTCGGCCCCGCCCCTCTCCAGGGGAGGAATCCAAACGTAAAGTCGCGGGCGACCGCCGACTTTACGTCCTTTTTGGTAAGCCGGGACACGGCTTGTCGCTCTCTCGGCTACCGCTTTGTTTTTTTTATGTCTACGGAGCAAAGGAAAATAAGGAGTCTATTACTGTGCGCCAGCTGATAAAAAAACAAGCCGACCCTCTGATGGGTCGAGCTTACCTTAATGTAAGAGCGACAGGAGGAGCGGCTGAACCCCTTGCCAACGATTGGCGAGGGGCTGGGGAGTGGTTCGAGATCCCTTCTTACGGTAAGAAGGGACTAAGGGATGATGAGAAACTGCAGCCTTGGCTGCAAAAGGATGCAGGGGCTGCCCTGCAAAAAGATCCGCAGGAGAACCTGCGGGAGTGGTGGCGGTGGAAAGTGGATAGTGGAAAAAAAATAATAAAAAAATGATGGAGGCGATTAATCTTTTGGGGAGATGATACGTCTAAAGGTTGTTGAAACTATTACATTAATAACAATTAAAAACCAAAACAAGATGAAAAAAGTATTAATGATGATGGCCATGCTGGCACTTCCGTTTGCCATGCAGGCACAGACCAAGTTCCACGATGTTGAACTGAACGATGCCAAAGGCGCTGTAAAGAAGATTGAGAGCAGCCAGATGGGTCGCCAGCAGGTGATTAACTTCACCCCCGAGGGCAAGATGCAGCAGGAGGGAATGACCGACGCCAAGTATGATGCAGAGGGCTATCTGCAGTCGGCAAAGATGAATGCCCGCGGCATGGACATCGTCGTTACCTATACCTGGAAGGATGGCAAGGTAGTGAGCCAGAGCATGGACATGGGCGGTCAGGCCTTCAGCATTGGCTACAAGTACAATGACAAGGGTACGGTATGTGCTCAGGTGATGAACATGGGCGGTCAGGAGATGGAGATGCCCTACACCGACATCAAGTACGATGCCAAGGGCAACTGGATCAGTCGCAAGAGTTCAATGATGGGTCAGGAGATGGAGCAGACCCGCACGATAGAGTATTACGAATAATCCTTTTCCATTTAAAACACCAAAGGGGCTGTGCCGGAATCGGCACAGCCCTTTGTTTTTTTAGGGGGCTTCCCCCTGAGCCCCCTTTTTTTCTACAGCTAGAGGCTGCGGGACTTGGCTCGTCCAAGAACCCAAACATTCTGCAGGGTTTTACCCTGCTAGCTTTTGCAGGCAATGCCTGCAGGTTTCTCATCATCCCTTAGTCCCTTCTTACCGTAAGAAGGGATCTCGACCTATCCTCGGCTCCTTTCCTCTCCAGGAAAGGAATCCAACCGCGCCCCTGGCGCTCTTACACTAAGGTACCCTCGGACCATCACAGGTCCGGGGTGTCTTTTTATCGGCTGGCGCACTCCTTTTCTATTTTCTCCGTATACCTTTTAACACGAATGTCCACGAATTATCCACGAATTATTCATATAATAATTTAGCGGCAGCCGAGAGAGAGATAAGCCGTGTCCCGGCTTACCAAAAAGGACGGAAAGTC
>JAFZOU010000113.1 GCA_017550525.1 Bacteroidales bacterium
CACGGTACTGGTCCACTATCGGTCTTCCGGGAGTGTTTAGCCTTGCGGGATGGTCCCCGCAGATTCAGACAGGATTCCTCGTGCCCCGCCCTACTCAGGTGGTCTCTTCGATTTACCGCGGTTGCCCGTACGGGACTGTCACCCTCTACGGTCGTTCTTTCCAAAACGTTCTGGTTTCCTGATAAATCTTTGTCGAGACTCCTACAACCCCGCCACGTCCGTAAACGTGACGGTTTAGGCTCTGCCCCTTTCGCTCGCCACTACTCAGGGTATCGACTTTTCTTTCTTTTCCTCCGGGTACTAAGATGTTTCAGTTCCCCGGGTTCGCCCTCTCTCACGAGAGTACTTGGTCTTCAACCAAGTGGGTTGCCCCATTCAGACATGCTCGGATCAATTCCTGTTTGCAGATCCCCGAGCCTTTTCGCAGCTTACCACGTCTTTCATCGCCTCCGGATAGCCTAGGCATCCTCCGTTCGCTCTTATCTTCTTTCTCTTTCTTTGCTTCCGCAGTTTGCACCGCTTCAGCAAAATGTGAATCACATATTTCTATGTTTGCTCTTGCCTATTGAAATTGTAGTCCACAATCTTTTTCAACGAAAATTCCGTATTCAAAGTTACAGACTAATAATTTTCTATCTTTTGCTTTACCTCTAATCTATTCTCTCAGTATTGTCAATGAACTTTTGCCGTTTTTGAAACCTCATTTTTGGTGCTCGTTTCAAACGGGACTGCAAAGGTAGACATTTTTTTTAACCTGACAAATTTTTTCAACACTTTTTTCAACATTTTTTTAAAATTTCTTAAAATGCCCACTAAAACCACGGAAAAAGCGTATATTTACGTCTCAAGAACCAAGTTCAGACAATATGGAAAAACTATTAAACCGTTTTTTACGCTACGTTTCCGTAGACACCCAGAGTAATGAAGAGTCGGATACCCAGCCATCGGCCTCAAAGGAGTGGGATCTCCTGAAGATGCTCCGCGATGAACTGGCGGCGCTGGACGTTGAAGTGACGCTGGACGACTACGGCTACGTGATGGCCACAATACCTTCTAATATAAATAAGGACGTGCCCGCCGTAGGTTTTATCGCCCACGTAGACACCGCTCCGGATGCATCGGGCGCAAACGTCAAGCCTCAGATCGTGGAGAACTACGACGGCGGCGCAATTGCCCTCAAGGGCGTACCCGGCCTGGAGCTGAAGCCCTCGGAATTCCCGGAGATGCTCCATTATATCGGCCAAACCCTTATCACAACTGACGGAACAACCCTTCTTGGGGCCGATGACAAGGCCGGCGTTGCGGAAATCATGAACGCCGTGCAGTATATTGTGGAGCACCCTGAGTTCAAGCACGGGCCCATCAGGATAGGTTTTACCCCGGACGAGGAAATCGGCCGCGGCGTCGTGAAATTTGACGTGAAGCGCTTTGGCGCAGATTACGCCTACACCATGGACGGAGGAGAGATTGGTGAGCTGGAGTTTGAAAACTTCAACGCGGCAAGTGCCAAGATCCATATCCAGGGCTGCAACGTCCACCCCGGCTATGCCAAGGGCAAGATGAAAAACGCCATCCTGATTGGCCAGGAGTTCAACGCCATGCTTCCCGTAATGGCCCGCCCGGAATACACGGAGGGCTACGAGGGCTTCTTCCACCTCATCTCCTTCAAGGGCGCGGTAGAGGAGGCAGACTTCGCCTACATCATCCGTGACCACAACCGTGAGAAGTTCGAGGCCAGGAAGGAAATGATTTCCAAGGTGGCCGATTTCATCAACTCACAATACGGAGACGGCACCGTAAAGCTGGACCTCAAGGACCAGTACTACAACATGCGTGAGCAGGTGGAGCCCCACTACCACATCATAGACAAAGCCGTGAAGGCCATGGAGATGGCCGGCGTAAAGGCTAAGATCCAGCCCATCCGCGGCGGCACGGACGGCGCCAACCTGTCCTTCAAGGGTCTTCCCTGCCCCAACATCTTCGCCGGCGGCCTGAACTTCCACGGCAAGATGGAGTTCGTCCCGCTGGAGAGCATGGAGAAAGCCTCGGAGGTAATCCTCAATATTATTTCTCTATTTGCAGAATAAAAAAAGAATCGGGTTATTTGCCCGATTCTTTTTTCATTGACGCGCGTACCATATATATAATAAGGAGTACGAACGGGATTATTGCCACGGCTTCTCCGTACTGCGCATTCCAATCCGTGAGGAAGATATCCACGCCGGCAAAACGGAGGATGGCGCTCACTACGCCCATGAGCGCGCCGCCGGCGATGAAGCCGGAAGCGATGAGCGTGCCCTTTTCCTGACGGGCCGAATTAACGGCCGCATCCTTTGAGCGGGAACTCACGTACCAGGAGATAGCGCCGCCAATAAGAAGCGGGAGGTTCAGGTCCAGAGGAATGAACATACCCAGGGCAAAGGCCAGGGCGGGAATTCCCAGCCAGTTAAGGATGAGGGCAAGAACCGCACCTATGCCATAAAGCAGCCAGGGAGCGCCGCCGCCGCTCATAAGAGGGCCGATAAGCGCTGCCATGGCATTGGCCTGTGGTGCCACAAGGGCGTTGTCCCCAACAAAACCGTAGGTCTTGTTAAGGATGAGCATGACGCCGCAGACGGTTACGGAAGAAACCGCCACACCAAGGAACTTCCAGCCTTCCTGCACTTTAGGAGTAGAGCCAAGCCAGTAACCAATCTTGAGATCCGTGATGAAGCTTCCTGCAACGGAAAGCGCAGTGCACACCACGCCGCCAATCACAAGGGCAGCCACCATACCGGAATTACCCTTAAGGCCAGCCGCAATAAGTACCACAGACGCTATGATAAGGGTCATGAGAGTCATGCCGCTTACCGGGTTGGAACCCACAATTGCAATGGCATTGGCAGCCACGGTAGTGAAAAGGAAGGCTATCACGGCCACAATAAGAAGGCCTACAAGCGCCTGCCACACATTGTTCACAATGCCGCCGAAGGCAAAGAACGCAAAGATAAGCACCAGTGCTATCACAATGCCGTACACCACGGATTTCATGGGCATGTCCTCATCCGTGCGGGCGCCCTTCTGGATAGCCGCCTTTCCGCCCTTGAACTCGCTTACGGCAAGGCCAAGTGCGCTTTTAATGACGCCGAAGGACTTGACAATGCCGATGATACCGGCAGTTGCAATGCCGCCAATGCCGATGGGACGGGCATAGGTGCTGAAGATATTCTCCGGGCTAAGCCCTGCTGCCTGTGCCTCAGGGAGCACATAACCGATGAGAGGTATGATGAAGAACCACACCAGGAATGAGCCGCAGCAGATAATAAGGGCATATTTAAGGCCGATGATATAGCCAAGTCCCAGCACTGCCGCACCGGTGTTGAGTTTCACAACCAGCTTGGCTTTATCGGCCACCATGGCGCCCCAGCTTACCACACGGGAAGTGAGGGTTTCGCTCCAGAGGCCAACACTGGCCACTATGAAATCATACAGTCCGCCGATGAGACCAGCAGTGACAAGGGTTTTGGCGCTGGAGCCGCCGCTCTCACCGCTTACCAGCACCTGGGTGGTTGCAGTTGCCTCCGGGAAAGGATACTTTCCGTGCATCTCCTTCACAAAGTATTTGCGGAAGGGGATGAGGAAAAGGATTCCCAGCACGCCGCCAAGGAGGGAACTGAGGGCCATCTGCCAGAAACTCACCTCCACGCCAAGGATGTATATGGCGGGAAGGGTGAAGATGGCACCGGCCACAACCGCTCCTGAGCAGCCGCCGATGGACTGGATGATCACGTTCTGGCTAATGCCCTGCTTGAGTCCGAGCGCACCGGTAAGGCCCACGGCAATGATAGCAATGGGGATTGCCGCCTCAAACACCTGGCCAACCTTCAGGCCAAGATATGCCGCCGCCGCGCTGAAGAGTATCACCATGAGGATACCAATCCCAACGGAATAGGGGGTGGCCTCCGCGTATTTTTCCTGCGGGCTCAGTATGGGCTGGTATTCCTCACCGGGAGCAAGTTCCCGGTGGGCGTTCTCCGGAAGGGAGACGTTCTTTTTGTCGGCCATTACTCTGCAGAACTAACCACCTCGAAGAGGTTAAGGAAGCCGGTCATCATGAAGACCTGGCGGATTTCAGTGCTGATGTCCTTCACAATCACCTTCCCACCCTTTGCGGCAGCAGCCTTACGGATGGTGAGGAAAATACGCAGACCCGAACTGGAGATGTACTCCAGATCCTTGCAGTCCAGAATGAGGGTTCTGTCTGCGTTGTCCACAAGGGGTTGAAGCTGGGCCGATACTTCCTGTGAAACGGCCGTGTCAAGCCTGCCGGCAAGCTGCGCCACCAGGGTCTTGTCCTGTTCTGTAATCTTTACTTCCATAACTTTATTTAATGTTTTTTATCATTGTCAGTATGTTCATTCCGTTCTTGTTCTCATAGGAGATGCTGTCCATAATATTCCTTACAAGGTGTATGCCCAGGCCACCGATAGCCCTTTCCTCAACGCCAAGGGTTGTATCGGCCTCAGGAGCGGCGGTGGGATCGAAAGGAATTCCCTTGTCCCAGAGGACGAACTCCACGCACTCTTCCCTCAGGATTGCCTTGAGGTTCACGCTGCCGCTGGAGCCTTCCGGATAAGCGTACATCATCACATTTGTGACAGCCTCCTCAAGGGCAAGGTTCAGGCTCATGGCAAGACCGGCGTCAATGCCGGTGGCCTCACGGACCTCCTCTATGAAGCCTTCAAGCCTGGGAATCTGGCTTATGTCATTGTCAAAGTTGATCCTGAGGACATTGTCCCCGGATTCATCCTTCCCCAGATAGTGGATGAAGAGGACTGTTATGTCGTCGCTCTGGGCGGCTTCTCCGCGGAACTCCCTTACTGCATCGGCCACACAGGCCATCTGTTCGCTTGCAGAACGGCGGGTATGAAGCACCTTTATCATCCTCTCTTCTCCAAATAGTTCGTGATGGATGTTCTCAGCTTCGGTAACACCGTCCGTGTACAGGAAGATGGCGTCGTCGTAGCGGATATCGGCCTCCTGCTCAGTGAAGGCGAACCCCGGCATTATGCCAAGCGGAATGTTGGAGTCTACGGGCAGCTCCCCTATGCGGTCTGTGAGGGCGATGGGGGCGTTATGGCCGGCGTTGCAATACACCATATGTCCGGTCTTCATATCCAGGACGCCGCAGAAGAATGTCACGAACATTGAGGCGTCGTTGGACTCGGACAGGCTGTCGTTCATTGTGGTGACTATCTTTGCCGGACTGTGCTCATGGTTGGAAACGGAGCGGAAAAGGCTTCTTGTCACAGCCATGAACAGGCTGGCGGGAACCCCCTTGCCGCTGACGTCTCCTATGCAGTAGAACAGTTTCTCGTCCCTGATATAGAAGTCGTAGAGGTCTCCTCCCACTTCCTTTGCCGGCACGATGGCGGCCGCCATATCTATGTCGTCCCTGCTGGGGAAAGGAGGGAAGGTCTTGGGAAGCATGGAGCTCTGGATGTCGCTGGCAGCCTGGAGTTCACCCTCTATGCGGGTTTTGCTGTCGGATGCCAGCTTGAGTGCCCTCTGATTCTTCACGGTGGAATAGAGGATTACTATAAGAAGGGCTACGCCAAGGATCTGGAGAAGCAGAACCACAAAGCCCACTCTCTTGGATTCCCCGTAGATTTCATCTTCCGGGATAATGATGGACATTGACCAGCCAGTCCTGGAAATGGTGTCAAAGAATACGCGGAGCATCTTGCCCTTGTACTTTAGCTGGGTATCACCGGCCTGGCCGGAAAGCATGGCCTCGCCAACTCCGGCAAATACCTCGGAACCGTCCGACTTCTGAGCCACCTCCTGGATGGAGTGGCGCATCACAAGGGTCTCCGCGGGACTCACCATAATGCGTCCGGAACGGGAAATCATGAAATTGTAGGTGTTGGGATATACTTTAACTTTTCCCACCAGTTCCGTGAGCCAGTCAAGGGATACATCGGCCGTGAAGACAGCCACGGGCTTACCCTTCACCATTACAGGGACGGAGTACGTGGTCATGATGACACCGCCGCCTCCTTCGTCGTAATAAGGCTCCGACCAGTAACCGCCCCCAAGCTCAAGGGGCTTGCAGAACCACTCCTGGGAGCGGTAATCGTACTCCTGAGTTGCAAGGGTTGAGAGGCTCACCTCCTCTCCGTTACGGAAAGAGTAGGGGGCGATATCTTTGTCAATGAGGGCCACGGCCGATCCGTAGATGACGTTGTTCTGGGACACCATCCTGGATGTGATGGCGGCAAGGCTGTCGGGCTTACCGGTCTGGTGCTGGACGCTCCAGAGGGTGTTTCTCACCGCGGTTTCCACCTGGTCTGTCACGGAGAGTATCTGAAGCTCCGTGGCCTTGAGGTGTCCTTCCGCCCTGCGGTTTGCCTCTTCCGTAATACTTCTTGAAGAAAAGTAGTACTGCAGAAGCGAGGTGGCCTCAAGCGTGACAACACTCACCACAACAATCATAAGGCCCTGCAACGTGGCCCTCTTGAGTGCCTCGGAATGCTTTTTGAAAAATGACTTTTTGGCCATACTAGATTATTCCTTTGAGACATGCCCTCATTTCAGGCATAGGGCACTTGGTGTCTCGTTCAACTATAAGAGTCTTGAGACCGGCATATGGCAGGATCTCCTCCGTAATATCCTTCAGGGGACGGTCCTTGCCAAAATATGCGGGAGCAAAGTACTCCCAGAACTTTGTAGAGAGAGATTTGGGCATATGGAAGACCTCCTTGATGAAGGCTTCGTCGCTGACACAGCAGCAGAGGTACACCATGCCCACGTCAAAGAGATTGTATCCGTAGCAGAAATCTCCAAGGTCAATGAAGTAATTCTTGCCGCCGGCCATGATGAGATTGCTGAACTGGAGGTCTCCGTGGATGGCTGTGTCAGTGTCAGGGGCATCGGAAATGAATTTTCCAATAGCGTCTTTCTGGGCCGATGTAAAATTGGGATTCTCCTCCAGGAGCCTGTAGTAGCGGTCCTTCACGTTTTCAAAGTCCGAGGGATCCACATGGACCTTATGAAGCTGGAGACACATCCTGGCAAACTCGGAGGCATACTGGGCCACTTTTTCAGGGTTATCGGCCGTTGCCCTGGAATAGGAAACTTTTCCGGATATGCGGCGGAAGCGGATGCCGTAACGCACGCCGTCCGTAACGTATTCTCCTGGTTCCGGGGTTGGGATTCCAAGCTCATAGACCTTGCGGGCCATAAGCATCTCGTCCAGGGGCTGCTGCACTTTTCCCGGATTGTAGAGTTTCATCATGATGTCCGGGTTGGTGCGGTGATTGAAGCTTTCTCCATTGGCGCCTTCGCCGGAGTGCACGTAATCGTTGAGGTCTATTTTCAGTGCTTCCATATCTGATTGATAAGAGATTCGAATTCTTTGAATGCAAATGTATCCTTAAGGTCACGGAGGGAATTGGCAAGGCCCCTGTAATGCCACTCGTGGTCACTGGGGTCCGGGGCGTGGAAGATTTTCCAGAGCTCATCTCCCTTCACGGCGTAGTCCCTTGCGATAGCCCTCATGTTGGAAAGCTTGTCTCCCATGGCAACTATCTTGGCATCACGTGGCGCGGCGGCTAGGCGGTCGATGGCGGCCTGCTTGCGGGCCCTCCAGCTGTCTTCCTCTGAAACGCCCTCAGGGAATACGTCGGATTCCGCCACAACAAGGTTCGCTATCCTGTCCCCGAATTCCGCGCGGAGTTCATCGGCCGATATATCCGTGTCCTCAATTACGTCGTGGAGGGCGGCGGCGGCAAGGAGTTCCTGATCCGGGGTGATGGTGGCCACTATTTCCACGGCCTCCAGGGGGTGGACAATGTAGGGGAAGCCCTTTCCGCGGCGCTCTGTGCCGGCGTGAGCCTTGACGGCAAAGATTATTGCACGGTCAAGAAGGTCTGTATTAAGGGGTTTATTTGCCATTACTGATTCATGAAAGGAAGGTTTGACGTCTGCTCAAAGAGAATTTCGGCCATCATCATATTTGAATCGCTGGCGCCGTTAAGGACATCCAGGAGCATCTTGAGGCCGACTTTTCCGCCGCCAACTTTCACGATGTATGCGATACAGAGGTCCTGAGGGCCGATAGAAGAGGAGATGATGTCAAGGTCTGTAAGGCCAATCTGGTAGCAGGCAAGCTGGAAGGCGCCCTCGGAGTTGTCCTTGATGATTTTTGCAATGTCTCCAAGGGTTTTACACTGGAGCATCTTGAAAACTTCAAGGTATCCCATGAGGGAGACTTCCTGGATCTCTGCCTGATTCATGGAGGCAATGCGGCGGTTGAGGGGGTCGAAGGGCCTGGTATTGAGGAAACTGCGGAATGAGTCTCCGTCCAGGGGGACCTCCGAGAGGTTTCCGGACGCCACAAGGGCCTGGATGCGGCGGCGGTAGTCGGCAAGATCGGCCCTGATTTCCGAGAACTGTTCATCGGCCAGCTCCAGAAGACCGGAAAGGCGGCTTAGGCTGCGCCTGTATTCCAGGGGGATTTCCACGCCGGATTTGTAGCCTGTGTCGTGGTTCATATTAGCCCAGGCGTGCTGGAGAACCGTCCTCATCTGGATCTCGAATCGGTAGGGGAAGCCGTCCATGGAGCAGATGTAGTGGAGTGACATATACCCAAAACTGTCTATCTCATGGATCTTTCTCTTGTCTACGGAATTCTCCCAGTCCACCTTGAAGAGGCGCTCCACGGCCGATGCCACCTTGTCCACATCGTCAATGTAGAAGGTGATGACGCGGACACCAACGATATCCGTAATATCGGCCAGGGAGGCATACTTGGAGCCTTTCAGTTCAAGTTTGCCGGCAAGGGACTCCTCCGTTTTCACGCGGGATTCTATGGCGGCAACTATGAGCCCAGACTTCTTGAACACCTTCTCAAGGGTGGCCTTGACCTTGACTGCAGCGTCGTCGCAGGCGGGTTTTGCCTGCCTGTATTCTTCCAGGATAGCCTGGCAATGAGGGTCTAGATTATTCATCCGGATCTGTTACTGTAAATTTAACTTCCTTATCCACTCCGTAGCCGGCCCAGTAGCCAAGGGCGCCGTCCAGATTGCTTTCCAGGTCGTTCTCGAAGAACATACTGAAGGCGTTGGAGGCCAGCATTATCTCAAAATTGTTCCAGTACTCGAACGTCTTTCTGTCCGTGGAGCACAGCTTTATCCACAGCACGTCACCGGTGTGGATGTTGGGCATATCAATGTAGTCCATAAGCCGCTGGGTGCTGTATACGAAGACTTCTGTATAGCCGTTCAGGGATTCGTCGGAGATATTTGTCATTGCCGAAGGGTGATAATGGGAATCCTTCCCTTCAGTCTTTGTGAATATCTTGTAGAACTGGCCCGTCTGAGGGGGATCCGTGAAGCAAACCCTAACGGAAGCTGTAGTATCCGTTACGGCTTGGACATAGACCTTGTCTATGGGAACAGGATCCGGAATCTTGGTGGAGGCTTCCACCTTGTAGTCCTTATACTCCACCTTGAGAGTGTAGGTCTTGCCCACTTCTCCGGTGATGGCCGATGTGGTATAGATGTACGGCGGGAAATAATCCGGATCCGGAATTCCGGTAAGAATCTCAGTCTTTGTGCCATCGGAGATGCTCACCTTGGCCCATTTTGCAATATGGTCAAGGATGCCCTTGGAGTCCATTTCACGGTCTGTGGCTATGCCGATGGACTCAGACACCATCACAACCGGATTCCCTCCGTTCTCTATCCAGCCCTCTATCACAAGCTGTGACCGGCCCACCTCCTCCGTCTTGGAGCAGGCCAGGAGCATAGGAAGAAGGGCTATGACTACTATATGAAGGATCTTTTTCATCTAGAATCTCAGGAAATAACCGACAGACGGCATGAAACGGATCTGGATAAGGTTGGCGCGGAAAGAATAGGTCATATTCTTTCTGTTGAAATGGAGCCCGTAACCAACTGCGTTAACCCTTCCAAGGACGTTGTACATTGAAAAATTGACTCCGTGGGTAAGCCTTGGACTCTTCTTTATGTACCAGTTGCCGCTGAGGTCAAGCTTGGCGTAAGCCGGAAGGGTTTCGGCATTGTAGGGGCCGTAGGTGCACACCATGCGGCTTCCCACTATGTAGAAGGAGGTGGGACGGGTGTAGGGCGTACCGCTTGCCACCACGAACGTGCCGCCAACGTCAAAGCGCCCGAAATCGTAGGTCGCAACTATGTCAAGTTCATGGCGCCTTTCATGGGCCGATGTAAACTCAAACGCGTGCCAGTCGTTGAGGAAGGTGCGGAGGCTCCTGGCCAAGGCGTAGCTGATCCAGCCGGTGAATCGGCCTTTCTGCTTCTGAATCATGAGGTTGAAGCCAAAGGCGCGGCCATTTCCCTTCAGGGTGCTTGTCTCAAGGGAATAATCTCCGGTGTACATGTCCATGAGGCTGCCAACGTACTCCAGCTGGTTGTAGAGCTGCTTGTAGTAAACCTCCGCAGACACGGACATCATCTGGTCCCAGAAGCTGTTGTTGTATGCCAGTGAGAAGCAGTGTGCCCACTGCGGCGCCTGAAGATCCCCGGCAAGGGTCCAGAATTCCGACGGAAGGCCGGAAGATGTGAGGCCGGTCTGGAAAAGGTTCTGGCGCTTGATCCCATAGGTAAAGTCAAGTTTTCCGCCCTCCAGGAAATCGGCCACAAGGCTTACCTCAGGGGTGACACCCCAGAAACTCTTTCGCTGCGGCGAGAGGTACCAATCGGCCCCGAAACCTGCCTTCAGGCTGAGCCAGTAGCCAAGGCTGCGGCTGTATTCTGCATTTAAGGCCGCGGCAAAGGCGCTTTCCGTGGGAATGCCGCCGTTGTTGCGGGCGTCGTTGAAATGACCCTCCGTATAGGGATTCTGGGGCTGGGTGTAATACGCGCTGAAGCGGGCGCCGAAGTCCCAGTTTTTCCAGTGGAGTTTTGCGCGGTAGCCGGCGTCCATGATGTAGGACTGCATCCTGGCATAGACGCCGAAGGCCTTCAGTTTGGGGTCAAGGCCGGCCGTGGTGTAGTAGACGGTCTGCTTGAGGCTGGCCTCCGTGTAATAGTGGTTCCAGTGGACGGCTCCAAGGGCGTTGTACCACTTGGCATCCATATTCTCAAAAAGGCCCACGCCCGTGAAAAGGCCCATGTCAAGGCCTCCGAAGAGGTCTACGGTTATGCGGTCCTTCTTTGTGGGTTTCCACGTCCAGGTTATGTTGGCGTCCGTGAAGTTGTAGGTCATGGCGTTGTCCTCGTAGCGGAGCATGCCGCCAAAGAGGAGGTCCAGGTAGGTGCGCCTGGCGCTAATCTTGAGGGAAGATTTTCCAAGGGGAATATCCACCGTTCCCTGGGCCGACAGAAGGCCCACGGATGCATCCACGCTGAGTTTACGGGCAACTGTATCGGCCAGCTGCATATCTATGAGACCGCCGATACGGGATTCCTGGCCGCAACTGGTGGCGTACTTCATGCCCTTGTAATGAGGGGAGTTGAAGGCAGAGAAAAAGCCCAGCATGTGCCCTGTGCCGTAAATTGGGACGCCTTCCTGGGAGATGAGGGTGTGGGAGTGCTCGCTTCCCTGCATATACAGGCCTCCGTCAACCTCCGTGTTGAGCTGCACGCTTGGGAGAAGGCGCACAAAACGGATTGGGTCAGGAGTGCCCAGGATGGAGGGAATCTTTGTTATCTCGTCAGTGTTGATCTGGCCGCTTATGCCGCGGCTGTTTAGGACCAGCGGCTTTTTTGATTCCTCCGTGATGACGGATTTGTCAAGATTGAACGTGGCTACGGTATCCGGCTCCTGCGCACGCGCGAAGAAGCAGGCTGCAAGCAGCGCCATGGCCGCCAGGCTATTCCGTAGAGAACACATTCTTCAAAAGGAAATCTATAAGCGGTTCTACAAGAAGGACCCCGGTGACGGCATATGTGGTGCCGTCCGGGAAGCGGAATACGGGCGTTGGAACGTTGTTGTAGAGGACCATGTCAAGGGTTGCAAGCTGGTCCCCGTCAATGAACACCTTGGTTCCGTTTTCTCCAAGGCCGATTCCCTCAAGACGGATGCCGCCATGTAGGGTGGCCACGAAGCCGCCGGAGCTCACATCCATGGAGATGAGCGTGAGGCCGTTCTTGGTGTAAGTGTAGCGGATCATACCCACACTGGGGATTGTCACCTTACTGTTTGCGAGGATTTCTGCCGTGGGATTGTCCACCTTGTCCAGATTGAACTTCTTGAAAAATACCGTGAAGGCATCGTCCAGACGCTTTTTCTGAAGTTCCTCCTGGGTGAATTCGTGCATATCAGTGCCTTCCGTCACCGGGGACTTATTGCAGCCGGCCAAAAAAAGCACTGAAAGAATGTATATGTACACACGCGCACGCATAGACTGCAAATATAGCATTTTCCGTGGTTTTCAGAAAGAGTTCAGGCGCCTTTTTCACTTTTTTTAATTTTGCGCTTGCAGATTTGGAAAAAAGCAGTAAATTTGCAGTCCCAATTCGGGGCACATTGAGATATGGTGTAATGGTAGCACTACAGATTCTGGCTCTGTCAGTGAGGGTTCGAGTCCTTCTATCTCAACAGACTTGGCGGGGTAGCTCAGCTGGTTAGAGCGTCGGATTCATAATCCGGAGGTCGTGGGATCGTGACCCACTCCCGCTACCCAACATAACATAAGTAAGTGGCCGGTACGACGCCCTTACGACCATCAAGATATATCCGAGACTGCCCTGCGAGGCGGTTTTTTTGTTTTATACCATCTCCCTCGTCAGCCCCATCTGGCGTTTTCCCCCGTTGGTGTTGCGTAACCGCCTGTCTTTCAGTGTTTTATGACAAGTTTTACCATTACCGGTAATAGTAAAACTTGTCACAACTCGCTATGTTTCAGACACTTACGCCCCACCCAATTTTTGCCGGGAGCAGAACTTTGCCGTGTTTGCACTCAGAATGCCCACAATGGCGTTTTCAGTGCCGACACGGCAACATTTTTGGCGTTTTGGGCCGATTTCATTGCCGTGTTAGCGTCAAAATCGGCCTTATACGCCTTCTGGCTGCAAACACGGCAACAGAAAAAGTTGTGCGTGTGCCGGGGATTTCGTATTTTTGGAAAAACTCTGGTATGGAAGTCACCCGGCTGCTGGACATACACACCCGTGAGGATCTTTACCGCTGGTACAAGGAGAACCACATCACGGTTCCGGACTTTTGGCTGCGCATCAATAGGGCGGCGGCCGATTGCCCCGGCGTCGTCCGGTACGTGGATGCCGTGGAAGTGGCCCTGTGCTTTGGCTGGATAGACAGCACTATGAAGCGCATCGACGACGGCAAGCCCATCCAGCATTTCACACCGCGCCGGCGTGGCAGCAACTGGTGCGAGCAGAACCTGGAGCGCTGCCGCAGGCTTGTAAGGCTTGGAGAGATGACCCCCGCCGGCCAGGCCGTGGCACCGGACTTGGACCCGAAGCGCTTTGTCTTTGAGGACTGGGTCCTGAACGCCATCGAGGCCGATCGGAAGGCTTGGAAAAACTTCAAGACTTTCCCGGAGAACTACCGCCGAATTAAGGTGGACCGTATTCAGCACTACATGCATACTAATCGGCCCGAATATGCGCAGAAAACCCTGCAGAAGTTCATCCAGGACTGCCACGACGGTAAAATCCAGCCCGGCTGGAACGACTTTGGAAGATTGGAGGAATAACACCTATGGCAAGCAATTCTGACTTTGTACAATACATCGTGGACCAGTGCTCCGGCGCCGGGGAGATTGCCGTGCGCAAGATGATGGGAGACTACTGCATCTACTGTGATGGTATCATCTTCGGCCTTATATGCGATAACAATCTGTATATCAAGGAAACTGACGCAGCAAGGGCAGTCCTGAAGGAGGAGATCCTGAGGCAGCCGTACCCGGGCGCCAAGCACCATTTCTACATTGAAGATGTGGATGATAGGGACTATCTGGAAGCCATTATACGGGTTACTATACCCCAACTTTTAAAGCCCTCCGCCGTGAGGAACAAGCGGGTCAAAATGAAAAAGCAGTATCCGTCGTCTCTGGACGATGTCATTGTTCCCAATCTGGTCTGCTCACAGGAGCTCCGCGCCTTCTTTGAGGAGCACCTGGGAAAGGACTTCCGCTACAAGGTTAAATTCCAGGGCTGGCTCCGCGACAACGCCGGCCTCACCTTCCTCGACGCCATCAAGGCGTATAAGGAACTGTAACTGCGGGCCGCTTTGTGTCCATTCTGACAGCCGAACTGCGGTAGGCGGTCCAAATAAATGCCGGCCTACCGCAAAAACACCCCTAACTTGCGGTAGGTGGTCCACTTTTTTGCAGACCTACCGCACTTGAAAGGCAGGAGATACCCGGTCGGGGCCGGGCATGACGGAAGAACGTGGTGGGGCGTAAGTGGTTGTGGCTCAGGGAGTTGTGAACTATTCTACCATTAAAAGTTCTACCAGAAGAGTCCACAAAACGCTGACAATGAGGCGGTTACGCCACACCACCTAGGGAGAAACAAAGATGGGGGCGAAGAGGGGCGTGGTGAAATCCACTACAAGAATTATCTCACGCCGGGCTATCTTTGCAAAAATTAATGACACTATGAAACGTTTTGCAATTTTGGCGCTGGTGATGATGCTGCCACTGGCGCTCCCGGCTCAGGAGAACAGCAACCTTGGAAAGAAATACGGCAATTACGAGATCCGGTACGGCAAGGGAAAATGGACCGACGAGGCCCCCGTTACCGCCATCTTCAATAACGCCACGGGAGCGTGGGTAACATCGCAAAAAATCAACAAAAAGACCGGCGACATATTCTTCCTGCCCAACACGGACGTTAACTTCCTTGAAGGAGAAAGGTACGTCAAAGAGGCCCAGGGACTGGTGGAAATTGGCAACGCCTTTTCCTGGAACAAGAGCATAGAGTACCCCCAGGGGAAGTGGCTGTGCAAGGAGCATTGCGGGGTGTACAGGATTGAGAACGACCAGCTTGTCCCCATAGTGGAATCAGGAATGGAGCTTGAGTATGCCGAGGTTTGGGGCGCGCGCTACCTTAGAATACTCGTGATTCCGGAGCACGCCCTCATCATTGCCTCCTACCATCCCAAGGACAAGGAAATCTACCACAAGAAGAATTATTCAATCTTCAACCTGGCCGGCAAGCGCCTCTATGACAATCTGCTGGATTTCACTCTGAAGGACGGCCCCACCGTACACATCCAACTTGAGGACGGCAGCTGGCACTATTTGGACCCGGCCGATGGACATATGCTGGACTAACAACTCAACCGTCAATAATGGCCAATTTTGCGGGAGTTGCCTTTGTCAAAAAACTCCATTCCTGCATTTTTGGCCATTTTTTCTTAAATTTGTATCGATCACATAATTAGCATATGGACCAGCAGGAAACAGATTTCCAGATGCGAGAACAGATGCGCATCAATCAGGAAATAGAGCAACAACGTATAAACAGGGAATTTATGTTTGATGGAAAAACCACCGGCAAGAAAGGCTGGATTATTGTTCTGGCATTTGCGCTCATTGTGGCCGGGCTTCTGATTGCCTGGCAGGCATCGGCCCAGGACCCGCCCTATGCCGATGCCGAGGTCCTGCGCTGCGCGCTGAAATCGGCCGATGCAAACCAGGACGGCGTACTCTCGAAGGAAGAGGAAGAGGCCCTCACGGAGCTCAACCTCACCTCCTACCGCATCCATATGTTCACCGTCAAAAGCTACGAAGACCTGAAACGTTTCCCCCACCTGAAAAAGGTCTGGCTTGGAGAAACGCAGCTGGCCGATGTTGACCTCCGCGCCAACTATGAGCTGGAACTTGTGTGCGTTCAGAGCGATGAAACAAAAACGCTCACCCTTGCCGTTGGCTGCTACCCGCAGCTCATTACCCCTACGCGGGAAGGAGAACTTACCATCCGGCGCCGCTACAGCGAAAACAACCCCAACAACATTTGGTATAGATGAAACGGATAATCGTATTACTGGTCCTGCTGTCCCTGGCCCTCACCGCCAGCGCACAGAGGGTTACCTGGCACCTTGGAGCCTACTACCAGACTCCCGGGGGCACAGAATTCAGGCACCTCGGCGGTTATGCAGGAGCGTCTTTTGAGCCTTTCTTCCCCTGGCCGGTGTATCTGGAAACTGGTCTTGGCGCCGAAGCCTGCGGTACTCTGAAGGGTGCCGAAAACTTCCGTCTGGAGCTTCCAGTCAACCTTACCTGGCAGTGGGAACCCGCGCCGCTTTTCAGTATGGGCCCATATGCCGGAGTGAACGCCGCATACAACAAAATAAGACAAGGCGGCCCGGACTTCTTTACCTGGGGCTGGCAGGCCGGAATAAGCATAAGGCCGAACGGAGTCTATATCAACGTGGCTTACCATTCGGACATGCTGCCCTACTACGACACTGGCGTAAAACTCAGCGGAATCCGTGTTACACTGGGTATCTGTTTATAAACCAGACAATTTATGAAAAGACTCATCCTGATACTGGCGGCCCTTGCCTGTTTGTCGGCATCGGCCCAAAACCTTAAAAAGACCTTCACCGGCACCGCGCAGGGATTCAAGAACATCCCTCTGTACCAGGAAGGTAAAGACTTTTACGTTAATCCCTATCCCGGCGGACAGAGCGGCAACCTTGTCATTGTAAAGCTGGCCGATAAGACCTTCCGCATCTGGGACAATCTTACCAAGACCTGGTTCACGGAGCCAATGGAGGACGTCTTATACTGCCTCTTTGTGAACCCCAACATGTTCTTTGTGGGCAAGACCAACGACCGCTGCGGAATCTACTTCGCAGACATCCTGGACGGGTTCAAGGCCGAGGATAAACAACTGATGTACACGGACTGGCGCTTCTACCAGACGAATTACCTGCTGCTGGCCCTTGGCGAAAAGTGGGGAGTGATGGGCCCCAACGGCCATTTCCTGGTGCCCACCCGCTATGACAAGCCGGAGGATGCCCTTGAAGCCCTCAAGGAGCGCGCAAAGGCCGAAAAGCCCCTTGGGATGAGCGAAATGGACTTCCTGGTACAGGAATTCCGGCGTCTCAGGAAAGAGGGAGTGTTTGACTGCGTTCATCTGGACTGGCAATGGTACGACCCCGTGAACGGAACACTCTTCTACACCATTGAGGAACTGCCCTGGGCCGGGCCCTACATTCGTTTTATAGGCAACTTTGACTATATCCCGGATACAGAACCGGAGGTGGTAGTAGATGGTGATGAAGAATATGAAGACGAGGAAGAGCCGGTCGTAGAAACCTCACGTGAAGTCCTGTACCGTATATGCCTTGGCATTGAAGACGATGTACTGTCCTTCATCGTAAACCCCGCTTATTACCAGGGGAAAATGCTGCCGCTGTCATTTGATGTCCTTGGGGCCCTTACCTATGATCCCGTTCCTATTGAGGATACGGAAGGAGACCTGTTTTATGGCTTCAAACTTAAGGATTACGGTGTGAGCTATGAAGGTATGAGACTCAACAGGGACGGAAGTTTCCAGAATGGCTACTTTATTATTCACGGTTACGAATACGGCCCCGTTAACCCCTTCTATCAATACGTACCCGGAGATTGGCGTTACGAAGATTTCCTGCTCCATTATGTGGCCTCCCAAAAGAATATAGGAAAGGATCCAACGGAAGAAGAGGCCCTGGAAGAGTTCCGCAAAAGGCTCTGCACAGACTACTACAACGACAGATTCAGCATATGGAACACATTCGCAGAGAACGGTACAATCAAGGTTTTTGTGGAACCTGTAATTACGCTGGAGATTCCCACCACCCGGGCAAATGCTGCCAAGTTTGTGAAAGACTATGAGAAGTATGTTTACGACAGGTACAAGTTTGACACAAAGATTGAGCGTGCTGTCAGGGACGATGGAGAAGTTTACGTTACCTATTTGAGAATCACTTCCCCCAGCGGGGCTGTTTTAGAGTATTTTGGCGAATGAAAAAGATAATTACCATATTGATGCTTTGCGCCGTGGGTTCTGCGGCGCATGCCCAGAGCGCCATCGAGCAGTTGGAGCGTATGTCGGGAGTTTCACTCCCTCGCCATCATGGCAGCAATTGGGTCTACGCGGATGATCACGCCTATGATGCCGGCGCAGCTGCCGGCGCAGCATATTTGACGAGCAGGGAGGATGCCTGGGCCGAGCGAAAAGCTGCTCAGGAGGCAGCCAGGGCAAAGGCCCGGAACAAAGTGACGTACCACCGCACCAGCCACTATAAACTCAAGGATGTCAAGCCCATAGACCCCAAGGCCGGAAAATCCCTCCCGGCAAATTTGGGCGCCACCGGAGACCTCTCCGTATACGCCAAATACGACAAAAAGGGCAACGCCACCTACGGCATATGGAACTCGGCCAAAAGCAAGTGGCAGTACAAGCCGCAGTACAGCGCCCTGGAGATTGTGGGCCCGCACGCCGCAGCCGCAACGCTCAAAGGCAAGGTTGGCATCATTGACCCCGCCACCGGAAAGCCCACCACGGACTTCACCTTTGACAAGTACAGGGGCTTCCACTACCCGGAGAGCGCGCTCAACACCATAATCGGCCTTGGCAACACTTCCCCGGAAGGCAACGTCACCTGGCGCCTTTTTGAGGCCGATGCAAATGGGAATTACGTACAGGTGGGACCGGAAATGTCGGGCTTTTCCTGCATAGAGGACGGCACCGGCTACAAGGCCGTCTACCGCGTCAAGGACAGCCAGAAAGTCGGCATGCTGGACGAGAACGGAAAGGATGTTCTCCCCCCTGTCTTTGACGGGCTCAAGTACCTGGAATTTACGGCCGATGACGCCTCCTGCTACCAGTCCCGTATGATTGACGCCAGGGGCAACAGCAAGTACGGAATTGTGGACGAGAACGGCCGCATCCTTGTGCCCAGCGTCTACGACAAAGTGAGCGCCCCCAACAATGGAAAATACGGCATAGAGGTAGTCCAGGGCAGCAAAATCGGCTGGTACGGAACAGACGGTCAGGAGATTTTCCCCGCCGCATTCGACACCCTGCAGATGGAGCATTTCTGGGACGGGAACAAGCATCGCGCTTATTTCCACGGCTCCTTTATTGACGAAAACGGCACAGCCTGGCACGCGCTCTACGACACCCAGGGCAACCGGCTCACCGAGCTTACGAATTCCCGGCCATCGGAGGACTCCATCCGTGACCTTGCACCTCAACTTGAAGAATACAGAATCTACTGATCATGAACGCCATACTTTCACTTTTTCTCTTTCTGATGCCCCTTCAGGCAACCACCCCGGAGGAGATGTACAAAGACTATATTACCCCGGAAGTCCAGGCAGTGCTGGATGAGGCGGATCGCATTGCGGAGGAGTCCCGGGAGGCCGAAGAATCGGCCCGGAATAAAAAGACACTGGCGCTGATATTTTCACTGGCGGTGGGGCTGATTCCGGTAGTGCATATCGGCCTTAAAATCCTGAAGGGGAAAACCTGGGAGGCCAACCCCAGCGGCACTTTGGCAAGCCTTGGCATTGCCCTGGTGGGCGGAGCAGCGCTCTTTGCCATCAACTTTGGCATCCTGATGCTCAAGATAAAGATGGGAGACGCGTTCAACACCACCCTGGCGTTCCTGCTGGTGGTGGCAATTATTGTGGGAGCCGTATATCTTATGAAGAAAAAGGGCTAACCCTTGATGTAGGAAAGAATCAGTTCCACGGCCTTATCCTCGGAGATGTTGTCCATATTGAGGACAAGCTGGTAATTGCGGAGGTCGTAGCGGCTGACACCCGCATAGTTCTTGATGTAGGTGTCACGGTCCTTGTCAATCTTGTCAATGAGGATGCCCGCCTGCTCCGGGGTGAGGTTCTGCTTGCGGGAGACGCGCTCTATGCGGTGCTCGCGGGAAGCGGTGATGAAGATATCCAGCTTGTTGGGGCAGTCACGGAGCACAAAGAAACCGGAACGGCCGGCGATGACGCAGGATTCCTCTGCGGCAATGGCCTGAAGGATCTCTGACTCTGCCTTGAAGATATCGGCCGATGAAACATCAGGACGGAATTCTGCCATATATTTGTCATCGTAGCCTGTGAGGAGGGACATCTTGGGGACGGGCGCCACCATCTGGAGGAAGTCCGATATCCAGGTCTTTTTCTCTCCCTTGAGTTTCTCGATGCCTGAAACGGTGAGATTAAAGCGCTTCATGAGCTCATGGACAAGCTCTTTGTCCGAGTAGCGGACATCAAGTGCCTCTGCGAGTTTTCGGCCCACGGTGCGTCCTCCGGAGCCAAGCTCACGGCTGATGGTTATGACAAATTTCTCTGATGTGTTCATAGTAGTGGTTATTTGCAGTCCAAAGGTAAGTATTTTTGCCGATAATTAAAAATCCCTATCTTTGCAAAAGTTAGTAGAGTATTATGGCAATTCACACAGAACCCGGCTCTCCGGGCCCCTTTACCGGAAAAAAAATTAACGGCTGGCTGGCTCTGAGCCCGCTGCTGGTCTTTATGGCCGTATATGTGGCAGGGTCCATTCTGGCCGGGGATTTCTACAAGGTCCCCGTGGCGGCGGCATTCATCATTGCAACCGCCTACGCTATGCTCATCACGCGCGGCGTGAACAAGACCGACGAAAAGATTGCCATCTTCTCTTCCGGAGCCGGCAACCGCAACGTGCTCCTCATGATCTGGATCTTTGTCCTGGCCGGAGCTTTTGCCTCAACGGCAAAAGACATCGGCGCCATTGACGCCACCGTGAACGCCACCCTGAGCATCCTTCCCGGGAACCTCCTCTATGCCGGTCTGTTCCTTGCCGCGTGCTTTGTCTCGATGGCCGTAGGAACATCCGTGGGCACCATTGTGGCCCTGGTTCCAATTGCTTCCGGCATAGCTGCAGGCATAGGCTCCAGCGTTCCCCTAATAACCGGAATCATAGTGGGCGGCGCGTTCTTCGGAGACAACCTCTCATTCATATCGGACACCACCGTAGCCGCCACCAAAACCCAGGGCTGCTCGATGCAGGACAAATTCAAGGTGAACCTTTGGATTGCAGCCCCCGCGGCAATCATCGTGGCCATTCTGTATGTGTTCCTTGGCCGCGGCATTACCGCATCTCCTGAGGTTTTAGGGGCCGATTGGTACCTGATGCTCCCCTACCTCCTTGTGATAGTCCTCGCTATCCTTGGAGTGAACGTTGTCACGGTACTTGCAATCGGTATCGGCGTCAACGGAATAATCGGCTGGATAACAGGCGCTTACAACTTTGTAGGATGGCTCACGGCCATAGGTTCAGGCATTGGCGGAATGGGTGAACTCATCATAGTCTCCCTCCTTGCCGGCGGCATGCTGGAAATCATCCGATACAACGGCGGACTGGAGTTCATCATCGGCAAACTTACCCGCCGTATCAGGGGTCCCCGCGGAGCCAGCGCATCCATTGCCGCCCTTGTGTCCCTGGTGAATATCTGCACCGCCAACAACACCATCGCAATCATAACCGTAGGCCCTCTGGCAAAGGATATCTCCGCACGCTTCGGCCTCGATCCCAGGAAAACGGCATCCATCCTGGACACCTTCTCCTGCCTTGTCCAGGGCATCCTCCCCTATGGCGCCCAGATGCTTATGGCAAGCGGCCTGGCGGGGGTATCGGCCCTGTCAATCATCGGCAATCTCTACTATCCCTTTGCCCTTGGCATCATGGCCTGCCTTTCCATCCTTTTCCGCTTCCCCCGGCTCAAGAGCTGAATTTGGCACTATTTGTGCAAAATTTTGGCTACTTTTGTAATATGTATAGAGGATTCAGAAAAGTAGCATTGGCTGCAGCGCTTGTTGTGGCCGCCGGAACCGCGGCGGCGCAAACAGCCGCGTGGCAGCAGAGCATTACCCAATATATTGAGAGCCAGATCAGCAACGGCCCCCTGAAAGGGGCTGTGGTAGGGGTGTGCGCCGTGGAGATTGCCGGTCAGGCCGGCAATGACGGGGGAAACAACGGCCATGACGGGAGCAGGACGATGGTGGCATACAATGCCTCAACACGTATGATACCGGCATCCAACATGAAACTTGTCACAACGGGGGCAGCCCTGATGGCCTTTGGGCCGGATTACAGATTCACAACGGAAATTGGCTATACTGGAAGCATCGACAAAGACGGAACGCTGAACGGAGACGTGTACATAATTGGCGGCGGAGACCCCACAATTGGCGCCGCAGACACCACCGCATATAAGGCCGATGCCCTCTTCTGGAAATGGAAGACCCTCCTTTCCGGCGCAGGGATCAGGCGCATCAACGGCAACATTCTAGGGGACGGAAGCGCCTGGGAAGGCGGCCTGGAGCACCCCGGATGGGAGTATGCCGATACCTGGACCTACTACGGAACCGGCTCCAGCGCCCTATGTTTCTACGAGAACACAATTGACCTCCAAGTGAGTGCAGGGGCGGAACCGGGAGCCCCGGTGAACATGACCCAGGCATATCCTGAGACTCCCTGGCTGAAGCTTGAGAACCAGGCCGTGACAGGCCCTGCCGGAACCGGGAACAGCCTCTATCTCCAAACTTCCGACAAAAGCTCCGAGGCCATCCTCACTGGCACTTTCGCAGTGGACCGCAGGCCAAAGAGGGAACAGGCTTCCAACAAATACGGAGCCCTCACCTGCGCCCATGAGTTCTACAAGAATCTCAAGGCAACAGGGTGGGAAGTGACCGGGACTTACGGGACCCCCGATCAGGTCGGGGGTGACGGCAAGGCAAAGGTCGGGGGTAACGGCAAAGGGGGTGACGGGGTAGTCACAATCGGCCACACGGAGTCCCCAACCCTGGCTCAGATTTGCCGCAAAACCAATGTGGACAGCGATAATTTCTATGCCGAGTCCCTGCTTCGCGCAATGGGAGAGGCGGCAACGGGGATAGCCGTCTACGACAGCTGTCTTGTTGCCATCAACGAAGTCCTGGAAGACATAGTTCCCGGCGCCGCAAACGGCATTGTCCAGAAAGACGGCAGCGGCCTTTCAAGGGCCAACGCCGTAACCCCGGAATGGATGGCCGGGTATCTTGCGGCAATGAGCGGGAACAAGGCCTTTGTGGAATCCCTTCCCCGCCCGGGAGAAGGCACCCTGAACACCATTAGGAACCTCTCGCCCTGGAAGTTCCGCATCAAGAGCGGTTCCATGGAAGGCACGCTCTGCTATTCCGGTTACGTGCTTGACGAAGCCGGGAATCCCCGCGTCAGTTTTGCCATCTTTACCAACAATGCGGCGGCCAAGGCCTCACAAGTGAGGCCGGCCCTGGAAAGTCTCATACAATTAATCGGCAAAAATTGATTATATTTGTAGGATTCTATGAAAAGGCATATCATCATAGCCCTCTGCGTTCTGGCGGCCCTTACGTCCTGCAAAAGTGCAGGGCGGTTCCAGGAGGCTGCCCAGGAGCTTTTCCGCGGAGAGGTGGTGGCCCGCGCAGGAGACCATAAACTCCATCGCGGGGAGCTTGAAAAGTTCATCCCCGCCGGCGTCTCCCCTGAAGACAGCGCCAATCTTGCCGCACGCTACATCAAGGCCTGGGCGGAGGACCTTCTCATGGTAGATATGGCGGAGGCCCAGTTATCGGCCTCTGAAAAAGACGTCTCAAAAGAGCTGGAGCAGTACAGGCGTTCCCTCCTCAAGTACCGCTACGAGCAGCTCTACATAAACCAGAGACTGGATACCCTTGTCACGGACGCAGAGATTGAGGAGTATTACGCAAACCACGCTGCCAGCTTCACCCTTGAGCGCCCCGTGATAAAGGCCCGGTACCTCATCATCCCCTCAGACTCCCGCCTTCTCAAGAGGATAAAATCCATGATGTCATCGGCCGATGATACGGAGGTGACGGAGGCAGAGCAGCTTGCCTATACCGCGGCCATAAAGTATGCCGATATGTCCGACACCTGGATGGATGCCATCACCCTTGGACAGGAGCTCAGCGTAGACTACAAGACCCTCATCTCCTCCATCAAGAACGACTTCTCAGAGATAAAGGACGATTCCGGAAATCTCCATCTGGCATATATCGTTGACATGATTCCCGCAGGCAAGACCGCCCCGCTGGAGTACTGCCGTGAGCGCATCAGTGACCTTGTCCTCAGCGCCCGCCGCCATGACCTCCAGCTGGCTCTGGAAGAACGCCTCCTGGAGGATGCCCGCAAGAACAACAAATTTGTAACTTACTGATTATGAAACATATCTTCATCTTCTCCCTTTGCCTTCTTACGTGCATCAGCGTAAGCGCCCAAAAATACAAGGGCATTGTGGACAAAACGGTGGCAACAGTTGGCGGAGAAGTTATCCTGCTCTCAGATGTAGAGGCCGAGGTCCAGCAGATGCGCGCCGGTGGCTCTTCATCGGACAAAGACATGCGCTGTGAGATTCTTCAGAACATGATGGAATCCAAGCTCTTCCTCATGCAGTCGCGCCTTGACTCCCTTACCGTGAACACGGACATGGTGGAGGGCAACCTCACCCAGAGGATTGACTGGTTCCGTACCCAGCTTGGCGGAGACGAGGAAATGGAGAAATACTTTGGAAAGCCCCTCTACAAGCTCCGTCAGGAATGGCGCAAGACCCTTGAGGAGCAGAGCCTCACGGAGCAGGAGAAGTACCAGGTGGCAGACCGTATCCCGGAGGTCACCCCTTATGATGTCCAGGTATACCTTGACAATACGGCTGCAGAAGACCTTCCCGTGGTGCCCGTGAAATATCAGCTGAGCCAGATCTGCATCTATCCGGACCGCGAGGCTGCCGCCGTTTCCGTGAAGGAGAAGCTTCTGAATCTCCGTGAAAGGATTATCGGCGGTGAGAAATTCGCAACCCTTGCCCGCATCTACTCAGAGGACCCCGGCAGCGCACGCCGCGGCGGTGAGCTTGGAATGGCCTCCAAGTCCATTTTCTGGCCGGCCTTCTCAGATGCCGCAATGGCCCTGAGGCCCGGAACCGTGTCCCAGATTGTTGAGACCCCGGATGGTTATCACATCATAGAAGTCCTGGAAAAGAAGGGAGACATGTTCAACGCCCGCCACATACTCCTGAAGCCGCAGTATACATCGGCCGACAGAGAAAGTGCGTTCAAGAAACTGGACAGCATCAAAACGGAGATCATGGCCGATAACATCAAGTTTGAGCTTGCCGCACGCTTTTTCTCCGAGGACCCCGCATCACGTACCAACGGCGGCCAGATGGCCGATCCCTCAACCGGCAGCGCATACTTTGAAATAGACCAGCTCAAGCCGGCCGATTACAACGCCATCAAGGACCTTAAGCCCGGAGAGATTTCAGAGCCCGTGGAATCCCTTGACAACGAGGGCTATCTCCAGGGCCGTCAGGGCAACCTTGTGTACAAGATTATCCGCGTGGACAAGATTATCCCCGCCCACCCGGCCAGTTTTGAAAACGACTACACCCAGATTCTGGAGGGTGTACAGCAGAAAAAGCAGATGGAGGCCGTAGACGCCTTCCTGGAGGAAAAGATCAAGAGCACATACATCATCATAGATCCCCTCTTCAAGGAGTGCGAATTCTCCCGTGAGAGCTGGAACGCCAGGAAATAGTGACCCCAAGGACCCCTCATAGGCATCTGATTGCTCTGGCGCTGTCCCTTGTGGCGGCGTCATCGGCCCTTATGGCTCAGGATAAAGTCCTTCTGATAAAAGCCGAAAGCGCCCAGCTGCTTGAAATTGACGGGGAAAGCTACAGGAAGGTGACCGGTCCTGCAAAATTCCTTCACAACGACACCTACCTTCTCTGCGACACAGCATATTGGAACATCAATACCAATATCATAGACGCAATGGGGCACGTGCGCATCATCCAGGACCGCACAACCCTTTCCAGCAACACTCTACAGTACGTGATAGACCAGGACCTTGCGCGTTTCCGCGGAGACCTGGTGCAGCTTGAAGACCAGGACAAGAATACGCTCCGCACCAAATACCTTGACTACAACACCAAGGATTCAGTGGCGGTGTTTCAGGACGGAGGCGCCATGAGGGACAAGGACGGGCAGGTGATAGAGAGCCTCTATGGCACCTATGATTCCAAGGCCAAACTGTTTGTGTTCAACGACCAGGTGAACATGTACATGGACACCACGTTCATAAAGACTTCCCGCCTGGAGTACCGCAGCGACCTTTCCACGGCATGGTTCGGGTTCAACACGGACATGTGGCAGGACGACAAAATGCTCAGTGCCGATGACGGCTGGTACAACCGCAAGGATGAGCTTTTCATGTTCCGGAAGAAGGTTCACACCCTCACAAAGGAAAAGGAAACCTGGTCTGATTCCGCATACTACTACAGGGCAGTCAATGACGTAGAGCTTCTGGGAAAGGTAGAGGTGATGGATACCGTCCAGAACATGTACATCCTTGCAGGGTATCTGCAGTGGACGGATTCCCTGGAGAGGGCTACTCTCACGCGTGACCCGGCAATAATGACCGTGACGGAAGAGGAAGGCCAGAAGCCGGATTCCCTCTATCTTGGGGCCGATACCCTCATCTACCGCGCCTACAAGAAATATGAAATCCCTGAGGCCTGGGTAAAGGACTCAGAGAAAAGGCTCAGCGACATCTCCGGAGACGCCATCATGGAGTACAGGCGCAAGGCTGCAGAAGCTGCCGCCAAGGCCGCTGCCGATGCAATGAAGGACGATCCTAACCGCCCCAAGCAGGGTGGTGCCAAGGCTGGCCGAAAACCCTCCGACAGCCCCGCTGCGGCTCCTTCTTCTCCGGCTCCCGCAACGCCTCCGCCCCCTAAACCGGAACCGGCAGACTCCATTCCACCGGTGCTGGATTCTCTTCCGCCCGCATTGGATTCATTGCCACCGGTGCTGGATTCTCTGGGCGTTCCCGTAGACTCGCTTGGCGTTCCGGCCGATTCTCTTGGCGCTCCCGTTGACTCTTTAGCCGTCATTCCCGGCTCCGACCGGGAATCTCCTCCCGCAGAGACCCCCGATCAGGTCGGGGGTGACAAACCGGAAGAGGTCGGGGGTGACGAACCGGAAGAGGCTGGGGGTGACGAGCCGGCCCCGGCAGACTCTTTATCGGCCCCAGCAGATACCCTGATTGCACATAAAGACTCCACGAAGGTGGGTTTCATCTGGGGAAACAAGGACGTAAAGCTGTTCCGTCGGAATATGCAGATGCGGGGAGACTCCCTTGCATACAGTGATCTTGATTCACTCGCAAGGGTGTACAAAGATCCCATCTTCTTTACGGACGGAAACAGGCAGTACGCGGCAGACAGCATTTACCTTGTCATACGTAATAAACGTACGGAAAAGGCACACCTGCTTTCCAACGCCTTCATAACCATTCAGGAAGACCCCGTGAGTTATGACCAGGTGAGCGGCACTGAGATGGTGGCATACTTTGACTCCAGCCAGGTGCTCACTCGGTTTGATGCCCTGGGAGGGGCCTCCAGCATCTTCTTCCTGGAAGAGAACGGAGCGCTTGCCACAGTGAACAAAGTGGACTCCAAGATGCTCTATGCTACGTTTACGGACGGAGAGATTGATCATATGTACTACTATGACAATCCCAAGAACGATGGTTATCCTTCCGTCCAGCTTCCCAAGCAGGAGCGCCAGTTGAAAGGCTACCGTTGGGAGCCGGAGAAGAGACCGGACTCTCCTGCTGCAGTGACGGCCCTGACGCCCAGAAAGAGCCAGCGCACGGCATATCTGGCGCATCCCCACACCACTTTCACCCAAACTGAGATTTACTTCCCCGGATATATCAAGAAGGTTTACAGGGATATTGCCATCCGTGACTCCCTGGAGGTTGTAAGGAAACAGGCCCAGATTCATCTCCAGGACTCCCTGGCTAACTCTATACCCCTTGATTCCCTAGCCGCTCCGTTAGATTCCCTGGCGGCTGCGGCAGACTCCCTTGCGGCCAACCTGGATTCGCTGAAGACTGCGGTTCCGGACAGTTTGAAGGCAGGAGCGGATTCCCTGTCCGTGGCAGAGGCGCACGTTCCCACCGCGGCAGAGATAAAGGCTGCGGAGAAAGCCCGGAAAGCGGAGGAAAAGGCCCGCAAGAAGGCTGAAAAACAGAAGGCTTTGGAGGCCAAGTGGGCTGAGGAAGACCGCAGGTATGAGGAAAAACAGGCCGCAAAGGCTGCCCGCAAACTGGAGATAGAGCGCGCAAAGAAACTGAAGATGCTCCGGCGTCTGGAGAAGAAATCCTTGCGTGAGCAGAAGCGTCTGGAAAGATACATCGCCCGTGAAAGGGCCAAGGCCCAGAAGAAGAAAAATAAAACTAAATCTTAATACCATTATGAAGAAAACTGTTCTTGTTTCCGGAGGCGCCGGATTTATCGGCAGCCACGTAACCGTGGAGCTCATTGAGGCTGGCTACGACGTTGTTGTGGCCGACAATTTCTCAAACTGCGACCGAACCTGCTACGAGGGTGTAAAGAAGATCACCGGCCGTGAAGACCTTCCCCTTGAGGTAATGGATTTCTGTGACCTGGACGCCGTGAAGGCTCTCTTTGGCAAATACCACATTGACGCCGTCATCCATTTTGCAGCATACAAGGCCGTGGGTGAATCCGTGGATAAGCCCCTCATGTACTACAAGAACAACCTGATGAGTTTCCTCAACGTTCTTGAGGTAGCACAGGCTACAGGAGGCTGCAACGTGCTGTTCTCTTCATCAGCCACGGTATATGGTGAGCCGGATTCCGTTCCCGTGACGGAGGCTACTCCCCGTAAGCCCGCCACCTCCCCTTACGGCAACACCAAGACCATGTGCGAAGACATTCTCCACGACGCAGTAAAGGCTTCAGGAGGTGCCCTGAAGGGTATTCTTCTCCGCTACTTCAACCCTATCGGCGCACATCCCAGCGCACTAATCGGCGAACTTCCCCGCGGTGTTCCCAACAACCTGGTTCCCTTCATCACCCAGACTGCTATCGGTAAGCGTGAGTGCCTGAATATCTTCGGCAACGACTACCCCACCCCGGACGGAACCTGCCAGAGAGACTTCATTGACATTGTGGACCTTGCACGCGCACATGTCTATGCCGTCACCCGCATGATCGAGGGCAAGATGAAAAAGCCCGTTGAGATCTTCAACGTTGGCACCGGCCGCCCCCTGAGCGTCATGGAACTTGTGAACGCCTTCGAGAAAGTGAACGGCGTGAAGGTTCCCCACAAGTTCGCTCCCCGCAGGGCCGGTGACATCACCGCCATCTGGGCCGATCCTACCCTTGCCAACACTGAGATGGGCTGGAAGGCCACCCGCACCATAGAGGAAACTCTCAAGGCCGCCTGGGCCTGGGAGTGCCGCCTGGCCGGGAAATAACACTTTTTGGCCCGCTTTTTGCCTTCTTCACGGCTGTGTATTTAAAACCTGACAGCTATGAAGAAGTCAATTTATATCCTGCTAATGGCCGGGATGGTTCTGGCAGGATGTTCCAAAGATGAGATCATTCCTGGGAGTTCTACAGACTCAACATCGCCATCCACCCCATCTACGGATACGGGCACTTATGACGAGGAAGAGGACGATATCTCAAAAACCACCTTTGACCGCACTATCTCTATTGTGTGGAGCGGGTCCGGCGCATCCGTGAGCGGTGACGCCAATTCCATAGTGACCGTAAATGGGGCCGATGTAACCGTGGACAACACAAAGACCACGGAAAAGGTAAAGTATGAACTCTCCGGAAGCTCCACAAGCGGTTCCCTGAAGATATACTCCAACAACAAGCAGGCGCTGGTGCTGAGCGACCTCAGCCTCACGAATCCAAGCGGCGCCGCCATCAACAACCAGGGCAAAAAACGCTGCTTCATTGTGCTAAGCGGCACAAATTCCCTTGCCGATGGAAGCTCCGCAGCATATACCGTTACAGGAGAGGAAGACCTCAAGGCCGTTTTTTTCTCTGAAGGCCAGCTCATTTTCTCCGGCAGCGGAAGCCTCACGGTTACGGCAAACAACGCCCAGGGCAAGGCAGGCATCACCTCTGACGATTACGTACGCGTAATGGATGCCCCGTCCATCAAAGTCACCGCCGGAAGCAGCGCAGGCCACGGACTCAGGGGCAAGGACGCCGTTGCAATTGACGGCGGCACGCTGGACGTGAGTGTATCGGCCGATATGAAAAAAGGCATAGCCTCCGACTCCCTGGTGGTGCTTAACGGCGGCGTAACAACCGTGAAAGTCTCCGGCGGCACCGCTTATGACTCCGAGGACGCGGAATACAAAGCTTCCGCCGGCGTAAAGGCCGATCAAGTTTTCAAAATGAACGGCGGCACCCTCACCGTGATTAGTTCCGGTCAGGGCGGCAAGGGCATTACAGGGGACGCCGTGGCATATTTCAACGGCGGAACCGTAAACGTTACCGTGACTGGCAGCAACTACGGCTCATCCTCCGGAGGCGGTTTTGGCCCCAGGGCTACCAGCTCCTCAGACAGTTCCAAGAGCGCCAAGGGCATCAAGTTTGACGGGGACATCCACTTCAACGGAAGCACCGTAAGTGCATCGGCCTCAAGCCACGAGGCAATTGAGTCAAAGGGAGCAATGAGCATCACGGACGGCGTGGTGTACGCTCAGTCATCGGACGACGCCATCAATTCCGCCAAGGACCTCACTATTTCAGGAGGAAGCGTCTGCGCCTATTCCACCGGAAATGACGGAATGGACGCCAACGGCAACCTCTACATCAAGGGCGGCCTGGTGTACACTATCGGCGCATCATCTCCGGAAGTCGGAATAGACGCCAACTCCGAGGGCGGCTATAAACTCTACCTCACCGGCGGCACACTCATTGCCATCGGCGGCCTTGAAAACGGCTCCTCCCTGTCCCAGAGTTGCTACAGTGCCTCTTCTTGGAGCAAGAACACCTGGTATTCCATCACTGTTGGAAGCGCCACCCACGCCTTCAAGACTCCTTCAAACGGAGGCAGCGGCCTGGTGGTCTCAGGAGCCTCCCAGCCTACCTTACAGAGCGGAGTAACCACTAATGGTGGTGCCGATATCTGGAACGGAATGGGCGTTCTTGACTGCAGCGTGAGCGGAGGCCAGGCCGTAAGCCTCAGCTCCTACTCCGGCGGTCAGGGAGGTCCCGGTGGCGGAATGGGCCCCGGTGGAAGACACTGATTACAAGGTTTTTATTATATTTGCATTTATTATGAAACGATTACTCATACTGGCAGCCGCGGCCCTGTTCCTTATTCCGGGTGCAATGGCCCAGGAAACCGAGCAAAAAATCAACAAGAAAAACCTTGTAATCAAGGAATGGAATACTGACCCCAAGGGCACCAGCAGGGTCCTGGACCACGTTACCACATTCTCCCCTGAAGGAAAGAAGATAGAGGAAATAGAATATGGTTCCAGCGGCCAGAAATGGCGCAAGCGCTTTGAGTACGGCCCGGACGGCAGAGTTTCCCGTGAGCTGGTGTACGACGACCGAAACCGGCTCCAGACCTACAAGACCTTCGAATGGAACGAATTCTCCCGCAAGAAGGTCCAGTACACCTACAGTGCCAAGGGTAAACTTCTCAGCATAAAGCACTACGAATACATAGCCCAGGATGCCGGAAAGTAGCAACATACGGCTTGAGAAGGCGGTTGAGGCTATCGGCCCAATCTCCCTTGAAGAGATGGAGGGCGTGAAGCTTCTGAACCGGATAGACACAAAGTATCTTACCAATGAGGAAGGGCTGGTGCATGTCCTTAAGGATGCTGCCGCTGCAGGATACAGGGCGCTTGTGGTGGAAGGGAAAAAGATGAGCCGCTACACCTCCGTCTACTATGATACGGACGGCCTCAGGATGTTCCTGGACCATCACAACCGCCACCTTGTTCGCCAGAAAGTGCGCACCCGCACCTACGTGGAATCCGGGGAAACATACCTTGAGATAAAGCGCAAAAATAATCACGGGCGCACCAAGAAAAAGAGGATGGAAATCCCGGCGCGGGAGCTTATGGATTTCGGGGCCGATGCCTCCGCCTGCGAATTCCTGGCGGCAAAGTCCTGGTTCACCGTGGAACAGCTCTCACCCGTCCTTGACACACGTTTCAGGCGCATCACACTGGTAAATCCCGCCATGACGGAGCGCCTCACCATAGACACTGAACTTTGCTTTACAAACTTCCGCACCGGGCATGAGACAGACCTTCAGGATGCGGTTATCATTGAGCTCAAGCAGGACGGAAGGGCTCGGAGCCAGATGAAGGGCATCCTCCTTGACCACCGCATAAAGCCCGTCCGTGTAAGCAAATACTGCATTGCAGAGACCCTCACGGATCCATCCGTGAAAAGCTGCAGGTTCAAGGAGAAGGTGAGAAAAATTGAAAAAACTATCGGCAATAAATTAACAGTCAAATGATAAACTTCCTTTCACGTTTTGTCCAGGAGGACCTGGCCGATTTCGGCAACCTGGACGCCGCTGACGACATGCTCATTGACGTCCAGACTATCACGGACGCCATGATGACAACTGCCCAGAAGATAGGGGAACTGGGAATCCGTTTTGCCCTGAACCTTCTTGTGTGCTGGCTCCTGGTGCATTTCTTCTACTACAGGAAGAGCCGCCGTAGGGATTACTACTTCACCTTCATCGTGTTTTCATCGGCCATGCTTACCCTCCTTTATATCATGGGTAACGTGGAGGTGGGAGTAGGTCTCACGCTGGGCCTGTTTGCCATTTTCGGGGTTATCCGTTACCGCACGGAGACGGTCCCTATCAGGGAGATGACATACCTCTTCATAATCATCGCCCTGGCAGCCGTGAACGGCCTTGCTCCGCTCTATCATGTGGTAGACCTGGCAAGCGCCCCTCACTATGTCCTGAGCTGGGGGAATGTGGGCGTGATGGCCCTTGTGAACTGCCTTATGCTACTTCTGGTGTGGGTCCTTGAGAGCGAGAGCCTTGTAAAGCACACCACCACAAAGCTGGTGCAGTACGACCGCATAGAACTGATTGTCCCTGAAAAGAGGGAGGAACTTATTGCAGATCTCCAGAAGCGGCTTGGCGTGAAAGTGGAGAACGTGGAGATAGGCCACGTGGATTTCCTGAAGGATTCCGCAATGATAAAAGTATATTACCGGCTGGGAAAAGGTGAGAGCAATTCCGTGAACACCATCACCCGGGAAAAAGACTACGTGGGATGAAAAAGATAGTTCTAGCACTGGCCCTGCTCATTCCGGCTGCCGCCTTCGGCCAAACATTCTCCACCGGAGCCCGCGCCTCGGTTGGCGTGGACTACAAGATTAAGAAAGGCTTCCTTATCGAGGCCCGTGAAGAAATGAGGATGGCCGATAACCTTGCCGGCCTCGGGAGTCTCCGCACTACCATCGGCCTTAGTTACAAGCCGCTTGATTTCCTGAAAGTTGGCGTTGGATACACTCTCATAAATCCCTACAAGATAAACAAGGAACTGGACAATGACTTCCTCTACACCGGCTTCTGGGCTCCCCAGCACAGGCTTACTGCCGATGTAACCGGCACGCTCAAGGCCGGGAAGTTCAGCTTCAGCCTCAGGGAACGCCTTCAGTTCACCCACAACGCTTATGATGCCCTCAACGTGTACCAGAGTACCCGCAACGCCCTTGCCCTCAAGTCAAGGATCGGCATAAAATATAAGGGTTTCAAATATGTGGATCCCTCCCTGTCATTTGAAGTTCGTGCAGCCCTCAATGACCCCTGGGGCACAGTTTCCGGTAACGCCCAGAAAACGGCTGACACAAATAGGGAGTACTACACCTACACCCACACCGGTTACACTCACGCTTACATCAACCGTCTCCGCCTGAATCTTGGCGCCGACATCAACCTCAGTAAGTACCACACCCTGAGCCCTTACGTCCTGTTTGATTACTGCATGGACTATGAGATAGACACCAACGGGGCCGATAAATGGGCCGAAAAAGGTGTCCGTATCTTCACGGACGCTACCGGCTGGGTCTATAGCACCGGCCTCATCCTTGGGCTGAAATATACGTTCAGTTTCTGATACAAAACAAGCCCGCTCGAATTGAGCGGGCTGTTTTTATGGAATAAAAAATTATTCTCCCAGACCTTTTTTAACGGCGGCGCTTAGCTCGTCGTAGAGGGCGTCCGTCTTTTCGAACAGTTCCTTGCGGATGCTGGTGAAGCATACCTTGGGCTTCTCTGCGCCTGCGCTCTTTGCAACCTTCTCACGGAGATCATTGAAAAGGTCTACGGCCTTGTCAATAAGGTTTGCAATTTCGTCGGCGTTTTTGCCGGGGTTTACGTTCAGGAAAAGGGTGCAGTCATCTACGAATGCGCCGATCACGTACTCAATGTCTTTTTTGATGTCTCTTAAATTCATATCTCTCTGAATTAATTCGGTGCAAATATAGCAATTTTATTTGATTCTGCGTTACCTGTGAATCTCCTTGCGGACGTAGCGGGGGCCTGTCTGGTCCTTTACGGCGTCTATGAACGCTGGGGAATAGGCGGGTGACATCTGGTCATTATGCTTCACAATGAGAAGGCGGGCAAGGGTGTCCCAGCGCTTCATCATCTTATCCGTATAGGAGATGCTCTTTGCAGTGAGGAAATCCGTCCTCTCCCCTGCCGTGAGTTCCTGAGCCTTGGCGTCAACGGCCGGCTGCTCCGCCTCATAATAGTCTTCCAGTTCCTTTTGAGCCTCCCTGAGGTCTCCAATCATTACGCTGTAGCGGGGATAGACCATATTGGCCACCCAGTTGCACATCCAGAAGGCGCTGTCAAAGGAGAATTCACGGATATTGTTGTTCTCCCGGCGGAAGGGGTCAGGAAGGCGGTTGATGCCGCAGTATACGGGGACGTAGGCCACCATAGAGGCATCGTCCAGATTGAAATAGAGGATTCCGCCAACGGCATCCGGTAGCCAGGAGCGCATACGGCAGACCATTGTCATTCCGCTCTGCTGGCAGCCTATGGGGCGCTCGCGGAACATCTTTGTGCCGTCTGATGCCTCAAAATTTACGGGCCGATTCCTGTATGGGGAGGCCCAGGGGCCGGCGCTTACATCGGCCGTCATATCAAGGGCGGTTCCCTCATAATGATCCCGCATGTCGGCCTGGATGTCACGATAACTGACGGGAGCGTCAGGCTTGATCCAAAGCGGGAGATGGTCGTTCACGGAAAGGTCTCCGTCCAGGAAAGGGAGATAACTGTCCATTATCTCCGTGCTGTAGTGATGACGGAAGAAGCTCCACACGCGGGCCTCACAGTAGCGGATGGCGCCCCAGTCCAGAGGGCCGTAAGCCTCACGGAAACTGAAATCTTTGTCAGGACCGTTGTAGTAGCCCATTTCACGGGCGAAAGATATTACATCGGAGGAGTACATTGTGTCCCCGGGGACAATGCAGAAGCCAAGTTTTTTATCGGCCTTTTTGGCCTGCGGGAAAGTCTGGATGCGGCTGGAGTTGGCGTAGGCGGTAATGCAGTCGTCCGGCAGGCGGCGGGCCACCCACACGGCGCCCTTACGGCCGGGACCCTTGCCGATAAGTTCCATTATCCAGGCCTCCTCCTTGTCACAGACGGCAAAGGATTCCCCGGTGGCGTTGTAACCAAATTCCTGCACCAGCTGATGCATTACGGCAATGGCTTCACGGGCCGATGCCGCCCTCTGGAGAGTAAGCTGCATAAGTGCGAAATAATCCAGCCAGCCGTCAGGGTTACGGAGTTCCTTGCGGCCGTCCCAGGTGGTTTCAACAATGGACACCTGCTTCTCGTTCATAAGGCCCACCACGCCATAAGTATAAGGTGCCTGGGGAATATAATTGATCTTTGCATCCGGGCCCCAGCCCTGGCGTACAGCCACCATCTCCCCTGCCTCGTGACGGCCCGGGGCGGAATATGACAGCGCTGCGGCAAAGCCAAAGCCGTCGCAGTTGTATGTGCAGATTACGCTTCCGTCAGTGGAGGCATTCTTCCCAACAATAAGATTGGTGCAGGCGTCAGAGTGAATTGAGCCCGCAAAAAGGATGGCGGCGCTGGCCGCAAGTGCAATTATTCTTCTCATAATCACAAAGATAGTTAATGTTACTGATATAACGCGCTGATTTTATCCAGGCGATTCATAACCTTGAATACCAGCCAGTCCGGGAAATGACGGAAAAAAGAAAAAGCCGGCATTATTGATGAGGATGTCAATGGTGAGGCCCCACTTTACCGCATAATCGTATACCGTCCGTGCAGCATTCGGAAGGGCAAGGTCACAGGAATAATCCCTCTACAGAATTGTTGCATATTGAAGGCCGATTCCACTGCTAGCCCCCGTTATCAGCGCCGTCATAATCCAAGTCTTTTAGAGTTATCGGCCTCTGCAGCCTCTATCTCCTTGCGAAGCGCGCAGGGGATATCGGCCACGCAATTGTGGCATTTCATCTCAAGGGTGTACATCCTGCCCACGCAGTAGTTGGACCGCTTGCAGCCCGATTTATAATCCGGGCCGGACTCCTTCATCTTGGCCACGAAGGCGGGGTCATGCACCAGCACGTGGGCCATCTGGATGAGTTCAAAGCCCTCAGAAAGAACGGTTTCGCAGTTGGCGCGGCTCTGGATGCCGCCAACATAGATAAGGGGCAGGGACAGGGCCTTCCGGAAGCGTTTGGCGCTTTCCAGGAAGTAGAGTTCACGGTACGGGACGGTGGGGATAAGGAGTCTTCCACCCACGGCGAGACCTGCCCTTAGCCACCAGAATTTCCATGGGTTCATATAGTGGGCAAGGGTTTTAAGGGGCATTGCTCCGCCTAGTATCACCATAGGGGCCTTGCTCACAAAACCGGCGCTGAGGATAATGCCGTGAACCCCGTGACGCTCAATTTCCTTTGCCACCTTGATGCAATCCTCCACCTCAAGGCCGCCCTTGAAGCCGTCAAACATATTGGTCTTCACAACAACCGCCATATCATCTCCGGCATGGGCCATAACCTCGTCCAGAACCTCATTCATCATCCTCATACGGTTTTCAAGGCTGCCACCGTACTCATCCCTGCGGTGATTGGTGTAAGGAGAGAGGAACTGGGAAATGAGGTATCCGTGACCGGCGTGAATCTCCACGCAGTCAAATCCACATTCCCTGCAAAAGTCCACCGCCTTGCCAAAACTCTCCACTATCCTATGGATTTCATCTTTCCTGAGGGCCCTTACAATGGTAGGAGAATAGAGATTGATTCCGGATGACGCCCCAACGGGTATTTGGTAGCCACAGGTATAGAAATGGGTCATATTGCCGCAGTGCCCAAGTTGGATGGAAGCCTTGGCGCCCTCTGCGTGAATGGCGTCCGTGAGATCTTTCAGGGCCGGCTTGATCTCCTCCCTCACATATAGCTGTCCGTCAAAGGAAACCCCGCTCCTCTCCACGGCGCAATAAGCCACGGTGGTCATTCCTATGCCACCTCTGGCTACGCTCACGTGATAATCCTTGAGCATGACGCTGGGCTTGTTGCCGGGGCACATATTTTCAAATGCGGCACTGCGGATGGTGCGGTTTCGCAGTTCCACGGGGCCCAGTTTGAAAGGCGTAAAAAGCTCTGACATAAATCAATAGATATAAGGGAAAATCCTCTTCAGGCGGGTTTTGTCAAACTCCTCCGGGAATTCGTTCTGGTATCTGTTGTAGATGGAATTTGCGCGCGGAACAAGATTGGCGCAGGTGAACCAGAAGAACACCAGGCCGGCGGCGCTCCAGGTGAGGATGGCCCAGCCCAGCCACTCCACTATCTCTCCAAAATAATTGGCCGATGTCACATAATTGTACATACCGCCACGGGGAAGGTAGTGGCGGGTGTCTCCGGGCTTACGGAGGCCCCGGATGATCTCATCTGATGAGCGGTTGATATACATTCCTGCAAAGAACACCGCCGCTCCGGCTATGAATGCGGGGGTGGTAAGCCAGGATGACCCATAAAACGCCCTTTCCGGAGCCAGGCGGAAAAGCCAGTACCCCTGGATGTAGCCGTTTATAAGGTTGAATGTCACGCTCATAAGGACTATACTGAGTGGCATTCTGGAGCGGCCGTTCATACGGAAAGGGAACACAAACGTCCTGTGGACATAATGAAATGCAAAAAGGAGGAAGAACACCAGATACGGGATGGAAAACTTCACTTCACTGGTGAGCCAGAAATACAGGACTATCGTGAGAACCGGCATTTCCATCAGCATCCATCCTATGCGGTTTGGAAGCGTGGGGCCCCATTTGGGGGAAATCATCTTGCCGTATCCCGCATCTATGAAATACAGCGCCACAAACACCACCGCTCCAAGCAGGGTCATCGTGAGGAGGATGTAATCGAATTGTTCCATATCCTAATCTTCCGGCAGGTAGTCCCGCAACAGTTGCAAAACACTTGATAAATCTATCCAGAGGCCGATTCCAAGGGCAGATGAAATCTTGGAGACCGAATCTGTAAAAAATGGCGCTGCGCCCCAGAAATGCGGAGCAAGGACACCTGGGATTTGCCTGAAGTTCTCCACGCGGGCATCCACGGTGAGGCCGTGATTTTCCAGAAAACGCAGAAGGTTCTCCGTGTTCACCACCGGAACCACGTCATCGGCCTTATTGTGCACAAGGGATATCTTCTCATTGAGCCAGGGTGCCCAGCCGCGGCATAGGCGTTCCCTGTCCATCGCCTGAAAAAACTTCTTTGAGATATCACTGTCAATATCCAGAAGATCCGGGGTTACAAGGTCTCCCAGGTTAGTTGTCCCCAACAGTTCCCTGAGCTCAAGCGCATTATAGTCCTTGGATAAAAACCACTGGTCAATATGGCCGAGAAGGGGCTCCCTGAACATCTTTTCCAGCGGGATGCCCAGCTTATAAAACTCGTTATACGCCAGCAGCACGCTTATTACGGTATCCGGCAGGGAAGCTGCTCCGGATGAGACCAGGAAACGGTATGTGGCCGATACATCATAGAGCCCGCCGCCTGCAAAGGTGCGGGTAAAATGAATCTCCGGATGCTTCTCGGTGGCAATCTTAAGCGCCGCAACGGCCACCTGCCCGCCCTGGGAGTAGCCAAGGTTGAAGATAACGTCGTCCCAGGAATAGCCCATATCGGCAAGAAGTGTCCTGGCGGCAATAAGGGCGTCAATGCTGGCCTGACCGTTTGTATCGGCAAGGCCATAAGCCTGGTGCTTTCCTGCCGTTACGCCAAAGCCGTAATAATCGGCCGATATTGAAATGAGACCGCTGCCCACCATTATCTTCTGGACGGTAAGCTCCCCGCTAGAGGGGCATTCGCCGTTGACATAGATAGTGAGGTGATTGTAGAGGAAAAGGCCTCTTGCAGGCTTCTCCGTAGTGATTTCATCACCTATGACTATGGTTCCTGACAGCGTTACAGGCTTTCCGAACGGGTCCGAGGATGGGTACTCGAAGTTGTATGCCGTACAATTAGAATCATCATACCTTATGGTTTCAGTGATGCGGGCCGGCGGGAGAGCCTGCTCCTTCGCTTCATCCTGAAACGTAACAGGAATGGCGCGGCTACATGAAACCGCGCCAATTAGAATAAGTGCAAATTTAAGGAGCCTCTTCACTACAGGGTTTTCACAATCTGGTCAAGGGGCTTCCGCTCCGAGTGAAGTTCCGTGGGATTGCCTTCTCCCTCTGCAGGATGGCCGATTGCAAGGAGGGCATAGATGCCGTGTCCCTGGGTTTCAGGGAGAGCCTCACGCACCTTGCTGGGATTGAAGTCCCAAATCCACATATTGGCAAGGCCTGCATCCGTTGCAGTGAGCATAAGATGGGTGAGGAGGATGGCAGCATCCGTTTTGGCGGCATTAACACCGTCACTCTCACGGACCCAGGCCTCTTCATTGCGGCAGCCTACTATAAGCACCACGGGGGCGCCGTAGCAGGGGTGAACGGTGCGGAGGCGTGCCAGGGCTTCCTCGCTCTTTACTACCCAGATGCGGGTGGGCTGGTTGTTACCGGCCGATGGAGCCAGACGCCCGGCTTCAAGGATCATCTGAAGTTTTGAGTCCTGAACCGGATAACTGCTGAAAGAGTGGCAGGAATAGCGGCTTTCCAGGATTTGCATGAAGGCATCAGAGCCATAATGGTACTTGGTAATCTTGTTTTCCACGTCAGAGAAGGCTGCGCGGTTCATAGTTTTGTTAACGTCGAAAATCCGACTCAGTAGACTCTTCTTTGCCATATGCTTTAGTGTATTGATTATCCGGTTACAAATATAATTTTTTAGCGATAGAAATCAAAACGCGCTATTTGAACAGCGCCTTCACAAGGGCGGGGATATCGGCCACTTTCACAACCTCAATGCCCTCAGGCTTTGTGTCAAAGTGGGTGTACGAGCTCACGAAAATTCTCTTGAATCCCAGCCTGGCGGCCTCTACGGCACGCCTTGCGGCCTGGGATACAGGGCGGATCTCTCCGCTCAGGCCCACCTCTCCGGCAAAACATACATCGGCCTTTATGGGGTAGTCGAAGTTGGAGGAGAGAACAGCGCAGATGACTGCAAGGTCTGCAGCGGGGTCTGTGATGCGTAGGCCGCCGGCCATGTTTAGGAACACGTCCTTCTGGCCTAGTTTGAAGCCGGCACGGCGCTCAAGCACCGCCAGAAGCATGTTCAGACGCCTTACGTCAAAGCCGGTGGCGCTGCGCTGGGCGGTGCCGTATACAGCGCTTGACACAAGGGCCTGAACCTCAAAGAGGAACGGCCTGTTTCCGTCCAGCATGGCCGATATTGCCGTGCCGCTGAGCCCTTCCTCATGCATGGGGATGAGCATTTCCGAGGGGTTTGCGACCTCCCTGAGGCCGGTACCGGTCATTTCAAAGACAGCAAGCTCAGAGGTGCTTCCAAAGCGGTTTTTGATGCTTCGGAGAACACGATATGCCCCGCGGTTCTCCCCCTCAAACTGCAGCACAACGTCCACAATGTGCTCCAGGATCTTGGGGCCGGCAATGGTGCCTTCCTTTGTGATATGGCCGATAAGTATGACGGGGATGCCGGAGCCTTTTGCAAACCTTAAGAGCTGCGCGGCTACCTCCTTAATCTGGCTCACGCTGCCGGCGGTGGAATCCACGGTTTGGCAGTACATGGTTTGGACGGAATCCACTATCATAAGGTCCGGAGCCACCTCCTGGGCCTGCTTGAGGATTTCCTGCATATCCGTCTCACTGTATATGAGGCAGTTGGAAGGGTCTCCGCCAAGTCTGTCGGCCCTCATCTTTACCTGCTTTACGGATTCCTCACCGGTAACGTAGAGCGTTTTAAGATCTGGTCTTTTAAGGGGGAGCTGCAGGGAAAGGGTACTTTTGCCGATGCCGGGCTCGCCGCCCATGAGTACCAGGCTCCCCTTCACTATTCCGCCGCCAAGAAGGCGGTCTACCTCCGGGCTGCCAAGGGACACGCGGTCTTCCTGAGCCGTGGAGACATCCCTCAGGGGCATAGGCTTTGCTCCCGCACCAGGGACATTCACAGCAGCCTTTTTGCCCGTTACAACTTCCTTTTCAACCATAGTGTTCCACTCCCCGCAGGCGGGGCAGCGCCCCATCCACTTGGAGTACTCGTTTCCGCAATTTGAGCAGAACCACAGAGTCTTTGTCTTAGTGCTTGTAGCCATACAGAGACAAATATACAAAAAATCCCGGGGCTTTTGCTCCGGGACTTTGTTTTTGAAGGTGAAGCTTACTTCTTGATAGCCTCAACAGCTGCATCTGCGGCGGCGTTGATACCCTCAACAGCCTTCTCAGTAGCGGCGTCCTTAACTGCGTCGACAGCCTCGTTGGCAGCAGCCTCGATGGCGTTCTTTTCTTCGCAGCACTCGGTCTTTGCTTCCTCTGCGGGAGCGGCCTCGGCCTTCTTGTTTGCGTTGTTACCGCAAGCGACTGCAGCAGCCATAAGGGCTACGATAGCAGCAGACATAAATACTTTCTTCATAGTACTAATGATAATTTAAAGTTAACTTTGGTGTGTGTTTATACACTACTGGCCGCAAAATTATAATTAAATTTTTTAAAATCAAAGGTTTTTTTAAGAAATGTGCCACGGGTCCAATATTTGCGGCTCCTTACATTTGTATGAAAAAGACAGATCTCACATCCAAGGACTTAGTTAAGTACGAAGGAAACTACTCAGAGGGCGCTTTTTGGGAAAAGGTGAAGAAAATAGCCTCCAAGGCTGGCGTAAAAACAATTTATTACGCCCTGGTGCTGTATTACACTCTCGCGGATCCGGCAACCCCTTCCAGATACAAGGCTGTCATAATGGGAGCCCTTGGTTATTTCATCCTTCCTTTCGATTTGTTACCGGACGTTCTCCCCTTTGCCGGTCTTGCCGATGACTGGGCGGCGCTGGTGGCAGCTGTTGCGTATGTTACATCGGCCATAACCCCCGCCATCAAAGAAAAAGCCCGCACCAAGGTTTCCTCCTGGTTCGGGCATGTTGAGGATGCTTCCCTGGGGGATCTTCGCTAGTCTTTGAGGATAAGGGCGCTTGCCCATACCTCGCAGCCTTCACATCGGCCCACAAAGCCTAATTTCTCAGTAGTGGTGGCCTTTATGGATACTCTGTCGGCCGATACGCCAAGGATGGGCGCAAGGGTTTCGCGCATTGTGCCTATGTGAGGGGCCAGTTTGGGCCTCTGGAGGGCTATGGTGATGTCTACGTTTCCAACTTTGTAGCGTTTGGTGTGGACCAGGTCCACAACCTTTTTCAGGAGAATCTTACTGTCAACGCCCTTCCATTCATCTGAAGTGTCCGGGAAAAGATGGCCGATATCCCCCAGCGCCAGACACCCAAGGAGAGCATCACACAGCGCGTGGATGGCCACATCGCCGTCTGAATGAGCCACAAAGCCGTTTTCTGATGGGATATGCACGCCGCCAAGCCACATCGGCAGCCCCGGCGCTATTGCGTGCACGTCATATCCGTTTCCTATTCTTATATCCATAGATGCAAAGTTACGCCTTTTCATCGATATTCCAACTCCACCCTCTATTGTAATGCCGACGCGGTGTGACCCAACCGCCTGGCCCTCAATAACTTACAAGGTTCTTTGGGATTACTGGTTTTCCCAAAGAACCTTGTAACTATCTGTGTTTTAACTATTTAACTTCCACCAAACAGGCGGCCTCTAGAACGCATAGATGACAATGTAGAACATCATCACGGCGGTGCAGATGAGTTTGGCGCCGGTTCCAAAGATAAAGCCCAGGAATGCCCCAAAGGCCGATTTCAGCGATGTTCCGGTATCTTTTCCTGCAAAGACAAGTTCTGCGATGAACGCTCCCAGCAGGGACCCCAAGATCATCCCAATAGGAGGATATATAAGGCCCACGAAGAGACCTGCTATTGCACCCCAGCCTCCGTATTTACTGCCTCCGGTAAGTTTTGTGAAATATGCCGGGACAATGTAATCCAGGATGCTGATCACAATCACTATTCCAAGCCACACAAGGAGCATCGTTGTAGAGAGGGGTTCTCCGGCGGCATTGGTGCCTGAGCCCCAGATGTAAAGGAGCAGCATACCAAACCAGCTGAGGGGCGGCCCGGGAAGGCCCGGAGCCACGCTGCCCACAATTCCTACTACGCCAAGAATGATGGCGGCTATTGCAATAAACGTTTCCATAGCACAAAAATATTCATTATCTTTGATGAAACAAAAAACGTGCAGAAACTATGTTTGCAAAGGAAGTTTATGTAAGAAGGCGTGAAACGCTGCTTCAGAAAATGCGTGAGGCCGGGCAAAGCGGTCTTATTCTTTTTATAGGTAACGCAGAGGCCCCCGCCCAGTACAGGGACAATTGCTATAAATGGCGTCAGGACAGCACCTGGCTGTATTATTTTGGTTTGGACGAGCCCAATATGGCGGCTGTCCTTAGCATAGATTCCGGCAACCAGGCTATCTTTGCAAACGACGTTGACATTGATGATATTATCTGGATGGGACCACAGGAATCCGTGGCCTCAAAGGCTGCCTCGGCTGGTATTCTGAAGACCGCGCCTTATGACAATCTGGCAGGATGGCTAAAAGAAAACGTAAAGGGCCGCACCATCCATATCATCCCTCCGTCCAGGTATTTCAACACCCTTAAACTTATGGAACTTCTTGGCTGCGCACGCGTAGACAAAAGGGTTTCAGAAGCCCTTGTGAAGGCAATAGTATCCCAGCGCCTTATCAAGGAAGACATAGAGATAGCCGCCATTGACGATGCCTGCGCACTTGGTTATGAGATGCATTCCGTGGGCCGGGATTCCATCAAGCCCGGTATCCTGGAGCAGGATATTGTGGGCAAGATGGAAGGCGTAACCCTTTCAAAGGGCTGGGGCGTTTCATTCCCCACCATCCTCACCCAGCACGGAGAAACCCTTCACAACCACCTTCACGATAAGATTATCGAGCCAGGAAAACTTATGGTCATCGATGCCGGAGCAGAGAGTAACCTCCACTACGCATCGGATTTCACCCGCACGTATCCTACTTCCGGAAAGTTCACTGCTAAGCAGAGGGATGTATACCAGATTGTATACGAATGCAATGAACTGGCATTCAGCCTCACAAAACCCGGCACCACTTACCGTGACGTCCACCTTGCCGTAGCACGCAAGATGCTTGACGGCCTCCAGGCCCTGGACCTGGTCCACGGAGACCTTGACGAGATGGTTGCCTGTGGCATAGCAGGCCTGTTCCAGCCTCACGGCCTTGGCCATAATATGGGCCTTGACGTGCATGATATGGAGGACCTTGGAGAGAATCTGGTAGGGTATGACCCGAACCAGACGCGTGCAAAGCAGCTTGGCCTTGGCTCTCTCCGTATGGCCCGCCGCCTTGTCCCTGGCCACGTAATCACCGATGAACCAGGCATTTACTTCATCCCTGCCCTCATAGAAAAGTTCAAGAAGGAAGGCCTTGGAAAGGACTTTGTGAACTACGCTAAACTAGAAGGCTACTATGACTTTGGCGGCATCCGCCTGGAAGATGACGTTCTTGTAACACCTACGGGCGCCCGCCGCCTTGGCCCCAAGCGCCTGCCGGTCTCCCCGGATGACGTTGAGGCCGCAATGGCCTGAAAAGGTAATACCTTTGTGTCTTCTATTTGAAATTCACGGGAAAATCGACACGCCACTCCTTTTCTCCCTCATAGTATGTTACGGTGAAAATGTGAGTTTTAATTTCGGGGATCTCTTCAGTTAATAGCACGGCTGGGGCATGGAATGTGTCATATTCTAGTAAATAAAGACTCTCAGGAGCTAGCTCCGAAAGAAACCCTTGGACGGGAGTGAAAGATAGGTTAAAATAATAATAACCAAAGTATTGTCCAAAAACGGTGTTGGCTCTGTCTTCTTCTTTATTAAGTCGAATGACGCGTCCAACTTGTATCACTGGCCATGCTGATGCTGAGAGGAATAAGAATTTGCTCGTTAATGAGCTTCCGGCAGGGATATCGTTAAAATCGTTGTTGCTGACTATTTCTATCCGGTCTATTTTATGGGCAAGAGCATGTGTTCCTCCATCCGATTCTGTATAATGAGCGAATCTGTGTTTGCTTTCTCCCGTCTCTTGAATATACTCTTCCCATTCGTCTTGTGATAGGATTGTTGTGTTATATTTTATCCATAGCGCCAAGAAGTTTTTGCCAGATGAATTAGTAACAAACGTGTATGATTCCTGTAACGTTGATAAGTTGTTCAGCCTGTAATACGCGTCTACTAGCCATGGCGCTGTTTCATTCTCCGACTGCCCGGGAAAGGGAGAGGAAGGGTCGTCAGCTATTTGTTCTACTCTTGGATTGCATGATACAATAATGCAAAAAATGCAAACAACAATTAACCGTGAATGCTTAAAAGTATTACTCATGGCCTTATTCCTGTTACAATTCTTATATTATGTTTATAAAAACAACCGGAAACATTTATAGTATCACGGGTACTTTTTGTGTCCATTATTGCATTTGAGTCATAAAGATCAAAAACATTCCATAAAAAGAAACCGTTATAATCTCCATCCCATCCCCAGTTGCAGTGAACCATGTCTTTATAAACATAGGTTCCATACACCAGTTCATTAGTTCGTTTATGAACTACCCACATTCTCCATAATGTCCTCATTGTTTGATCTATAACCCATGTATGGCCAGACATGGTTGAATCCACTTGAACTCCGGAAGAGTAAATCCGTTCTCTTACCCTATAGCCAATAGATAATACGGGATAACCTGACGCTATGTCTGATGCTATCGTATTGTAAGAAGACGATGATAAAGATGTATTGATGCCGCCTGACTGATATCCAAAATGTTCAAATGTTCTTGGCGCGAAGAAATCAGAAGCCAGTGTACCATGACTGGAGTATTCGGCATCCAAATTATAATCATCTCCAAGATCTACTAAAAGATTCTGTACTTTAGCCCAAGCCACATTATACGGGTAAGAAGTTGTGTCCGTAGACGTGCTTGTGATATATTTCATTAAATTCCAGTTATAAAATGTGCCATTATATGTTGTATTCTTTTTGTGGTAGAACATTATCTGCCCTACCGCAACAGGCGTACATCCAACATCACTTCTTACTCCACTATCTAGTGGACACATTTTATTGAAAGGGTCCCCTTGATCCCACGTACAACCAACTTGCGTTCCTACTGGTGAATAAGTTTGTGACAAAGACCAATATACGTTGCAACTATCCGGGTCAAAATTGATACCATTACCCAGGTTAATAAATTGTCTATAGTAGGATGATGTAAATGTGTTCCCTTCCGAATCATTTATCGGAAGTCCTAGTAACATTCGACATTGGGTGTCTATTCTAGACAACATTGCGGCCATGCCGGGATTTATTGAGATATTGAAATTATCAACATCTAAATTACCTCGCTCGATAACGCATAAAACAGGAGGAAGCCTGTGATCTGCCGCGGCAATAGCGAATCCAAGACTATCCTCAAAGTTGATAATATAGCATAGCGGCAGTAAATCTTGGGAGGATTTTGTCGCCAACGAGGCGGTAGAATAAATATTTTTAACACGACGCTTACTGTCATTTTTATTGGCACAAATATCCGAGGATTCCAAAAACAGAGAAACCGCCGCTAAAGCTTCTTGTTCAGAAACTGAAGACGAATAATCCATCAGATTATTGGGTACTACATGGCAAGAATTGTCCATCAACCAGTCATTATTGCAGCATATTAGCAATAATGATAAGAGCGAAATAATAAAAATGTTTCTCATTGAAGTATATGCCATATGAAACTTATTAAGTGTTTGCGAATATAAAGATTTTAGCTTTAATATGCAATATCCCTTGTCTACGCTGCCGTGATGATGTTTTACATTGTCATCTACGCGTTCTAGAGTCCGCCCTCTCGGTGTAGGTTAAGTAATTAAAACACAAATAGTTACAAGGTTCTTTGGGAAAACCAGTAATCCCAAAGAACCTTGTAAGTTATTGAGGGCCAGGCGGTTGAGCTCCACCGCATCGGCATTACAATAGGGGGTTATTTCCGGAGGATTTCAACCTCGCCGCGGAGGCCCAGCTTGATAATCTGGGAGGCGCGGCCGGTGCTCTGGGTATCCACGGACGGGGGCACTACAAAATCCACCGCATCCTTGATTTCCTGGGGAATCTCGGAGAACCGCTGCGGAGTGGGATCTCCCGAGATATTGGCCGATGTACTCACCAGCGGACGGCCAAGTTTGTAGGCAACCTGCTTGCACCAATCGGCCATAGGGATACGTATACCCACGGTTCCGTCCTCTGCAACGGCATTCCAGGCAAGGTGCCAGCGATCCCCGGGCTCTTCCGGTTTTCCGGCGATGGCGGCGGGGTAGATGATGGTCATGGGGGCGTCGTTCACCTCCACAAGGTCTACGGCGATGGAAGGAATCTGCTTCACATATTTTGCAACCATGTCAAGGTCGCTGGCAAGGAGCACCAGGGACTTTGAATCCGGGCGGCGCTTGATCTCAAAGATCTTTGCAACTGCTGCGGGATTTGTTGCGTCGCAACCAAGGCCCCAGACTGTATCTGTAGGGTAAAGGATGGTGCCGCCTTCACGGAGTACGCGGAGGGCCTCACCTAGTATTTCTTCCGGCTTCATTGAACTGTACTATTACTGGATAATGGTCTGAAAATTTCACTTTGTCAATGCGATAACTTACCGCCTCAAGGTCTTTGGGGTAAAGGACGTAGTCAAGCCTCAGGAGCGGCCACAGGGCACTGTACGTGGCCCCGAAGCCCTTTCCCGCCCTCATGAAGCTGTCCCTCCGGCCACGGATGAGGCGGAAGTAGGTGTAGGAAAGAGGAGTGTCGTTGAAGTCTCCGGCCACAATTGAGCGAACCGGGGCGGAGTCTATGCCCCTAAGGACTTTCGCAACCTGCCGGGGACGCTCCGTTATGGAACGGCGAAGCTTGCGCTCAGTCTCCTCCACGTCCTTTTTCACAAGGCCCGCCAGGGAGATGTTGTAACTCTCAAAGTGGCAGTTGTATACGCGGAGGGTGGTGCTGTCAAGGGGAATATCGGCCCAGAGAGCCATGTTGGTGGACTTCTCAAAATCTTCCTTTCCTTTGGCCGATGCCCGCCTGCGCGTCAGTGTCACGTTTCCGGCGCGCCAGTTCTTGCCCGTGAGCATGTAATATTCCGCCTTGTACCCCGGGAAATGCCGCCCAAGCCAGCCGTCGATGGAGATGCTCTCCGGGAGGTAGAATTCCTGAAGGCAGATTATGTCGGCGCCAAGGGAATTGACATAGGTGGCCACGTCTTCTGCCAGTTTCAGCCGATCCTCCCCTTCCGGGCCGTGCCGGAAAAGCCCTACGTTATATGAAACAACGGTGAGAGTGAGCTCAGGGGCGTCTTTTGGGGCCGATATCTGAAAGTATCGGCCTGCAAAAAAGAGCGACGGAATGAGCGAGAGCGCAAGCACCAGGCGGGTCCGGGAGCGTCGCACCAGGGCTATCACAAAAAGGATTAGCGTTGCCGGAAGCACTACGGGGTAGATAAGGCCGAAAAGGGTGAAGAACCAGGCCTTTTCCGGCGGCACGATGATGGAGAGATACCCCAGCACAAGGAGCGCTGTCAGCACCATTGCCACGGTGCCGAACGACAGGCTGGTGAGCCAGTTGCGCTTCTTCCTCCTGGGTTTCTGTTTTGCCATCAGTATCTGTAGAGTTTACCGCGTTTTTTCCAGTAAAGGATAGTGAGCCAGCCAAACAGGGCGCCGCCAAGGTGGGCAAAGTGCGCAACACCCATCTGGGTGCCGGTAATTCCGGTAAGGAGTTCTATGCCGATAAAAATAATCACCATCCACTTTGCATCCAGCGTGACAGGCGGGAAGATGAGGGTCATTCTGGCCTGCGGATACAGCATTGCGAAGGCTACCAGCACGCCATAAACGGCACCGGAAGCGCCCAGGACGTGGGGTATGCTGTTATAGATGTACAGGGGATTGGTGCCGGGATAAGCCTTGATGAGCTGTTGTACCTGGATGAATTCCACTCCCGTATGAAGGGCAACTGCGCCAAAGCCCGTGATGGCGTAAAGAATGAGGAATTTCTTGGTCCCAAGGACACGCTCCACCACCATACCGAACATCACCAGGGTGTACATGTTGAAGAAGATGTGGAAGAAGCCGTCGTGCATGAACATGTGCGTGACGGGCTGCCACCAGCGAAAGTCCGTGGCAAGCGGGAACGCCATGGCAAACGTGCTCTTCATGAACACGGGGTTTATGAGAGTTGCCACAAACAGTATCACGTTCACGTAAAGGAGGTTACGCGTTACGGGAGGTATATTTTCCAGGAATCTTGCCATTACAGGAATTTCTTTTCAAGTTCCTCCACGGGCACAATGGAGATAATCCTTTTGCCGGAAGGGGTATATTCTGGATTGTCGCTCTGCAGAATTGCATCCACAAGACGCTGGGCCTCAAGGGGGGAAGTGAGTTTATCACCTCCCGAGGCACCCAGGATGGCGAATTTACCCGCCATTGCCTGCTCCATTACGCCAGGAAGGGATGCACTGTCATCCGAGAGTATGAGGAGAAGGTTCCCTATCATTTCCTCCGCCTTTCCGGGCTCTGCGCTATAACCCTCTGGGACTCCGTTTACAACAACTGTATCAGGGCCGAAAGGCGCTATGTCAAAGCCCAGTTTCTTAAGAGTCTCACTGTGGGCGTCTATTGTGAGGCGGCCTTCCACGCCAACTGTTACGGTGACGGGGAAAAGGGCCTGCTGGGACACATGGGCCTCAGCAGTAAGGGCCTTCAGGAAGCGGTCGAAGAAGAGGCGCTCCCTTGCACGGCGCACGTGCACTACCATAAGCCCAGTGGCGCTTTGCATGAGGATGTATTTCCCCTGGACCACAAGGATCTGTTGAGTGGGAAGGGTGCGGTTTTCAAACAAGGCGCCGTAGTTCTGGGACTTTTCCACGTGGGAGGAATAAGGGCCCTCGGTGAAGCCGGGGGCGACGGGCCCACCGGCCTGACCGAAGCCGTAGCCGTCATGCCCGGCCTGACCGGGCATCTCACTGAAGGGGTCGTAATCCGGATCCAGACCCACCGTAGGGGTGCTGGAGGGGGTATATTCCCTGAAACTTGTGCCGATAACGGGCATCTCCCTTGCCTCAGGGTTGTCAAAGTCTATGTTGCCGGCAATGCTGGAGCGACCCATGGCTTCCTTCACGGCGGCGAACACAGTCTGGAAGAGGAGCTGGTCTTCCTCGAACTTAATCTCGGCCTTTGTGGGGTGGATGTTAACGTCTATGCTGGCGGGGTCCACGTCAATGTAGAGGAAGTATGAGGGGGTGGTTCCCTCCGGAATCAGATTCTCGTAGGCCTTCATCACGGCCTTGTGGAGGTAGGGGCTGCGGAAATATCGGCCATTGACAAAGAAAAACTGGTTGCCGAGGGTCTTTTTGGCGCTTTCCGGGCGGCCGGCGTATCCGCGGAGGGAGGCGATGGTAGTATCGGCCTCAATGTCCACTATATCTCCTACAACAGCGGGGCCCAGGAGGTCCTGGATGCGGAATTTGAAGCTCTTGGCGGGCTTCACCACGTGGATGTCCTTGCCGTTGTGGGTGAGGGTGAAGCCTATGTCCGGGCGGGTGAGGGCCACCCTCTGGAATTCCTCCACGATGTGCCGTAACTCCACGTTGTCCGATTTGAGGAATTTCCGGCGGGCTGGGATGTTGAAAAAGAGGTTTCTCACCGCGATGTTTGTGCCGATAGGGCAGGACACTTCCTTTGTTCCCTTGTTCTCCGAGGCCGACATCTGCACTTCCACGCCGGATTCTTCTTCGGGGGTGCGGGTGCGGAGGGTTACATCGGCCACAGCGGCTATTGAAGCAAGGGCCTCTCCCCTGAATCCGAATGTAAGGATGTGATGGAGGTCCTCCGCGCTTTCCAGTTTACTGGTGGCGTGACGCTCGAAGCACAACACTGCGTCGTCCGGATTCATTCCGCTGCCGTTGTCTATCACCTGGATGAGGGTGCGGCCGGCATCGGTCACGGACACTTTTATGTCCGTTGCACCGGCATCTACCGCATTCTCCATCAGTTCCTTAACCACCGAGGCTGGTCTCTGGACCACCTCCCCGGCAGCAATCATATCGGCAATATTTTTGGGTAGTATCTTTAATTCCATATAATCAAACGTTTCAGGTCCCATTCCCTCCAAAACCCTTCGGGGCTTCGCCCCTTCGTCCTTCCCACCGCTTCGCGGCGGGCCCCTCCCTCTGATACGGCCGAGGGCGGCCATAGGTTTTGGAGGGTATGGGACCTGACACTTTTACAACAATTCAAAGAATTTGGCCATGAAAATGAGGACCGCCACAATGAGAATCAGGGTTATGATAGTGATGACAGTGTGTGCGGCACGCATGTCTGAGCGGGTTTTCATGTAGTTTCCGTTGCGGAAGGCGCCACGGAGGCTGCTGCCGGGGACGTAGGTGCCGTCCTTTTTGGCGGCTTCATTGGAGCCGTCAACGTCTCCGAACATTGCTTTTCTCTGCTCTTCCTCAGGATCATAGTAGCGGGGCTTGTAGTTGAAAACCCTGTGCGGCTGATTCCCGAAGAACCCGAAATTGAAGAGACTGGCCATAGCTAATTCTTTCTTTAACTTACAAAAATACCATTTTTTTGGCGGGTTTGCAACTGAGGGGGTTCTACGCCCCGCGCCCCCTATTATAATCCCCACTACGGTAATGCCGATGCAGTGGAGCTTAATGTGCTGTTACTCCGTTATTTACGGGATTGTTTAGGATTACCGGTAATCCTAAATAATTCCATAACAGACTGTGTTTCAATTACTTAACCTCCACCCGCCTTCACAACGTTTTTTATCTTTGTCCACATGATACGTGAACTCACAGATCTTCTGCTGCCGCGGGAGTGCATTGTATGTGGCCGGCAGCTTGGAACAAGGGAGGAGCAGCTGTGCATCTGGTGCGCCGCAGACCTTCCCCTTACCTACACGTGGGAACAGCCCCACAACATCATGGCCGACCGCTTCAACGCCACGCTGGAGCGCATAAGGGCGCCCGATGAGAAGATGGAGTACTCCTACGCGGCGTCGCTTCTGTATTACCATAATGAGAACCCCTACAAGCGTATCCCTCAGGCGCTTAAGTACGGCGGGAACATTGCGGCAGGCCGATGGTTCGCCTCCCTTCTTGGCACAGAACTCTCCGGTGTGCAGCACTTCAAGGACGTTGATACGGTAATCCCCGTGCCGCTTCACTGGCGGCGCAAGTTCAGCCGCGGGTACAATCAGGCGGAGGTGATTGCGGCGGAACTTGCCAAGTCCCTGGGCGCCAATCTCCGGACCGACGTCCTGAAAAGGGGCCGGAGCACTCACACCCAGACCACCCTGGATGCCGATGAGCGTCTCCGGAACATAAGCGGCGCCTTCCGGGTGAGACACAGAATTCCAGCCGGGCATATCCTGTTGGTGGATGACACTTTTACCACCGGGGCAACGCTTTCCGAGTGCTGGATAACACTACGGAGAGCCCTGGGGCCCTCCGTAAGGATATCGGTTGCAACGCTTGCCATGGTAGAGGCCTAGGCCTTCAGTGCACGCATGGCGTTGAGGACGGCAAGGACGGTCACGCCAACATCGGCAAAAACGGCCATCCACATAGTTGCAAGGCCTAAAGTGGCCAGCACCAGCACAAGGACTTTTATGCCGATGGCGAACCAGATGTTCTCCTTGGCGATGCGTATTGTCCGGCGGGCTATGCTTATGGCCGATGCTATCTTGGAGGGCTTGTCGTCCATCAGCACCACGTCTGCGGCTTCAATGGCGGCGTCGGAGCCAAGGGCGCCCATGGCTATGCCAACGTCGGCCCTGGTGAGGACGGGGGCGTCGTTGATGCCGTCGCCAACAAATGCCAGAGGACCCTGGGAAAGGAGTTCCTCAACGCGGGACACTTTGTCGGCGGGGAGAAGCTGCGCGTGGTACTGGTCCAGTTTCAGGGCCGATGCCACTGCTGCCGCCACGCTCTCCTGGTCCCCGGTGAGCATCACCGTCTGCTCCACGCCGGCAGCCTTCAGGGCCTCTATGGCGCTGGCGGAATCGGCCTTTATGCGGTCGGAGATGACTATGTGCCCGGCGTAGACGCCGTCTATGGCCACGTGGATGATGGTACCGCTGTGATGACAGGGGTGCCAGGCGGCGCCTTCGGCCTCCATGAGCTGGCTGTTGCCGACGGCTACCTTCTTGCCGTTCACAACGGCCCTTACTCCGTGGCCGGCGGTTTCCTCTATGGCGCCAACCTCGCAGTCATCGGCCTCATCCGGATAGGCGTTCCTCAGGGCCATAGCGATGGGGTGAGTGGAATGGCGCTCCACATGGGCGGCCAAGTGCAGAAGTTCCTTGCTGTCAATCACTTCCGGATGAACGGCGGTAACTTCAAAAACGCCTTCCGTGAGGGTGCCGGTCTTGTCAAATACTACGGTTTTTACCCGTGAGAGGGTGTCCATAAGGTTGGAGCCCTTGATGAGTATGCCCTTACGGGACGCTCCGCCAAGGCCGCCAAAGAAGGTGAGCGGCACGGAGATTACAAGGGCGCACGGGCAGGAGACCACCAGGAACAGGAGGCCCCTGTAGATCCAGGTGACCCATTCTCCGGTAATGAGGCCGGGAATGACGGCCACCAGCACCGCCAGTGCCACTACTATCGGCGTGTAGATACGGGCAAACCTTGTGATGAAGCTCTCGCTGCGGGACTTCCGTTCTGCGGCGTTCTCCACAAGGTCCAGAATCTTTGCGGCGGTGGAGTCACCAAAAGCCTTGGTAGTCTTCACGCGCAGTACGCCTGAAAGGTTCACGCAGCCGGACAGGATTTCGTCATCCGGGCCGATAGACCGCGGTACACTCTCTCCCGTAAGTGCCACAGTATCAAGGCTGGAGGTGCCTTCAAGAACAACGCCGTCCATGGGCACTTTTTCTCCGGGTTGAATGAGGATGATTTCCCCGGGGCTGACTTCTTCCGGCTTTACAACGGTAAGTTTGCCGTCCCTCTCCACGCGGGCGCTGTCCGGGCGGATGTCCATAAGATGCTCTATGGATTTGCGGCTTCGGCCCTCGGCCATCTCCTCAAACAGCTCTCCCACCTGGAAGAACAGCATTACAAAGACGGCCTCCGGGAACTGGGATTCCGCCCCGGGCATAAAGCCAATTGCAAGGGCGCCAAGGGTAGCGATGCTCATAAGGAAATCCTCGCTGAGGGCCTCTCCGTGAAGGAGTCCCTCGGCCGCTTCCTTCAGGGTGTCCCAACCCACAATCAGGTAGGGCACAAGGAAAATGAGAAGATGCTGCCACGTTGCCCAGGAGGGGGTGTTTCTCTCTATGAGCCAGGCCGCAACAAGAAGCACGGAGGCTACTATGATTTTGATGAGACGGCCGTTGCCCTCTTCTTCCTCGTGGTGGTGATGATGGTGCTCGTGCCCGCCATGGTGATGCTCTTCATGGCAGGCACAGTGGTGGTCGTGGTCACCGTGGTTATGGTCTTCATGGTCACCGTGATGATGCTCACTGTGCTCTTCGTGGTGCCCTTGGCACTCGCAGTGATCGTGATCGACGTGGTGATTGTCTTCGTGGTCACCGTGATGGTGCTCTTCGTGAGCCTCGTGGTGCACGTAGCACTCACAGTCGTTGTCTGTATGATGTTGTTTATCCATATCTGGTGTAATTTTCTGATGCAAAGGTACGGGAAGGTTTCTGCAACCGGGTTGCAAATGTCCCGGGGCCCAAGATGTTGCCGGTCAGATGCCGAAGTGTCACAGGTCCCACGCCGCAGTGTCGCAGGTCTAATGCCGGAGTGTCGCAGGTCTGCAAAAAACACCGGCCCCGCGACGTTTTTTTGCTCCTGAGGCCGATATGCGTCGCTGGTGACGCCAAAAACACAGACCCGCGACGGTATGAGCCATCACCCGCGACGGAAATGTCTGTGACACGCAACGTTACAGACCGCCACCCGCGACGAAACGGGCCACCTCCTGCGACAATAATGCCCGGGACCCGCGACGGTACGAGCCATCACCTGCGACTGTGGCGCCACCACAGAGGTTTCAGGGCAATGACTTACACGTTTTGGGCGTTATTTGTGCATTTCATTGCCCATTTGGTCAATGATTCACACGTTTTTGGCCGTTTTTGTGCGTTTCGTTGCCCCCACAAGCGGAGAGGAAGCGTTGGTGTCAAAACCTGTAGCCGCCCGCGGGTCTGGAGTATGCTTCCCGCAGCGGGATGGGGCTATGGATTTGCCGCAAGAGGCTCTGGGATGTGCTACCCGCTGGCTGGTAGTTACCGGTGGGAGTTAAGCAATTGATAAATAGGCGTTTATGAGAGTGCTTGGGATTACCGGTAATCCCAAAAGATCCTGCAAGTGACTGATTATAAACACATTAAACCACACCGCATCGGCATTACCATAGTGGGGAACAGGGAGGGGGGGACTTCTGACCGGTGCGGGGATGAGCGACTACAGAAAAATCCCCTTGTGGCATAGCAATAAAATTGCTATATTTGTAATCCTATGATAAGTGTACTGGGAATATTTAGTTTTTTGAGTTTCGGGTGGGCGGATATCCTGGATATCCTGATGGTAGCCCTCATCATCTTTTTCCTCATCAGAAGCATCAGAAAGGACTCCGGTATCCTCAACATAGTTCTCATCCTGGCGGTGCTGCTCATACTGCAGGCGCTGGTGAAGGCCCTCAACATGAGAATGATGAGCGCCCTTCTGGGGGCTCTTCTGGATGTTGGTGTGCTTGCCATCATCATACTTTTCCAGCCGGAAATCCGTCACCTCCTGAACCGCGTGGCAGTTCAGTCCGGCCTTTCCAGAAGGAGCGGTGAGATCTTCAACAAACTGATGGGCATCAAGGAGGAACATATGGGCTCTCAGTCCGTGGTGGAACTCTCGGAGGCCGTGAGGGCCATGGCCGCAGAGAAAACCGGCGCCCTCATAGTGCTCCAGCACAAGAGTGACCTGGATGAGTACAAGGCCACCGGAGATGCCTTTGAAGCGGAAATCAACCGCCGCCTCATAATGAACATCTTCTTCAAGAACTCCCCTCTCCATGACGGCGCAATGATAATCGTGGGAGACCGCATTGTGGCCGCCCGCTGCCAGCTCCCCATGACCGCCAGAAGGGACATCCCCGCCCATTACGGCATGAGGCACCGTGCAGCCATCGGCGTAACTGAAGACACAGACGCAGACGTGGTTGTGGTATCAGAGGAAACCGGAAACGTGTCCTACGTCCACGGAGGAGAGATCCAGACAATAAAGAACATAGATGAGTTGAGGTCCATTCTGGCCCACACTCTGTTAGCCAAGGAGGAAGCATAGGAAATGATTGAGAGGCTGGAGGCAAAGCTTGGCTTTGATAAGGTTAGGGCCGATATTAGCGCCCGCTGCTGCACGGAATACGCTGCAGAAAGGGTTGAAACTGAGGAATTCTCCACCATCCCTGAGGAAATCCACAGAAGGCATCTTCTCACTGACGAGATGCGCCTCATCCTCATGTTTGAGGAAAGCTTCCCCACTTCCGGATACATAGACGCCATCCCGTTCCTGGAACCTATCGGCAAAAATGCTTCAATAGACCTCCTTTCACTTGGAAAGCTCCGCACCCTCCTGGACACCTTAAGGAAGGCCCTCCACTTCTTCCACACCGTCAAGGAAGGCATCTACCCCAACCTCCAGCATATGGCGGCGGGTATCAGCGCCCCCGCAGAGGTAATGCAGCGCATTGATTCCATCCTGGACCGCCACGGGGAAATCAAGGACACCGCCAGCGATGAACTCTACAAGATCCGCCGTAGCATTAAGGATAAGGAAATAAACGTTTCCAAGCGCATGAACGCCATCCTGAGGCAGGCGCAGCAGGAAGGATTTGCCGATGCAGACGCTTCCGTGGCAATAAGGGACGGCAAGATGCTCATACCGGTCTCATCGGCCAAAAAAAGAGCTTTCCAGGGCTTTGTCTACGACGAAAGCGCAACGGGAAAGACCACCTTCATGGAGCCCGCAGAGATTGTGGCGCTGCAGAATGAGATATCTGAGCTGCACTTTGCCGAAACCCGCGAGATCGCAAAGATCCTCTATGAGTTTGCAGAGTTCCTGAGGCCGTTTGTGCCGGAACTCATTGCCGGCGCGGAGTTTATAGGAGAGCTGGATTTCATCATGGCAAAGGCAAATGTGGCACTCTCTTACGTTGCCGGGATGCCGGTTGTGAGTGAGGACGGCGCCCTGAGGCTCCGGAAAGCCCGCCATCCGCTTCTGGAAAAGTCCCTTAAACGAGAGAAAAAGGCCATCGTGCCGCTTACGGTAACCCTCACGCCCGCAAAACGCATCCTCCTTATCTCCGGCCCCAACGCCGGCGGAAAGAGCGTGTGCCTCAAAACTACCGGACTCCTTCAGTATATGTTCCAGTGGGGCATGCTCATCCCTACATCGGAAACGTCGGAACTGCCGGTCTTTGACCGCATAATGGTGTCCATAGGAGACGACCAATCCCTGGAAAACGACCTTTCCACCTACAGCTCCTTCCTCACGGACATGAAGGCCATGCTGAGTGTGGCCGATTCTAAAACGCTGGTTCTCATAGACGAGTTCGGCGGCGGAACGGAACCCGCTGCCGGCGGTGCCATAGCAGAAGCCATCCTCCATGAGCTTGACACCCGCGGCGCATATGGAGTTATCACCACCCACTATACCAACCTCAAACTGTATGCATCGGCCGCAGAATCCGGCGTCATAAACGGCGCAATGCAGTTTGATGCGGCAACCGTAGCACCGCTGTTTGTGTTGGAGCAGGGCCTTCCCGGCTCATCTTTCGCCTTTGAACTGGCCCGAAAGATGGGGCTTCCGGAAACAATAGTCCACGACGCTGAGGAACGCGCCGGAGAGCAGTTTGTGGGCATTGAAAGAAACCTCAGAAAAATTGCCCGGAGCCGCCGTGCCCTGGACGAGAAACTGTCCAAGATCCGCGCAACGGACAAAACCCTTGAGGGCCTCACAGACCGCTACGAGAAGGAACTTGAGGAGATTAAGGAAATGCGCCGCCGCATCCTTGAAGAGGCCCGTGCAGAAGCAGAAAAGATAGTGAGGGAGGCCAACAAACGCGTGGAAGGGACCATCCGCGCCATCAAGGAATCCCAGGCCCAGAAAGAGGAGACAAAGGCCGCAAGGGCTGAGCTCCAGGGCTTCCTAGGCGCCCTTGCAGAAGGTACCAGCAAACGGGAAAAGTACATTGACCGTAAACTCAAGGATGTCCAGGACCGCAAGGCCCGTGAAGACGCCCGCAAGAAGCGTCGCGCAGGCGGGGAGACCCTCAGGCAGATGGAGCAGGAGGAAGAGCAGGCCCGCAAGGAAGCCGCATTCCGTAGCGCCCCCCTCAAGGTTGGAGAGAAAGTCCGCATCAAGGACAACGGTATGGTGGGAGAGGTCTCCAAGGTAAGCACCAAGGCCGTTACGGTAATTGTGGGGAATATCACCACAAAACTGCCCCTGGACCGCGTAGAACGCATTACTGCAAATGAATACAAGGCAGTCGCCAAGGCCCCGGACCAGCGCCCCAGGCAGGTTTATGACACCGCCATAAGGGAGCGCAAGGCCAATTTCTCCACGGAACTGGATGTCCGCGGAGAGCGCGTAACTGATGCTTTGGAAATTGTTATGAAATATGTTGACGACGCCCTTATGTTAGGCGTTCCTTCGGTGCGAATTTTGCACGGAAAAGGAACCGGTGCACTGAGGGAAGAAATACAGAAGTACCTGCGCACTGTGCCGGGCGTTGTATCGGCCGCAGATGAACATGTACAGTTTGGCGGAGCCGGAGTCACCGTGGTAAAATTTGAATAGCATGAACGTTCTTAGAACCAGCAAGTTAGGAGAACTTGGAGAGCAGATGGCCTGCGACTTTTTGGAATCCCGCGGCCAGCACATACTGGACCGCAACTGGCGGGCCGGCCACCTTGAGATAGACATCATCTCGGAGGGCCCTGACGGCCTTCATTTTGTGGAGGTGAAAACCCGTAAGGCTCCCGTCACCACCACCATCTCAGACCAGGTGAATCCCGTCAAGCAGAAGAGGATATCGGCCGCCGCTTTAAGCTACCTCAACGCAAAGCATATGTACGGCCAGGAGGTCTTCTTTGACGTTGTTTCCGTCACCGTAGAGCAGCAGGAAACCCTTGTGAGATACTTCCCCCAGGCCTGGATACCAATGTTTGTATAACTAACCAACCACATAATGAATAGTCACAGATACTGTGTAATAATGGCCGACGGCAGCGGAAACCGCTCCCAGTACGCCCTTACATATAATAGATTTCAGGGCGTCGTGCCGGATGAGAACATCCTGGTGGTAACGCTCGCAAAGTATGCCGATGAAGCCAGAAAGGCTCTCCCTATGCTCCCCCCGGAAAATATTCTAAGGGAACCTTTCGCAAGAAAAACGGCGCCCTGCATGGCCCTGGCAGCTTACAACATCCTTCTCCGTGACCCCGATGCCGTGATTGTTGCCACCCCGTGGGACCTTGTGATCCGGGACGAATCCATGTTTGCAGAGACCGTCAACGACGCCTTCTCATACGTTGAGGAGCACGACGTCCTCATGACTCTTGGGATTGTCCCTAAATCGGCCGAAGTAAACTTTGGCTACATCCAAGTTAAGGAAGGCCGCAACGCCCACCTCATGGTCGGCCCGCTGAAGGTGAAAACCTTCACGGAAAAGCCCTCACAGGAGCTTGCCGAGGTATTTATCCGCACAGGAGAGTTCTTCTGGAACAGCGGTATCTTTGTCTGGAAGGCCGATACAATTTGCCAGGAACTGGAAAAGTACGTCCCTGAAGTGACGGAACTTTTCCGCGGCTGGAAGGAGCACATCCTGGAGCCCGCCTTTGTGGAAAGGGCCTACAGTGAATGCCCCAAGGTATCCCTTGACTACGGCGTCATGGAGCACACGGAACGCGCCTGGCTGTATCCGGCACGCTTCGGCTGGGCCGATATCGACAGGATTTAGATTCTCACGTCATACCCGGCCTGACCGGGTATCTGTTACCTCAGAATATCGTTCAGAATACTGCTGGCGGCTTCGCGGGCACCTTCGCCGGGGCCCTGGATTACCAGTGGGTAGGGGTGGAATGCACTGCGCACAATTATGGCGTTTTCCGTGCCCCTGAGATAATATGCGGGATGCTCCGGAGCAACGCTCCTAAGGCCGATTCCGGCCTCGTAGGCCTTACCGTTTTTCCTCAGATATGCAACAAAGCGGAGGCGCTCGCCTTTGGCATTGGCGGCATCGGCCTTCCTTGCAAGCTCAGGCTCATAGGCTTCAAGGGCGGCGTAGAAGTCCTCAACTGAGCCCTTGAAGGCTTCGGCGGGAAGGATTGGTTCCACCTTTACATCCTTTTCTTCAAGCCGTACGCCGGCCTCACGGGAGAGGATAAGAAGTTTCCTTAGCGCATCCTTGCCGCCAAGGTCCATACGGGGATCGGCCTCAGTAAGACCGGCCTCCTGGGCACGTCTGACCATGCTTGCGAAGGATTCCCTGCCGGGGAGGTAGTCTCCCAGAATCTGGTTGAGGGTGCAGGAGACCACGGCTTCAATGGAGATGACTTCATCGGAACTATTGGCTCCGCGGGAGATGGATTCAAGGATGGGAAGGGCGGCGCCTACCGTAGTTTCATAACGTAGCGGGGCGCCGTTTTCACGGGCGGCGGCGTGCATTGCGGCAAATTCCGGATACGGCACGGCAAAGGAGCGGCGATTTGATGAAACCACCCCTATTCCGGCCTCAAGGAGATCTGTATAACGCTTGTAAAGAGTTTCTGAATTGGTGCAGTCTACAAAGACGGAGCCCTTGGGTGCAACGTTGATAATGGCGTCCACGTAAGAGCCCTGGGTATTGATGACAGGGTGGCCCGTAAGGTCAATTCCGTAGCGCTTGCTGTTGGCCTTACCCACTATTGTGAGGAGTTTTCCGGTGCGGGCCTCAACGTTCTCTGAGGCGCTCTTGATCATATTGTAAAGGGCGTGGGCAACGGCGCCGTCTCCGGCAATGAATAGGCCGATTTCTGCGGTAGGCAGTTCCTGGAAAAACGCCCTGTGAAGGGCTCTCAGGGCCTGTTCCAGCACTTTCTGGCGCACCTTGAGTTCAACGCCCGCCTCTGTTTCCCTGATGCTGAGGGCCGATATCCCTTCCTGGAGAAGAGCCTTTTCCGCCCTGGGGGTGCCGTCCTCACCCTGGCCCACAACAGTTATGACATCTTCATGCGAAGCAACTCCAATCCAGCCTCTGGGGCCTTCCTTGCCGATGACGGTGTACTTGCCGTCAGGAGCAAAGGTGTTCTTGATTTCTATGTCTATGCCTGCTTCCATTGCGGGAGCCACGGTGGGCGCATAGAGCACCTTGGCGCCGCGCGTTGCCATCTGGAGGGCGGCGTTGTAGGTCATTGTGGGGATGGTACGGGCTTGCGGAACCTGTTTTGGGTTGGCAGTCATTATGCCGGGGACATCCGTCCAGATCTGGAGACTTTCTGCGTTAACGGCAGCGGCGTAAAGGGCGGCGCTGAAGTCTGAACCGCCGCGGCCAAGGGTGGAGACTTTGCCCTCCGCGTCCTGGCAGATAAAGCCGGGCGCTATGTAGATATCGGCCCCTTCCACGGCCTCTTTTATGCGCCTGTATGTTTCTTCCTGATTGTCTTTCACAACCAGTTTCCGGGAATCCAGCCACTTGGCGTCATAACCTTCCTGCCGGAGTTTTGCGGCAAGGATGGTGGTGGAAAGGAGTTCTCCAAATGTTACCTGCTCATCCTTTGGAGTTACTGCAAGCTCACGGAAAAGGCCGTCTATACATGCCTGAATCTCCTCCCTTTCCTCTCCGGTAAAAAGGCGTTTCACTATGGCCTGGTGGCGGTTTTGCATTTCCTTGATGGCCTTTGGACCGCCGTCCAGAAACGCATCCGTGCAGCCGCTGATGGCGCTGGAAACCAGTATCACGGTGCCTTTGCCCGCTTCCTTCTCCACTATATCCAGAACCCTGGACATAGCAGTTGCGCTGGCAACGGAACTTCCACCAAACTTTAAGACCCTGTAACTCATAGCAGTTCTGAGAATTCGTGTACGCCCTTGAGGCCTTCGGTTTTAATGGCGGCCACTACGGCGCCCTTGGCAAAGCCTTCACGGGAGAATGCCTCGTGACGGAGCGTCAGTTTGTCGCAGCCGGAAGTGAGGGTAAGGGTGTGGATGCCCGGGACCTCGCCTTCACGGATGGAAGTGATCTCTGGCTTCTCTCCAAGGCATTTCTCTACCAGTTCTCCCATGGATTTTGCCGTTCCGGAAGGGGCGTCAAGTTTGTGGATATGATGGATTTCCTCAATCTCAGGGGTGTAGCCGGCGCCTTTCAGGATTTCAGAGGCCTTGGTGATTGCAAGATACAGGGCATTCACGCCCAGGGAGAAATTGGAGGCGTACACCATAGGGGTGCCGGCGTCCGTGAAGGCCTTGATAACATCGGCCTTGATGTCATTCCAGCCGGTTGTGCCGATAACCGCCGCCTTGAAGTTCTGCGCTATGAACGGGTAGTTCTTCCGAAATGCCTCAGGGGTGGTGAAATCAATGCACACGCACTCCTTTGCTACGTCTTTTGGCGTTGCGGTTATGTCCTCGCTGGCAGCTACCAGCTCTATCCCGCGGCTTTGCAGTTCCTTTTCCACCATATGGCCCATCTTGCCATAGCCGCTGATTATTACTTTTATCATATCTTCTTTCTCCTACTCCATGTGCCCTTGCGCGCGTGGAGATAAGTTGTTGATTATCTGTATTTTATGCAAAAACGTCTGGACGTTTTGCGGTAGACATTTTTACCTAATCCTTTGATTTATAAGTATTTAGCTCCACGGCCATTCGGACGTATTGATCCACGGCGGACTCAAGGTCCGCTACAAGGACGTTCTCATTGTCACGGTGAGCTACCTTAATGCTTCCGGGGCCGCAGATGATCTTGTGGCCGAAGCCCATCAGGTGCGGAGCGTCGCTGCCAAACGCCACGGGGGCGCTCTCAAAGCCCGGCAGCACCACGTACCGCGCGGGGATATCTCCCCCGCGGGGGGTGACCGCCAGATGCCCGATAAGGTCGGGGGTAGAATCCATCCACTCCTGCACCGCCTGGTGCGAAAGGAACGTTGTACGGAAGTACAGGCGGCAGGTGAGTTCCGGGGAAAGGATGTTCTGAGGATTGGGAGAACTCAGAAGGCCGATGTTCCACGTTGTCTCCCCAAGTTCCGGGTCCATACCCCAGTCAACGGCTTTCAGGACATTGTAGAACTGGTTGAAGAGTTCCACAGCGCTTGTTCCATACTGCGGATAACCGCTGTGGAACGCCTCTCCGGTAAACTTCAGATCATATGACAGAGTGCCCTTTGCGGCACTGACCATCTTGTTGTCCGTGGGCTCTCCCACAATGAGGAACGGCGCCTCAAAACCAGTTTTGGAAAACGCCTTGGCACCCCAGGAACCGGTCTCCTCCCCTGCCAGGATGAGCAGTCCGAAACCCGTGCACCCTTTTGCCTCCAACTCCTTGCAAGCCGTATACATCGCAAAGATCTGTCCCTTTGCGTCACAACTGCCCCGGCCGGTTACCCGGAGGGGAGTGACGTCTCTAAAACTCTGGCCACCCTCGGCCGGATAAGAGGGAGGGGCCCATCCGCAAGGATGGGAGGGGTCGCGAAGCGACGTTTGGGAGACGTCACTTCCCTCCGGTACCTCCGGAAACTTAGGGGCAAAATACGGCGGAACCGTGTCCATATGGGTGCAGAAAACCACGCTGGGGGTGCCCCAGTTGAGGAAGAGGTTAAGGGTACCGTCGCCAACTTCCATAAGCTCCTTTGCGGGAGCATCAAGGTGCTCGTTCAGCCACAATGCTATCTCCCGCTCCTTGCCGGAAGTGGAATCAATGCTCAATATGTCTTTGAACAACTGCCAGTTCATTGTTTCTATACAATCTTAGTCACGTTTTGGTGACTTTTCTTAACTAAGATGGTCACCACATACAATCTTAGTCACGTTTTGGGGGTAAAACTAGACTAAGACCGTCAAACCTACACAAGCCAGCCGTTACGGAGCAGCACCTGCGCTATCTGGACTGCGTTTGTAGCGGCGCCTTTGCGGATGTTGTCACTGACGCACCAAAGGTTGAGGCCATTCTCCACGGAAGGGTCACGGCGGATGCGTCCAACAAATACATCGTCCTTCTCCCAGGCCGTTATGGGCATGGGATAGAGGTTGTTTGCGGGGTCATCCTGAATGACCACGCCGGGCATATCGGCCATAAGTTTTACAGCCTCTGCCAGTTCAAAAGGCCTGTTGAACTCCAGATTCACGCTTTCCGAATGGCCGCCCTTTACGGGGACTCGGACGGTGGTGGCGGAAACGGCGATGGAAGGGTCACGGAGGATCTTCCGGGTTTCATTCACCATCTTCATCTCCTCCTTGGTGTAGCCGTCCGGGAGGAAGGAATCTATATGCGGAAGCACGTTCAGAAATATCTGGTGAGGGAATTTGGATCCGGTGCCGCCGGCCATCTCCGCCTCAAGCTGCTCTATGCCCTTCTGGCCGGCGCCGGTGACGCTCTGGTAGGTGCTCACAACTATGCGTTTGATGCCGTAGGCCTTGTGAAGCGGCGCCAGGGGCAGCACCATCTGGATAGTGGAGCAGTTGGGGTTGGCTATGATGTGATCCGTGGGATTCAGGACATCGGCATTTATCTCCGGCACCACCAGCGGCACGGAAGGGTCCATACGCCAGTAGGAGGAGTTGTCCACCACGTAGCAGCCAATTTCCGCAAAGCGCGGCGCCAACTGGGCCGATACAGCCCCTCCGGCGGAGAAAATGGCCAGGGCGGGCTTCCGGGCAATGGCTTCATCGGCACTCATAACCGTCCACTCCTTGCCCTTGAAAAGCACTTTCTTGCCCCAGGAACGCTCCGAGGCAACGGGGAGAAGCTCCGTCACCGGGAACTCGCGTTCCTCAAGGACCTGCAACATCTTTGAGCCAACCAGGCCTGTTGCACCAACTACCGCTACAATCATCTTAACAAATCTTCTAAGTGAATGCTGCCCTCCGTCTTGCTGTCACGGTACTTCACAATCACCGGGCAGTAAAGGTGAACGCCGCTCTCCAGGGGCTTGCAGCCGCGGACGATGGGCTTGGAGCCGCTCACAACCACGGCGCCGGCGGGGACCACTATGCGGCCATCGGCATTGCGCTTTATGAATTCATCCTTTGTGGCGTCGTAAATGGCCGTGGATGAGGTGATTATGACGCCGGAAGCAATTACGGCGCCCTCCTGGACTATTGTGCCCTCGTAGATACCGCAGTTGCCGCCGATGAACGCGCCGTCCTCGATGATTGTAGGAAGCGCGCCGGCGGGTTCAAGCACGCCGCCAATCTGCGTTGAGGCCGATATATGGATGTGTTTTCCCACCTGAGCGCAGGAGCCGATGGTGACGTGGCTGTCTACCATTGTTCCTTCATCGACGTAAGCGCCCACGTTGACATAGGCCGGGGGCATTATGATGGAGCCGGGAGCCATATATGCGCCGCGGCGCACGGACGTGCCGCCGGGGACTATGCGGACGCCGTCACGGGCCTTGAACTGCCTTACCGGGAAGGTGTCCTTGTCAAAGAACGGGAACTGGCCCTGAGACATTTCCCTGATAGCGCCAAGGCGAAAGCCCGCAAGGATGATTTCCTTCACCTCACGGTTTACCTGCCAGATGCCGTCTATTTTTTGTGCCACACGGACTTCTCCCTTTTCAAGGGCGTCCATAAGGGCGTTGAATTCTTTAAGGGTGACTTCCATTAGAAAAGTTCTTTCAGGGTTTGCTGTAAAAGGGCTTCCGTTGCCTCTGTGGCCTTAACCAGGGGCAGCCTGAGGCTGTTTTCCATAAGGCCAAGCTGAGCCATTGCGGCCTTGGCGGGGATGGGGTTGGGCTCTACGAAGAGGGCCTTGAAAAGGGGCTTCAGGCGGGCGTCCATCCGGGTTGCCTCATCAATCTTACCGGCCTCCAGGGCGTGGATGAAATCGGCCATGGCGGAAGGGAAGACGTTGGAGGCCACGGAGATTACGCCATCGGCCCCCTGCTTCATAAGCTGGAGGGTGTCTTCGTCGTTGCCGGAAAGAAGCTTGAAGCCTTCCGGGCGACCGGCCATGATCTTAAGGCTTTGCTCAATCTTACCGGATGCTTCCTTTATGCCGATTATATTGGGCACGTCATTGGCAAGGGCCAGCACGGTTTCAGGCTCAATGTTGGAACCGGTGCGGCCGGGGACGTTGTAGAGCACTATGGGCTTTTCCGTTGCCCCTGCCACGGCCTTGAAATACTCATACATACCCCTCTGGGGCGGCTTGTTGTAGAAGGGAACAACCACCAGGAAGGCATCTGCGTCCTGCAGGAGGCGGATGTTGTCCAGCGTGCCCTTCACGGAGTTGGAACCCACGCCGGCCATAACGGGACGGCCCTTTGCGTGCTGAAGCGTTACCTCCAGGATTTGGAGTTTTTCCGATTCAGAGAGCGTGGGAGTTTCACCTGTGGTCCCAAGGGGGACCAGGAAATCTATGCCGGTTTCTACCTGCCAGTCTACTGTGGCGGCAAAGGACTCATAGTCCACTTCCCCAACCTTGAACGGGGTGAGAAGCGCGGTGCCGCAGCCGTGTAAGTCAAGTGATTTCATACAAGATACAAAAATACAAAAAATCCCCGGAATAATATGAGCATCGGCAACACAACCCGACCAAAAATTGCTAACTTTGCACCTATGGATTATGAGCGATTTTTTTCGGCCGATGTTCCCTCGTTCCTGAGGTCTCCCGTACGTGAAATCTTCCGCAAGGTGGATCTCCAGGCCATCTGTTCCTTTGCCGGAGGTTATCCCGCCGCGGTCACATTCCCTACGGACCAGGTCCCCGGCCTGGCCGCCGCGGTGCTGGAAAAATACGGCACCAGGGCACTCCAGTACGGTGCCACGCAGGGCGTTCCGGAACTCCGCGCCGCCATTGCCGCACGCTATGGCGTTCCAGTGTCGCAGGTCCAGATCACCACTTCTTCCCAGCAGGGAATAGACGTGTGTTCACGCGTTTTCCTTGACCCCGGAGACATAGTCCTTGCACAAAGTCCCGTGTACCTTGGCGCCCTCCAGAGTTTCAGGGCGTATAGGGCCAGAGTAGAGGAGGTGGCGTTATGTTCGCCAACCTCTGGCCACCCTCGGCCGGATAAGAGGGAGGGGCCCGCAGCCGAAGGCTGTGGGAGGGGCCGGAGCGAAGCGGAGGCGGTTGGCGAACATAATGCCACCTCCTCCATCAAATTCATCTACGTCATCCCGGACTTCAATAACCCTACGGGAAAGACACTGACCCTGGAGGAAAGAAAAGAGATTGTACGCTTAGCCCGTGAACTTGATATCCTGATTGTTGAGGACAGCCCGTACCGTGAACTCAGGTATTCCGGTGAGCCGCTTCCCACCATCCGTGAACTGGCTCCGGAGCGGACGCTCCACCTTGGAAGTTTCTCCAAGATCTTTGCACCGGGGTTCAGGCTGGGATGGATTATCGGCCCGGAACCGCTTCTGGAGCAGATTTATGTGTGCAAGCAGTGCCTTGATCTTTGCCCGCCGGTGCTGGATCAGTATATGGCGTGCGAATTCCTCACATCCGGCGCACTTGATGCCAATCTGGTTAATACCATTGCAGAATACAAACGCCGCAGGGACCTTATGCTGGGCCTCCTTGAAAAGTATATGCCTGCAGGGACCTCCTGGACGCACCCGGACGGCGGCCTCTTCCTCTGGGTCACCCTCCCGGAAAGCATTGACACTGTAGCGCTCTACGACGAAGCCCTTGCCGCCGGGGTGGCCTACGTTGCCGGCTCTTTCTTCTACCCGGACGACAGCCACCGGAACACAATGCGCCTCAACTTCTCCTTCATAGAGGAGTCCAAGATGGAGCCAGGAATAAAGCTTTTGGCAACCGTTTTAGCTAAAGCCCTGACTAATAAGTAGTTGCAACTTTTGTTCCCGCCGTTTTTGATAGGAGTAAATTATGTAAATAATTGACAATCAACAAGATGACAAAAACGCCCCATATATTCACCGGAGCAGGTAACAACTTCGTGGTCTTTGACGGCCGGAAAGGCGGTATGGAAGAGTACCGTCAGCCGAATCGCATCCAGGCCCTTTGCCGGGAATACCGCACGGACGGCCTGATGATCCTCACGGAAGCCCCCGGCCAGGACTTCGGGATGGAGTTCTACAATCCCGACGGCTCCGGCGGAATGATGTGCGGCAACGGAGGCCGATGCATAGTTGCCTTTGCCGATTACCTTGGCCTGAAACCTGCCTCAGAGGATGGTACGTGGCACTTCCTTGCCCCGGACGGAGAGCACACCGCTACGATTTTGGAGGGAAGTCATGTCTCCGGACCCATGGCCACCCTCGGCCTTGTAAGAGGGAGGGGCCCGCAGCCGGAGGCTGTGGGAGGGGTCGCGAAGCGACGGTCAGGAGATATGACTTCCCTCCAAAAATGGACCGTACGCCTTAAAATGATTGACGTCAAGGGCATAAGCAAGGCAAATAACGGCTACTTCCTGAACACCGGTACGCGGCATTATGTGGAGTTCCGGGACAATGTGGATGCCATAGACATTGAGCCTGAGGCCAAGCCCATAAGGTGGGCCGATGACTTCCAACCCGAAGGCACCAATGTGAACTTTGTGGAGAAGACAAAGGAGGGCCTCAAGGTCCGCACCTTTGAGAAGGGCGTGGAGGGCGAGACCCTTGCCTGCGGCACAGGGATTACTGCCAGCGCCATCGCGGCCTTCGCGAAGGGCCTTGCCCAAAGCCCGGTAAGGCTTCAGTGCCGCCGCGGAGACTGGCTTCAGGTGGAGTTCACCCCCTCCGGAGATAGTTTCAAGGACGTTTTCCTCACCGGCCCCGCAGAACTCCTTCTGTAGCCGCTATGCCCTAGTGATATGGGCGCCAAGAGCGTTGAGGCGGCCCTCGATGTCCTCGTAGCCGCGGTCTATCTGCTCAATGTTATCAATTGTTGAGGTGCCGCGGGCGCTCATTGCCGCAAGGAGCATTGCAATACCGGCGCGGATATCCGGGCTCACAAGGCGGGCGGCCTTGAGGGTGATGCGGTGATCGTGGCCGATGACAACAGCCCTATGGGGGTCACAGAGGATGATCTGGGCACCCATGTCTATGAGACGGTCTACAAAGAACAGCCTTGATTCAAACATCTTCTGGTGGATGAGGACGCTGCCCTTGCACTGGGTGGCTACAACCAGCATCACTGAAAGGAGGTCCGGGGTGAGGCCGGGCCAGGGGGCATCGGCCAGAGTCATGATGGATCCGTCAAGGAAAGACTCAATCTCATAGCTATCCTGGGCGGGGACGTAGATGTCGTCGCCCCTCTGCTCCAGCTTGATTCCAAGGCGTTTGAAAGCATCCGGGATGATTCCCAGGTCATACCAGGAGACGTCCTTGATGGTTATTTCGCTCTGGCAGATGGCGGCCATGCCGATGAAAGAGCCAACCTCGATCATATCCGGGAGAATCCTGTGCTCCGTGCCGCCGAGTTTCTCCACGCCGTGGACGCGGAGGAGGTTGGAGCCCACGCCGTCTATGAAGGCGCCCATGCGGTTTAGCATCTTGCAAAGCTGCTGGACGTAGGGCTCGCAGGCGGCGTTGTAGATGGTTGTGGTGCCCTTTGCAAGGACTGCGGCCATGACTATGTTGGCGGTACCGGTGACGGAGGCTTCGTCAAGGAGCATGTATCGGCCCGTAAGACGGCCCTCGGACGTGAGGTGGAACGCACGGCGCTTAGGGTCATACTCCATCTGAGCGCCAAGGTTGCACATACCGTCAAGGTGAGTGTCAACCCTGCGGCGGCCGATTTTATCACCGCCCGGCTTAGGGAACCAGGAGTGGCCGAAGCGGCTGAGGAGCGGGCCCACTACCATCACGCTGCCACGGAGTTTGGCGCACTTTGCCACGAACTCCTCCGTTTCAATGTAGGAGGTGTCCACTTCATCGGCCTGGAAAGTATAGGTACCCTTGGAATGGCGGGTGACTTTTACTCCCATATTCCTTAAGAGCTCTATGAGGTTCTTGACGTCAAGGATCTCCGGGATATTGGTCATTTTTACGGGCTCTGCCGTAAGGAGAACCGCACTGATAACCTCCAGGGCCTCATTCTTTGCGCCCTGTGGAGTGATGGTGCCGCTGAGCCTGTGGCCACCCTCTATGATGAATTTTGCCATTTTTTACAGTTTATGCACAAAGATACGTTTTTTCCGGTAATAATCATAAGGCGGGGGGTGACGCGGTCGCCTGTGTGGTGGACCTGGTCCACCGCATTTTTGGACCTGGTCCACCACCTACGGTACTGGGGATGTACGTTTAATGCCGATAGTGCACGTGGTGAGTACCCGGCGGTACTGAGCGCGTACGTTTAATGCCGATAGTGTACGTGGTGAGTACCCGGCGGTACTGGAAACGTACACAGGGCGACGGCCTACTTTGTGAGATTAATGAACGGCAGCGCGTTGGAGCCGTTGTAGGTGGGAAGTTTACCGTCCCACTTCTCAATGGCGTACTGCTGGACCAGCAGGGCGTTGAGGGAAGCGGCCACAACGCGGTTGTAGTAGGCCTCGCCGTCACCCTGGATACGCTGGGCCTCCGCTTCACCCTTTGCCTTGGCAATGGCAATCTTGGCCTCGGCCTCTGCTTCCTTCACCTTGTTTTCTGCCTTGAGGGCATTCTGTACGGCCTCGTTCTTGGCATTGATAGCTGCGGTAAGGGATGCCGGAGGGTCAATCTTTGTGGTGAACTCACGGACAATGAAGCCTTCACGGTTCATGGATTCATCCAGCCTGGCGCGGACTTCGTTCTCAAACTTGGCGCGGTTGGCCATCAGTTCATCTGAGGTGTAGTTGTTGGCGCAGGTGCGGTATGCCTCAAAGATACAGGTGTTTATGTAGCCCATCTCAAGTTCGCGCACCGGCTTGCGATACTTCACGAAGATATCCACTGCCTTGGCCTCATCTATCTGGTATGCCAGGGTAGGAGTCATTGAGAAGATGGCCGCATCCTTGGGGTTCACGGTGAAGGGCTCATAGGTTACACGCTGGATGTAGGTGGGGTACTCGAAGATACTTTCCGTGATGGGGTTATACCATACCCAGCCGCGGCAGGTGCCTTCAACGCCGCCTTTCAGGGCAGCATTGGAACTCCATTTCTTGAACTTGATACCAACCGATGCAGAGTCAATTGTGGTGCAGCAGGATGCCATGATGCCTATCACAACCACAGTTACGGCAAGTGCAATCCAGGAGGATTTTGCAAGAACTCCGGTCTTTTTCATATCACATTATTTTTTCTTGCCGAACAAACCGCCGAGGATGCTGGTTGCAGCGCCAAGAAGGCCGCTGCCGGAGCCGCCCTTGAGGGAAAGAAGGATATCGTTGATGTCCACGTCACCGTCTCCGTCCTGATCCTTGATGAAGCCGGACAGTTTGCCGATAATACCGGGGATAAGTGCCGTAAGCGCCGGGGCCAGTGAACCAAGGTTCAGCTTGCTTACGATGTTCTTGGTGAAGAGGTCTCCTGCCAGGGCGGTGATACCGCTCTTTGCAGCATCTGTCTTGCCGGTAAGAAGGCTCTTGATCTCATCCAGACCACCGGATTTTGCGGCAGTCTGTGTGAGTGAACCCAGTATTGAATCTCCCAGCCCGCCCAGGACCTGATCCTTGATGTTTGCAGGGATGTCTACCTTGCCTGCCGCCGCACTGACGGCCTTCTGAATGAAGTCATTAATGTTTGCCATATGTCAAATATTTTATGCCAATAAAGTTAATCCAATTCTCACAAAAATCCAAAAGCCTACACGTGCTCAACCTCCGGATGGAGGGTGATGCCGTACTTGGATTCTATGGCCTGGATTACCTGAGTTTCCAGGCCTATGATTTCTTCAGGCGTTGCCTCTCCGCTGGCATTGACTATGACCAGCGGCTGATTCCGGTACACCTGCGCCCCGCCAAGGCGTTTGCCCTTGAACCCGCACTGCTCAATCATCCACGCTGCAGGGACCTTGATCTGGTCCCCCACCTCATAGTGCGGCACCTGGTAGTCAGGGCCGTTGTCCTGGCGGGCGATGTCTTTGATTCGTTCAAAGTGCTCCCGGCTTATCACCGGATTGCAGAAGAAGCTTCCGGCCGATCCTGTCACCGCCGGATCCGGCAACTTTGCGTTGCGGATGTCGATGATGGTCTGACGGATTATCTGCGGTGTGAGAGTCACCCCTCCGGGGGCTTGTCCACCCCCGGACAAGTGTAGGGGGAGGGGCCCGCTGGCGAAGCCAGTGGGAG
>JAFZOU010000114.1 GCA_017550525.1 Bacteroidales bacterium
CGTCTCCAAGATGAGTTTTCCCTTGAGGGTCGTGGGAGACTACCACGTTGATAGGCAGGATGTGTAAGGTCGGTGACGGCCTCAGCAGACCTGTACTAATAGCCCGAGAGACTTTCTCTAAGAGAAAAATACGCTGAATGAAATGAAAAGTCTATCGAAGGCGCGCCGGAAGGCAGCCGAAGATCTGTTCTCTCAAGTAATATATTGCCGCGGTTATAGCGGTGAGGAACCACCTCTTCCCATTCCGAACAGAGAAGTTAAGCTCACCATCGCCGATGGTACTGCCCCACCAGGTGGGAGAGTAGGTAGCTGCGGTTTTTCGAAGGCCCTGACATTGAAAAATGCCGGGGCCTTTTTGTTTTCTTTTTTATGTGAAAATGCGTATATTTGTACGATTTAATAGACAATACCTTTTAATTTCTTATAAAATTATGCAGATCGTACAAGTTTTCGGTAGAGAGATCCTTGATTCACGCGGAAATCTTACCATCGAAGTAGAAGTTACCCTTGATTCCGGTTTTGTTGGCGTAGCAGCTGTTCCTTCAGGTGCTTCCACCGGTGAGAACGAGGCCCTTGAGCTCCGTGACGGAGACAAAAAGCGTTATGGCGGAAAGGGTGTTCTCAAGGCTGTTGACAATGTGAACAAGGTTATCGCTCCCGAAATCATCGGCATGGACGCTACCCAGCAGAGGGCTATCGACAAAGCCATGATCGAACTGGACGGCACTCCCACCAAGTCAAAGCTTGGCGCAAACGCTATCCTTGGCGTATCCCTGGCAGTTGCAAAGGCTGCAGCAGCAGAGCTCGGCCTTCCTCTTTACCGCTATCTTGGCGGCACCAACGCCTATGTTCTCCCCGTTCCCATGATGAACATCATCAACGGTGGTGCACACTCAGATGCTCCTATCGCATTCCAGGAGTTCATGATCCGTCCTATCGGCGCTAAGAACGAGGCCGAGGCCGTTCGCATGGGCGCAGAGGTGTTCCATGCTCTCCAGAAGGTGCTCAAGGGCCGTGGCCTTTCCACCGCAGTTGGTGACGAGGGTGGTTTCGCTCCCGCACTGAAGGGTATCAACGACGCCCTTGACTGCATCATCGCAGCTATCGAAGGCGCCGGTTACGTTCCCGGTAAGGACGTTACCATCGCCATGGACTGCGCCGCTTCAGAGTTCTGCTTCAAGGAGGACGGCAAGTTCTTCTACGACTACAAGCAGCTCAAGGACGGTAAGAAGAAGGATCCTCGCGGCCGCAAGCTTTCCACAGACCAGCAGATTAACTACCTCAAGCAGCTCATCTCCAAGTATCCTATCGATTCCATCGAGGATGGTCTCTCAGAGGAAGACTGGGAAGGCTGGGTGAAGCTCACCAAGGCTATCGGTGACAAGTGCCAGCTTGTAGGCGACGACCTCTTTGTTACCAACGTGAAGTACCTCCAGAAGGGTATCGAGATGGGTGCAGGTAACTCCATCCTCATCAAGGTGAACCAGATTGGTTCCCTCACCGAAACCCTCGACGCCATAGAGATGGCTCACCGTCACGGTTACACAACCGTTACCAGCCACCGCTCCGGTGAGACTGAGGACACCACCATTGCAGACATCGCCGTCGCTACTAACAGCGGTCAGATCAAGACCGGTTCCCTCAGCCGTACAGACCGTATCGCCAAGTATAACCGCTTGATGCGCATTGAAATAGAACTGGCCGAAGAGGCCCGCTATGGCTATAAGAAACTTCGCTAAGTACCTCTGGGCCACGGTTTTGGCCGTGGCCTGTCAGGTACAAGAACCTCAGAACACACAGGCTCCGGAAAAAACGGAGCCTGCGGTTTCTGTTGCTCCTAAAGTCTCCGGCAAGGCAACGGTAGAGTTTTCTGATGAAATGATTTCCCTCATTGAAGAAGAACTTAATGAGGGAATGATCCCCACCAAGGCCCCTGCACTTGGTGGCGTCCTCCAGGACCTTGGGATTGTGTCCATGAAGAGAGTGTTCCCCCATGCCGGAGAGTTTGAGGAGCGCACACGCAGGGAAGGACTTCATCGTTTTTATATAGTTGAATATTCGGCCGATATTCCGGCCACTAAAGCTGTCCACAGCCTCTCTTCCGTTCCCGGAATCCTTTCCGTGACGCCACCCCGTAAGCTGGTTCCCCGGTCTATCGGCTTCAATGACCCTAAATTCAGCAACCAGTGGAACTACATCAACAAGACCACTTCCGGGGCCGATATTAACGTGGAAAAAGTGTGGGAAGAGTACACGACGGGCAGTAATAAAGTGATAGTGTGCGTTGTAGATGAACCTGTTGACGCCACTCACGAAGACCTCATGGATAACATCTGGAAAGATGCCCAGGGGCACACGGGGTATAATTTCGCGCGGAACAGCTGGGATCTCAGCATCCGTCCCGGGGGCGGAAAGTATTATGGAGAGTGGATCAATGGAGATGTCGGCCACGGAACACATGTTGGAGGCACCATTGCTGCCGTTAACAATAACGCCGTGGGCCTTTGTGGCGTTGCCGGAGGAGATTATGCCAATGGTAAACAGGGCGTCCTCCTTCAGAGCTGTGCTATCTTCTCCGGTTATAACGGGTATGCCGATGATGACGAAACCGCCAACGCTATAAAATGGGGCGCAGACCACGGTGCCGTCATTTCCCAGAACAGCTGGGGCCCGGGAGATGAATATCCTACCAGTTACAAGATTGACAACTATTCTCCTGCAATAAAGAATGGTATAGACTACTTCATCAAGTACGCCGGCTGCGACAATAAGGGAAATCAGCTTCCCGATTCACCCATGAAGGGCGGCCTGGTGTTTTTTGCCGCGGGAAACGATGATTATAATTGGGATCCCATTGCAGGATACGAAGCTGTAATTGCCGTCGGTGCCTTCAATAAATCAAAGGGGAAGGCCAGCTATTCCAATTATGGGTCGTGGGTAGATGTTGCTGCTCCAGGTGGAGATGGATATACCGCATCCACCGGAATATGGAGCACCGTGCCATCCAAGATTAATGATGGCGGCTACGGAGGCGGAACTGTCATTTCAACCAACGGTTACGAAGCAGCCGGATGGTGCGGCACCTCTATGGCCACGCCTCACGCCAGCGGCGTGGCGGCTCTTATTGTCTCCTATTTTGGAGGAGAGGGTTTTACGGCAGCCATGGCCAAGGATATCCTCTACGGAGGCCTTGGTGCCGCAATCGGCTCAGGCAGCAAGACAGTGGGTAAGAAACTTGATGCCTATGCTTCCTTCCAGTACGGCATTGAAAAATACGGAAAGCCGGATAATCCCGATGATCCTGACGATCCTGATGACCCTGATGACCCCGATGATCCTGACGATCCCGATGACCCGGACGACCCTGATGATCCTGTTGTCCCTCAGCCAGGAGTGAACACCGCTCCGGTAATAAGCGTTTCTCCTTCAAGCCTTACCCTTAAGGCTTTTGATACTGCTGAGGTAACAGTAACGGGATCAGACCCTGATTCCGATCCAATAGAGTTCTCGCTTGAGAGTGCCGGGTCAGATGCGGCATCCTTCGATCCTGTCAAGATGAAGCTGACAATCACGGCAAGCAAGGCCTCTGCCGGCACTTATACCGCCGTGCTTAAGGTGACTGATACTCCGCCCGCAGGGTTGGAGCCAAAATCGGCCACAGCCAGCGTCAAATACACTATCTTGCCCAACCATGCTCCGGTGATAACCTTATCCCAGACATTTGTGGACGTGTATTACAACGAGGGCGGAATAAAGGTGAAGGTCACGGCTTCAGATCCTGACGGAGATCAGATTACCCTAACCTTTGAGCCTGGCTCAAAGGCCTTGAGCTATAATAGTTCAACGGGTATGGCTGTTATAGATGGCTTTAAGGATGTTCCCGGCAGTTATGTTGCCAAATTCAATGCAACGGACCAGTACGGCGCATCTTCAGAGATATCGCTCTCCTATGAAATCAAGGACAACAGGGCACCTTTTGTTGAGGCTTCTCCTGCCGGTGTTACCCTGAAGGCTCATGAGAGCGCTGTCATTTCCGTGAATGCCACGGATCCTGATGGCGACGAAGTAACTTATTCCCTTGAAAGCGCCGGATCGGATGCCGTAACGTTTGACATTTCTACAAGGACCGTGAGGATAACAGCGGCCAAAATCCCCTCGGGAGGAAGTTTCAAGGCTGTTGTGAAGGCTACGGATATCCCCACTACAAAGACCGTCCAGCCAAAATCGGCCACGGTGACAATACCGTATATCATCATGCCCAACACGGCACCTATTGTGACATCGACCATTTCAGACATGTCACAGTATGGCTTAAACAACATCTCTGTCAACATCGGAAGTCATTTCACAGACATTGACGGAGAGACTCTAAGGTATGAGGCTTCGGTTGAAGACGAGTCAATAGCCACTGTTCAGGTCAATGGGGAGACAGCCGTGATTACCCCCAGGTCCTATGGCGTTACCACGGTTGTGGTTACTGCCAGGGATGGGATTGGGGCATCGGCCAAAATCTCATTCAGGGTGGCATTGATTAATGCCCAGCAGTCTGTAACTGCAGGCAGTAATGTCGTGACAGATGACCTTACGCTGAATATTGATGCTGCTGCTCCCACCAGTGTGGAAATTCTGGTGTACAGCACATCCGGAGCACAGGTGCTCAAGAAGATAGTCACGGCAAGCGTGTTCTATCCCGTGCATCTGGACGTGTCTTCGCTTTCACCGGGAAGATATACCGCCAAAGTGAAATATGACGGTAAGAACGCAACGGTAAAGTTCTCCAAGTACTAGAGAGTATCCTGTTTCAGAGACTCAACGTACCGCGCGATCCTTTCAAGTTCGCGCGGTATAGATATACTCTGGGGGCAACGCGGCAGGCATTCCTTGCAGTGGATGCAGCGGTCGGCCTGACGTACCGTGGCCACGGCCTTGTCATAGCTTCTTAGATATGCCTTCTTGAGCTTTGCGTAATCCTTCTGCTCACGGCTCTGTGCAAAGGTGCCCTCAGTGATGGAGCGGTTGTAGTGCTGGAATACTCCCGGGATGTCAATGCCCCAGGGACATGGCATGCAGTATTTGCAGTCCGTGCAGTTTATAAGGGGATATTCCTTCATCTGGACGGCCATCCTTTCCATGAAGGCCAGTTCTTCATCGTTGAGGGGCTCAAAGTGGCCGAAGGTCTTGATATTGTCAAGAAGCGGGTCCATTGAGGTCATGCCGGAGAGGATGCACAGCACGCGGGGGAAGCTGCCGCAGAAGCGGAAGGCCCAGGATGCGATACTCTTTTCCGGCTCCCTTTCCTTGAGCTGGCGGGATATGCCCTCCGGGACATTGGCTAATCGGCCTCCAAGGAGAGGCTCCATGATGACGATGGGAATTCCGCGCTTGTCAAGCTCTGCGTAGAGGTACTCTGCGTTTACGTTGCGGACGCCGTCTGCGTGGCGCCAGTCAATGTAGTTCATCTCTATCTGGCAGAAATCCCAGTGCATCTCCCCGCTGTCTTCAAGCTCCATGAAGTAGTCAAACTCATGCTGGGCGCCGTGGAAGGAGAAGCCAAGGTTACGGATACGCCCGGCTTCCTTTTCCTTGAGGAGGAAGGGCACCAGGCCGTTGTCTACGTAACGTTTGTTGAAGGCATCCTTTCCGCCACGACCGATGGAATGCAGGAGATAGTAGTCAAAGTACTCCGTGCGGAGCTGCTCAAAGGAGCGGTGGTACATCTCTATTGAGGCCTTGGCCGATGAATCCCCGAAGTTGGAAAGCTTGGTGGCAATGTAGTAACTCTCCCTGGGATGGCGGGAGAGGGCCTTTCCGGCGGCGTCCTCGCTGAGACCCTGGAGGTAGGCGGGTGATGTGTCAAAGTAGTTGACGCCGTGGGCGATAGCATAGTCTACCATTTCATTTACTGCCTCCTGGTCTATGATGTCCTTGCCGTCAGGGCCGGCGCCTTTTATCATGGGCCAGCGCATACAGCCGAATCCAAGCAGGGACACGCGGTCTCCGTTACGGGGATTCTCACGGTAAATCATCTGCTCGGGCGTTTCCACGGCCTTCTTTGTGCCTTTTGGAGCGCATGCGGCGGCAACTGCTACGGCGCCGCTGGTTTTCAGAAAGTCTCTCCTGTTCATACGTGATTGTATTTACCGTTAACAGTTATGGCGCTTATGGGCCTTACGGGGCAGTATTGCTCGCAGGCGCCGCAGCCTATGCATACTTCTTCATTCACCGCAGGGGCCCGGAAGCCGTCTTTCTCTACCATATGGATGGCGCCTACAGGGCATTTGGAGGCGCATTTTCCGCAGTTGGTCCTGCCGGTTGCGCTGATGCAGGAGAGAAGGTCTACGTGGGCGGTGCCGATATGGTACTGGGTCTTTTCTTCCCTTGTTATCTTCTCAATTGCTCCGGCGGGGCAGACCTCGGAGCAGCGGGTACATTCAGGGCGGCAGAAGCCTTTCTCATAACCCATCTCCGGCTGCATAAGGCGCTCCGGATTTGAGGACGGCCTGAGCACCTTATTGGGGCATTCCACAACGCAAAGCTGGCAGGCGATGCAGTGCCTGTAGAAGTCCTTTACGCTCTTGGAACCGGGAGGGGTGATGGGAATCTCACGGTCCAGAGCCTGTTTGGGGAGGACATCGGCATAACCGCCGTCAACCTTCTTTGCGGCCTCCTGAGCGCGGGCTTCAACGCCCTTCAGTGCGGCGGCGCCTACGGCAATTGCCGTTCCGGCCATAAAGGCACGACGAGATGCCCGATCGGTGTCGGGCATGACGTCTTTGCCATTTTTGTCATTCCCGGCCTGACCGGGAATCCCCTTTTTCCAGGCAAACCTGTATTTGAGCCCGCCCTTGGGGCAGGTTTCAATGCAGTTGAAGCAGCTCACGCAGCGACTGTAGTCTATGCCCACCTTTTCCTTGGTTATCTCTATGCACTGTGCCTTGCACTTGTGCTCACAGGAGTGGCAGCGGATGCACTGACTCTCATCGATCACTGGACGGAACATTGCAAAGCGGGAGAAGAAACTCAGCGTTGTTCCAACGGGGCAGATACTGTTGCAGTAGGTGCGGCCGCCCTTCAGGGACAGAGCAACTACCGCAATGAGGGTTATGGCTGCAATTATGAGGGTGGGGCCCATCACGGGGTGCTTTATGCTGCTTAATATCCTGCCGTAGGCGCCGTACGGGGCGAGGAGGGCAACAACCACCTGTACCCCGGCCACAAGGCAGGCAATATATGCCACCCATATTCCGTAGCGCAGCCACTTCAGCTCCTTCTTATACTTGTACGGGGCCTTTGATTTTCTGGTGCCAAGCCATGAAATACCGTCCTGGAATACGCCAAGGGGGCATATCACGGAGCAGTATACGCGGCCGAACAGGAGGGTGAGAACCACAAGTGCGGCTATTACCGCAACGTTAAGGGCAAGTACTGCCGGCAGGAACTGGATCTTTGCCATCCAGCCAAGGCATCCGCGCAGTACGCCGGTGGAGTCCAGAAGCAGAAGAGTGATTCCTGTCCAGAAAAGCGCTGCGGCGCATATCCTAATCTTTTTCAGCATCTTACGTTGATTTTTCACAAAAATACTAAAATTCTTTCATAGTGTACAAGCCATTTTTGGACAGGGGAAAAATTTTTTTCTTATCTTTGCGTGATTCAATTCAAAACAAAGTACTATGTTACCCAAGGCTAAGGAAATTGTGGACGCAATGTCCGTCAAGATGCAGGATGCAGTAGACTATCTTGAAGAAGACCTCAAGAATTACCGTGTAGGCAAGGCCTCCCCGGCAATCCTCAACCCCGTTATGGTGGATTATTACGGCACCGCTACTCCCCTCAACCAGGTTGCTTCCGTCACCACCCCTGATGCCAAAACCATCGCCATACAGCCCTGGGAGCGCTCCATGATCGGCAAAATTGAGAAGGCCATCCTGGACGCCAATGTTGGTCTCACCCCTTCAAACAACGGTGAAATCATCCGCTGCATGGTTCCCCCGCTCACCGAGGAGCGCCGTAAGGAACTCATCAAGAAGGCAAAGGCCCAGGGAGAAACTACCAAGGTTACCATCCGCAACGTCCGCCGTGACGGCATAGACCTCCTCAAGAAAGCCCAGAAGAACGAGGGCCTCTCCGAGGATGGTGAGAAAGAGGGTGAAGAAGAGCTCCAGAAGATCACGGACAAGTGGGTGAAGAAGGTGGACGAGGTAATCTCCGCCAAGGAAAAGGACATTCTTACTGTATAGATGCATACCGTCGCCATACAGGGATATAAGGGCTGCTTCCACGAACAAGCAGCCCGTTTGTTTTATGATGAAGTTGCCATTGTGGAGTGCGACACCTTCGAGGACCTTTTCAAGGTCAAGGCCGATTCAATAGTGATGGCCATAGAGAACACCGTCTCCGGCGGTCTTCTCCATAACTTTGAACTCCTCCGTAAGTCCGGGCGTGCCGTTAAAGGGGAGGTCTATATCAGAATCGGCCAGAATCTCATGGCCGTCCCGGGGCAGAAACTGGAAGACATAAAGGAGGTCCGCACGCACTATATGGCCATAAACCAGACGCGTCCGTGGTTTGAGAAAAACGCCCCCTGGATACGCCTGACAGAGAGTGAAGATACCGCCAAGAGCGCGGCGGAGCTTTCCCGAAGCGGGGAGAAGGGCATAGGCGCCGTGGCCGGAGAACTTGCCGCAAACCTTTACGGCCTTGAGATTCTGGCTCCAGGCATAGAGACCAACAAGCAGAACTTCACCCGTTTCCTTGTGATAGATGATGCCCTGGAAGTGCCTGAGGAGCGTATAGACAAGGCTCTTCTGTGCTTCACCCTGCCGCATAAACCCGGTTCACTGGCGCAGATCCTCACCATCCTGAGTTTCTACGACATGAACCTCACCCGTATCCAGTCTCTTCCCATCCCCGGGAAGGAGTGGCAGTATTTTTTCTATGCCGATATCAAGTTTGAGAACTATCAGCGGTATCTCCAGGCCCTTCAGGCCGTGAAACCGCTCATCGATGACCTCCAGATACTTGGAGAATACAAAGCAGCATTATGATTGTGAAACCAGCCGACAGAACATTTTCTGTCAAAGAATATTACTTCTCCATAAAGAATAAGGAGATTGCACAGTTAAACGCCTCCCGTCCCGGAGACCCCATCATCAATCTTGGGATTGGCTCCCCGGACGGTGCTCCTTCCGAGGATGCGGTTGAGGCCATGGTGGAATGTGCCCGGAAACCCGGAAGCCACGGCTACCAGAGCTACACCGGCATACCGGAACTCAGGCATGCCATAGCCGGCTGGTATGACAGGTGGTACGGCGTGGAACTTGACCCCGCCTGTGAAATCCAGCCTCTCACGGGCTCCAAGGAGGGTGTTCTCCTCCTTTCCCTAACCTTCCTCAACAAGGGAGACAAGGTACTTGTGCCCAATCCAGGGTATCCCACATATACATCGGCCACAAAGATGTGCGAGGCAGAGGTTGTGAACTACGATCTCCGTGAAGATGACGGTTGGTATCCGGACTTTGAGCAGCTGGAGGCAATGGACCTTACCGGCGTCAAACTCATGTGGGCCAACTATCCGAACATGCCCACCGGTGCTCCTGCTCGCAGGGACGTGTTTGAAAAGCTTGTAGATTTTGCGCACCGTCATAAGATACTTCTCATCAACGACAACCCCTACGGCTTCATCCTCAATGAGCCTCAGAGCATCCTTTCCGTTCCCGGCGCCCGTGAGTGCTGCATGGAACTGAACTCCCTCTCCAAGAGCCACAACATGGCAGGCTGGCGTGTGGGTATGCTGGTAGGTGATGCTTCCGTCATAAAGGAAGTCCTGAAGGTCAAGTCCCAGATGGATTCCGGTATGTTCCGCGGCATTCAGGAAGCTGCCGTGGCGGCCCTCAACGCCGGCCCTCAGTGGTATGAGGGCCTCAATGCGGAGTACCGCCGCCGCCGTGAGATAGCCTGTCGCATCATGGACACCATCGGCTGCACGTATGACCCCGCAGCCGGTGGCCTCTACGTCTGGGGCCGTGTCCCGTCCGGGAAATCGGCCCAAAATCAGGATGGAAGTCCTGAAACGGCAGGCCCGTCCGGGAAATCGGCCCAAAATCCGGATGGAGCGGCGGCAGCCATGAGTGACAAGTTCCTCTATGAGGCCGGCGTGTTCCTCACCCCCGGTTTCATCTTTGGCAGCAACGGCGCAAACTATCTCAGGATATCCCTCTGCGCCAATGTTCCCACCCTGGAGAAGGCATTAGAAAAAATCAAGGCGGTATGCGGACAGTAGGAATAATCGGCCTGGGCCTGATAGGCGGATCCATGGCCATAGACCTTAAGAAGAGGGGCTTCGCAGACAAAGTCCTTGGCGTTGAGGCCGATAAAGTGGCGGCACAGGCAGCTATGACAATCGGCCTGGCCGATGAAATGGTGTCCCTGGAAGATTGTGTAGACCGTTCCGACATCATAGTTGTGGCCGTCCCCGTTGGCGCCGCCGTGAAGATGCTTCCGGAAATCCTTGACAGGATAGGGGAGAAGAAGATTGTGATCGACGTCTGCTCCACAAAAGAGCACATATGTGCGGCGGTGAAGTATCACCCGGCAAGGAAGCAGTTTGTGTGCACGCATCCCATGGCGGGAACGGAGTACAGCGGTCCCTGGGCGGCTCAGCCCGGCCTCTTTGACGGAAGGGCGTGCATATTTGCAGACCAGGAGGAATCGGCCCCCTGGGCGGTCCAGACTATCCTTGAACTCTACGCCTGCCTCAATATGAGGCCCATCTTCATGAGTTCCTCAAGCCACGATATCCACACCGCATACGTGTCCCACATATCCCACATAACCTCCTTTGCCCTGGCACTCACCGTGCTTGACAAGGAGAAGGACGAGAAACATATCTTCGACCTTGCTTCCGGAGGTTTCTCCTCCACCGTCCGCCTTGCAAAGTCCAATGCCGACATGTGGATCCCTATCCTCACCCAGAACCATAACAACGTGCTCCAGGTGATGGATACCTATATAGAAAAGATGCAGCAGTTCCGTGACGCGGTTGCTTCCTACGACGAAGAAGCCCTCCGGAAACTGATAGAAGACGCCAATAAGATTAAACGAATCATACGATGAGTCATTCGCTGGATATCATCCCCGGAACAGAGTGGGGATTCTTCACACTTCCAAGGCCAATGTGCATTGCCGGCCCCTGCAGTGCGGAATCAGAGGAGCAGGTGATGGAAACAGCCGCAGGCCTTAACGCCTTTGGCATTCACGTTTACCGCGCAGGTATATGGAAGCCTCGTACCCACCCCGGCTCTTTTGAGGGAGTGGGCACCCCCGGCCTCAAGTGGCTTAGGAAAGTGAAGGAAACCTACGGCATGAAGGTGTGTACGGAGGTTGCCAGTGAAAAACACGTCCTGGAGTGCATCAAATACGGAGTGGACATTGTATGGATTGGAGCGCGTACCAGCGCCAACCCCTTCCTCATGCAGGAGATTGCCGATGCCCTTGAGGGAACGGACCTCCCCGTCCTTGTGAAGAATCCCGTGAATCCGGACATCGACCTTTGGATCGGAGCTCTGGAGCGCCTCAATAGGGCCGGGCTCCGGAAGCTGGGAGTCATCCACCGCGGATTCTCTACATCGGCCCCCATCCCTTACCGCAATGATCCCGGCTGGAAGCTTGCCATTGAAATGCGCTCCCGCTACCCTCAGATGGCATTTTTTGCCGATCCTTCACATATGGCAGGAGACCGCAAGTACCTCCACGAACTGTCCCAGAGGGCCATGGACCTTGGCCTTGACGGCCTTATGGTGGAGAGCCACTGCAACCCCGCCTGCGCTATGTCAGATGCAAAGCAGCAGCTTACCCCTCATGATCTCCAGACCCTTCTTGAGAGCCTTGTGATAAGGGAAAACACCTCCGACAACACCGCCTACCGTGACGGAATAGAGGCCCTCCGTGCCCGCATCGACGTGATTGACGACAAACTCCTGGATCTGCTGAAGGACCGTAATGAGGTGTCAAAGGCAATAGGAGAGTACAAGCGCAGCCACAACGTTGCCATCATCCAGGCAGGCCGATGGGAGCAGCTCCTGGCCGATATGGTGGAGCGCGCAGCAGCCCTTGGGGTCTCCGAGGCCGCAATCACCGCCATCATGACCGCCATCCACGACGAATCCGTGCGGGTTCAGAACCAGGTGCTAGAAGGTTAGTGTCGCAGGTCAGGTTTCAATCCGTCGCAGGTCTGCATTTTTCGGCCTAACTGCGACGCAAAACGAGCACAGGACGCAAAAACCGTCGCAGGTAAAGCTTTTTTTGCAGACCTGCGACGGTTTGTTGTTTGACCTGCGACGGGCTACAAGCCGAAGGCCTTCTTTACTGCGGGTACGCTGTCAAGCAGTTCCCAGCCAAAAAACTGGACGATTTTCTCTTTACCCTGAACCTTTACGGTTTTCTTGAAGGGCTTGCGTCCCATATGGCCGTAAGCGGCCGTAGGGGCGTAAATGGGGTTCTTCAGTTGGAATTTCCGGATGATGGAAGCGGGCCTTAGGTCAAAGATTTCCTGTACCTTGGCTGCAATTTCACCGTCTGAAAGGCCGTTTGAGGCAGTGCCGTAAGTATCCACGTACACGCTCACGGGCTTTGCTACGCCAATTGCGTATGCAAGCTGCACAAGGCATTCCGATGCCACACCTGCGGCTACAAGGTTCTTGGCAATGTAACGGGCGGCATAAGCTGCGCTACGGTCCACCTTTGAAGGGTCTTTCCCGGAGAAGGCTCCGCCGCCGTGGGCGCCCTTGCCTCCGTAGGTGTCCACGATGATCTTCCTGCCGGTAAGGCCGGTGTCCCCGTGGGGGCCGCCAATCACGAACTTCCCGGTGGGATTCACGTGAAGGATGTAGTCGTGGATGAGGGCAGCGGTTTCTTTGGAAAGGGCCTTCTTGAGGCGGGGGATGAGGATTTTCTCAACATCCTCCCTGATCTTTGCCTGCATTGCGGCGTCCACCTTGGTGTGGCCGTACTGGGCAACAGCGTCATCGTAGGACATCTTTCCAAGGGTTTTGGGCACGAATTCGTCGTGCTGGGTGCTGAGAACAATGGTGTGGACCTTCACGGGGGCGTGGGTCTCACCATCATACTCAATTGTGAACTGGCTCTTGGCATCCGGCCTCAGGTAAGGCATGAGCGTGGGCTCATTGTGGCGGATGTCGGAGAGAATTTCAAGGATTTTGTGGCTTAAGTAGAGCGGGAGGGGCATATAGTCCTCCGTATCACGGCAGGCGTATCCAAACATCATTCCCTGGTCACCTGCGCCCTGGTCCTCGCCGTGCTTGCGCTCAACGCCGCGGTTGATGTCCGGGCTTTGCTCGTGAAGCGCGCTGAGGACGCCGCAGCTGGAGGCGTCGAACATGTATTCGGCCTTTGTGTAGCCAATTTTGCGAATGGTGTTACGGACAGTGTTCTGGATGTCTACGTAGGCTTCGGCCTTCACTTCACCCATTACAACCACCATACCGGTAGAGCAGAAGGTCTCGCAGGCCACCTTGGCCTCCGGGTCCTGCATTAAAAACTGATCAAGGATGGCGTCAGATATCTGGTCCGCCACTTTGTCGGGGTGTCCCTCGGACACACTCTCCGACGTAAAGAGGTAATTTTTTAGCATTTTTTCACTTCACGGAGGTTGCAAGTCATCGTAAATCCGTCCTCCGGGGCTGCAAAGATAGAAACTTTTGTTGGTTTTTCAAACTGTATATTTTTTTGTTATAGTCCTTTATTTTTAGTAACTTCGCACCGGTTTTTGAGTAGACTACTCAGTTAGTATCAATATTTATTCTTATCAAAACCTCTATGAGAAAAGCTTTTAAAAGCCTTCTGCTCGCATTCACTACGCTGATTGCGGGCACTGTCGCCTATGCTCAGGTCACTACATCGGCCCTCTCCGGCCGCGTGGTTGACCAGAACGGCGAACCAGTCGTAGGTGCTGCCGTGCTGGCTCAGCATGAACCCTCCGGCACCATCTATGGCGCTGTTACCAACGCCGAAGGACGCTACGCCATCCAGGGTATGCGTACCGGTGGTCCTTACAAGGTTGACTTCAGCTGCCTTGGCTACTCCGATGCATCTTACACCGGCGTAGTTCTCCAGCTGGCCGAAACCTACTCCCTCAACGCCAAGATCGCTGAGAGCACAGAGATGCTTGAAGGAACTGTGGTTGTTGCTTCCCCCACCTCAAAGTTCGCCGCTCAGGAGCGCACCGGAGCTGTTACCAACATCTCCAATGACCAGATCCTGAGCCTCCCTACCGTAAACCGTAACATTACGGACGTAACCCGTCTGTCACCTTACGGCGGTAACGGAATGAGCTTTGCCGGTTCTGACGGCCGTACCGCCAACTTCACCGTTGACGGTGCAAACTTCAACAACAACTTCGGTCTTAACGACAACCTCCCCGGCGGTGGTAATCCTATCTCCATAGATGCCATTGAGGAGCTCCAGGTTGTTATTTCCCCTTACGACGTACGTCAGACCAACTTCATCGGCGGTGGCGTAAACGCCATCACCAAGTCCGGTACCAACACCTTCAAGGGCACTGCATACATCTATCATAAGAATGAGAACATGCGCGGTAATGCCGTGGACGGTGATGAAATCTCCGGAGCACGTGCAACAGACCGCAGCACCACCTACGGCTTCACCCTGGGCGGACCCATCATCAAGAACAAGCTCTTCTTCTTCGTGAATGCCGAAATGGTGAAGACCCCTACCATCGCAAACCGCTGGAGGGCTTCCGAGGACGGTGTCGCCGTTCCCGACAACTACATTTCCCGCACCACTATAGCAGACCTTCAGGCCGTTAAGGACTATGTGAAGGAGGCTTACGGATATGACACCGGTTCCTTCACAGACTTCCCCGCCAATGAGTCCAACTACAAGATCCTGGCCCGCCTGGACTGGAACATCAGCCAGAAGCACCATCTTGCTCTCCGTTACAACTACACTGGTAACACCTATTGGAGCGCACCTAACGGCACGTCCATGGACGGCGGTACACGTATGGTAGATTACCGTACCTCAAAGTCATCCATGTCTTATTCCAACGCCATGTACTCCATGAATAACCTGGTGAATACATGGTCCCTGGATCTGAACAGCCGTCTTACTGACAATCTTTCCAACCAGTTCCTGGCAACCTTCTCCAAGCTTGACGATGTCCGCGGCACAAACTCCGATGAATTCCCCTTCATCGACATAACCCGTGGTGGCAACAACTACATCGCCCTTGGTTATGAGCTGTTCACATGGAACAATGCCGTTCACAACACCATCGCCAATGTGAAGGATGACCTCACTTATTATATCGGCAGCCACAAGATCACCGGAGGCCTCAGCTTCGAGTACCAGATGGCCGATAACCAGTACATGCGTAACGGTACCGGTTATTATCGTTACAACTGGGATGCCGGCACCAACATTGCCGATGTCTTTGCGGGCACTCCTGAGATTGTGAACCTTACCTATGGTTACAACGGCGAAAAGTCTCCAGCAGCCCGAGTTCAGTTCTACAAAGCCGGCCTCTATGCCCAGGATGAGTGGAATATCTCAGACAATTTCAAGCTCACCTACGGCCTCCGTCTTGACGGTCTGTTCTTTGACAACAAGGACCTCATGACCAATGCCGCAATCCAGAAGCTTTCCTACTTCCCCAAGGCCAAGAACTATCAGGAGACTCACATCGACACCGGTAAGTGGCCCACTTCCAGCGTCACAGTTTCTCCCCGTGTAGGCTTTACCTGGGATGTGTTCGGAGACAAGAGCCTGAAGGTTCGTGGTGGTACCGGCCTGTTCAGCGGCCGTCTGCCCCTTGTGTTCTTCACCAACATGCCCACTAATGGCGGTATGGTCCAGTACCAGGCTCAGATCAATGCTGCCAATGCAGCCAAGAAAGGCTTCTCAATCGACGAATTCGCCGGCGGCCTTGTGACCGATGCTAACGGCAAGGCTACCATCGACGCCCTCCTCCAGAAACTCCAGGGCCTTGGCTATCCCACCAGCGTTTCTCCTGAAGACGGAACCGTTCCTTCTGCAGTGAACGCCGTGGACCCCTCCTTCAAGATGCCTCAGGTATGGAAGAGCTCCCTGGCCGTTGATTACACAATCCCCGTGAGCTTCCCTCTCACCGTTTCCGTGGAAGGTATCTTCAACAAGACCATCAATGCAGTTGCAATCTCTGACTGGAGCATGAAGAATGTGGCCGGTTTCGCACGCTTCAATGGCGTTGACAACCGTCCCATCTATCCCGATGACTTCCGTAACGGCACCAAGGCATTCGTCCTTGAGAACACCTCAAAGGGTTATGGCTGGAGCGCCAACGTTACCGTAAACGCTCAGCCTGTTGAGTGGCTCAGCCTCATGGCTGCATACACCCACACCGAGAACAAGGAAATCACCGGTATGCCCGGCTCCGCAGCAGAATCGGCCTTCACCTATGTTCCTACCACCGAGGGCCCCAACTACATTCCCCTGCACAACTCACAGTACGTGACCCCTGACCGTATCGTTGCTTCCGCAACCGCACATGACAAGAGCGGCAACCACTACTCCCTCATATATGAGGCCTGGAGAGGTGGCTCAAAATACTCTTACATGACAACCAACGATATGAACGGCGACGGTTACAACTACGACGCAATCTATATCCCTACAGATGCACAGGTAGAGAACCGCGACTTCCGCTTCAAGTCCGACAGCGACAGAGACCGCTTCATGGACTTTGTCCACAACGATCCTTATCTGAGCAAGCACCAGGGCCAGTATGCCGAAGGCTACAGCCTCTACTCTCCTTGGGTACATCGCTTTGATATCAGCTACAAGCACGACTTCGTGCTCAAGATCGGCAATGTCAAGAACACCCTCCAGCTCAGCCTGGACGTGAAGAACGTCATGAACCTCTTCAACTCAAGTTGGGGCGTATCCAAGTACCTGAATCCTGCAATCGGCTCAGATCCCCGTATCCTCAAATATGAGGGCGTAGACGCCGATGGTTACGCCACCTTCTCTACTCCTGACGCTATCAGCGGCAGCACCAAGACTTTCGTTTCCAACCACAGCCTTGGCCAGTGCTGGTATGCTTCTATCGGCATCAAGTATCTGTTCAACTAATTTAAGGAGGATCAAACAATGAAAGCAAAATATATCATCCTCTCAGTTTTTGCCCTCGTGGCAACAGTGGCTTGTGAGAAAGAAGGCGCTCACCTGATGAGTGAATTCCAGGCCGATAAACTGTATGTGACCATCCCTAACGAAGATGGTACCGCAACTATCAAAGTCACCGCCACGGAAGAGTGGTCGTTTGACTATGACATCAAAAAGGACACCACTGTCCTTGACGCAGAGAAAAAGACCAGGAAGAAATCCATCGATGTAAATCAGCTGGAAGAGTATTCCTGGGTAGAGATTTCCCCTGCAAGCGGCAAGGCCGGTGAAACAACCGTTACCTTCAAGGATAACCGTAAGGCTTATTTCAAGAAGATAAATGGTGCCGATCCTACTGCCGACGACGACCTTGGCTCTTTCAACCAGACTTTCAAGGTGAAGGTTGGTGACAAGTACCAGAATATCGTGGTTTCCGTAGGTACTCCTGCAAAGGCCGCCGTGGTAACCGTGAAGCAGCTTCGCGGCGAAGATCCCGACTTTACTCCCGTAGATGGCAAGACATACCGCATCACCGGAACATGCACCAACGTTTACAACACCACGTATGGCAACTGGTATCTTAAGGACGACACCTCCGACAAAGACGTCACCATTTATGGTACCGTAGATGCCACCGGCGCTTACAACTGGAGTGCAATCGGCATTGAAAGCGGTGACATCGTTACCGTAGAAGGCCCCTTCACACTCTACAACGGGACCACTCCTGAGCTTGTGGATGTAAGTGTCCTCAAGATAGAGAAGGGCCTCCTTTCTTCCGTAAAGGGAACCTACATCTATATCCCCAAGGATAACACGCCTTTTGAAATCGAACTTCAGCAGAAAGGTACCGGCATCGGCGCAGAATCCAAGACTGACTGGCTTACACTTGGCAAAGCTTACACGGTAAACAAGAAGGGTAACGTTGTCTACACTGTTACACCTGAGGAAAATACCACCGGTGCAGCCCGTACTGGTTCCATCTTCTTTACCAGCAATGTCACCACCAAGGACAAGGATGGCAAAGATGTCCTTTCTACCTCAGAGATGACCATCACCATCACCCAGCAGGCCGATTTTGCAAAGGGAACCCTGAAGGATATCCGTGACCTCTGTGCACAGAAGAAAGCCTTTGACATTGAGCTCACAAAGCCTGTGACCGTAACCCTTGCAAGCGGCAAGTATATGTTTGTCGAGGATGGAGAGGTTGGTCTTACCCTCTACAACAGCTCTGACAAGTATTCCGTGGGTCAGGAAATCTCCGGCCGCGTATTCGGAAAGAGCTCCGTCTACAACAACGTGCCTCAGGCAACTGGCTTCAACAGCTCCCTTGGCAAGGCCAAGGCCGCTCCCACAGATCCCACCAAGCTTCCCAAGGGAACAGAAGTTACCCTCCAGAAGGTCATTGACGAATGGGACACCTGGGCATATCGCCTTATCACTATCAAGGGTCTGTCCGTAAAGGATGAGATAAAGGCTACTTATCCCGTTTCAACCGGTGCTGACGAGCGTCATCCCAAGTATGACAACGATGGTAAGGAAATTACAGAGACCGGAGACATGGAAGGTGTCGTGACTGACGGCAACAATGATATGGCAATTGTCATCAATTCTTCCAGCTTCTATCTTAACATGGAGGTGGGTAAGAGATATGATGTCACCTGCGTTCCTTCATTCTACAAGAATGCCGACAAGCAGGTCGTTAAGGTCCTTGGTCTGTGGAGCATTGACCACGTCAAGGAATTGGAGGCAGAATAATATCTGTCCTGTCCTTACAATTAATCCCGGGGTGCACGCCCCGGGATTTTTATTGCTGGAAAAAATGATTATATTTGTAATCTGAAAAAGGCAAGAATTAACCATAAATAACCCATAAGATGAAACTAAAGAATCTCTTTTTTGCTGCAGCCGCCGTTCTGGGCGTAGTTGCCTGCCAGAACAAGCCTTCAGTAGCAGAGGGCGTTACCGTGGATCCTGCAGAGATCACGTTCGCAAAGGAAGGTGAGACAAAGGAAGTCACCATCACAACCGCCGATGAATGGAAGCTCTCCGTCCCGGAGGATCTTTCCTGGCTTGAAATCTCCGACAAGAAGGGATCCGGTACCACCAAGATTACCCTCAAGGCCCCGGACAACACCGATGGTTATGACCGTAGCGGCAACATCACCGTAAAGGCTGGCATGTACAGCGCAAGGATCAAGATTTCCCAGCCCGGTAAGGGTGAGAAGGTGGACAGTCCCATCGAGAAACTCCTTGCAATGGAAGTTCCCTATGATGCCGCCGCCAAGAAAACCACTCCCATCGTGGGCGCTGTAGACCTTACCGATATCTGGTGGGTTGCAAAATTTGACAAGACCGGTATCATCACTGATGGTACAGCATGCATCGTTGTTTACAGTAAGGATAAATCCATTGAAGGAGCTGTTGGTGAGAAGGGTACCATGAAGGGAGACCTTGACAACTACAGCTATCATAATCAGGTTATCAATCCTGTTTTCACAAAGACCGGTACAGTTGAGGTCAATCATGGCACCGCTCTAGAGCTTAAGGATCAGATTGACACCTACAATTGGGAGGGTTCCCCTATCATCTATGTTCACGTTATAGGTACGGCCCGTGAGGTTACGTCAAGCGGAAAGCAGTATATCAATATCTTCCTCTTCGACAACGATGGCAAGCAGCGCTCCAGGGATGTTTCCTTCGCTTCCAACTCGGTTGATGGTACTCCTTATAAGGATAAGGACATCGATTTCTACGGTTACTATGTTTCCGGTACAAACCACGTTTCCGTAATGCCCGTTGGTGAGATCACCGTCAAGGGAGATGCGGCTCCGGATTATAAGCTTACAGTAAGCGCAAAGCAGACTGAAACCGGTTTTGAGGCTTCCTGGAATGAAGTGGAAGGTGCCGATAAATACAACTGGGCGCTTCTGAAGGGTGATGAGAATGGAACCAAGGTGGACGGTGGAGACGTCACCGAAGCCAGCGTAAGCAAGGATGTTGAGTTTGAGTATGGTGCCACTTACACCGTTGTGGTAAAGGCTCTCAAGGGCTCCGAGGAACTTGTCAGCGCAAATGCATCTTTCACTGCACGCGACAAGAGCAATACTGACGCCACCACCATAGAGCTCTCATTTGAGGCGTGCCCCGAAGGCTTCCCTTCCAGCAAGACATTGGATGAGAATACTTACACCATAGGCGGATATGAGTTCACCTTCAAGGGTGCAGGAGACGGCAACGGCTATTATTGGTCATCCACCAACAAGGTTATCATTATCGGCAAGAAGGATGCATACATCATTTTCCCTTCAATTGAAGGAAAGGCCCTTGTAAATGTAACCTTTACTACCGGTTCAAGTGCTTCCGAAAATGTGATTCTTGACATTGCCGACAAAGACGGAAAGCTTTACGGAATCAATACAGAAAAGCTTAAGAAGGGAACAGAATACAGCTGGGATGTGAATAACTCTGCTGCCGGTGAGAAGTGCCGCATTGTTGTTACCAATGCATACAACGCTCAGTTCCAGAATCTCACCCTTATCTACGAATAATTGATTTTTAACAACTTAACCTAAAAGGGCTGCCCGGAGACAAACTTCGAGCACCCTTTTGGGTCTTTAAAAGCTTAGATATGAAATCCAGAATCCTTGGTCTTGCGGCTCTGCTTGCAGTGTCTCTGGCAGCGATTTCCTGTCAGGGTACTGACCCTTCCGGTGAACAGGATGTTATTCCGGTCATGAAGGTGCCCCGTGAAACGGAGGCTGCCGCCGGAGGCTCCCAGTTTGTAAAAGTTGCTGCCGTGGGGCAGTGGACACTGTCTGTAGATTATATTGACGGTGACGGATGGATTCATCTTAGCAAAACAACGGACAGCGGCAATGCTTCCGTGGATATGACAATAGACCCCAATGAGGCTGAGACTCCGCGCAAGGCAACCCTTGTTCTTAAAACAGCTAAACACGAGGTCTCCAAAGAAATCACCCAGATGGGAAAGGTGACAGCCGCCACATCCGGATGGCTGGAGCTTCCCGCATTTGAGCATAAGGAAGGATTCTTCTTTGGAACCCACTCCATGGATGGAGGCGCATACGTGAGCGAGGAAGAGAGCGGCGTCCGAAACTGGTCATTCTATTATGACTATGACGCATATGTATCCTGGTGGGTGGCATATCCCCTGAACCGTAGCCTGAGGGGCAGCGGCAGCCGTAGTGACATGTGGCAGGCAACAGACCCCCTCCTTCCCGCCGATGCTGTTTGCGACATTTCTGGCGGCTCATATGGCGGTGGCTGGACCCGTGGCCATCAGATTCCATCGGCCGACCGCCTGGATTATGAGGCCAATGTCTCCACGTTCTATCCCACCAATATGACTCCTCAGGATTACGATTTCAACGGAGAGATCTGGGCTAATCTTGAGGGTGCGGTTCGCAACTGGTCGTTCTCCTCAGATACATTGTATGTTTGCACCGGGGCCGATATCCGCAACTCCTACAACTGGTCAGGAAACAAAACCGGCCATGCCGCCAAGGTGCCCACTCATTACTACAAGGCCCTTCTCAGAAAGAGAGGGCAGGAGTACTCCGCTGTCGGTTATTATATGCCCCACACATCAAGCATTGCCGGAAATGATTATCAGGACTACGTCTGCTCCATCTCAGAACTTGAGACCCTTACCGGCATAGACTTCTTTGTAAACCTTCCGGCCCTTCTTGGCGCAGACAAGGCCAAGGAAATAGAAGAGGCTTCCCCTTCAGAAACACTGAAAAACTGGTAACCTATGAAAAGAACCATCGTAATAATCGCAGCCCTTGTGCTGCTGGCCATTCCCCGTACGGCCGATGCCCAGAAGCATCGCAGCTATGTGATTGGCTTCTACAACCTTGAAAACCTCTTTGACACCTATCACGACGAAGGCAAGAACGACTACGAGTACCTGCCGGACGGCGCCAACGAGTGGACAGAGGAAAAGTATGCCAAGAAGCTTAAGAACATGGCACGCGTGATTGCCGATATGAAAAAGGATAACGGTGCCTGGCACGCCGTCCTGGGAGTATCCGAGGTTGAGAACCGCCACGTCCTTGAGGACCTTGTGAGTGAGCCCGCAATCGCAGAGGCCAACTACCAGATTGTCCATTATGACAGCCCGGACCGCCGCGGCGTGGACTGCGCGCTGTTTTATCGGCCCAATATATTCAAGTACATCACCTCCGAGGCCATCCCGTTCACCTTCGAGGACTCCCGCATAGACTGGAGCGCATGGACCGAGGAAGAGAAGGAAGCCTTCCGCACCCGTGATGTCCTGATGGTCCGCGGCACCATTGACGACGAGATGTTTGCATTCTTTGTGTGCCACCTTCCTTCCCGTCTTGGCGGTAAGGGGGCCGATCTCCGTCCCCGCGGCGCAGAGATTGCCTACCAGAGGGCCATGGAACTCCAGGAGGAATTCCCCGGAATCAAGATTGTGGTGATGGGCGATATGAATGACAACCCCACGGATGTCTCCATGACGGACTATCTCCACGGAAAGGAATTCATCGACGATGTTGAGGAAGACGACTTCTTTGACCCGTTCCTCAGCATGATCAAGGCCGGTTACAGCTCCCTCTATTACCGGGGCGCGGGCAATATCTTTGACATTGTTATGGTGAATAACGCCCTGGCAAATGCCCCCGCAGGCACTTTCCAGATCCAGCCCATCACCAAGAAAAAGTTCTACGGCCGCGTTTTCTCAAAGCCCTACATGACCAACCAGAACGGCCAGTACAAGGGCACCCCGTTCCGCACCTTCTCCAACGGCGCTTTCGTGAACGGTTACTCGGACCACTATCCCACATACATTGTGATCAAAAAGTAGAGAGATTCTTCTCTTCGCTCAGAATGACAAAACCAACCGATATGACTAAAAAACTATTACTGACCTTCGCTGCAGCCCTGTCGGCCGTGAGCCTTCTGGCCCAGGCGCCGCAGTTTGTGGATCCCGGCACCAGGGACGGCTATGCCGGCGGCGTGAAGGGTAAGGTCGTGGACCGTAACGGCCGTGCGCCCATCGAGAACGCCCAGGTGGTCCTCATGCAGGGCGCGGAGCAGATAGAGACCGTACAATCGGCCCAGGACGGCTCCTTCCTTATTTCCTCCCTGCCGGATGGTACGTATGTCCTCAGGATCACCGCTCCGGAGTTCCTCGAGTCCCAGGTGCAGGTGACCGTGGCCGATGGCTACGTAAAGAACATGTTCAACCTTTCCCTCACCGGAATCCAGCATGTGACGGACGTAGACGACGACTCCTTCGCCAACTTTGACATGGACGACTCCGGCTTCAACGACAACCCCACCATCCTGTTCGGCAGCAATGACGTGTTCAACAACATTGCGGGCTTCAACTTCTCCGCAGTGCGTTTCCGCGCCCGCGGTTACAGTTCTGAAAGCCAGGAGGTTTACCTTGCCGGCGTCAAGATGAACGACGCAATCACCGGCTATGGCCCGTTCTCCCTGTGGAGCGGCCTCAACGAGGCTATGCGTTCCAAGGAAACCGTGAACGGCGTAGAGGCCACTGACGTTGCCCTTGGCAGCTACAACGGTGTTACCAATATCTTCGGCACTGCCTCAGAGGTCCGCAAGGGCCTTCGCGGAAGCGTCCTCACCAACAGCGCCCTCTACCGCCTGCGCCTCATGGCTTCCTACGCCACCGGCCAGATGGACAACGGCTGGGCTTTCGCGGCCAACGTGAGCGCCCGCCTTGGCGGCAACGACTGGATTGACGGTGTGTATTACCGCTCCTTCGCATATTATCTTGCGGCCGATAAGATCTTCAACGACACCCACAAGCTAAGCTTTGCTATCTTTGGAACGCCCGGTGAAAGGGGAGCGCAGAACTCATCCACCCAGGAGGTGTACAACCTCATGGGGGACAATATGTATAACTCCAACTGGGGTTACCTTAACGGGAAGGTTCGTAATACCCGTGTACGTAAGACCCATGAACCCATTGCCTTCCTGAAGTGGGATTTCACCCCTTCGGATAAGTTTGAGAGCCATACAACCCTCCTCTTCCGTTTTGGCTCCAACGGCTATACCGCAATGGACTGGTACAACGCCCAGGATCCCCGTCCGGACTACTACCGTAACCTCCCTTCATACCTCTATAACCCGGATCCGGATTACAAGCGCAACAATCTTGAAAAGGCCACGGCAGCCTTCCAGGCATGGAAAGCCCAGGATCCTTCAATTGTCCACTTCAACTGGGACCGCATCTATCAGGTGAACCAGATGAGTGAGAACGGCCGCAGCAAGTATGTCCAGGAAGAGCGCCGCGTAGACCAGAAGGACCTCAACCTTGCATTCAACTTCAAGTATCGGCCCCTCCAGAACCTCACGGTCACGGGCGGCCTGAATGGCAAGTTCAATGTGACGGAATACTATAAGGTCCTGGCCGATCTCCTTGGAGGTCAGTACTTTGTGGACATAGACAACTTTGCCGACAGGGATTTTGCCGCAGAGCCCTACATGGCCCAGAACGACCTTGACTACTACCTCTCCCACAACGGTCAGGCACGTATCCTCCACAAGGGAGACAAGTACGGCTATGACTACAACGTCCACGTAATCAATGCGGGCGGCTGGGTAAACGGAGAGTATACCATCGGCAACCTTGACATCAACCTTGGCGGCCGCCTTGGCTACACCAGCTTCTGGCGTGAAGGCCTTGTGAGAAAGGGCCTCTTCCCGGGAATGACGTATATGGATCCCCTTACCGGAAACACCGTTGAGCCTTCAGCAGAGGCTGGTATCTATTCCACCTCCAAGGGCAATTCAGACAAGGCCAACTTCCTTACCTATGCCGGTAAGCTTGGTCTCAATTACGTGATTGGCGGCAACATGAGGGTTTATGCAAACGTGGGTTACTTCCAGGACGCCCCTACTTTCCAGCAGGTGTTCGTGAGCCCCCGTACCCGTAACGACATGGTTCAGAACCTGAGCCCCATCAAGACCTTCTCCTCGGATATCAACTGGCAGTTCAGCGGCAGCGGCATCAATGCCCGCGTCACCGCATACTACACCACCATCAAGGGCCAGAGCAAGGTCATGAGCGCCTACGATGACGTCCAGAACGCCTTCTCAAACTTCGCCCTCAGCGGAATCGACCAGCGCAACATGGGTATCGAGCTTGGCTTCAAGGTCCCTACCTACATTGTTCCCAATCTCTCCGTACAGGGTGTCCTTTCACTTGGAGAAGCCATCTACACTTCCAATCCCAAGATGATGCAGACGCTGGATAACAGCGCAACGCCCGTTGCATTTGACGGCCAGTACATCATTGACGTCCCTTACTGGAAGGAGAGTCCCGTGTACAAGAAGGACGCCTGGGGCAACTATACTGCTGCACTTGACCGCAAGCAGAAGCACTATGTGCCTTCAACGCCCCAGACAGCCGTATCCCTTGGTCTGAGCTGGAACTACAACTACTGGTTTGTTGAGGCCGATGTAGAGTACTTCGACCGCGCATACCTTGATATGAACCCTCTCTACCGCACCCAGTACGCCGTGGAAGGCCCCGACCGCAACGTCTATTTTGACGCAGAGGAAGAACTGGCGGCTATCGGCCGTAATCCCGAGGACGATTCAATCGCACTCAACGAGATCGAGGCCATGACCACCCAGGAGAAGTTTGCCCCGGCATTCCTCCTGAACGCATCCGTGGGTAAGTCCTGGTACATCCAGCGCAAGTATCAGCTTGGCTTCTCACTCAACGCCAAGAACCTCCTCAACAACAGGAATGTCAAGACCGGCGGTTACGAGCAAACCCGTATGGTGGACAACACCGCCTCCAAGACCCGTTACTACCGCTTTGACTCCAAGTACTTCTATATGTCCGGTATCAACTATATGCTTAACATTTACTTCAGATTCTAAGAGTTATGAGAAAGTCCATTATTGCAATCGCCGCCCTTGCGGCACTCGTTTCCTGCCGGAGTCTGATAGAAGAATGGCAGCCGGTTGTCACGTTCAGCCAGCCGGATAAGGTTGACTTTGTCCCCGTGGACATGGACGATGAAGTCAATACCACCATTGCCGACCTAAAGGCCATGTACAAGGAACACGGAAAGCCCGTGGTCATTTCCGGTGCCAAGATCCTGAAGGCCCAGGTTGTGTCATCCGATGAAGACGGCAACATCTACCGTGAACTCTACATCCAGGACGCTACCGGCGGCATCTGCCTCAAGCTTGGCCGCTCCAGTTCCTATGATGATTATAAGGTGGGTCAGATCCTTTACATTGACTGCGAAGACCTCTGCATAGGAGAGTACGGTTACAAGACCGGAAACTACGGTGGAGGCGGTCTTCTCCAGCTTGGCGTTCTTGGTGACGGCTGGCAGGAGTATCTGGACGGAGACACCAATGAAGTTCCGGAATACGAGACATCCTACATTGACCTTGTCCCCATCATTTCAAAGCACATTTTCAGGGGAGAGATCCTGGATGAGGATGAGCGTATCAAGCCCGCCACACCTACCGGGGCGGAGCTTTCCAGCGATGCCTTCAAGAATGGCCTGGCTCCCGCAGCCGTGGGTAAGCTCACCAAACTCACAGGCCTCAAGATCAAGGGGGAGGTGTTTGCCCTCCTGTATCCGGATTCCAACCTCAATCACGACAAAAACAACTCCTGGAACCGTCTATTCCTTTCCGACGATGACCCGATGAATTTTGATGAGCCATATGAAGGATATCCCAAATATCCTCACAACCTTATCCACTGGGGCCTTACCAAGCGCCGCACCGTGGATCATCTTGAAAGGGGAGACTGGGATGATCTAAAGCTTGGAGATTCCGCGGCCGATATTAAGAATAACAATACCGTTGGTACCCGCAGGGTAGACGCCAAGAACTTCGGCTATGGCTACATTGCCGCAGAGCCTGAGACCTACGATGATGCAGAGACATACAGGCAGGTTCTCATCCGCAATGCAACCGCACAGAGCGTGAGCCACTACTTCAACTATGACGGAGCAGAGGTCCAGATCCGCACCAGCGGCTATTCCCGCTTTGCCGATATCCCCATCCCCGCCGACGTCCTGGATGGCTCTAAGAAGATTGATGTGATCGGCATCATGTCCCGTTACCAGGGCGCGGCCCAGTTCATGCTCCTTGACGTCTTCTACGAAGGCAACAACACATCACTAATCAAAGACGTGTATTAATGAAAATCAACACTTTTATTGCGGGGGCTGCACTGGCCCTCGCTTTCAGTATGACAGCTTGTAAACAGCAGAACATTTTCTTTGAGGATTGGAACACTCCTTACGGCACAGCTCCCTTCTCACAGATAAAGGAGGCCGATTACCTCCCCGCCTTCAGGGCCGGAATCAAGGAGGAAAAAGCCAATGTGGAGGCCATAATAGCCTGCAAGGACGCTCCTACCTTTGAGAACACCATCCTTGCCCTGGAGAAGTCAAGCCCCATCCTTGACAGGGTAGAAGGCGTATTCTTCAACCTTTCAGAGAGTGATTCCACCCCTGAGATGCAGGCAATTGAGGAAGAGATCCTTCCGGAGCTCACCGCCGCATCCAATGAGATCTATATGAATCCGGATCTCTTTGCCCGCGTGAAGGCCGTCTATGACAATCAGGAAGGCCTCACCCGTGAGCAGCAGATGGTGGTGAAGAAGATCTACCAGAGCTTCGAGCGCAACGGTGTAGGCCTTGAAGGAGAAGCCAAGGCCCGTTTTGCCGATATCCAGACCCGCCTTGCCACCCTGAGCCAGAAATTCGGCCAGAATCTCCTTGCAGAGAACAATGCCTTCAAGGAGGCTACCGGCATCACCGTAAGCGACTACTATGACTTCATGGGCTCCTGCCCGGACCGTGAAAAACGCAAGGCCGTCTTTGAGGCCTACAGCTCCCGCGGCAACCACGGAGACGAGCATGACAACAACGCAATTGTCCTTGAGGTGCTGAAACTGAGGGCAGAAATGGCAGAGCTTCTTGGCTACCCGTCCTTTGCGGCCTTCCAGCTCTCCGACAAAATGGCCGGAAGCCCTGAGACCGTTGATGCCTTCCTCCAGCCCATCATGGACGCCTCCATGCTCAAAGCTAAGGCCGATATGAAGGAGATGGCAAAGCTTGCAGGTCACAAGATCGAGGCCTGGGATTACAGCTACTATGCAGAGAAACTCCGCGCTCAGAAGTTTGCCCTGGACGAGTCCCAGACAAAGCCTTACTTCCAGGCCGACAGCGTCCTCAAAGGCGTCTTTGCCGCAGCCCACATGATTTACGGCATCAACATTGAGCCCGCACCGGAGGTTGAGGTTTACAACCCTGCGGCATCGGCCTATAAACTCACTGATGCGGACGGAAGCCTCATTGGCATATTCTATAAGGATTACTACGTGCGTCCCACCAAGCGCGGCGGCGCCTGGATGAACAATTTCCGTGAGCAGGAGACTGGTGTAAGGCCCGTGATTGTTAACGTGTGCAACTTCCCGGCTCCCGGAGATGACCCCACGGATGCCATTCCTTCACTGCTTTCAATTGACAATGTCCAGACCGCGTTCCACGAGTTTGGCCACGCCCTCCACGGTTTCCTTTCACAGTGCAACTACAAGACCGTTTCCGGCACTTCCGTTGCCCGTGACTTTGTGGAGACATTCTCCCAGTTCAATGAGAATTTTGCCTTTGTGCCTGAAATCCTTGCCGTTTACGCCAAGGATTACCGCACCGGAGAGCCCATTCCCGCAGAGCTTGTGTCAAAGATCCGCAGCGCCCTCAAGTTCAACCAGGGCTTCATGTGCGGAGAACTCTGCGCAGCCTCCATCCTTGACATGAAGTGGCATGAATTATCGGCCTCAGAACTGGCCGCATTCAACGGAGCCGAGGACATCCGCGCCTTTGAGGCAAAGGTGTGCCGGGAGATGGGCCTTATAGATGAGATCATCCCGCGTTACCGCACCACCTACTTCAACCACATCATCGCCAGCGGTTACAGCGCCGGCTACTACAGCTATCTCTGGAGCGAGGTCCTGGCCGATGACGCCTGGGAGAAGTTTGTGGAGGATGGCATCTTCAACCCCGAGACCGCAAAGTCCTTCCGCCAGACCTTCCTTGAGAGGGGCGGCTCTGAAGAGCCCATGACGCAGTACCGCAACTTCCGCGGCGCCGATCCCGACCCCGCAGCACTCTCCCGTGCCAGGGGGCTTGAATAGCCGCTGGCGGCTAACCCGCTGAAACACAGACATTTAACAAAATCTGGTTGTGCAATTTGCACAACCAGATTTTTGTAATGCGCTGAATGTCAGCTATTTGTCTGCCAGGAGGGGGCTATCCGATAAAAGAAGTTATCAGCTTCATTGAGTCTTCCGGAATGAAGCAGAGGTCATCGGCCGATGCCGGGATAAGGACAGTCTGTCCCTGACGTATGTCCAGGGACTCTCCGTCTACCTCCAGGGAGCCGCTGCCGGATACGCACATTACTATAATAAATGAGTCAATCTCCGAGAGGTCCTTGGCGTAGGGGAGGGTGAGGTCATAGAGGTTGGTGGTGAAGTACTTGCAGCTCACAAGTTCCACTTCCTCGTCCTTCGCGGGCTCATAGAGAGTGCGGTAAGTGTCTTCAACCTTGAAGTTGATGGCCTGCTTTGCCAGTTCCGTGTGAAGCTGGCGGGGCTTGCCGTCAAGGCCCAGGCGGCCGTAGTCCCAGATGCGATAGGTGAGATCGGAAGTTTGCTGGATCTCTGCCAGGAAGCATCCTCCGCAGATGGCATGGATGCGGCCGGCGGGGAGGAAGAATACATCTCCGGGATGAACCTCATAGCATGCGAGGGCGTCCGTGATGGTGCCATCGGCCACCATCTTCTCATATTCCGCGGGCGTGAGCGCACGTGAAAGGCCGGAGTAGAGCTTTGCGCCTGGCGCGGCATCTATCACATACCACATCTCAGTCTTGCCGCGGAAGCCTTCCCCGTGGCAGCGGACGGCCATTTCGTCGTCCGGGTGCACCTGGATGCTGAGATCCGTGAGGGCGTCGATGAATTTCACAAGGAGGGGGAATTCATCTCCTGTTGTGGCATAGACATACTTTCCAACCAGCTCTCCCTTGAATACCTTAACTAGTTCAGTGACGGTTTTGCCGGCATACGGGCCATCGGCCACAACGGTGGGATGCTCCGGAACTCCGCTTATCTCCCAGCTTTCGCCTATATGGGGAATGTCAGTTGAAATGCCTTTATAGGGGGCAATCTTATCTCCGCCCCACACCATGGTCCTGAGGAAAGGTTCAAATACAAGTGGCTGCATAGTAGAATTCTTAACGCACAAAGTTACGCAAAACTTTGTAACTTTGCGAATATGAAAAAAGTTGCACTTGCACTGGCCAGCGGCGGTCCCCGCGGCTTTGCCTATATCGGCGCTATTGAAGAACTTCAAAGGAGGGGATATACCATCACCTCCGTCGCCGGAGCATCTGCCGGAGCCCTTGTGGGAGGCATTTTTGCGGCAGGAGGCCTCCCACAGTTCAAGGAGTGGCTCTGTGGTCTGGACCCCGTAAAAGTTATGTCCCTTGTGGACGTAAGCATAAGCCTCAATTCTCTTGTCAAGGGCCAGAGAGTCATGGATGCCATCAAAGAGCGTGTCCCGGAGGTCAACATTGAGGACATGAAAATCCCCTTCACGGCCGTTGCAACGGACCTTTATACAGGAGAGGAAGTCATCTTCCGCAGCGGCCCCCTCTTTGAAGCCATCCGTGCCTCCATCTCCATCCCTTCCATGTTCGCCCCCGTCAAATGGCAGGGACGCACCCTCATAGACGGCGGCATAGTGAACACCTTCCCCCTCAACAGGGTCCAGCGCACGGAAGGGGACATCCTTGTGGGCTTCAACGTCAACGAGATAGACGCCCGGGAAATCAATGCCTTCCTTTCAAGCCGCCAGGCGCTTGTGGAAAGTGAGGCCGATGCCCGCGCCGAAGCCCGCTCCCTCCTCAAGGATTCTTTCGGGGCCGATAAAGACACGGTCATAACCAACGTCAAAAAGGGCCGCAGGCTTGTGCGTGAGGCCATCGGCGCTAAACTTGAAGAGCGGAAAATGGTTTCCGACGGCCGTGAGGGCTGGATTCCAGTAGGGGCCGATGAAACCTTCGGCTCCATCCTCCAGCGAAGTTTCGGCCTTATGAACAGCACCATAGCCCGTATGGGCATAGAGCTCACGCCTCCGGATGTCCTTGCAAGCCTTCCCTACGACTCCTATCACGGCGTGTACGGCTACTCTCACGCGCCGGAGATTATTGAGAAGGGCCGGGAGCTCATGGCCGCCGCCCTGGATAAATACGAGAATGCGTTCTGATTTGGTTTTTTGCCAAATTATTCCTACCTTTGCGGTCCCTCTCACTGTGGGGGGATCGCAACTTTTATGTTAAACCATTAATAATCAAGACAGTGGACACACTTAGCTACAAGACAGTTTCCCTGAACAAGGCAACTGTGAACAAAGAGTGGCTCGTCATTGATGCAACTGATCTCGTGCTCGGTCGCCTCGCTTCCCGCGTGGCCCTGATACTCCGTGGCAAGAACAAGCCCGGTTTTACCCCGCACGTGGACTGTGGTGACAACGTCATCATCGTAAATGCAGATAAGATCCGTCTTACCGGCAAGAAGATGACAGACCGCGTTTACACCCGCTACACCGGTTATCCGGGCGGCCAGCGCTTCACCACTCCCAAGGAGATCCTTGCATCAAGGCCCGAGGAACTCATCCGTATGTCTGTGCGTGGTATGCTCCCTAAGACCCGTCTCGGGGACAAGCTCATCAATAACCTGTACATTTATGCAGGTCCTGAGCACAAGCATGAGGCACAGAATCCCAGAACCATTAAGTTTAACGAAATTTAAACAGAGCACATGGAACAGAAACACGCCCTTGGAAGACGTAAATCAGCTGTCGCTCGTGTTTATGTAGTACCCGGAACAGGCAAGTTCATGATCAACGACCGCCCCATGGAGGAGTACTTCAAGGAGGGAACCCTCCAGTACATCGCCAACCAGGCTCTCGAGGTCACAGGTACTGCAGGTCAGTTTGACATCAAGGTCACCATCGTCGGTGGAGGTACCAAAGGTCAGGCAGAGGCCGTACGTCTCGGAATCGCCCGCGCACTTTGCGAGGTAGAC
>JAFZOU010000115.1 GCA_017550525.1 Bacteroidales bacterium
AAGAGGGAGGGGCCCATAGCTGCGCGTAGCGCTGCGCCTGGGAGGGGTCGCGAAGCGACGGTGGACAAAGGCATACCCTCCAATGTCTCTTGCACAATCTTGCCCTTCTCCTTGGCGCCAAACACACGCCAGACGCCTTCTATGGCCTCAATCTGTTCCCTGCGGAGCTCTGCATAGCAGCCGGTGACAACTATGCGGGCGGCGGGATTGGTCTTGTGGGCTCGGCGGATGAAGTTACGGGACTTCTTCTCTGCGGTCTCAGTGACGGCGCAGGTGTTCACAAGGTAGACATCGGCCTCACTGCTCCATGGGACAACCTCCCAGCCCGCGGCCACAAAACCGCGTTCATAGGTGGATGTCTCGGCGTAATTGAGCTTGCATCCAAGTGTTGTGAAAGCTATCTTCATTGGGCCTGAAAAAGAAATACACAAGGACGTTTGCCAATTGTGAAGCCCTGGATCTTTTTCCACTGCGCCACTGTTAGCGTACGGATAAACTGATCAGGGCAGGTTATGTTTGCCGCAATTGAGAGCCTTGTGGAAGGGCTCAGGGTGGTGAGCATATCCTTCAGGAGGGAATCGTTGCGGTAAGGTGTTTCGATAAGGATTTGCGTCTGGTGGAAAGACCTCTTCTCAAGGGCCTTCAAGGCCGATTTCCTTTCATCAGGCTTAACTGGGATATAGCCGTTGAAGGCAAAACTCTGGCCGTCCAGGCCGGAGGACATGAGGGCCATCATAAGAGAAGAAGGTCCCACGAATGGTACCACCTCAATGCCGTACCTATGGCAAAGAGCCACAAGCCTTGCACCTGGATCCGCTACGGCAGGAAGACCGGCTTCAGAGATGAGCCCAACTGAGGCACCGTCCTCAAAGAGGGGAAGAAGCGCCTCCACCTCCTGCGGGGAGGTGTGCTCATTGAGTGTGTGGAACTCCAGCTCCTCTATGTGCCCCTTGAGACCGGCCGATGAGAGGAAACGGCGTGCCGTACGAACCTCTTCAACCACAAATCTCTTTATCTCCGGGAGTGTACGGAAAACCGGCGAGGGAAGGACTTCCTCCGGCGCCCCGTCTCCAAGAGGGGAGGGTATAAGATATAATTTACCTGTTAAAGCCATCTTCAATTACTTTTGGTTTACCAGTTGAGTCTATCTGGATCAAGGACTGTGGCATTGCAGCACCTGAGAGGCGTCTTGCAGCCCTTTCCTCACGCTGCTGCCTTGTCATAAATATCTCTCGGAACAACTGGGAGAAGGAATTGAATTCCATCTGGTAGGTTATACCGGCGCCGTTTCTCTGGCTGTTGTCAAGGTAGGAGGAGAATTGGTCGGCGGAATGGGAGAATATGGTGGTACGGAGGTTTCCGTTCTTGCTCAATTTGATTTCAACGTCAATATCACCTGTTATCTCGCTGGTGGAACTGCCAATGATCTGCTTGTTTCCAACGGCGCCGTTAACGATGACGCGGTTGTTGAACAGCTGCGTGCTCACGGCGACGTCAAACATATTCCTGCCTTCCTGGGCCTTATAGTTGAGACCAAGGTCAAGCGGAATGTTCAGTTTCTCGAATATGTTGTTAATCTGGCCGCTCATTATACTGGAGACGTTGGAGAAGAGCATGTCAGATCCGGTAGAGGTGATACCGCTGTCTTCGTCAGGGAGGAAACTGCCCGCGATGAGGAGGTAGAGGAACTGTTTCTGGATCTTGTCTTCCGTGCTTAATGCGTTGTCGAGGGTCATCCTGGTGCTGGGGTTAAGGTCCGGCACATCTATGGAGAACTGGACTTCAGGGTTACTGAGCTTACCAGTGATGTCAATTCCGCAGTTCACTGTACGGCGACCGCCGCCGGAGGCCTCTGCGTTCTGTGCGGCCACAAGGTTATCCAGGCTTGCCTTTGTGACATAGAGTCCCTTCACGTTCAGGTCTGTATCGTTCACGGGACCGTTGAAGCGCACTGAACTGCCGTCCTGGATGGTGAAGTCACGGCTCACAATGTTCATGGCGCTGAACCTGAAGCTGCCTTCTTGGAGAGTATAATCTCCGCTGAGCCCGAACGTATGCTGAGTCGTCTCCATGTTGAGGCCGATATTTCCGGCGCCCCTTGCATGGAGCGTATTCTCGCCAAGGTCAATGTACACGGTGGCATCGGGCGTTGCCCTGGCGTTGAGGTTTATCACAAGGTTGGTCTCCTCCTGTTTCTGCTTGGTGGAAGCCGCCATCATGAGCTCATAGGGATCCTGCTGGAGTTCATCCGGCGGCTCAGTGAACACCAGAATCTTACGCTGGATCTCTCCGCTGGCTCCGCCGATAGGGAGGTGGAGGTCTCCGGGACCGCTTGTGGCAGCGTCAATGTTAACCACAATGCGGCTGAGCGGACCCTTCACCGTGAGACCGCCGGAAACAGGCAGGGTGCCGTAAAGGGTAGGATTCTCTCCGCGCCTGAGGTCCAGCGCCTTTATCTTGTCAAGGCTTATGGTGAGGTCTGTCCCGATATTCTGGAGACGGTTGAGGATAACGTCACCTGTTACCGTTGCCTTGCCGCCTGCATTATCTTTCAGGCGCAGTTCCTTAAGGCCGATCACATCCTGAGTAACCGCCAGTTCACCCTCCACATCATACAGGGCGCGGGTGAAATCAAGAGCCACATGTCCGTCATAGAGCTTGAGGTCACGGCTGGATATGTTTATCTTGGATATGGGGCCGTCAGCTACCAAAGCACCGTCCACGAATCCATCAAACGTTGAGAAGACGGTTGAGAGGATAGGTGACGCTACGGCAATGTTGAACCGGTCAAGAAGGGCCTCGGCGTGCAAAGTCTGGTTGTCAGGGACAAAATATCCGCTAATGTCAAGGGGCGTCTGGCCTTCCAGGGAGCTCCTCGCCCCAATATTGAAGCGTTTGGACGGAGCATCCCAGTTACTGTTTATGGCCAGCGTACCCATCCTCTGGCCGGAGACCATGGTTGAGTCGCACACTATACCTGCCTCGATGCCGGGGAAAGGACTTCCGGGAGATATGACCACGGCGTTACCACTGGCGAATCCTTCAATGGGAAGCAGGTTCCCAATAAAGTTGCTGACAATGCCGATGTCAAACTTTTCCATTCTCACCTTGAGGGTATCGGCCCTGGAGGAAGAATAGCCTCCATCTACCTCCAGAAGTTCATCGTCGTGGATGGCACGGAGCCTGTCCACGCTTATGTCTCCGCCCTTGTAAAGAATGTCTCCGGAAGAGATTCCCCAGCCGGCGCCCTTGTAGTAGAGGTTTGAAGGAAGGGCACGGGCAACTACGGAAAGACCGTCCTTGCTGTCACGGTCAAGGTCTGCGCTGAGATAGAGTTCCGCCTTGCTGGCGTCTTCATCGGTATTGTCAAAGCTATATCCAAGACCTAAGTGGTTGTCGTTGGCAAACAGTGCAAGGCGGCTTCCAAGGAGCTTCATCCCATTGGAGAGCTGGATTGCAGAGCTTGAAAGATCGGCCTTCAGGACATCCCTTTCATTACTTATGGTAAGATCCAGATTCCTGATGAATTTTTCATTGCGGGCTATTCGGTCGCTCTTGAGGCTGCCATTGAGAATGCCATCCTTGTCTATCTTAAGGCTCAGCTCAGTGGGATTTGCAACGTATGTGCCCGGTGCAAGGAAATCAAGTAGGTCGTGGGCTCCCTTCACCTTCAGGTTCAGGCTGTAGGTGGACCCGTCCCATGCGGGGGAGGGGGTGGGATCAAGGGCGCTCAGCTCACGGTCCAGGGTGAGGCTCTGCAGGTGATTCACAAAGTCAAACAGGGCCTTTTCTCCAAGGTAAGTGCCTTCCAGGTATTTGGAGGATAGGTTTATCCTGTGCACGTTCTCGTTGGCGTGGGCCTTGATGCTAAGCGCCCCAAGATTATGCGTTCCAGTGGCGCTCACAAGGGTGAGGTCAGATATATTCACGTCTCCAAGGATGTCGTGGCTTTCCGTCCTCAGGAAGTTGGACGTGGCCTGGAAACTTATCTTGGACTGTGGCCTCTTGTCAATATTGAGGGCATGAAGATCTGCGTAGCCAAGGGAGGCGTAGAAGCGGTACACCTGGTTCTTGGTCTTCTTGGAAAGATTGAACTTTCCCTGGAAAAGGAAGTTCAGGTTTGGATCGGCGGCAATAATTCGGCCATCGAAAGCGTCCTCGGCGTAGTTTCCGGCAGCTGAGATATTGGTGTAATCATACCCCATGGCACTCAGGCGGTCAATCCTCAGGGAATCTATCCTTACGTTGATGCCGCCTCCCTTGGGGATGGATGCCTCCAGGCCTGAGACAAGGGTTACAGGGCCGATTTCATCAATTCCCGCAATCTTGCCAACGTTGAGGTCCCTGGTTCGGAGTCCGCCGTCAATGATTATGGAACGCTTGGGATCTACGGTGTTGCGCACGGTTATATCGGCCCTGGCATTGCCAAGCCTGGATGCCAGGCCTCCGTTTACGCCCAGCCTGTTGAGAGGGCCTTTGGCGGCGCCTTCAAAGGTGAAGAGTTCTCCGGGGGCGAAGCCGTCAAGGCCAAGGTCAAGATCGCTGGCCCATGTCTTAAGGAATCCCTCAAGGCCCTTGAGAGTGAATTTTGCCTCCTTAACCTTGAAGTCAAGGGAAGAGTTCTGAATGTCCGTGCAGTTCATTATGCGCCCGGAAGCCTTCACGGAGAAGTTGTGGTCCTCATCCCTTGCAACGATATCTTTTACCGAGAGGTCGTTCACATAGCCGCTTACCTTTCCCTGGACGCGGCCGCGGAAGTTCATACTCTCTTCAAGGGGGCCGAAGAATGAGACCGTCTTCATTGAGACGATGGTTCCCGGTTTGATGTCTCCGCTTATGCGGATGCGCTCCACGAAATCCGAGTAATTGTCAAGCGGACCATCCAGTTCAAGGGTTTTAAGGTGGATCTCAGAATCCTTTTCCTTCAGGTCAAGGTCATCCAACCTTACGCGGCCAGTCCCCACCTTCACTTTACGGGCCGATGCCCCAAGTAACTCAAAGCCGCTCTTCTCGACAGCGGTAAGGCTGTCCACCGCACCGGTGATGTGGCTGTCGGCCACCCTGATGTTCCGGGCGTGAAGATGGTTCACAAGGACGTCAAGGTCTGAGAAGTCCATCTTTCCCGGGGTGTAGTCCGGGGCGGTGAGGCTTCTCATCCGGAACCTGAAATTGTTTATGACAAGGTCCCGGGCGGATAGGAGATTGCCCCAGGAGGGAGGAGTGTCCTTCTTGGAAGACGGCAAACGGAATACCCGCTGCAGATTTGTGGTGCTTTTCCCCTCCAGGGAGTCCGGTTCAATGACCAGGAAGAAACTGGCGTTTTCCAGCCTGGCGTGACTGAGATATGCTCCGGAGCCGTTAAGAAGGCCCATAACGGAGAACTTCGCTCCAAGGGATCCGATGGTGGCAATGGTGTCGGAGCCGGGGACCGAGGGATTTCGGTCTATGATTGTTACGTCGTCAAGGGTAATGGCCTCGAAGGGACGGAGGGATATCATCTTGAAGGAGATATCGGCATCCATCTTGTCACGGAGCTTCTCCACAACCTTGCCGCCCAGCCAGGACTGGACCCTGGGGGACTGCATGGCCGCAAGTGCTGCCAGGAGCACCAGAAGTATTCCTGCAAGCACTTTAAGCGGTATGCGGAGACCTTTTTTCATTACCTTTTAAAAATCGGCCATCCTGGAAACTGGTGCAACGTCAAGGGGCGTACGTACGCCGGCCTTATACTGGAACCATCCGGACACGGCTATCATGGCGGCGTTGTCCGTGGTGAACTTGAATTCAGGCAGATATACATTCCAGTGGCGCTTCTGCCCCTCAAGGGTGATACGCTCCCTGAGGCCGCTGTTGGCGCTTACGCCGCCTCCTATGGTGATTTCCCTAATGCGGGTTTCCTTGGAGGCGCGGATGAGCTTTTTCATGAGGATATCTATGAGCGTTTTCTGGAAACTGGCGCAGATATCCTCCTTGTTCTTCTCCATGAATTCAGGGTCCAGGGCAAGCTGGTCCCTTACAAAATACAGCAGGGAAGTCTTCACGCCGCTGAAGCTGTAATCCAGCCCGGGGATGTTGGGCATGGCAAACTTGAAGCGGTTTGGATCACCCTGCTTTGCCAGGCGGTCTATGACGGGGCCGCCAGGGTAGCCAAGGCCAAGCATCTTGGAGCATTTGTCGAAGGCTTCTCCAACTGCGTCGTCTATGGTCTGGCCCAGGATCTCATATTCCGTGGGGCTTGTCACCTTCACAATCTGGGAGTTGCCGCCCGATACCAGAAGGCACAGGTAGGGGAAGGCGGGTTCCCTCACGGGGACGCCTTCCTGGCGCACGAAATTGGCCAGGATATGCCCCTGAAGGTGGTTTACCATAATCATGGGAATGTCAAGGGAGAGGCTGAGGGCCTTGGCGAAGGAAGTGCCCACAAGGAGGGAGCCAAGAAGGCCCGGGCCCCTTGTGAAGGCAATTGCCGTAAGGTCCTTTGCGGTGATACCGGCCTTGCGGAGAGCCTCGCTCACCACGGGCACGATGTTCTGCTCGTGGGCGCGGGACGCGAGCTCCGGAACAACTCCTCCAAAGTCCTTGTGTACCTGCTGGGACGCAATCACGTTGGATAGCAGCACCCCGTCACGGAGTACGGCCGCCGATGTGTCGTCGCAGGACGATTCTATTCCAAGTATTATGTCTGCCATTTCTTTCTAAATCTTTTCCGCGCAGTTTATTCCGTCAAGGGCCGATGACACTATGCCTCCCGCATATCCGGCGCCTTCCCCGCAGGGGTAGAGGCCCGGGACGTCCACGTGCTCCAGGGTTTCCGGATTCCTTGGAAGCCTCACGGGGGAGGAAGTGCGGGATTCCGTCCCAAGGAGAAGGGCGTCATTGGTATAGAAGCCCTTCATCTGGCGGTCCACCTGCGGCAGGGCCCTTCTGAGCCTCATCGAGACATGCTCCGGGAGAAGCTCATGAAGTGGTGCGCTTAGTGTGCCGGGGTGGTAGGAGGTCTTTGGAAGGTCCTTGGACACTATACCGCGGCAGAAGTCTTTCATTCTTTGGGCAGGTGCTGTGAAAGGGTGTTTTGCACCATGTTCACGGCACCAATTATACATAGCCCGCTCAATATCTCTCTGGTAATCCATGAGGGCAAACGGGCCGGAGTATTCCTGAGGCTGGTCTCCGGGTTCAATCTGGACCACAACCCCGGCATTTGCCCACTTTGAGTTACGAGCGGCGTTAGACATGCCGTTAAGGACCACCGTGCCATCTTCCGTTGAAGACGGTACCAGGATGCCTCCGGGGCACATGCAGAAGGAGAAGACGCCGCGGTCTTCCACCTGCTGTACAAAGGAATACTCCGCCGTGGGCATCTCAGGCTGGTATTTCCCGTGATAGCGGATCTGGTTTATCATCCACTGGGGATGCTCAACGCGCACGCCCAGGGCAAAGCCCTTGGCTTCAAGCGCCCAGCCCTTGGCCTCAAAAATCTCATATATATCCCTTGCAGAATGCCCTGTGGCAAGGATAACGTTGGAGGCTTTGTACTCCTTTTCTCCACAGAAGACCGTGAAGCCGGGAACTATGTCAGTGACGCGGCTGTCAAAATGGTATTCTCCTCCGTGCTCCTCGATGCACCTGCGGATGTTTTTCACAATTTCCGGAAGCCTGTCAGTGCCGATATGCGGGTGGGCGTCTATGAGGATGTCCTCGGAGGCGCCAAACGCCACAAGTTGATGAAGGACTTCCCTGATATCTCCGCGCTTGGAAGAGCGGGTGTAGAGTTTCCCGTCACTGAATGCTCCGGCCCCGCCTTCCCCGTAACAGTAGTTGGAATCCGGGTTCAGGATGCCTTCGGTGGAGAGTCTGGCCATATCGGCCTTCCTTCTCTCTACGTCCTTTCCGCGTTCGAGGATGATGGGTTTGAGGCCTCTCTGGAGGAGTTTCAGGGCGGCGAACATTCCTGCAGGGCCGGCGCCGATCACTATGACGGGCGTGGCATCATGCACGTCCTGATATGGCGCAACCGTGTACGGGACATATTGCTCTCCCTCCCTGAAAGCCTGCACCCTGTAGCGGTAAAGGGGATCCTGGCGGGCGTCGATGCTTCTTTTCACTATCACCGTACGTCCAACCTTTTCCGGCTTTACGCCAAGGGCCCTGGCCGCCGCAGCCCTGAGGTCTTCCTCCGGGATGGGACGTCCAATCTTAAAGGCTATCTCAAACTCTTTCATCTCAGTCTTTCAGTTTCAAAAAGGCCCTGCCGCTCCGGCCGTCTACGCAGGCCGATAGAGGCTTGTCAAGGTGCACAAGGCGCATCCAGGGCGTCTCTTCCAGGGCGGGAAGGGCGTCGAGGGCACTAAGGTCCATGCTGTCTCCCTGCCTTGAATAAGGGTCTACGTTCACGTAACCGGCATTGAAGGAGGTGAGGTTCTGGAAGAAATGCGTGCCCTGGCTGGGGTCTACCCGGAAATCCGGCAGGGAGCATTCCACAAGGACCTTTGCCTCGGAAATGTCGCTCCAAACCACGGGGACGCCAAGCGAGGGGATGCTGGAGCCCCATCTGCCGTATCCTATGAGTATGTACTGGCGGCCGGCTGCCCTCATGCGGGCGTTAAGTTCACGGAGCTCTGCCGCCATCTCCCGGGTCTTCATCTTGTCAAAGACATCGGCCTTCAGGTAGATTATATCCTGGATGCCCTCAATCCATCCGGTGCCAAGGGCGCTGGAGGAGTTCACAAAGGCTCCTTCCGTGTCTATGGTGCGCCAGTCTACATCGGCCTTGAGGCTGTCGGAGGATATAGGACGTATCTGGAGGGCGTTGAAAAGGCCCGTGGACGGCTCTGCGGCAAACTCTATCTCTACGCTGGATTTCATTTCAGCGGTGCAAACTTCCAGCAGTTCCTTCACTATGGGGGCCAGCGGAAAGGTGTTGTACCTTAGGATATGGGCAAAACTCACCACCTTGGGGCCTTCCGGAATGGGGGAGTCCACCATACGCTGGTTCTCATAATCATACGTGGAGACAACCTTACTGAATGAAGGGAATCTTCCGCATTCCGTGACGGGGATACGGGAAAGGTTCACGGCGTCGTCCAGGGAAGTCTTGAAGCGTTCCGGCTGGAGATCCAGGGCGTACATCACCTGCTGGGTGTCCCGCATGGCAAGTTCCGGCGTGGATGTCTGGAGGACGTGCCTGGGATATTCCGGGGAGAAGCGGAGAACCTGCTCTCCATCAACCACGGCCTTGCCAAGGCCATAGGCAATCTTGGCTATGCCTTCCTCTGCCCTTTCATGGCCGATAGGATAGAAATTCACGCTCCTGGCTACGCCCGAGACGGTGGGGAAGAAGTAGCCGTCCTCTTCCTTGCCGCAGATTTCCTGGATGATGATTGCCATCTTCTCCTCGGAGATCACGTTGCCGGTGGCGGTGATGTAACCCCTTGAGGGGGCAAAGTAAACGGATGCGTAAACGCTCTTGATTGCTTTGGAAAGGAGGCGGAGCTGCTGGTCCTCGTTCTCCACGGCGGGGATCATGTAGGTTGAGTAAACACCCGCAAACGGCTGGTAGTAGGAGTCTTCCAGTTTGGAGGAAGAGCGCACGGCAAGGGGAGTGCGGACCACCCTGATGAAGCTTCGGAGGGCCTCCGTAAGTTCCATGGGGAGGTTGGAGGAAACAAATTCGGACAGGATTTCCGAATCCTGGATATCTGAGTTTATGACATACTGGAGGCCGTTTTCAAGGATGAAGCGGTCAAAGTATTCAGTTGCTATGACAAGGGTGCGAGGCACCATTACGTGGATATCTTCCCATTTGTCATAGAGCTTGTTTTTGTCCAGTATCTGGTTAAGGAATGCAAGGCCGCGCGCCTTTCCGCCCATGGAACCTTCCCCAAAGCGGGAGAACCATACTGTGTCGTTGTAGGTGGCGGGGTCAAAACGGGCCACTACGCCGAGGTTCTGTGAAATCCGGTATGAATGGATGGCCGCAACGGCGTGCGCACGGAAATCCTCGGTATCCTTGAACTGACCGTTTTTGAGGGCGTTGCCTTCCTCAAAGATACCTCTTGCCAGAAGCCAGCGTGATACGTAGTTCTTGGAGCGCATCTTGGTGAGCTGAGGCTCCGGGATGGAAGCTATGATTGCTTCTGCCCCCTGGAGGTTGCGGGCGCGTGCAGTTTCACGGCCGCGGGCATTTGTGACCACAAAATCTCCAAAGCCGAATTCCCGGCCGATATACTCTCCAAGGTCGTGGGTAAGGGTTTTGGATCGCTTCATCAGGAAGCCGGCACCAATGCTTTCGGCCACAGTCCGCATGCTCTCCTGGGAGCTCTGCATGAGGATCGGCATCTTGGGAATTTCCCTTCTTATGAGGCGGCAGAGGTCTACGCCGGCGTCCAGTTTCTCATCGGAGGGTTTGTCATAGCGGTGAAGCACAAAACCAATGTCTGAGATAACTCCAAGGAGGTTTTCCTTGTATTTCTGATAGAGGGCCACGGCGTCGTCGTAGTTGGTGGCCATAAGGATCTTTGGCCTTGCGCGCTTACGGAAGATCTGCTGGTCTTCATTGACGGCGTCAAGGATTGAATCCGAGTTCTGCTGCAGGACCAGCTTGTAAAGAAGTGGAAGGTAGGTGGAGTAATACCTCACGGAGTCTTCCACAAGGAGGATGGCCTGAACGCCGCCTTCCAGGATATCGGCCGGGGCGTTCATGCTGTCCTCAAGCAGTTTGATTATGGCAATGATGAGGTCTGTGGAGCCGTTCCAGTTGAAGATGTAGTCCATACAGGAACGGTCTTTGTCCTCAAGCTGGCGCCACACCTCCCTTGAGAAGGAGGTGAGAAGGACAACCGGTGTTTCCGGTGAACGCTCCTTCATGATGGCGGCAAAGTCAAATACGTCCACCTCTCCCACGTTGTACATGGTTATCACAAGGTCCCAGCGGTCTCCGGATTCGGCCCTCTGAAGAGCCTCACGGGTGGTGGAGACGCGCTCGAAGACAGGCGGCCCTGAGAGGTTCAGCTCACTGTACTCGCGTGAGATACGCATGTCCAGACGGCCGTCTTCCTCCAGGGAGAAGTTGTCGTAGTTGTTGCACACCAGCAGGATCCGGCGGATCCTTTTTGCCATAAGGGTTTCTGTCATACTTTTCTATACAAGTCCTTGATCGGCCATGGCGCCGGCAACCTTTATGAAACCGGCGATGTTTGCGCCCTTTACGTAATTCACGGTGCCGTCTTCACGGGTTCCGTACTTTACGCACGCGGCGTGGATGTCACTCATGATGCGGCGGAGGTACTGGTCCACTTCCTCTGCGGTCCAGCTTGTGCGCATGGAGTTCTGGCTCATCTCCAGGCCGGAAGTTGCTACGCCGCCGGCATTGGATGCCTTACCGGGGGAGTACAGCAGGCCTGCGCCCTGGATGATCTTGATGGCCTCGGGGGTGGTGGGCATGTTTGCGCCCTCCGCAAGGCAGATGGCTCCGCCTTTCACTATGTTCTGAGCATCGGCCACCTCCACCTCATTCTGCGTTGCGCAGGGGAGGGCTATGTCGCAGGGGATGCGCCAGGGGCGTTCTCCCGGGAAATACTGGGTCTGAGGATACTTCTGGACGTATTCCTTGATACGGCCGCGGCGGATGTTCTTGAGCTGGAGGACGTATGCCATCTTTTCCTCGTTGAGGCCTTCCGGGTCATAGATGAAGCCGTCGCTGTCGGAGAGAGTCTGGACTTTAGCACCAAGCCTCATTGCCTTCTGGGCTGCGTACTGGGCTACGTTTCCGGCGCCGGAGATGTTCACTTTCTTGCCCTCGAAGGATTCTCCGCGAGTTGCAAGCATCTGCTCAGTGAAGTAGCAGAGGCCGTATCCTGTGGCTTCCGGACGAAGCAGGGAGCCGCCCCAGGCGATGCCCTTACCGGTAAGAGTGCCGGAGAATTCATCCCTCAGGCGCTTGTACTGGCCAAAGAGGAAACCAATCTCACGGCCGCCTACACCAATGTCACCGGCGGGTACATCCGTATTGGGGCCGATATGACGGAAAAGTTCAGTCATGAAGCTCTGGCAAAAACGCATCACCTCTGCGTCTGACTTTCCGCGGGGATTGAAGTCAGAGCCGCCCTTTGCACCGCCCATGGGGAGGGTTGTGAGGGCGTTCTTGAAGGTCTGCTCAAAGGCAAGGAACTTCATGATGGAGAGGTTTACACTGGGATGGAAGCGGATACCGCCCTTGTAGGGGCCGATAGCGCTGTTGCACTGCACGCGGAAGCCACGGTTGATCTGGATTTCTCCGCGGTCATCCATCCATGGCACGCGGAAGATGATGATGCGCTCCGGTTCCACAATCCTTTCCAGGATCTTCTGGTCCATGAGGTTGGGGTAGTCCATCATGAAAGGGGCTACGCTTTCCACTACTTCCCTCACGGCCTGGTGGAACTCTTTTTCACCGGGGTTTTTGGATACAACAGAGCCCATAAAGCCCTCGATGTAATTGTTGATGAATTTGTCCATAACTATAACTATTAACTAACCGTATTTTGTTTTTCTATTTGCGTGTTATAAGTGTATAATCTCACAAATATAACAAAAATTTCTCACGTGCGCGCATTACGCGTCCCCCACGTGAGAAAATGCCATTACCCCACCCCCGGCGCGTAATGCCGATGCGGCGGGGCTTATATGATTGATAATGAATGATTTATAGAGTTCTTTGGGATTACCGGTTTTCCCAAACAACTCTGTAATTATGTGTAGGTCAATGATTTAACCCCCACTCAATTCCTATGAAATCTGGGAGTAGTCCTTGGTGACGTACTTGTCTTTCCTGAGTTCCGCCGCCAATGGAGCATTTTGCGGCTGTGAAAGAGACGGATCCTGGTCCAGGATGTGCTGGGCATAGCCCCTGGCATCTGAAAGGATGATGCCGTCCTTTGCAAGGGATGCTATGTTCAGTGAGATGGGAAGACCGCTCTGCTGGGTGCCCTCAAGGTCCCCGGGGCCGCGCAGTTTCATATCTTCCTCGGCCAGTTCAAAACCGTTTTCCGTGGCGCAGAGAAGGTCCAGGCGCTTCTGTGACTCCTTTGAAACCTTGGTACCCTTCATGAGGATGCAGTATGAACGCTCCGCGCCTCGGCCCACCCTGCCCCTTAACTGGTGCAGCTGACTGAGGCCGAACCTTTCTGCGCTTTCAATTACCATCACGGAGGCGTTGGGGACGTCTACGCCCACCTCAATCACGGTGGTGGAAACCAGGATGTTGGCCCTTCCGGCAGCAAAGGCGCTCATGTTGAAATCCTTCTCCTGATTGCTCTGCTGCCCGTGCACTATTGCCACTTTGTACTGTGGAAGCGGGAAGGCTTTCACTATCTCTTCATAGCCCAGTTCAAGGTTCTTGTAATCCAGTTTCTCGCTCTCAAAGATGAGCGGATAAACTATGAATGCCTGGCGTCCCTTTGCTATCTCATCCCTGATGAAATTGTGCATTGCGTGCCGCTTCCCTTCCCCCACACAGATGGTTGTGATGGGTTTTCTGCCGGGAGGCATCTCATCTATCACGGACACGTCAAGGTCTCCGTACAGGGTCATTGCCAGGGTGCGTGGAATGGGCGTTGCGGTCATAACCAGAACGTGCGGAGGAATGCCGTTGTAGCCCTTGCTCCAGAGGCGGGCGCGCTGGTCCACGCCAAAGCGGTGCTGCTCGTCAATGACGGCAAGCCCAAGGGCCTTGAACTGGACGGTATCTTCAATGAGGGCATGAGTGCCGATAAGCACACCCACGCTTCCATCCTCCAGCCCTGCGTGGATACTCCGCCGCGCCGCCGTTCCGGTAGAACCGGTCAGGAGTTCCACCCGCACGCCGGTGGGCCTGAGGTACTTGGAGACATTTGCAAAGTGCTGCTGTGCAAGCACTTCCGTTGGAGCCATAATGCAGGCCTGGTAGCCGTTTCCAACAGCGATGAGGGAACTTAGCACGGCCACCATGGTCTTTCCGGAGCCCACGTCTCCCTGCAGGAGGCGGTTCATCTGATGGCCGCTCCTCATATCCTCACGGATCTCCCGGATAACCCTTTTCTGGGCTCCGGTGAGTTCATACGGAAGAGCCTTGAAGCAAGCGTTGAAGGCTTCTCCCACGGCCGGCATCTTAAGGCCCACGGCGCTGCTGCTCCGGATGTATTTCTGCTTCAGAAGACTCAGCTGAAGGAGGAAGAGTTCCTCAAATTTGAGCCTGTATGTAGCTTTGGCCAGAGCATCCTGACTTACAGGAAAATGTATTTGACGCAGAGCATAAGTTAAAGGCACTAAACCCTTCTCTTTCAATACGTAATCCGGAAGGGTGTCCTGCAGAACCGGAAGTATTCCTTCAAGTGCGGTGCCTATGATTTTTGTCATGAACCGGCCGGTGATTCCGCCGTTTTTGAGGCGCTCCGTGGAGGTGTAGATTCCGGTAAGGGTTCCGGTGGCCGATGTATCCGGTGCATCCACTTCCGGGTGCACCATATTGAGGTGGTTGTTGAATACCGCAGGCTTCCCGAAGAAGATGAATGTGGAGCCCGGAACAAGGCGGGTATGCATCCACTTAACACCCTTGAAAAACACTACCTCCATCTCACCGGATTCATCGGCCACAATGGCGCTTAAGCGGGCTACAAGATTGTACTTGAGCTTGTCCGGAGGCAGTTCAGCCCCGTTTTTGGCGTAGAGACGCACCTTGGTAACCGTGGCACGGACCTGGACCTGGGCAAGATCCGGGTGGACATCAGCGATACGGACAATGCTGCTGCGGTCTATGTAGCGGAACGGGTACAGGCGCACAAGGTCCCCGACGGTAGCTATTCCAAGCTCCTTCTCAAGTAGTTCCGCCCTTTTGGGCCCGACGCCCGGGAGGTACTGTATGGCTGTATCCAAATTCATCAACCACAAAGATAGTAAAAAAGGGGGAAAAGGTAAGCGGTGGAGGTTAAGTTGTTAATATACAATAATTTACAGAGTTATTTGGGAAAACCGGTAATCCCAAACAACTCTGTAAACAGTTCAGTATCAGCTAAGTAAGCCCCACCGCGTCGGCATTACGCGGAAGGGTGGCGGGTTATTTCATCCAGCGGTCAAGCCAGCCGAAGTAGCTGCGGTGCCAGTAGAGGGCGTTCTGGGGCTGGAGGATCCAGTGGTTTTCCTCCGGGAACACTATGAGTTTGGAAGGAACACCCATCATCTGGGCGGCGTTGAAGGCTGCCATACCTTCATCCACAGGTACGCGGAAGTCCGAGCCGCCGTGGATGCAGAGGATGGGCGTGTGCCAGTTCTGGACCAGCTTGTGAGGGGAGTTGTCGTAGTGCCTTCGGGCCTTTGGAAGTGAGCTCCAGGGGGAGCCGCCCTGCTGGATGCCGCCAAAGGTGACGCCGTCTCCGGCTGCGCCCACCTGACCGGGAGCAAATGCATACTCAAGGGGTGTGCCGCCGTTGTCCCAGTTGGGGAACCACATTTCCTCGGTGGTCATGTACATGTGCTCCTCATTGAAGATACCCGCATGGGCTATGAAGCAGTCATAGACGTCACCGTGGATACCTGCAAGATAATACACGCTGTAACCGCCGTAGGAAGCGCCGCAGGCCGCAACGCCGGAGATATAGGGCTCTGATTTGATAGCCTTTGCCGCAGAGAGATAATCCTGCATATTTAGGCCGATATAATCACCGGAAATCTGCTCGCACCAGGGCTGTCCGAATGCCGTTGTTCCGCGCCTGTTGGGAAGCACCACCACATAGCCCTGATGGCACATGAGGAGGTAGTTCCAGCGGTAGCTCCAGTCCTGGGAAAGCGTGCCCTGAGGGCCTCCCAGGGTGATTTCTATTGCAGGGTAAGTCTTTGCCGGGTCAAACTGCGGGGGATAGAGAACCCAGGTGAGCATGTCCTGCCCGTCCACGGTCTTCACCATCCTGGCCTCGGTCTCGTGCTTGTCCAGCTGGGAGAGGATGTGCTCGTTCTCGAAGGTAATCTGGCGCACGGCGTTGTCATTCACGGCCACAAGCTCCGTGGGGAAGTCCATGGACATGAAGGTGGTAAGGAGGGTTCCGTCCTGCTGGATCCCGAAAGGTGAGCCGAAGTCGAACCACAGGTTCTCTGCGGTAAGGCGGAAGATTTCATCGGCATCAGGCACAACATTGTACACGGCGCCAAGGCCTTCCGTAAGGGCGCTGAAGTAGATTGACTGGCTGTCATCGGCCCAGACCGGGCTCTCTACGTTATACTTGAATGAGGCCGATATATCACGGATGTTCTCAACGGCAGGATTTGCACTCTGGCCTTCACCATCTTCCTCATAAATGACATCTGCGAGCATGAGGCGCACTTTATCGGCCTCATATCCGTCGCGCTCCATGGAGAGCCAGGCAAGGCGGGTTCCGTCAGGGCTCCACACCGGGTGGGTGTCATAACCGCCCTCAAACGTTACCTGGGAGGTTTCTCCGGTGAGGGGGCAGTAGATGAAGATGCAGGTGTTGGTGGAGAAGGCGTACTCCTTGCCGCTGAGTTTCTTGCAGGAGTAGGCGATGTAGCGGCCGTCAGGGCTCCAGGCGAGGTCAGCGATGTCAGAGAACGGGCCGTTTGGAAGCTCAAAGAGCTGCTCTTCCTCCCCAAGTATGTCCATCCCTTCCGTCACAACTCCATTCACAAGGGGAGCTACAAAACTATGGGCAATCTCCGTGCGCCAGTGGTCCCAGTGGCGATACATGAGATCCTCCGTGGCGTAGGCCTTGGCCTTGTCAAGGGCAGGATCTGAGTCCGTGGGCACTTCCACGTGGCTGTGGACGCCGGTTACGTAAATCATCTGGCTCTGGTCCGGGGAGAGGAGATAGTCCTCGATTCCGCCGGGGACATCGGCCTTCAGGGTACGCTTGCCAAGTTTTCCGTTCTTGTACGGGGCCTCCCAGAGCTTACCTTCCTGAAGGAAGAAGATGGACTCTCCGTCAAGGCTCCAGCGGGCGCCTGAAATGCTTTTTCCGTCCATTGTGAGGGGGGTGGGGTCACCGCCTTCCACGGGAATGGTGAAAAGGTTACGGACGCTGCGGTTTTCCGCAATGGAAGTGTAGCTGACGCCATAGAGGATGGTTTTCCCATCCGGGGAAAGCTGGGGATCCGACAGGCGGCCAAGGGAAAGAAGCACCTCCGGAGTCATATGCCCGTCCTTAATTTCAATGGCAGAAGGGCCGATGTAACCTTGCTGTGGTTTCATTTGTGTTTGTTTGCAGGCGATGACGGCGCAAATGGCGGCGGCCATCGCAATGGTGAACTTAATTCTCATATTGTTTCAAAGCTTTTTTCAATTCTTCCCTGACGGCTTTTCTAAGGCTCAGGGGCTCAAGTACTTCCAGGCGGTCTCCGCGTTTGCACAGTTCCATGATAAACCCGGGATTGGGGATGAGAGTCATGGCGTAGACGCAGGAGCTGGAATCCTTGGAAACCAGCATCTGGCTGGGGTGGAGGGGAAGGTCTTCAAGGTATGCGGCCTCACGGAGAGTTGTGCGGATCTTCACCAGAACTGGCTTTTCTCCTTCCGGGAGATATATGCCGAAACTTGGCTCGAAGAGCTTTTCCACATTGAACCCGGCGGGCATCTTGAAAGTGCTTCCGTTGCGCCTCAGGCCTGCAATTCTGTCAAGGGCAAAGGTACGGAGGTCACCGGCGGTTTCACTGAAGGCTACAACGTACCAGCGTTTCTCGAATTCCTTTAAGGCGTAAGGGCGTATGTCCCGGAGGTCTGTTTCCTCACTGAGGTATTTTCGGTATTCTATGGTGAGTCCTGCATTTTCCAGCATGGCCTCCATTATGGTGGTGAGGTATTTCTGGCCGGATGGGATTTCCTCCACGCTCACGCGGCCGCTAAGGCGCTCCTGCCCAAGGGTGAGGAGGCTCTTTACCGTGAAAGTATCTATGAGGTACTCCGTTGCTGCGCGTTTGTCCACGGCGCTTTCCCCGGCGTCTATGTAGTACCGGTTGGTGCTTCTGTCGCAGGTTATCTCAACCCCGAAAACCTCTGCTACGGCAGCCCTGTGATTCACAAAGGTGCGGCGGGGGTAAGGCTCTCCGTATCGGCCCTCCCATCTGTCCTGGAGCTCCTGAAGGGACAAGCCCGCACTTCCGGCCTCAATGAAAGTCTGGACCAGGAAAACGTACTTGTCTATGAGCTCCGGAACCATAGCTATTCCTCTTTCAGGCGGCCTTCCATGAGGGTGTCGTACTGGAGGCGGCGGCGGAAGATATCAATGGCCGTGTAGATGGCGCTCATCATGGAACGGGGATCTGCTTCGTCGCGGCCGGCCATCTCATAGGCGGTGCCGTGGTCCGGGGAAGTGCGCACAACCGGAAGGCCGGCGGTGAAATTCACGCCCTCCGCAAATGCGATTGCCTTGAACGGAGCCAGGCCCTGGTCGTGGTACATTGCCAGGGTTGCATCAAAGCGGGAATAGTTTCCAAGGCCGAAGAAGCCGTCCGGGGAGTACGGGCCGAAAGCCTGGATGCCCTGGGCCTGCGCTTCCTTAACGGCGGGGAGGATGATGTTCTGCTCTTCGTCGCCAAGCAGGCCGCCGTCTCCGCAGTGGGGGTTGAGGCCAAGGACCGCAATCTTGGGATCCGTTATGCCGAAGTCCCTTTCAAGGGATGCCTTCATTATCTTGAGCTTTCCAACGATGCTGTCCTTGGAAATGGCCTTGGGGACGTCCCTAAGGGGAATATGGCCCGTCACGACGCCAACCTTGAGCTGGTCCGAGACCATGATCATGGTGACGTCATCGGCCCCGAATTCCTTCTGGAGATACTCCGTATGGCCGGTGTTGGCAAAGCCTTCCGCGTTCATGGCCCTCTTGTTGATGGGGGCGGTGACAAGTACGTCTATGAGACCGTCCTTGAGGTCCTTCACCGCAGCCTGAAGCGCCGTGATGGCGTTTTTGGCGCTTTCCGGGGTGCTTTGGCCGGGCTCTGCGTAAATGCTGTCCGGGAGGCAGTTCACAAGGTTAATCTTGCGCTGCTTTGCATCTTTGGCCGATCCGATGACATTGATGTCCATGGAATCAATGTTGTGGAGGGTCTTGCGGTAGAAGCCCATGAGCTTTGAGGAGCCGTACACCACGGGGGTGAAGGAGTCAAGGCTGCGTTCATCGGCCAGGGATTTTATGATTACTTCGTATCCTATTCCGTTGCTGTCGCCCTGCGTAATTCCGACGACAAGTTTTGGTAATGCCATATTATAAAAGTTGTGTAGATTGTTCTGCTAAATAGCCGGTATCCTCCGGGAGGTCCGGCTGATGATAGGCGGCCACGGCAAGGGCGTCGCAGCGCTCATTTTCCGGGTGACCGGCGTGGCCCTTTATCCAGTGGAATGCCACGCGGTGACGGTGGTAAACGGTGTCAAACCGGAGCCAAAGGTCCACGTTCTTTTTCTTCTTGAAGCCGGTGCGCTTCCACTGCTCCAGCCAGCCTTCGTTGAGGGCCTTGACAACGTAGGAAGAGTCGCTTACCACGTGAACCTCAGCGTTTTCCCATTTTATCTGTTCAAGGCCGATAATAACCGCCAGGAGCTCCATCCGGTTGTTGGTGGTGAGGCGGAAGCCGCCGCTGATTTCCTTCTGGAGAGAGCCGCAACGGAGCACTATTCCGTAGCCTCCGGGACCGGGGTTCCCGCTGGCCGCGCCGTCCGTGAAAAGATATATGGGAGGCTTTGACTGGTTCATATATGCAAAGATAAGAAAAATCTTTGCGCGTCTCTAAAAAAATTAGTAAATTTGCCCCGATAAAAAAGAAATATCGTTTAACAAACAAATAAATTCAGTAACTAATTATGATTAAACTTGGTATTAACGGTTTTGGCCGCATCGGCCGTATGGTCTTCCGCGCCGCCGTGGAGAATTTCGGTAAGGACATCTGCGTTGTAGGTATCAACGACCTCCTGGATCCCGATTATCTCGCTTATATGCTTAAGTACGACTCTGTACACGGCATTTTCAACCACGACATCAAGGTTGAGGGCAACTACCTCATCGTAGATGGCAACAAGATTCAGGTCTTCTGCGAGAAAGATCCCGCAAACATCACCTGGGGCGCCCTCGGCGTAGACGTGGTTGTTGAATCCACCGGTTTCTTCCTCACCGCAGAGCTCGCAGAGGCTCACCTCAAGGGCGGCGCAAAGAAGGTTATCATGAGCGCTCCTTCAAAGGATGCAACTCCTATGTTCGTGTATGGCGTAAACCACAAGACCTACGCTGGCCAGAACATCATCTCCAACGCTTCCTGCACCACCAACTGCCTTGCTCCTCTTACCAAGGTTCTCAATGACAAGTTTGGTGTAGTACGTGGCCTCATGACCACCGTTCACGCTGCAACCGCTACCCAGAAGACCGTTGACGGTCCTTCAAAGAAGGATTGGCGCGGTGGCCGCGGTATCCTGGAGAACATCATTCCTTCCTCCACAGGTGCTGCAAAGGCTGTGGGTAAGGTTCTCCCTGAACTCAACGGCAAGCTCACCGGTATGTCCCTCCGCGTTCCCACCAGTGACGTTTCCTTCGTAGACCTCACCTGCGAACTCGCAAAGGAAGCCACCTACGATGAAATCTGCGCTGCAATGAAGGAAGCCTCCGAAGGCGAACTCAAGGGTGTTCTCGGTTACACCAACGAGGCCGTTGTTTCCACAGACTTCCGTGGCTGCCCTCTTACCTCCATCTTCGATGAAAAGGCCGGTATCCAGCTTGACAAGACCTTCGTAAAGGTTTGCGCCTGGTACGACAAC
>JAFZOU010000116.1 GCA_017550525.1 Bacteroidales bacterium
CCTGAGGGGAGCAGATTATAATTGTGCGCTTTCCAAAGTAGATTTTATGCATATTTTGCTATCTTTGCGGAGTTACAAAGATACAAACTTATGACAACAATAGAAAGTAAACACGGCATAGTTTCACGTCAGCCCCATGAGCTGTACATGTCTTTCACGGACCTCCAGAACTTCAAGGCAATGCTCCCTGAAGACAAGAAAGACATGATAGAAGCCACCTTTGACACACTCCAGGCCACGGTCCAGGGTTTCAACATTGGCGCGAAGGTCCATGAGAGAGTCCCCTACTCCCGCATTGAGCTTGTGGACTACGGCGCACCCTTCGCCTTCCACATAGTCCTTCACTTTGACCCCGCCGCAGAAGACCCCTACAAGACTGATTTCCACATAAAGGTGGAGGCCGATCTTAACCTCATGATGAAGATGATGCTCTCCGGCAAGGTGAAGGAAGCCCTTGACAAGGTTGTGGATGGTCTTGTGGATGCCTCCAACGGCAAAATGCCGGAAGGGTTCGATCCAAAACAGTGGATGAAGTGACAGAGGAATTCAGGAAATTACTGGCCGATTCTGTTGGCAAAGACAAGGCGGAGATTGCGTTGAAGGCACTCACCGGGGAGCCTTCCGTATCTATTCGCCTTAACCCCGCCAAACTCACGGAATGCCCGTTCCCGAACGCTGAAAACGTGCCCTGGAGCCCCTACGGATACATTCTCAAAGAACGCCCGTCATTCACCCTGGACCCCCTTTTCCACGCCGGATGCTACTACGTGCAGGACACAAGCGCAATGTTCCCCGGCCACGTAGCAAGGCGCTTCATGGACCGTCCCGGCATGAGCGTCCTTGACCTCTGCGCAGCTCCAGGCGGCAAATCCACAGACCTTGCCGCATCCCTACGTGAACGCTTCGGAGATAACTTCACCCTCCTTGCAAATGAGGTTGTACGGGCCCGATACAACGTCCTCAGAACCAACCTTGAAACCTGGGGAGACAGCCGTACAGGCGTTGTATCACGTGACCCATCGGCCTTTGGGAATGCGCCACTTTTTGATATGATTGTGGCCGATGTCCCCTGCTCCGGGGAAGGCATGTTCCGGAAAGACGCCAAGGCGGTGGAGGACTGGTCCCTTGAGACCGTTGAGTTTTGCGCAGCCCGAAGCCGCCGCATCCTTTCAGACATCTGGCCCACCCTTGTCCCAGGCGGCATCCTCATCTACTCCACCTGCACCTTCAACCACTTTGAGAACGACGACACAGTGGAGTGGATAGCCTCAGAATTAGGAGCCGATATTCTCCCCCCGGAGGACTTTCCTCCCGCAATAGTCACACGCTACGGGCAGGTCCTCCTTCCCGGCTTTGTGCCCGGAGAAGGCCAGTATGTGGCTGCGCTGAGAAAGCATGGGGAAGCCGACGGCATACGCCGCGGAGACCCCCTGAAGATCTTCAGGGCAGAGATGCCCGATCACGTCGGGCATGACGGTCCCCACGTGAACGTAGACCGCCGGACAGCGCTTCAGTACCTCCACGGAGATGCACTGAAGCTCCCTGATGCCCCCATCGGCCTTATTACAATATGCTATGAGGGCCATCCCCTTGGGGCAGCAAAAAACCTTGGGACAAGGTGTAACAACCTCTATCCCAAGGCTAAAAGGATAAGGATGGACGTATAGCCTAACGCATCTGAGTGTAAGGAATCTTGTTCATATCTCCGTAGTCAAGATTCATGCGATGAAACTTTTTTGCGGTAGCAGCCGTATTATTAAAGTATCGACTAAAACCGCAAAATGAAACTTTCGCAATTTAACTTCGACCTCCCGCAGGATCGTATTGCATCGGAGCCTACCCGCTGGCGCGACGAAGCCCGCCTTATGGTGCTTCACAAAGATACCGGTGAAATTGAGCATCGGCTCTTCAAAGACATCATAGATTATTTCGGAAAGGGAGACATCTTTGTCCTTAATGACACAAAGGTGTTTCCTTCCCGTATGTATGGCA
>JAFZOU010000117.1 GCA_017550525.1 Bacteroidales bacterium
CACCGCAGTTGTCCTGGGCATAATCCTCACCAAAGTAATTGAGGAGGAGTTTACGGCGGCACTGGCTGGACTCTGCGTAAGCCACGGTTTCCTTGAGGAGCTGTTTGCCGATTTCCTGCTCCGCCACGGGCTTTCCCTGCATGAACTTTTCCAGTTTCTGGATATCCTTGTAGCTGTAATATGTGATGCAGGTGCCTTCCTGGCCGTCACGGCCGGCACGGCCGGTTTCCTGATAATAGCCCTCTATGCTCTTGGGGATGTCATAGTGGATGACGAAACGGACGTTCTGCTTGTCTATGCCCATGCCAAAGGCGATGGTGGCAACAATCACGTCTATCTCCTCCATCAGGAACTTATCCTGGTTATCGGCCCTTGTCTTTGCGTCCAGGCCGGCATGGTACGGGAGAGCCCTGATGCCGTTTACGGCAAGGAGCTGAGCCAGTTCCTCCACCTTTTTGCGGCTGAGGCAATAGATGATGCCGCTCTTGCCGGGATTCTGGCGTATGAAGCGGATGATGTCCTTTTCAGGTTCCACCTTGTCCCTGACCTCATAATAAAGGTTGGGCCGATTGAAGGAACTCTTGAATATGGTTGCATCCTGGATGCGGAGGTTCTTGAGGATGTCGGACTGGACCTTTGGCGTTGCCGTTGCGGTGAGTGCAATCACCGGGGCGGGCTGGATAATGTCTATTATGGAGCGGATCTTACGGTATTCCGGACGGAAATCGTGGCCCCACTCAGATATGCAGTGGGCTTCATCCACCGCATAGAAAGATATCTTGATACTCTTGAGAAGCGCAATATTCTCTTCCTTGGTGAGGGATTCAGGAGCAACGTAAAGAAGCTTTGTGACGCCCCTCAGGAGATCCTCCTGCACCTGGGCGATCTCCAGGCGGCTGAGGGAGGAATTGAGGAAATGGGCAATTCCTTCATCTGAGGATTCAAAGCCTCGGATGGCGTCTACCTGATTCTTCATCAGGGCTATGAGTGGAGAGATGACGATTGCGGTACCGTCCATCACAAGGGCCGGCATCTGGTAGCAAAGGGACTTGCCACCGCCGGTGGGCATGAGCACAAAAGCATTCCCGCCTTCTATCAGATGAGTGATGATATCCAGTTGATCACCCTTGAAGGCATCCCAGCCGAAGAAAGTCTTCAGCTTTGAGTGAAGAATATTGGGATCTATTGGCATTTGCCTTGTCAATGTGGTTGCATAAATTTAGCAACAATAAAAGAAAAAAGCAAATAAAAATGCGGTTCAGCGCCTATTTTTGCCGTTCGTCACAATTATCTATGATTTGTCCTAAAAGTTTAGTATATTTGCAGATTGAGCGCCTGAAAGCTCACGTTTTTTGAATTTTAACTTAAAAAACTATTGATAAAATGAAGATTTCTAAGATTCTTGCCATCGCCGGCGCAGCCGCCATGCTGATGGCCTGCGGTTCTCCCAAGGTGGAGGGTTCAAAGGAAGTTCGTGACCTTCTCCCCAACAAGGGCCAGATTGACACTGCTTCTTACCTCCTTGGTGTAAACTTCGGTCTTGTCATGACCCAGAACGGTTTCGGTGAGCTCAACATGGCTCAGGTGAAAAAGGGTATGAACGACGCTCTCAAGGCAAAAGAGGGTGAGCCCATGGATTCCGTATTCGTGAAGCAGTTCAAGATTGATCCTTCAACCATGAACATGTTCCTCAATGAGTTCCTCCGCAAGCGCACCGCTTACGAAGGCGCCCTCAACAAGGAAAAAGGTGATGCTTTCCGTAAGGACTTCTACGCAAAGAACAGCGCAGACTCCACCGCTTCCGGTATCGTTTACCTCATCCAGGACAGCGGTTCAGAGGTTAAGGCCATGTCAGACCGTGACACCGTGAAGGTCAACTATCGCGGCACCCTCATTGACGGTAAGGAATTTGACGCCAACGAAGGTATCGAGTTCTCCCTCAACCGCGTTATCCGCGGCTGGACAGAGGGCATGAAGCTCGTTGGTGAAGGTGGTAAGATCACCCTCGTGATCCCTGCAAACCTTGCTTACGGTGAGCGTGGTCCCCGTAACATCGGCCCCAACTCCACCCTTATCTTTGACGTAGACCTCCTTGAGGTTCACCCTTACGTAGAGAAAGAGAAATAGTATGGCACTTGAACTGGAAGGAACGCTGAGGCACAAACTGGCTTCGCAGCAGGGGACATCGGCCCGCGGCGCCTGGGCAAAGCAGGAGTTCATCCTGGAATTCCCGGACGGCAATTTCACCGCACAGGCCTGTTTCACCGCTTTTGGCCAGGACAAGGTGGCAGAACTGGACAAGTACCAGGTTGGAGACCGTATCAGGATCTCCTTCAACATCAGAAGCCGTGAATACAACGGCAGGTGGTACAATGACCTCCAGATCTGGCGCATTGCACCGGCCGGCCAGCCCACGGCAGCACCCGCTGCAGCTCCGGCTCCTCAGGTTAACGCCGCTCCGGCTACGGCCCCGGCGTTTGTGGAGGCCCCGGCCCCAACCCTGGACGACATGCCGGGTGAAAGCCCGGAAGATGACCTTCCGTTCTGAATCTTTAGGGTGACCGTTTTGGTCACCCTTTTTTTTGCATTAGGCCAGCTGGTTTTGGGGATTTGCCACCCCGGTTTTGACATTTGTCCAGACCGGATTTTTGCATTTGGCTAGCCCGGTTTTGGGGATTTGGCCAGCTGGGGACACAAAAATGGCCTTTTTTGTTGCGCGGGCTGGTCTGGAGGCCAGCTGGGGACACAAAAACCAACGTTTTTGTTGCGCGAGCCGGCCCCGTGCCACAATTGAAGAATGCAGTGAGCGGCAAACATATGACAATATGTCATCGGCATGGATTATCGCAGGATTTTTGTATCTTTGTAAGCTATGATGAATATTGGATATAACAACAGGTGGTTAAGGCTTGCAAAGGACATTATCTTTGTGGCCCTGGCCGTCTGGATACTTACAAGGCACAGCATACTGGCATTCATAATTGGTGCTCTGGGTGCGTTCTGGTATGGGCGTGACGCCTATTTTCAGGCAAAGGCCCTGTGGCAGGAGAAGCATTACAAGGCTCCTGAGGCCCCTAAGGACGGACCCACCACCCAGGCGCCCGCAGATGACGGCAAGGTAACCGTCACCAACCTGTCAGATGCCAAAGAAGTGGATTATACAAAGGAATGATTCCTAAGGAAACGGTAGATCTTATCCTTGATACCGCCCGGGTAGAGGAGGTCATAGGGGATTTCGTGACGCTTAAGCGCCGCGGGTCCAGCTATGTGGCCTGCTGTCCTTTCCATAATGAGAAAACCCCGTCTTTCCACGTAACCCCGTCAAAGGGCATATACAAATGCTTTGGCTGCGGAAAGGCCGGAAGCGCCGTGGGCTTTTTGATGGATTACGACCACCTCACATACCCTGAAGCCCTACGCTATCTTGCAAAGAAATATAATATAGAGGTAAAGGAAGAGGAAGAGACCGCAGAGCAAATTGCAGCGCGCCAGCGCCATGAGAGCCTTATGGCGGTATCTGAATTTGCCCGTCAGTTCTTCCAGGATCAGCTAAAGACAGGTGAAGGCCGTGCAGTTGGATACCGCTATTACCGTGAACGCGGTATAGAGGATGCAACCATAGAGAAATGGAGCCTTGGCTGGGCCCCGTCCGGGAAGGCCACGTTTGTGGAGGCCGCCCGTGCAGCGGGTTACAAGGATGAATTCCTCGTGGCTACCGGCCTTGCAATCCAGCAGGAAGACGGCACCCTCATAGACAAGTTCCGTGAGAGGGTGATGTTCCCTATCCACTCCGTAAGCGGACGCGTGATTGCATACAGCGGTCGTACCCTTAAGAGTGACAATCCCGCAAAATACGTTAATTCCCCGGAAACGGAGATTTACATAAAGAGCAGGAACCTCCTTGGAATATACCTTGCCAAGGGTGAGATAGCAAAGCAGGACCGATGCATCCTGGTGGAAGGCAACGTTGACGTTGTGATGATGCACCAGATGGGAATCACCAACGTTGTGGCTTCCTGCGGCACCTCCCTCACAGAGGAGCAGATCCGCCTCATCAAGCGCTTCACGGAGAACATTACTATAATGTACGACGGCGACAAAGCCGGTCTACACGCAGCGCTGAGGGCTATCGGCCTTATCCTCAAGGAAGGAATGAACCCCAAGGTGGTGTTCCTCCCGGACGGCGATGACCCCGATTCCTTCTCCCGTAAGCACACGCTGGAGGAAATCCGGGAGTTCATATCGGCCCATGAGCAGGACGGAATTGCCTTCAAGACGGACCTCCTGCTGGGAGAGGCCGGCGACGACCCCCTCAAGAAAGCCAACCTCATCAACGAGATAGCAGATACCGTGGCCGATATCCCAGACGCCATCAAGCGCCAGGTGTATGTGGACACGGTTGCCCGCCGCTTTGGCATTGAGGCCGATATTATCCAGGACCGCGTACGTAAAACAAGGGAGGCCGCAAGGAAGGAGATGCCCGGTCGGGCCGGGCATGACGGAAGAGGTCAGGAACGCGAGGAGCGCGTCATTGCTCACTCCGAACAGCCTTCTCAGGCCACAGCGCCAAGAATCGGCAACATTATGGAGCCTTCGGAGCGTGAACTTTTGGGCTTCATCCTCCGTCACGGATGCTCCGTGCTCCAGTTTGAATCAGACTCTGAGTTCTACGACAAAGACAATCCCCAGACCGTTGCGGAATTCATAGACGCCGCCCTCTCAGGAGACAGCGCCGCGTTCTCAAATCCCGCCTACCAGGCAGCCTATAACGCATATTTCGTCCTCTATGATGAAGGCCTGGACCAGGACAGCATTGTGAGAAGCCTCCTCAACGGCGAGGACCGTACCGTAGCATCTGTTGTGGCAGACCTCGCTACGGAGAAGTATGAACTTACGGTCCATAACTTCTCCGACGCCCTCACCACCACGGATTCCTGGCTGGTGACATATGTTCCCCGCTCCATCCTGGCCTACCACGATAAACGCCTCCAGGCAAAGCAGGCCGAAATCAACCGCCGCCTTGCCCAGGCCACCCCTGAAGAAGCAAACGAACTTCTTGGAGAACTTAGCAGCATAAACGCCCTCAAAAAGACCATCAACATAAAACTTGGAAGAATAAAGAAATGAGTTACAAAAGGACCCTAGTTACTTGCGCACTCCCCTATGCAAATGGCCCGGTGCATATCGGCCATCTTGCAGGAGCATATATTCCCGGAGACATTTACGTCCGCTATCTCAGGATGCGCGGAGAGGATGTGGTGTTTGTGTGCGGCTCCGACGAACACGGCGAGCCCATCACCATCAAGGCAAAGGACCAGGGTGTAACTCCCCAGGACATTGTGGACAAGTACCATAAGATAATGAAGGACGCCTTCACGGGCTTGGGAATCAATTTTGACATCTACTCCCGTACTTCGTCGGAGGTTCACGCAAAGAACGCCTCCGAGTTCTTCCGTAAGCTTTATGACCAGGCCGATTTCATCACTCAGGAAAGTGAGCAGCTCTATGATGAGCAGGCCCACATGTTCCTCACGGACCGTCTCATAGAGGGTACCTGCCCCAAGTGCGGCAATCCCCACGCCTATGGAGACCAGTGCGAAAAATGCGGAAGCACCCTTTCTCCTGAAGAGCTTCTTGACCCCAAGTCCAAGCTCAGCGGCTCAACTCCCGTGAAAAAGAAGACTAAGCACTGGTACCTGCCCCTTGACAAGTACGAGCCCTGGCTCCGTGACTGGATCCTGGAGCAGCACAAGGAGTGGAAGACCAACGTTTACGGCCAGTGCAAGAGCTGGCTGGACGGTGGCCTGCAGCCCCGTGCCGTCACCCGTGACCTTGACTGGGGTGTTCCCGTTCCGGTAGATGGCGCGGAGGGCAAGGTGCTGTATGTGTGGTTCGACGCTCCCATCGGCTATATCTCAAACACCAAGGAACTTCTCCCTCAGTCCTGGGAGAAGTGGTGGAAGGACCCGCAGACACGTCTGG
>JAFZOU010000118.1 GCA_017550525.1 Bacteroidales bacterium
GTCCCTCGGCGCGTCCCTCGGCGCGTCCCTCAGCGCGTCCCTCAGCGCGTCCCTCATTCCTTCCCATCTCTAACCCCTCGGCACGTCCTTCGGCCAGACCTTCCTTGCGGGCATATTCTCTCCTCGCAATAATATCCAATTCCGTAGTCATAATCGCGTTATATTGTCTTAATGTTCCCTCGGTCATATTGGCAAAAGCCGTCGCTTCGAAAATCATTTTAAGCACCTCTTCTTCAAAACTTTCCGGCCTTTCCTTCAATAAATGTCCATACTTGAGCGAGAATGCCACCTTCTCCAGCAAAGTCTGGCATTTTTCTTCTTCGTCCTGCTTCCATGGCAGTCGGCCCAGTTCCAAGTAGATGAAATGCAGGGCATCTGTCATCTTCTCTCCAGACTTATCACTCCGAACCTCATAGCGGCTTATCATTCCTCCTTCCAGTGTACTTTCGTCTTCGTGATCCATCTTGAAGTTCAGGATGCCAATCACATACACCGGACTCAGGCTGTAATCCATTCTCCTCGCTGCCTTCTCGTCCATATCCCGGACGGCTTTCAGGCGTTCCACCACCTGCGAACGGATGGGATATGTGGCATAATACAGTGCCCGGTCCCGGAAACTTGCCTGGGAGGAGAACTGCATTTCTACGATAAAACGCTCTCCTTGCTCTGTGGTACAGTACAAGTCAAAGGTAGCGTTTTTGTCGGAAATAATCAAACCATGCTGCTCTTTGTCGTTGAGTGTAAGAGAGCGAATGGCTTTCCCCGGGAGGAAGAACTCGATGAGTTTGATCAGGAGGCGCCGATTGGACGGCTCAGAGAGAACTACTTTGAAGGCTTCGTCATAGAGGATGTTTGCGAATGTTGCCATAATATATCAATTTTATGCCGGTCGGCGTTGACCGGTATGGCAAACATAGCAAGCCGCTAAGCTTCCTCCAACAATCGTAAAAAACATTTCCGAAATAATTTCTGTTTTTTACGATTACGGGTGAATGTGAGGGTAAACGACAGGGCTAATCCTTATACTTCACTTCGGCCACCTTCTCGTCGTAATTGAAGGTTTCGATGGTCTGTCCCCGGGCCAGCCAGATTTCCTTCAGATAAGGGTTCTCGGCGCAGGAGAGGAATACCAGCGCGGGGCAGTAGCTCACGTCCAGGATGGTGAGCTGGTTTTTGCCGCAGCTTAGCTTTTCCAGCGCCGGATTGTGGCTCACGTCCAGGCTGGAAAGCCCGGTGTTGTAGCACCCCAGCTCCTTGAGCAGGGGATTGTTGGATACGTCCAGACTCCTTACCGTATTGTTATAGCAGTCAAGTTTGGTAAGGGCCGGGTTGTGGCTCACATCCAGCGCGGTAATCTGGTTCTTGCCGCAATCCAAAACTTCCAGCTTGGGCATATACGCTATTTCCTTCACAGAGCGTATACCTTTATTATATATAGCAATTTTGGTGATGCGGGCAGCCTCGCCGGCGGTTAACTCGCCGTCTCCGTCCAAGTCGAAGTTCTCGATGCAGTACGCCTTGAAAGCGGCGTCGGCAAAGGGAATGATGGGCTGAGGGCCCTGGACCAGGGTGAAAACCTGCAGGGTTTCACCTTGGGCGCTATTCACCTGGATGACGGCGGTGCGCGCCACGGTTTTCTCATTTTCCGGGGCCGATAGCGTGTGCTGGAAGGTGGTGAGCCCCTCCTGGGATCCCTTTTCCGTAACATCCCCCAGGATAATCCAGTCCTCGCCCTGGACGGGAACCAGCACGTAGTCTATATTGGTGGTGACGGAAAGGGTGACACTGCCCCCTTGATAAGAGAGGGAATCGGCCTTGGGCGTTATGCTCAGGTAGTTGGTCTGGGCCTGGACAAGCTTCAGCGTTCCGCATAGGTCTCCGCCCTTCTGCTTGAAGGCAATGGCCGTTTCCCGGCCCACGTACTTCTTGTTTTCCTTTACGGCAAACGTAAGCACATCCGTTGCCAGCCCCTTGGTGCCGGGCAGGATGGAAACCCAGCCCTTGGCGGCTTCCGGAATAATGCACTCATAATCTACGTTGTAGCCAACCTCTACCTGGACCTCCTGGGCGGCACTGTCCACATGGATTTCCTCGGGCTTCACCAGCACGCCGTAATTCTGGGCCTGGGTTACGGTGATTTCCCCGCTCTCCCCGCCGCCTCTCTGCTTCACCGTCACTTTGCCGGTACGGGTATCGTAGGTGTTGTTGGCATCTACCTGAAGCGTAATGGTAGAGGTTTTGAGCCCCTTGGTCTCTACATAATGGATCCAATCGGCCCCGGAC
>JAFZOU010000119.1 GCA_017550525.1 Bacteroidales bacterium
TGGGTGCCATTCCTGCGGGCATTTTCTATAAGTCAAGAAATGTGGGAACTTTGTGGGAACTTTTCAACACTAAAAATGCCCCTCACGGGCGTGAGAGGCATTGTCTGTGGTGCTGGGAAGAATCGAACTGCCGACACATGGATTTTCAGTCCATTGCTCTACCATCTGAGCTACAGCACCGTGGTTTGGGAATGCAAAGATAGTAACTTTTTTGGAGCCCGCAAACTTTTTTTGTAAAAATCTTAATTATCTTTGTAATCCTAAATCTGATATCTATGGATCCGGTTATTCTGGCACTGCTCATACCGTTTTTGGGAACTGCCCTTGGGGCGGGATTCGTGTTCTTTATGAAAAAGGATATGCCGGCGCTACTGCAGAAGGCGCTGCTGGGCTTTGCGTCCGGTGTGATGGTGGCGGCTTCTGTGTGGTCACTGCTTATTCCTTCTATGGAGATGGGTCCTATCGGCCCTACTCTTGCGGGCCTTCTGGGCGGCTTTGCGTTCCTCCTTTTCATTGACCACGTGACACCGCACATCCACATTGGCGGTGAGGCGGAGGGCCCTCGCAGCAGCCTTTCCCGTACCGCAAAACTGGCCCTGGCCGTGACCATCCACAATTTCCCGGAGGGAATGGCCGTGGGCGTTGCAATTGCCGGGGCTCTTCAGGCCGATTTCAACATGGCCGCCGCCCTGGCCCTTTCCCTTGGAATAGCCATCCAGAATATCCCTGAGGGCGCTATCATCTCTATGCCACTGCGGGCTGCGGGGAATGGCAAGGGGAGGTCTTTCCTCATTGGGGCACTCAGCGGAATTGTCGAGCCCATCGGCGGGGGACTGGTGCTTGGACTTGCATCGGCCATAACGGGAATCATGCCCTTCATGCTGTCCTTTGCCGCCGGCGCCATGCTTTACGTGGTGGTGGAGGAACTCATTCCGGATGCCTCTCACGGGGAACACTCCAACCTTGGCACCGTGGGCTTTGCCATAGGTTTTGCCCTTATGATGGCCCTGGACGTGGTCCTGGGCTAGAGATTCTTCTCAAAGTCTTTCAGGGCCGATATTGCCTTGGGGCAGAGGATGATGATGGAGACCACGGTGACCCAGGCCATGAGGCCAACGCCGATGTCTCCTATCTGCCACACTACGTCCGCTTCCTTAACAGCCCCGAACACCACGGCTCCAAGCATCACGGTCTGCAGGATGAGGATGACCGTGCGTTCTCCCTTGGATGGCGTGGAATCCCTCTTCCGGAACAGATAAATGATACTGGTCTCTGCGTAGAAGTAGTAGGCCATGATGGTGGTGAAAACAAAGAACACCATGGCAACAGAGACAAACTTGCTGCCAAAGCCCGTGAAGACGGAGTCTACGGCGCTCTGGGTGTAGTTCACGTAGTTGCCGCCAAGCTCAGGGGCGCCGCCAAAGAAGACCTGACCGTCCGGGCCAAATATATTGTAGGTACCTGAACAGAGGATCATAAGAGCCGTGGCGGTGCACACCAGAAGGGTATCCACGTACACGGAAAAGGCCTGCGCAAGGCCCTGCTGGGCCGGGTGGGGGACATCCGTGGCGGCCGATACAATGGCCCCCGTGCCCTGGCCGGCCTCGTTGGAGAAGATGCCCCTCTTCACGCCCATGGCGATGGTGGAGCCTATGATACCGCCGCAAACGGGATTGAGCCCGAAGGCGCCCTTCACAATTGCCCCCAGCACCGCCGGGACGTCCTGGATATGGAACGCCACCACAACCAGCGACAGCACAATGTATCCAAGCGCCATGAACGGCGTCACAATGGACGCAACGCGCGCAATGCGCTTCACCCCTCCAAGGATCACCAGCCCCAGTACAACCGCCAGGCCAATTCCGGCAGCAAGGGGAGTGACGGGGAAGGAATTATTAATGGCCGATGCCGCCCCGTTTGACTGCACCGTAGGAAGGAAGAACCCGCAGGAAACCGCCGTGATGACGGCAAACAAAATCCCCAGCCAGCGCGCCCCAAGGCCGTGCTCAATGAAACTGAACGGACCTCCGCGGTAACCAGAGGAATGATGGAACTTATACATCTGGGCCAGGGTGGACTCTACAAAAGCAGTGGATGCCCCGAAGAAAGCCACAACCCACATCCAGAACACCGCTCCTGGGCCGCCAAAGGCAATGGCCGTGGCAACACCCACTATATTTCCCGTTCCAACCCTTCCGGAAAGCGCAATTGAAAAAGCCTCGAAAGACGATATCCCCTTATTGTCCTGTTTCTTTGAGAACAGTGACCTGAGCATAAGGCCAAACCGCCTCACCTGCACAAAGCGCGTGCGGAATGAGAAATACAGCCCGGCGGCAATAAGGAGCACCACCAGCCCCGGATTCCATACTATGGCATTTATCTGAGATACTATCTTTTCAAACATAGGGGGAAGCAATGTATTTGCGAATATAATAAAAAATGTGCAATTTTGAGAAATAATTGCCAGCAGTATGTTCCGTAGAATCATAGCTTTACTCGCGCTCAGCGGTCTCACCATCCTTTCCCGGGGCCAGGACAACATCGTGTACCTGGACCTGCAGGTGATGGGCCGCGGGGAAGTAAGGGACGGAGGTCTTCCCAATGCCGATGACGCCTCTCAGGACCATTCCGCCTTCTTCCTAAGCCGCAGCCGTCTGGTGGTGGGATACAAGCGCCCGGAGTTTGAGGTAAAGACCTCGATGCAGCACTCCGGCATATGGGGACAGGCCGATAAAGGCTCCTTCAACGTTCACGAAGCCTGGATAAAGCTAAACGCTCCATTCGGCCTCTTTACAAAGCTTGGAAGGCAGGCGCTGAGCTATGACGACGAACGTATTATCGGCCCCAATGACTGGAATATGGCGGGCAATTCCCACGACGTAATAATTGCCGGATTCGAGGGTTACGGGCATAAATTCCACGTTGCAGGGGCCTTCAACCAGAGCGCAGAGAATATCAACCGCGGCAGCACCTACTATCCCGGAGGATCGGCCCCATACAAAACCATGCAGCTGGCGTGGTACCACTATGACCTCCCGGTGGCTCCCGTGGGCCTTTCCCTTATGTTCCTTAATATAGGTATGCAGGCGGGCGCGGAAGGGGCCGATGCCCATGTAGAATGGCAGCATGTGTTTGGCGGCTATGCAAAATACGCCCCAGAGAACTTCAAAGTGGAGGCCTCATACTACAGGCAAATTGGTAAAAACGAGCAAGGAATACGCCTGGATGCATGGATGGCCAGCGCCAGGGCAGCCTACAACCCCTGGAAACTGATTGGCTTCGAAGCCGGCTACGACTTCCTGAGCGGAGACGACACCTACGCCGTGCCTCAGCCCGGTCATATCGGCCTTGTGCAGCACGATGTAATTAAAGGCTTCAACCCCGTTTACGGCTCCCATCACAAGTTCTACGGTGCAATGGATTTCTTCTACATGAGCACCTACGTGAACGGCTTCAGCCCCGGTCTCCAGAACGCCTTTGCGGGGGTAAACGTAAAGCCTATGTCCGGGATGAACATAGGCCTTCAGTATCATTATCTTGCCATTGCAACCAAGCTTTATGATATTGGAAGCACGCTTGGTCACGAGTTTGAACTCCAGGGTTCCTGGTCCTTCATAAAGGACGTCACGCTGTCTATGGGCCTTTCCTATATGGTAGGCACTAAGAATATGCAGCTCCTGAAAAGGGCCTCCAATGACGGCCGCCTTTTCTGGGCCTGGATCTCCCTCACGGCAGCCCCAAGGATCCTGAACTACGGCTGGTAGGGGATTATCCCTTCATTACCTGATACTTCTCCTTCAGGAGTTCCACCACTGGATCCATTGCCTTGGGGAATACCTTCCTGAGGTCAATTTCATCGCTCTCTGACAGCACTTTCTTGAGGGCACGCATGAAGTTGTCCTTGATTTCCGTTGCAAGGTTCACCTTCACAATACCGTTGTGGATGGCGTCCTTCACTTGGTCGTGAGGAATGCCTGAAGAACCGTGCAGAACAAGCGCCACGGGCGTTGCAGCGTGGATGGCGGCAAGGCGGGGGATGTCAAGGTGAGGAGGAAGTTTATAGAATCCGTGGGCCGATCCAATGGACACCGCCAGGGCCGATACCCCCGTCCTGTTCACAAACTCAACGGCCTGCTCAGGGGTGGTGAAGCCGCCGCCCTGCTCCTGGCCAAGTTTAGCCACGTAACCGAGCTCTGCCTCTACATTGGCCCCGTACGGCTTTGCCATCTCCACCGCTTTGGCCGATGTCTCCACATTCTCCTCGAAAGGCTTCTCCGATGCATCAATCATAACGGAGTCAAAACCTTCATCCAGGCAGCGCTGGACAAGTTCCAGGCTGGGACCGTGGTCCAGGTGGATGTAGCCCTGCAGGCCGTAATCGGCCAAAACCTGCCTACCCATCTTGTAAGCCGTATGAAGGCCCATGTAGTCAATGGAAGAGCGGGTGAGCTGGAGCATCACGGGGGCATTCATTGCCTGGGCGGCCTTGGCTACGCAGAGGAGCGTTTCATAGTTATAGAAATTGGTTGCCAGCACAGCTGTTTTATTGGCCTGGCACTCATAGAGGACTTCTTTAATGGTTTTCATGTGAATTAGAGTTTATCCTTACAAATATAACCATTTTTTCATCAATCTCTTCAACTGAGGAGGGAAGGAACTAAAAGTCCTAATCGGCATATAAATATCCCTAAAAGAAACCGCTGGGATTCCTTTACTTTGCATACTCAAAGCAAATAGTATGAATTTCAGCGGAATAATTGTGGGTGCGGCCGTATTCCTGAGCATAGGGATATGCCACCCCCTTGTGATAAAGATGGAGTATGAACTTGGCAGGAAGAGCTGGTGGATATGGCTTGTGGCCGGGCTGGCATTTCTTGGACTGTCCCTTTTTGTGAAAAACCAGATACTGTCAATCATAATAGGAGGCTTTGCATTCTGCTGCATCTGGGGCATCCACGAGATGTTCCTTCAGGAAAAGCGTGTCCTCAGGGGCTGGTTTCCGGAAAATCCCAAACGCCACCAGTATTATGAGGAAAAGAGGCGGGAGATGAAAATAAAGTAGTAACTTCACAGTCCAAAAAAGTTTGGTTATGGCTATTTGGATTGTACTGCCCATACTTGCTCTTTTAATGTTCGACCTTGGGCTCACGCTCAGGTTTGAAGACTTCGGAAGGGTCGTAACCCGCCCCTGGCCCATTGTAATTGCCCTTTTCGGGCAGTTGGTGCTGCTTCCTCTCATAGCGCTTGGCCTTTCCTGGGCCTTTAAGCTCACGCCGGTGTTTTTTATCGGCCTTATTCTCATTGCGTGCTGTCCCGGCGGCAGTTCATCCAACGTATTCTCCAAACTGGCCAAAGGCGATGTTGCGCTTTCCGTCACCCTCACGGCCCTCAGCAGCATCATCACGCTTTTCACCATCCCCGTGATCATGGGCATTGCAACGCGTCTGGTGGGGGAGAGTGTGGGCATTAGCCTTCCCATAGGCAATCTCATCAAGCAAAACCTTGTTATGATGCTGGTTCCCGTGCTCCTTGGAATCGGCCTTCATTACGCCTTTCCAAAGGCTGCCGAAAAAACGGACAAGGTCCTTAGCAAGCTGGCCTTCCCGCTGCTACTGGTGCTCATTACCATTTTCTATATTCAGCATCACAAGACCATACTGGATAATATCGGCATCCTTGGGCTCTGCGTCACGGCTCTTATCATTGTGGCCATAACGTGCTCCTCGCTCCTGTCACGTCTTGTGCGCACTGACGCTGCCCAGCGCCGCACCGTGGTCATAGAAGTGGGCATGCAGAACGCTGCCCAGGCAATAGCCATTGCCTCCAGCCCCTTCATCTTTGCCAACGAAGAAATGGCTATCCCCGCCATCCTCTACTCCCTCATGATGAATATAGTCCTTCTCATCTACGTGGGCGTTGTCCGCCGCAGGGGCTAGCCCTGCCGGTAATGCCGATGCAGTGCAGATTAAAGTGTTGATTTACAGTTAATTACAGGGTTCTTTGGGATTACCGGTAATCCCAAACACTTGCGTAACTTTCTGTGTATCAACAACTTAACCTCCACCCGTAGTCAGTCTCTTCCGGCAGCCCTATGCCCTTCGGACCGGTACGGACCTTCGGTCCTATCCCTCGGGTGGGCAAAACGGGGCCCCCGAAAATCTTTGATTTTTGGGGTGTCATCACGAAGCCACGGGCGGCTACGCCGTCCGAAGGGCATAGGTCCTGCCGTTACAGTGCCGGACTACCCACTTCCGAAACTTAAACCGCACTTTGGCCTCCACAAGGCCCTTTTTGTCGTTTACCCCCTTACTGGAACATAGTGTAAACGACACCACCCCCTCCCAGAATCCCTTCTGAGGCCACCCCCTGCTGTTTAAGTTTCGGAGGTTACACGTAAGCCAGGGCAAGTTCTCACTTTTTTAGTATATTTGTATGAAATACGGCCCCATAATAATGAAAACCAAGATCTCCATCCTTCTTATTGCCATCCTGATGGCGGCGCCAAAAGCGTTAGCGCAGGAAGAAGTGCCGTTCTATGACTGGGCACAGTTTGGCGCCTATGCGGCACAGAACGAGGCGGCAGGGGGCTGCAGGCCCCTTGCAGTGATTATGGGAGACTCCATCACAGCAGGCTGGGCAGCCATGGATCCTGATTTCTTCAAGGAGAACAACATCCTTGGAAGGGGAATCAGCGGCCAGGTAACCTCCCAGATGCTGGTCCGCTTCCGGAGGGATGTCCTGGACCACAGTCCCAAGTACGTTGTGATCATCGGGGGCATCAACGACATAGCCCGTAACGCCGGTTACATTTCCCTTGATAACATCCTTGGAAACATCGCCTCAATGTGTGAACTTGCCGTATCCCACGGTATCATCCCCGTGCTAGCCACGGTTGTTCCCGCAGACCACATAGGCTGGCGTCCTGCCATCACCGGAACCCGTGAGGAGGTTGCATCCCTCAGCGCAAAAATCCGTGAATACGCGGCCGCAAGCGGTATCGGCCTAATAGACCTGGAGGTAATTATGGCCGATGAAAACGGCGCCCCAAGAACCGACCTCTCCCCGGACACTATCCATCCCAGTTATTCCGGCTACAAGGTCATTGAATCGGCCCTCCTGAATATCCTGAATCAGCACAAAAACCTATAACAATGAAACGTATCCTTATCATTGCAGCGGCCGCGCTGGCCATAGTCTCCTGCTCTCAAAACAGGCAGAAGAAAGACATCGCCTTCATAACTGACTTCTATGAGCATGTCCTTTGTAACAAGCCCATGACCGACGACTACCTCAAGAGCACCGTCTCCAATGAAATCCTTAATACCCTCTGGGAAGCGGATTATGATGAGACTTACTCATTCTGGTATTTCCGCACAGGCTTCCAGGACGGCCCTTCAGATGTCTCAACGGTGGAATCCATCGAGCCCCTTGGGGAAGGCTGGTACCGCGTGTGCTACTCAGACCTTGGCAATCCCGGAGTCACGGACGTAAAGGTGGAAGGCGGCAAGATCACCGCCTACAAGTTCCAGGACAACAGCCAGTACGCCCTCACTACCGCTTCAGCGGCCAAAGCCATTGACACTTACATGAGGGAGATAGGAAAGAATTACGCCCCGGCCATGTACTGCATCCCTTACGCCACCATAGTGGCAACGGATGAATCAGATCCCTCCGACATCAAGGTATATGGAGACTTCTGCGTAGAGAACTATAACCTTGAAGGTGAGGTGCTTAAGTTTATCTCCGGCGGCAGCCATCCCGGCCTTATGCACGTTTCAAAGGCCGATGATGGCACCTACTCCGTCACCGCCTTTGACCAGGTAACCGACGGCTCATCCTTCCATCCCACCGCAAAGGGAATCTTCGGGGATCTCTACAACCTTTTCCTCGAACGCCTTTCCGACGATGACATGAAGAAGGCCGACAGGGAAGCCGCCATCGCTGCATTTGTGGCCTCCGAGGGCATCCCCGCCAAGTATTACCAGGACTTTGGCTGGGACCCCGTGGAGATTAAGTAGCCCGGAATATGAAATGGCCGATGATTGCCCTGGCGCTGATGCTGGGAACACTTCCGCTGAAGGCAGGAGTTCCCGGCAAAACTGCCGACACCCCCCGCTCCTACGAGTTAGCAGTGATAGGCATCGGGGGCCAGAACCGCACGTGGGGCGGATATGGTGGCGGGGCGCTTCAGGCCAGCCTTCCGGTCCTTAAAAAGCTGGACATCCTCACCGGCATCCAGGGCCTCAGCCCCGGCGTTATGACAGGCCTCCTGCAGGTCCAGCCAGCGTTCCCGCTTAAAAAAGGAGAACTTTTTGCCGATATAACCGGCTATTACGGCGGCTTTTACAGATACGGCGTCACTGAATGGCTCACTGCAGTAGGTGCCGGCTGGCGGGCTGCTCATTTCAGCGCGCAGCTGGGCATCAGCGTCCGCTGGATCCTGGATGCCGCCAGTCCCAGCAAGGTTGTGGAGCCCATAGACCCGGTCTTCAGGATAGCATACAGTGTCAAAGAAAGCGGCTCTCCCTGGAACATAACCGGGGGAGTGGCCAACTACTCCCGCTATCAGGTTGAACGCGCAATGCAGCCCATCTTCTTCCTGGAAGGCTACTATAGCGTCACACAGAATCTCTCCGTCACAGGGGAACTGAACATCAAGCCCGCCGGAATGTTCCACCTTGTTGCTTCCTGGTACGGATTCACCGCTGGGATCGGCCTTAAATACAGCTTTGCCTTATGAGAAAGCCCCTTATTATCATACTGATGGCTCTCTGCCTGAGCTCCTGCAACGTTGATATGCTGGGCTTCATCTACACCCGGAGCGGTGACCCTGACGCCCGCTTTGCACAGTCCATGGAATACAACGCCAAGGCGGGATTCGCCTCCATCACCGTCCCGGCCGATGAATACCGCGTCTACGTAATGACCGACGCCCACGTCACGGAAAAGGAAACCGCCAATCTGGACGGGTTTGTGAATGATCTGAAGGCCGATAATACTGCCGCCCCATTCTGGATCAACCTTGGCGACTGCGTAAACGACAAAGGGCAGCTGGGCGTATTCCAGAGCCATATTGCCCCGCTTGAAGAGGCAGGCTACAAGCATTTTCCCACCGCCGGGAACCACGACATATATTTTGGCGAATGGCCCCACTGGATTGCCCGTTTCCATACCGCCACTTATTGGTTTGAGGTCATAACTCCCAGTCGCGGTAAGGACCTCTTTGTGAGCCTTGAATCGGCCGGCGGCACCCTTGGAAAAGACCAGCGCGCCTGGGCGGAGAAAATCCTCTCGGAGGCCAGGGGACAGTACAGCCATATCACCGTCTTCACCCACACGCATTTCTGGAAGCGGGACAACACCCAGTTCTCTACCGGCAACTATAATCTTGAGGAGACCTATGATCTGGCCGATCTTTTCTCCCGCACAGGCGTAGATGTGGTCCTCTCCGGCCACGATCACGCCACGGAAACAACCATCTACAAGGGAGTCCGCTACGAGACCCTCGAGAGCCTGAAGATGAAGGACATATCTCCCGGCTACAACATCTTTACTTACGGCAGCACCATTGAGCGGAAATATATCCCCGTGGAATAGATAATAAACTACTATGAATACCGAACTTCTGAACCTTTCCAACCAGTACCTTAACGCCGCCAACGCCCTCCACGATGCCATACGTGACATCATAAAAGGCGCCGGAGGCTTCATAAATACCACCAACAACCGCCAGGAAAAGCAGGATATAAAGGCCCTCGTGTTCGACAAGGCCAAAGGCTACACGGAAACCAAGCCCATAAGGGCCCTCAGGGTCAATCCCAAGGGTGAGGTGGAAGTTTGCATAGGGAACTTCGGAACCATCTACACGGACAAATTCCTCCGCGGAAGCGCCTCCGAGGACCACTGGACCACCCTCCGCGGCTCCAACGTGATGTTCTACCAGACCATCCTCTCCATCATCAAAACCCTTGACATCTACCTCCCGGAAGGAGAAGGGAAATAGAGCGGGGGGCTGTTGTAATGCAGACACCCCCTATGGTAATGCCGATGCGGTGGGGCTTAAGTTGTTAAATATCAGTTAGTTACAGAGTTCTTTGGGATTACCGGTAATCCCAAATACTTGTGCAACTCATTGTGTTTCAATCAATTAGCTCCCACCTAATCCCTTGCCTCTAACCAGGCACCACCCACTTCCTTTACATAAAATGATTATCTTTGTACTGAAATGAAGATAATCGTAGCACCGGACTCTTACAAGGGCTGCCTCAGCGCAAGGGAGGTGGCGGGGGCTATCGGCCACGCATTAATGGAATCATGCCCCGACGCCGAAATAATTACAATCCCTCTGGCCGATGGCGGAGAGGGCACGGTGGAGATCCTCTCGGAGGCCCTTGGCGGAAAGATCCAAACCGCCACAGTCACGGACCCCCTTGGACGGAAGGTGCAGGCAAAATACGCCCTCAAAGGGGACACCGCCATAATTGAAGTGGCCGAGGCCTGCGGGATGAAACTCCTCCGGAAAGAGGAACTGAGCCCCCTCAAAGCCAGCACAAGGGGAGTGGGGGAACTCCTCATGGCTGCAAGGAAAAACGGCGCAGACCACTTTATAATCGGCCTTGGAGGCACCGCAACCTGCGACGGCGGGGAAGGAATGATGTCGGTTACCGGCATCCGTGAAGCGCTAAAAGGGGCAAGGATAGAGCTTCTCTCGGACGTGGATAATCCCTTCACCGGAAAGGCCGGTGCCGCGCGTGTCTTTGCCCCTCAGAAGGGCGCAACCGGGGCCGATATTGACATCCTTGAGAACCGTCTCACCCAAATTGCCCAAATAATCCTCCAGGAGACAGGCAGGGACATCACAAATCTTCCCGGCGCTGGCGCAGCAGGCGGCCTTGGCGGCGCGCTTGTGGGCTGGTTTGGCGCCACAATCACCTCCGGCATTGACCGCATCCTGGACCTGGTCCACTTTGACAAGCAGATAAAGGTGGCGGATCTCATCATCACCGGCGAAGGCAGTTCCGACCTCCAGACCCTTCACGGCAAGGTTCCCATGGGCGTTCTCCGCCGCGCCGGCGGCATCCCCGTCACCCTTGTCTCCGGCCGCATAGACGCCAAAGCGGAACTCCTCAAGGCCGGGTTCACAAGCCTAATCGAGGTCACCCCGCGTGAGATGCCGCTGCACATTGCCCTCCAGCCGGAAGTCGCCATAGCAAACATCCACTCCGCCCTTACTTCCGAAACTTAAACCGCACCACCCCGCCTCAGAGTACCCTCAGATGGCACCCCCTGCTGTTTAACTTTCGGATTTTTCTTTCAAATTATCCCAAGTTCGGTCAGGATATTAATCATCTTTGAATTTTGATAGTATTGCCGATGATACCTCCTCTGGGATAGCAAGTACCGGAAGATTAAGGATACTCTCGTACTCTTCCAGAATCTCATCACAAACAAGCGGCTGGATGATTCCAGAGAATACTAACGTAAGTACCTGGGATGCTGATGAATATGGTTTATGAGATTTGGCTGCGGCAACTAATACATTTGTGTCAATAACTGCGTATATCATCTATTGTTTTCTTTTTTTACTTCTGTGTTCTGCAATTAACTGGTCTATTTCATCATCTGTCCATTCGTGCGCTTCTTGTGCCGATAGGACTTGACTTGTAGATAGTGCATTTTGTGCAGCGATAGATCTTTTCTCAGATTCACTGCCAATTGATATGGAGAAAGGGATTGCCTTCTCCCGTACAACAGCACGTGCGAACAAGTTGAATGCGGCATTTGTGCTTATGCCGAATTCCTTACAAAGGTTGTCAAATTGTTTTTTGATGTCCGAATCAAGGCGGATTGAAATTGCAGTTGTTGACATAATGTATTGCTGTTTTATATTGCAAAGATAGCATAATAATATTATTTTACAATGAAATTGATAAATTAATTGCATATCGCATATGCGATGTGATTGTGTGTTTATTTGATTTGAAGGGAGCCGCTTCCAAGACGTGGAAGACTTACCATACTCCTTGTTTCATTACCGGCCGATTTCGACGACCGCTACCGTCAAAACAAATATAGAGATTAGCGCAGTTTTCCGCAAGATTATTCTTATATTTGTGAGAGCAAACTCACTTTTATGATAGTCTATAATGGCACTAAGCGCGTCTTCGTGGAGGACGTGAGGAATAATGTCATTGCCGATAAGATCCTGTCCCTGGTAAGGGAGAGGGGGCTTTCTGCGGGGCAGGAGCGGGAATTCGCCTCCTGGCAGAATTCCATGCAGTTCATGCGGAACATAGTGGATGACAATGATATTGCCGATGACGTCCAGATTGCCATTGAGTACAATATCCCGCAGACCTCAAAACGCGTGGATTTCATCATCATGGGGGCCGATTCTACCGGCAAGGACAACATCGTAATAGTGGAACTGAAGCAGTGGACCAAGGCGGAGGTTGTTGATGATGACATGCATTTCAGCGTCCGCACTTACGTTGCCTCAGACAACCGTATAGTTTGCCATCCCTCCTATCAGGCGTACTCCTACTCCCGTTTCCTTGTAAACTACTCTGAAGTGATTCAGGCCGGGGGAATCCGCCTTGTGCCGTGCGCGTACCTTCACAATTACATGCCGGCGTACAGGAGCGCTTTATCGGCCGATATATACAAGGACTGGTTCACCACGGCCCCGTTCTTTATCATGAACGAGTCCCGCCAGTTCAACGCCTTCATCAAGAAGTATGTCACAAGGAAGTCTTCCCGCGGAGACCTTCTCTATCTCATAGACCACGGCAGGATTAAGCCCACCAAATCCCTTCAGGACGCCCTTTCCACCATGGTCCGAGGGACTCCAGTGTTTGACCTTCTGGACGAGCAGGCCGTATGCTTTGACATGTGCATCCGCACCATGCTTCAGTGCCTGAAAGACAGGAAGAAGCGCACCATCCTCATCCAGGGCGGTCCTGGGACCGGTAAGTCCGTCCTTGCCGTGAATCTCCTGATGCACTTCATCACCTGTTCCTGCAACGCCGCGTACGTCACCAAGAACAGCGCCCCAAGGCAGGCGTTCCTTTCCATCCTATCCCAGAACAAGGCTGAGAACATTGCCGATATCGGCCTTCTTTTCCGTTCTCCTTTTGGTCTTTCGCAGGTCCCGGCTAATGCCTATGACTGTCTTATCGTTGATGAGGCCCACCGTCTTGTGAAGAAGATGTACGGTGACTGGAATGGTGAGAATCAGGTGAAGGAGTGCATCGGCGCATCCCTCCTTACCATATTCATGCTTGACGAGGACCAGGCGGTGACTACCAAGGATATCGGGTCCGTGGAGGAAATCACAAAGTGGTGCGGGGAACTTGGTTCCAGGATCATCATGCGCGATGAGACAAGGCTCACTTCCCAGTTCCGCTGCAACGGCTCCGACGCCTATATCCAGTTTATCGACAGGCTTCTTCAACGCAACGAGGAGACCGTGGATGTGGATTTAAAGGAACTCAACTATGATTTCCGTGTGTTTGACAGCGCCTCCGAGATGCGCGAAGCCCTGCGTGAAAGGAATTCAGACAACAAGGCCAGGATGGTGGCTGGCTACTGCTATGACTGGAATGTAAAGAACGGCAGGGGAGACATTGATATTGAACTGGAAGGCGGTTTCAAGGCCAAGTGGAACCTTGCCAATGACAAGATTTGGGCTATCAACCCAAGGTCTTTTGAGGAGGTTGGCTGTATCCACACTGCCCAGGGCCTGGAGTTTGACTATGTTGGCGTGCTGATAGGGAAGGACCTCACGTATGACGCTGCATCGGGCCGTGTTCAAACGGACAAGAGCGCCATTTCCGGTGACGACAAATCCTCCGGCATAAGGACCGCCAGTGATGCCGATGCCCGAAGGCTCATCCTGAACACTTACAAGACGCTGCTGACGCGTGGGCAGAAAGGCTGCTTTGTGTACTGCGAAGACCCGGCACTTAGGGAGTACTTGAAGAGGATGGCAGGGAGGTAGGGACGTCAGGGCCGATGTGATAACGTCATGCCCGACCTGATCGGGCATCTTTTTTGTCATCCTGAGCGAAGCGAAGGATCTCTTTCCTCTGTCATTTCGAGCGTAGCCGAGAGATCTCATTCATGCCGATGGGTAGGGTAGAGACAGACAGGCCCCCGCCAATGGCAGGGGCCTGTCTCATTGATTTTAATGATGTTGTTTAGACAGATCGGATTTATGCTCAGTTTTCATAAACTAATTCACCAGTCTTTTGGTCATACTCCACTATCCTTGATCTAAGAACAGCACTACCTCCACCAATGAAAGTGCATGCATCATAATAAATAGTGCCATTGATGTTGATATGACCGGTGCAAGTCCCATTATAACCGTAACCGAGGCAAAGAATATCACCGACATCATTCATCCTCTCCGCATGCATAAAGTTAATACCTGCGGGAATATCGATGTTCTTGCATGAGCCTCTTAGTCCCGATCCGATGGCAGCTGCAAACTCTCCTCCATAAACGTAGATTTTGCCACCGATGATGTTGATATGGCCGCACGAGCTATCGGATCCCGTCCCAATAGCAGCACTGTAACGTCCTCCATATGCGGTAATAATACCACCGTTGAAGATGATATCGCCACATGCGCCGTTGTATCCTGCACCGATAGCGGCACCGTTTTCTCCTCCAAATGCGGTAATACTACCGCCGATAGAGATACTGCCGCAAGTGCCATTAAGACCAGAACCGATGGCCGCCGCCCCGGAGCCACCATGGGCTTCCAGAGAACCGCTGACAAGGATACTGAGTGAGCCGTTGCCTTGTATGGCAGCGTAACCACCACCTGCTGAAATATAGTTTTCACCATCAAGGAAGATGGTGGCATCGCCCTCACAGGTTATACCTGCTTCCGAGGATTGTATATAAACGTCTTCGAGGGTCACCGAATCTCCGTCCCGGATGACGATAGGATTGTCCGGAGTACGTGGGCAATTGATGGTAAGGCTGCGGTAAAAGCGCTTGGCATAGAGCGTGACGCCTGCCATAGATCTGGAATAGGATCTTTTCGCCATTGCCGCTTGGTCATCAGGAGCATTCTTATGATTTCCCTGGATGGAGAATGTGAAATCCTTATTCTCAGCTCCGAAGAGTGCCATATAGACCTCTCCCAGATTTCCCTTGGCAATATTGGTGGCAATGTATCTATGTACGGTGCTCCCTCCTTCCTTTTCCGTGATGGTGATATCGTAGTAGTTCTCCGTGGGGTCGGCATTCATGCCCGTGAAGTTGAACTTGCAGATGCAGCACTGGCTCTCCATCTGGATAGAGCCGCTTACAGTTGCCGTTCCTCCATCAACGACAATGGTGCCAGTCGTGGTGGCGGCGTCAAGATTAGCACTGATATAGTCTATGGTGCCATTCTGCTGTCTGAATGGAGTCATATTCATCTCTCCGTCAGTCTTCATTAGGGTGAACGGATAGATGAACGTCGCCTTTCCGCCCAAAGGATCGGAGAGGTGGGCCTCCACGGTTGCCACACCAGTCACGGGATCCACCGCGGTGATATCGGCATATCCCCTCTTGTAGGAGAGGTCGGTCTTCTGGTAGTAGATGGCTATCTTCTCATCCACCGCCCACGACACGTTGAGCACCTCCTTGTCCTGGGCATCCGTACCGGGGGTGATGACCTTGGTGGCGGCCCCATCCTTGGGGGCCAGGGTGGCCGTGAAGATGACGTCCAGGGATTCCTCCGTTTCGGGGGATGTCTCCTCTGCGGGGCTCTCCTCTACGGGGTCCACACCCTTGGAGCAGGAAAACAGGACGGCGCAGGGTACAAGCAGCACCGCCGCCAGTATGTGATTGATTGTCTTCATTGTCTGCATTTGGTTAAGGGTAGTCTAACCGCCGAGGAAGGGGTTGGTGTCATCAGGTGTATAGGGGTCTCTCTCTCCCAGGCCATTGGGACTGAAGACCTGAAGGACCGCGGAGCCGTGCTGCAGCTGAAGAAGCTGCGACTGGGGCGCATCATAGGGTTCTTTAAGATGGGTGTCCATAAAAAAACTGCCTTTACTAACTAACGGGAAACAAAGATAATCTTTTTCCGGGAAAAATGAATGAAACAGGGGGGCGTTTTGTCATGGCCGATATGATATATGTCGTGCCCGACTGCGTTGGCTGTCATGCCCGACTTGATTGGGCATCTGACGTTGTCATTTCGAGCGGAGCGTAGCGAAGCCGAGAAATCTCAATTTATTATTGCCGATTCAGAAAAAAGCATTACCTTTGTAATGAGAAATAAACCGCGTATTAGGATGAGGTAATTCGCTAAGTGCAAAGTCCCCGCCTCGAGCCTCACCTTTGGTAAAAATCCCACGCGTTTTCTTGGGGCAAGAATAAAGGATGCTTTCGAAAGCATCCTTTTTTATTTTTTGATTGCTGTTATGCAATACTGAACCTTTTCATGATTGCCTCGACGCACACCAATGGTCATCTTTACTAAGCCGATGCTATGGCAATCATAATGCATAACAATCATTTTATCAAATGGCTTTTGATTACCATTGTTTTTTGCCGGAACCTCGCCAACCTTAATTGCATTTTCTAAGATCTCATCAAGAAGAAGTACAGCTAGAGTCGAATTATATGTTCTTGAAGCATGAGTGCATGTTTCTGTAATAGATACGAAACGAATATTTATATACTCGTTTAATGAATGATTGAAACAACTACGAGATGGATTTGCTATTTTCCATTCTCTGTAGAAGTTCGATATTACTCTTCGTCTAATACGAATGTCTTGTGGGCTATCTCCTGTAGGAATATCCATAGGTCAATGACAAATGAGAGAGGCACCATATTCAGTATGCCTTAAGCAGATTAAAAACAATAGTCTTTTTGTGAAGGGAGCTGCTTCCAAGACACGGAAGACTTACCATACTCCTTATTTCATTCCCGGCCGATTCCGACGACCCAGTCTTTCCAAAACAAATATAACATTATTTTCGTTATGCCCGGTCATACCAGCCCTAATTTCCGTCATGCCCGACCTGATCGGGCATCTCTTTTGTCATTTCGAGCGGAGCCGAGAAATCTCACTTTATTATTGCCGATTCAGAAAAAAGCATTACCTTTGCAATGGTCTGATAAGACGCAGTTTTCAGGGCTAATAAGCCATTATACAAAAGTCCTCGTTTGGGCGGGGCTCACCTTTAGGTAAACTGGAGCTGTGCAAGACTGAGGCAAAGATCCAAGGCACATCAGAAATGATGTGCCTTTTCTATTCTACTTCCAAGGATGTTATACAATACTGAATTTTCAGAAGAGTTTTATGCTTAACTCCTACTAGAAGCTTCACTAGCCCGACTTGATCGGGCATCTGACGTTGTCATTTCGAGCGCAGTCGAGAAATCTCAATAAAAAGCCGATAGGTTAAGGGGCAGCTGGTTACCGGTTTCCCCGGGTTTAAATGCCCTTTTGGCATGTGGCAACCGCAAAAACGCCATTTTTAGGTAATCAGCTGCCCAAAGCACGCAGTTTTCCACAAGATTATTCTTATATTTGTGAGAGCGATTTCCCAGTTTGATGCAGCGGTTTTATTACAGCGCAACATGCAGTAGTTTTCTTTCTCAGGATGCAGAAGGCATTCTGGGCCGTCTGAGTGCATATAATGAGTTTGACCTTACTCAGGAGCAGCGTGACGCATGGCTGGAAGAAATTGCCATAATGAAGGACACTCTGAAAGGTCTTGGGAAGTCTGGTCAGATAGTTTTTGAGTACACAATTCCGCGTCTTGGAAAGCGTGTAGACGTTGTCCTTCTTGTAGACGGGATTGTCTTTACAATTGAGTTCAAAGCAGGCGCTGACGAGTATCTTGTCAACGACAAAGAGCAGGTTTGGGACTATGCCCTGGATCTTAAGAATTTCCATGAGGAGAGCCGGAATCTTGTAATAGTCCCTATCCTTGTTGCAACTGAAGCAAAAGAGTACTCAAACAGTTTCCAGTGCCAGTATGACGACAAAGTCTACAATCCTCTTTTCTCTAACTCCCAAACGCTCCTAGGCATTATCAAGGCCATCCTTGAGCATGAGCCGGAACATCCCTCAATTGAAACTCACGAATGGCTCTACAGCCGTTATAATCCCACTCCTACAATTATCCAGGCAGCCTCTGCCCTCTATATGAATCACAGTGTAGAGGACATCACTAAGCATGAGGCCGATAAAGCCGGAATTGACACCTGCACGGCCTTTATTCTGGATGTGATTAAACGCTCTAAGGAAAACCATCAGAAGAGCATTTGCTTTGTCACAGGTGTCCCTGGCGCGGGTAAGACTCTTGTTGGCCTTAACGTTGCCATTCAGCAGGAGCAGGGTGACCTTGCTGTGTATCTTTCCGGAAATGGTCCGCTGGTGAAAGTGCTCACAGAGGCTCTGGCGCGAGATAAGGTGAAAAAGGAGAAGGATGCCGGCAATAAGTGCACAAAGACTGAGGCTGAACGTCAGGTGAGTCGGTTTATCCAGATAATCCACCGCTACCGTGATAATATGCTTGCAAAGCTCAAGCAGCCTATTCAGGGTAATGTCATTGAAATTGACCCCGCAAAGGTCTCTAAGGCTGCAAAAGCAACTGCCGCCGAGGTAGAGAATGTGGCTATTTTTGATGAGGCCCAGCGCATGTGGGATATGCGTCATCTTAGCGCCTGGCTTGCCCGAAAAAAGGGTCTGGCGGGTTTCCCTATGTCGGAAGGCGAATTCCTTATTTGGTCCTTGGATCAGCATAAGGACTGGGCAACAATAGTGTGTCTTGTTGGTGGAGGACAGGAAATTAATTCCGGCGAAGGTGGAATTGGTCTATGGATTCAGGCTTTGAACGAAACGTTCCCGGATTGGCAGGTGTATATATCGGACCGTCTCACGGATAAGGAGTACGCGGAGGGGAATGTGGCTAAGCTTCTTTCTGGTAATCCTAATGTTCACATGGAGCGGAATCTGCATTTGGCGGTATCTCAGCGGTCTTATAGGGCAGAGACTTTGTCTTTGTTTGTGCACCAGTTCCTGGATTTGGATTTTGCCGGGGCGCGAGCTACTTATGCCGAGATTAAGGAGCGTTATCCTATTGTTCTTACCAGGGATTTGGATAGGGCTAAGGCGTGGCTGCGTTCTCATGCCAGAGGGTCTGAGCGGTACGGGATTCTGGTTTCTTCCAAGGCTTTCCGTCTGAAGCCGCTGGCGATTGATATTCGTTCTCAGGCCGATATTGTTCCGTGGTTCCTTAATCCTATCACGGATATACGGTCGTCGCTGTTTTTGGAGGATGTGGCTACGGAGTTTGATATTCAGGGGCTTGAGTTGGACTGGACGTGTCTAGTGTGGGATGGGGATTTTAGGTATGATCCGGTGAAGCACTGCTGGCAGCATTTTAATTTCCGGAGTGATAGGTGGCAGAATATTAACCAGGCCGAGGGGCGGGCGTATCAGCTGAATGCGTATCGCGTGCTGCTTACTCGTGCGCGACAGGGGATGGTGATTTGCGTTCCGGAAGGAAATGTGGCCGATGGTACCAGGCTGCCGGAGTTTTACGATTCTACTTACCGGTGCTTTAAGGAGCTGGGGGTGGAGGAGATATAGGGGAGTATTTGGAAATTAAAGAGTTTGTAGTATAGTTGTAATGCGGAGAGAAATAACCGCTGAAACCAGTCTGCGAAACTGGGGACCCCTAAGGACTAAGGATTTGCCTTAGTCCTTTTGCTTAAATTGCCATTGATATTAAAAGAGATTTCTGTATTTTTGTATACTAAGTGTTATAGTAAATGGAAGATACTACCGCCACTTCCGCAACGGAAAACTATATCGTTTTGTGACCTATGCTACCATCGAGGCAATTAAGGAGGTGAGATTGGTTGGTTGATTGATAATCTAAGTTAAAGAATCATTATGGAAAACGAAGATCTCCTTAATCAATACAACGAGGTCCGCGAATGCGAATACAAGGGTCGCCGATACCTAGCCCGCGACAATGGGGCCATCTGCCGCCTTCCCAAAGAAGGAGGTCAGCCCAGCAAGCTAGATAATGTCTGGTGCTTCGGCACCAAGAATCCAGAAAACGGATACAAGATTTTCACTGGCAATATCCGTGTCCATCAGGTTGTCTGCACGGCCTTTCATGGCCCAGAGCCCGAGCCCCATATGGTTGTGGACCACATTGATACCAACCGCTGTAATAATCGGCCGGTGAATCTCCGTTGGCTTACCAGGCTTGAGAATGTTCTCAATAACCCGGTTACCAGAAAAAAGATTATCTATCTTTGTGGTAGTATCGAGGCGTTCATTGAGAATCCGTCCATACTTCGTGCCAAGGCCATACCTCCTAACTTAACATGGATGCGCACAGTCACCAAGGAGGAGGCTGCTAATTGTCTGAAACACGTTGAGCGCTGGGCTAAAGAAGATAATCCTAAACCCGCTATATCTACTGGCATTGGTCTTGACGAGTGGGTTTTTTCAGATGACGAAATGGCTATGGCGGCAGAGTGGAACAAAAGTAATCCTAACTCCGGATACAAACCATATGCAGTTCAAAAGGCAGAAATTGAAGAAGCCAATCGCCGCTATAATGAGGAGCAGAATGGCCTCAAAGACTCACTTACGCCTGGAGCAAAACAATTGAACTGGAAAACACTTGCCGAGTTTCCGCAGATACCACAAAAGATAACCGATACGCCACTGCAGGACTACCTAACACGTTTACCGAAGGGAGCCATATATACTAGGAACCAATGGAGTGAATCCCCGGTTTATGATGCTGCTATGGCAGAAGATGGAAGTCATCTGGCAGTAGTGACGAAGATCTCCAGTGTCACAAACTATGCTCTATCCGAGGTGTATTTCCAAGATGGATTCTTCGTCCATAAGAGCATCCGCACATTCTTCTCAGAAGATGGCGCACAGAAGTTTTTCACTGAATCATTGGGCCGTGAATGGACTGGCGGGCATGTGCTGGAGGACGATTGTTAACTTCATTCTAGAAAAAGACATTATCTTTGTTGCTACAAAAGTCATTAGTTATGAGAAAGTTGACGACAATCATATTGGCAATATTGCTGACAGTTTTTTCTGCCTATGCACAGCGCTCTGAGGGCACTGCGATGGCGAATCTTAATGGGCGTTCTCTTGTTGGGAACCTTCCCAGATTGACCACTTCTGCCGTTGTGGAAGGGACCGTCGTCTTAACTATTAAGGTAGATCAGTATGGTAATGTAACTGAAGCAATTGCAGGAGCAGAAGGGACATCTATTACCAACAACAGTGTCTGGAATGCAGCCAGATCTGCTGCACTCCGCGCTCATTTTGACATTAAAGCAGATGCCCCGGCACTGCAGACAGGAACCATCACATTCACATTCGGAAGCGGGACTAGTGTCAGACCAAGTATTGACTATGATTTAACTAGTCTCAAAGAGTTAGTCGAAAATAAACAATACGGAGAGTTTATCATACGGGCTTTGTTTTATGATGACTACAGGGATCTTGTGTTCCTGGTTGAAGAAGATGATTATATTATCCCTATTCGTTTGTTAAAGAAAGATTTGGGCGCAGAAAAACGTTACCGTGATTTGAATATCCAACGAGGCGATACTCTGATCATAAAAGGGGTGTTAACCGAGATTTATGTAAACAGGGAAGAGTTTAAAGGGCTAACTGAGGCGACAATTATAGAGGCTTTCAGATGTGAAAGAGATGATTCTTTATTAGAGGAGCCTAAAGAATATAGCATTGATTTTGCTTCGATCAAAAAAGATCAGAATACTGAGCCGTTCCAGTTGGTTGAAGAGAAACCCTCATTCAATGGCGGAGATGCTAACGAGTTCTCAAAGTGGGTCAACTCACACCTGAAGTATCCAAAGGAAGCAGATTGTGCCCAAGGACGTGTCACTGTTCAGTTTACAGTAGATATTGACGGTAGTGTCAAGAATGTTTCGGTGTTGCGTGGTGTTGAGCCCTCATTGGATGCAGAAGCCGTCCGTGTTGTATCCCGATCTCCTAAATGGAAGCCTGGAAAGAGTAAAGGCAAGCCAGTCCCTGTAAGATATACTTTCCCGGTCATTTTTCAGCCCAGGTAGGTCGCGAGTAGAGTATCTTCTGACAATGAGATTTCTCGACTACGCTTCGCTCCGCTCGAAATGACAAGATGCCCGATCAGGTCGGGCATGACGGAATCGAATCGGCCTAAAAAATAAATCGGCCATAATATCGGCCCCCAAAAACCTATGAACGAATACTACCGCCACTTCCGCAACGGAAAACTCTACCGCTTCGTGACCTTCGCCACCATCGAGGCCACGGGGGAGGAAGCCGTCGTCTACCAGGCAATGTACGGCGACCACCGCTACTGGATCCGCCCCCGCGCAAACTTCTTTGAAGAAGTTGAGTATGATGGAAAGATGGTGCCAAGGTTCCAGAAAGTGGAAAATGCGGGGGAGTGATTGAAATCCTTGCTTCTGAGCTAATTTTTTCGTAACTTTAAAAAACTATCCGACAGTTAAAGAATGAGCGAATTTGATGAATATATCCGGCAGGGAGAACCGGGAAGAAAAGAGAAGGCGTCTGCCTGGCAGACGGCAATTGGCCTTCAGGATGTAGATGGGCTAAAGCCATCGGCATACTTGATTGATACAGCAAGAAAACACATTGAGGGAGACATCACTATAGAGGATGTCAAACAGATGCTGGATTCTTATTATAAGTCAAAAACCGCCAGGACAGAAGTTGAGGATAATAGAACAGAAGAGGCTGATAAAGTATCCGCGCGTATAGAAGAGCTTCTTACGGAAAAATCATTTTCATTCTCTCCGGAGTATTTAGTAAGAATTCATCGACATTTGTTTCAGGGAATATTCAAGTTTGCCGGTAACTATCGCGATTATGATATCACTAAACGGGAATGGGTCTTAGACGGCGATACAGTCTTGTATGCCAGCACGTCAATGATTACTCAGACATTGACCTATGACTTTTCTCAAGAGAGACAGGTCAATTATTCATCTCTTAACACTGATAAGGCCATTGAACAAATAGCCAAGTTTATTTCTGGTGTGTGGCAAATCCATCCTTTTGGAGAAGGTAATACCCGTACGATAGCAGTGTTCGCTATGAAGTATCTTCAATCGTTCGGATTTGAAGTGAAGAATAATATGTTTAAGGACCACTCCTGGTATTTCCGCAATGCCCTTGTACGGGCCAATTATAACAACTACCCTAGAGGAATTCAGGCTACTGATGAATACTTGATTCTTTTCTTCCGAAATCTTATCCTTGGTGAGAGAAATGAATTAAAGAACCGTTATTTATTGGTGTCCTCACCCCAAAGTGCCAAGTTATCGGCCCCAAAGTGCCAAAATGACACTTTGGACTGCACGTTGGAAGAATTGGCCATTAAAGAAAGAACTCTGAATCCTTCAATTACTATGGCACAACAATACCCCTGCGAAACCTGCCCCTTCAGGGCAAAGTACGACAACAACCCCAAATCCCTCGCCGGACGCATCTGGCGCTGGCATATCAATTTCTGCCCCGGCTGGAAGAACTACTTCACCCACCAGGACGAGGAAACCAAACTGGCACTGAGGGAGAAATATAACTTCAAGAAGTACTGATTATCGGCCTTACAAAGCCCGGACTAGATCCTCCAGATTGCCCACCACGGCATCAAAGAGTTTGTACATAAGCTCCGGCTCCACCATCTCAGGGATATAAGCGATAACCTTCTTCCCGGCGCCGGCCATCCACCCGGCCTCGGTGTGAGCGCTGCGGCCGCAGGGGAGTACAAGGACACAGGTATCGGCCTCATTAAGGGCCGATAAATCCGCCTGGAACTGCTTTTCCGCAAGGGGATGGCTCAATCCTTGAGCGTACTCCTCAAACGTCCAATTCGGGGCGTTTTCGTCCACGTCCGTCCAATGGAAGCCCGCACCGCCGTGAGGAGGATTGCGGAAGTCATAGACCGTGTGGCCCTCCTGACGAAGGCGCTTCACCACTTCAGGGTAATAAGGATTTCTCCAGCTGGATGCAACGTAAATCATAGCAGATGAATTGGTTCACGCGAAGATAAGAAATTTGTTTGGAAAAGGAATATGTGTAGATTTTATTTGCAAATAAAGAAATAGTGACTATCTTTGCAATGCGGAGAGAAATAACCGCTGAAACCAGTCCGCGAAACTGGGGACCCTTAAAGACCAAGGTTGTCCTTGGTCTTTTTGTATATATTGCCGTCTATAAAGAAAAAAACCTCGTCTTTGTCGTAAGCCTCCCCCCTAAACACTCTTTTAGCATAGTCATCTAATTGATTAACATTTAAAGGCAAGCGATGATTTGTGATACAAGCAAAAGCAGATTGCCGGGATGCTTTACTTGCATTATGAGATAGTTTGTCAATAATAAGTGAAGATTTTACATCAATAAAGACACCTCGATCAATCATTATATCTGGGGTGTATCCATTGTCAATACTTAATCCAAACAATCCTCTCAGAATCCTTTCTCTTGCATTGATTTCAGGGAGAATATATACCTTAATCTGATAATCTAATGCAAGCACTTTAGCAACATCTAATACCCGATTGTAGTCTTCGGCCAGGACTGATTTGATGAGATGTTTCATCACAACCGCTTTTCCATCCTCAAAAACAGAAACAAATTGTTTTTCGATAGGTCTTGAGTAAATCTCTTTCCTTTCTTCAAGAGTATAACTCCGATAATTGCTATTGCTCAACATTCTAATCCCAATCACACTATTATGATATGACAATTATACCTCCATTTTTTCGTGGATGGAGAACCACACGCACAAAGATATGAAATGGCTATAAGCACGGTGGGGGTTAAGTGATTGTTACACAGAATGTTACAGGATTCTTTGGGAAAACCGGTAATCCCAAAGGATTCTGTAACTGGCTGATAGTTAGCGGGTTAAGCTCCACCCAATCGGCATTACAAGGGAGGGATGTGCGGAGTTTAGCAAATAATCCGTAACTTTGAGACGGAAAGGATTTATCGGCATATGAAAATTGAAGAAGCCATAGTGTACCTCCTGGCTAGTTCCGGGTACGGAATGCGGACGGAGCAGATTGCCCGGGAAATCAATTCAAGGGGCCTCTGTGTCCGCAGGGACGGCCAGCCGGTGACTGACAAACAGGTTTACGCAGTGATCATGTCCCACCCGGAGACTTTCGTAAAGTCCGAGGGCAGGATAAGGCTGATGATATAACTACCTTACACACCGGCTTTGTGGAGCAGACGGAAAAGTACTGCTCCGTCCTTGAGAAGTGGCTGGAAGAGGTGGAGCACTAAAGTGAAAATTGACTCCAAGTGCTTGTTATTCTAAAAAGAATATGTACCTTTGTAGTGGAATCGTCACGGGGAATTCGCTGAAGGGTTGACAACCCTTTTGAGCAAATGCTTGATTCGAGCCCCTTCAAAAGTCGCAGCCTAGGCGGCTTTTATTTTTTTCTTTTCTTTTCCGCTTTCTCTTCCTTCTTCTCTCATTAGGGGAATTATTACTACTGGAAGTAATGCTATATTGTACATAATCACCTTTGGAAGGTTGATATCCAACAATCAAACGTATGCCTTTGTATCGCATTACATAGATTTCCGAGAAGGCTTTTTGATTTTTGTCATCTGACTTGTGCGGGCCATGAGAAACAATTACGGCATTGGATAGGATCTCTGTTAGGTCCATAACCGCAAGCGTAGATTCATAAGAGCGCGCTGCATGCTCATATGTCTCGTTGATTGATATGCCTTTGACCTTTATTACTGCATTCAATGAGTTGTTCCAAACAGTCTTGGAAGGATTGTTTGCAATCCATCCAGCATAATAATCTTTGATGATTTTCTCACGGGCCTTAATATCTTCCCGCGTTTTACCCCTCGGTATCTCCATAGATTCAATTCATTTCTACAAACATAATCATTTTTATACATTTTACAAAGATTTGTTGACATTTAATATAAGTTGTAGCAGTACGTTGTCTCCAACCTCTCCCGCCTACATAACAATGTCTTGTTTCATCCGGGAAAATGGCCAAAAATCCGGATGGATGTGGCAAAAACAGCGTTCCGTCCGGGAAAATGGCCCAAAATCCGGATGGGAATCAGAATCGGCCGGAATTTTTGCTATCTTTGAATGTTAAAAAACATTAGCTATGCGTGTAGTAATTCAGCGGGTATCATCGGCCTCGGTGACAATTGAGGGGAAGGTGAAGAGTGCCATCGGGCCGGGGCTGCTTGTGCTTCTTGGGGTGGGACTGGAGGATACTGAGGCGGACATTGACTACCTTGTGAAAAAGACTGCGGCGCTGCGGATTTTCCCGGATGAGGAGGGTGTTATGAACCGTAGCGTGGTGGAAACTGGCGGGGACATCATTGTTGTGAGCCAGTTTACGCTGATGGCTTTAACAAAGAAGGGGAACAGGCCGTCATATATAGAGGCGGCGGGACACGAACTTGCAGTGCCATTGTATGAGAGGTTCTGCGCCGCAATGTCTGAGGCTATCGGCAAACCTGTTGGGACAGGGGAGTTTGGCGCAGATATGAAAGTGGCCCTTGTGAACGACGGCCCCGTGACAATTTGTATGGATTCAAAGAATAAGTGATATGCAATTCCTTGGAAATATCTTTTGGCTGATCCTTGGCGGAATCATCATTGCCCTGATCTACTATATTGTGGGGCTTTTAATGTGCATCACCATAGTGGGCATTCCCTTTGGCATCCAGCTTTTTAAACTGGGCACTTATTCCCTGTGGCCGTTTGGCCACGAGCTTGTGGACGGGCCCAATGAGCCCGGGTGCCTCTCCACTGTGATGAACCTTATCTGGATCCTTCTTGGATGGTGGGAGATAGCTGCCCTTCACCTTGTGTTCGGGCTTATCTTCTGCGTCACAATTGTTGGAATCCCTTTCGGCCTCCAGCATTTCAAGATGGCCCTTGGCAGCATTTTCCCGTTTGGAAAGCAAATACAGTAAATTCTGTTTTATTACTCGATTACTCGGGCATTATCTTTGCCAGTAGACGGTCCTAAATGAATCTTTATGAGAATCAGGCTGCTTCTGGCATTTTTTCTTTTTCCTATTTTTCCTTTCTGCGCGTTCTCGCAGGATTATTTCCCGGTTAAGGGACAGGTTGTAAACACAAGGGGTGAAGCCGTGGAATATGTCCAAGTGGGCGTTCCCGGGCTGCAGATAGGTACTATTTCTTCCCCTGACGGACAGTTTGAAATATCCGTCCCGGAGTGCACGTTGGAGTTTTTCCACGTGTCATATAAGCCGGCGTCCCTTTCTGTTACGGGAGCGACTTCGGATGTTGTGATTGTGCTTGAAGACGAGGAACTTCCGCCGGCTGTATTTGTCGGTGGGAACACCAAGGCAAAGTATCTTCTCAGGCCGGGGTCTAAACTCCCTGGCGGCGTTGTGAGTTTCTCCCTGCAGGAGGGCCGTCCCAAAGGGCGTGAACTGGGCTCAGTTGCCGTGGTAAGGAAACCGTTCCTGGTGAAGGACATCCTTCTTTCCGTGCGCAGTAACCATATTCCGGGGTGTGTATCGGCCATAAATATCTATAGGATTGATAAGGCCGATTCCAAGACGGAAACCTTCGTCAATGTGCTCCACAAGCCTATGTACTTTGACGTGGAGGTGTCGGATAAACCGCAGAATATTGTAGTGCGGCCTGAAGAGACTCTCCTTTTTGAGCCGGGCCGATACTTCATTGCCTTCCAGATTGTGGACTGCAACCAGGAGGCCCTTCAGGCTTTTATGGCTAAGCCCAAGGAAGAACGGCAGTTCTGGGAGATGACGATGGACTTTACACTCCACTTCAAGAGCAGCTACCTCCGGGAAGCCGCGCTTGGTGAAATGCAGCACCTGCCAATTAATATCGGCATCTCCGTACGGGGCCTGGAATTCCAGTAGTTTTTATCCGGTTTATTTTGTAAATTTGGCGATAGAAAAATGCCGAATTTATGAAAAAGATTGTTTTGCTGGGCCTGGTGGGCCTGCTTGCTTTTGTTGGATGCAAAAATCAAAATAATACCCCTATGAGTAACTCTGAACCCCTGAAAGAGGTGGCCGGACGCAAGAATTTCGGCCCTGATCACGCCCTTGTGACAACGCCCCAGCCGTGCGTTATGATTGCAACCTGGGACAAGGACCATAACCCGGATGTTATGATGGCCGCCTGGGCCGGACAGTACGACTACAAGAAGATTGTTGTGTCTATGTCCAAGCACAAGACCACTGAAAACCTTGAACTAACCGGCGCATTTACGGTGTCTTTTGCCGATGTTCGTACCGTGGCTGAGTCCGATTACTTTGGCCTTGTGAGCGGCTTCAAAGTGCCGGACAAGGTGGCTAAAGTGGGATTTACGGTAACGCCCAGCCCCAATGTAGATGCTCCCATCATCAATGAATATCCTCTTACACTTGAATGCAAGGTGGTTAGCTGGGCCGATGGCATCCTGGTAGGGGAGGTTGTGAACCAGAGCGCTGCCGATTGCATCCTCACGGATGGCAAGATTGACCTTTCCAAGCTCCAGCCCATTGTGTTTGACGCCGCCGGAATGTGCTACCGCGCACTTGGAGAGGTTGTTGGCGGCGCCTGGAATGCCGGCAAGAAGTTCACGGAATAATATCTATCCCAGCATAGCCTCGCAGCCTTCCAGAAGATCCTGGAAGGTTTCTTCAAAATCTCCGGTGTACCAGGGGTCCGCAACATCGCGGCCAACACCAGTGTAGGACATCATAAGGTGGATCTTCCCCTGAGGATCCTCCGGGATGATGCGCCGTATAAGTCGAAGGTTGGAGCCGTCCATACAGATAATCCGGTCAAAGCGGTTGTAATCCTCCGGGGTTACCTGCCTGGCGCGTTTCCCGGGGTCAAACCACACTCCGTGCTGGGAGAGGCAGCGCTTTGCCGGGGGATATATGGGATTGCCGATTTCCTCCCTTGAAACGGCCGCAGACTCAATATGATACAGGCCCTCCAGCCCTCTGGCTTTAACCAGGGCCTTCAGGATGAATTCCGCCATAGGGCTTCGGCAGATGTTGCCGTGACAGACAAACAGGACTTTCATAATTGCTGTAAAGTTAACACTTTTCCAGGAATTGCAGTTTGCCGTGTTGGCACCAAAAACCCCAACAGGGGCAATCTGACTGCCAACACGGCACAGAAAACCGCCCAAACTGCCAAAATCCTTGCCGTGTTGGCATAAAAAACGGCCCTGGAAGCATTCTAGATGCCAACACGGCAAACAAAAGAAGTTTTTTACTATCTTTGCATCTCAATTGACGATAGACTAAACCCTAAAACCTGATGTTTTTTAGACTTAAACGTGAAATTATTCAAAGGGGCCTGGAGAAAAGGAACAGGGAAAAGCCCTTTGACTATGATTACGCAGAGAATTACTCATTGGAGGGAATAACTGACCCTCTTATCAATAATTCCTATTATTTTTCCGCCCACAGTGAGGGGCTGTCCTTTTATGCACGCTTAGGAAGGCGTGTGAATATGGACGAGACCTGGTTTGCAATATACCAGGGCGGCAAAATGTATTCTTTGCCAGTGGAGGATTTCCCTGCCGGGGAGTCTCCCATAAAGGTTGCAAAGAAGGCCGACACCTGGACCATCTCCTACAAAGGCATACTGAATGAAAAGGATGAGGTAGATTTCACCGGTACTTTCATTCCAAAGCAAGGGCCCATAGATTTCACCAGCAATATGCCCGCCGTAAGGATGGCAACAGGAATAGCCAACGAGAAATGGAGCAGGGACCTGTTCTCCAACCTCCAGGAAATCAGCGGCCAGTGCCATTATGAGCAGGAAGGCATCCTGAAAGGGGATTTTACCCTGAACGGCACCGCAACTCCTTTTGAACTGCCCTGCGTGAGGGACCACTCCTTTGGAAAGCGTGACTGGAACTTTATGAACAACCACCTGTGGCTGATGGCCGTCTCGGAAGGCTGCCAGTTCAACTACTCCCTGGTGTCATATCCCGTAATCAGTGCCCTGGAGGTGGGAAATTACCGTGACACCGCAGGTATGCACTATATGATGCAGGCAAACCTGGATCTCAGCAAGGTAGGAACTGGAGAAGTGCCGGAAGAACTGTCTTTCAGCGTCCTTCTGGACGATGGCCGGTCCATCCCCGTAAAAGCCCGGAAACTCACCGGCGTAACCTATCATTTTCAGAACGGGCAGTACATCCTCATTGAGAGTATTGCAGAGTTCACAATAGATGGAAAAACCTGCCGAGGCATACTTGAAATAGGCTTTAACAGTGACAGCAGCCGTTTCTTTAACAAGAGAAATCTGGGAGAGATAAGAAGATGAAGATATATAACCTGGGAGAATTACCTGAAAAACTATACAGTGAGGTAGGAGGGAAAGCAAAAGGTCTTGATGAACTTTCAAGGCACGGATATACCGTTCCCGCCGGATTTGTAATTACAGATATTGACAAGCTGGATGAGGAAGCAATCCTCACGGCATTTGACTCCCTTGGCACCGCCAAGGTGTCTGTCCGTTCTTCCGCCTCCAACGAGGACCAGGGCGCCGCATCAAACGCCGGTCAGTATGAAACCTACCTCTTTGTAGACCGCGCCCACCTCATAGAAAGCGTTCAGAAATGCGTGGCGTCCCTTGATGCCGCCCGCGTGAAGGATTACGCAAAGCATTTTGACCTTGAGAAGGGCCGGATGAACGTTGTGGTGCAGCAGATGATTGACAGTGAAAAGGCGGGCGTCCTTTTCACAGCCAGCCCTTCCAACGGCTCCGCAATCCTCATTGAGGCCGTCTCCGGGCAGGGGGAAAACCTTGTTTCGGGGCAGGTATCGGCCCATAGATATGAGATCTCAAGGAAGTACTACAGGCCCGTTGCCGATGACCTTCTCTCGGAGGACGAGGTCCGTCTCCTCTATGAAACCGGCAAAAAGATAAGGGCCGATTTTTCCGGAGAACTTGACCTTGAATGGGCCATTGCAGGAGGGAAACTCTACCTCCTCCAGATGCGTCCCATCACAACCGAAGTCATAGACATAGAGGAATTTGACCGTGACGACGACATCTCCGGCCACCTTTTCACCAAGAGAAACGTTGGGGAGATGATGCCCGGGGCTGTGACGCCGCTTACGCTCTCTACATCGGCCAAAGCCATAGACTACGGAATGAGATATATGCTGGCCCTTGCCGGCGTATACAAAAGTGCCCACGAGGAGACCCCTCTTAGGCTCATTTCCTCAATATCCGGGCACCTTTTCTTTGACATGAACCTGCTCTATGCCATGCACGCAAAGGTTGGCATAGCAAATCCTCAGTCAATGAACCTCTCAATAATGGGAGAGTACCATGATTATCCGCCAGTCACCATTCCATATTCCAACGGAATTGTGCGCGCAATCAATTCAGTGAAGTTCCTCAAATACGTTTTCTCCGGCCACGCCGCTATGGGAAAACTGGACAGGCTCATTCCAAGGATTGCGTTTGAGGGGGATACCTACAAGGGTCTCTATGCCAGCATAGACAGGAACCTTGCCCTTCTTGACGAGAGCCTTATCTACCACTATGCTTCATCGGCCTATTCAGGAAGTGCCACAAGTACGCTTTATATGATGGTGGACAAGTTCTTCCCGGACAAGAATGAGTACCAGTCTTTCCTCTCCAGCCTTCTTAGCAACATTCCCGGGATTGAGAGTGCCGATATCCTCAGCCGCCTCCAGGAACTTGCCTCTATGATAAAGGCCATTGATCCCGCTGCGGCATCATTCAAGGCCGATGAACTCCTCTCATTCATAGGAAAGCACCCTGCAGTAAGGGCTAAGTACCACGACTTCCTGAGTCTTCACGGCCATCGCTGCATCAAGGAGGCCGAGCTAAGGAACAAGCCCTGGAGGGAGGACGAGATTCCCCTTATGAACTACCTTTCCAGCATCATCAATTCTCCTATGAATCTTACCCAGAAAGAGGAGAAGATAGACTACCGGAAAAAGTTTGGCTTCATTAAGAATCCCCTTCTCAAGGCGGCCAGCATAATCTATGCAAAAAAGGCCCGTCAGGCCGTTGTGGACAGGGAATACACCAAATCCAGGCTCATTGAAATCATAGACCTTTTCAAGACTCAATATGCCCGTCTGGCTGCTCTTCTTGTTTCCGCAGGGCTGCTTCCGGATGCGGACCTCATTTACTTCTTTACGCATGATGAAATCGGCCTCCTGATTGACGGAGACGCCTCCCTTGTGCTGAAGGCGGTGCTCCGGCGCAAGGCCAATGCCATCCAGGAAGGACTCTCCTTTGACGACACATACATAGGGAAGCCCATTGCCGATGTATTTGACATTGAGTCCGGAGAAGGTGAAATCACCGGCGTACCCGTTTCAAACGGTTCCTGCGAGGGAATTGTGCGCATTGTGAACTGCGCCGATGACGCCAATGAACTCCGAAAAGGGGAGATTATGGTGGCCAGGTTCACGGACATCGGCTGGACTCCTTACTATTCAATTGTGAACGGCCTCATTACGGAAATAGGATCCTCGCTGTCCCACGGCGCCGTTGTGGCACGTGAGTACGGCCTTCCCACAATTGTTAATGTAAAGGGCGCCACAAAGGTCCTTAAGAACGGCGACCACATTGTGATGGATGCCAGCCGCGGCCTTATCACAAAAGTGGCCTGATAATTGCGGGAGTAGAAGTATGAAAAGAATTGTTTTAATTGTTCTGGCAGTTCTTCTTGCGCTGCCTGTGTTTGCTCAGGTGGGCAGGTTCAAGAACATCAAAACCTGGTATCCCGGCTATTCCCTCAAATTTGACACCGCAACGGGGGAACTCTTTGCCATCCATTATGACAATGAGGCCGATATGACCTTCGAGGCTGTTGTTTCCCCCAAGCAGAGCCACAATCATCACCAGATTGGCCGATACGAATTCCGCCGTACCGGTCATATCGGCACATATCAGATCTTTGATACCTCCAGCGGGGATTACATTACCGTGAAGTGGATCCCCAAGGACAGCGAGGGGAGGGATATGGGTATAGATGTGGACAGCCTCATCAACAGCGCCGGGGAAGGCATCAAGAACCTTCTGAGGCTGATGGAAGAGGGGTTGGAGAAAGCCCGGGAGAACTTCCCGGACACTCTTGTAAGAGCCTCCTAGACTATTATTACAGACATTTCCATATGAGAAAACTTTACGTTCTTATAGCGGCGCTTCTTATTGCCGCACCGGTTGTAAGTTCCTGTGGCAGTACTTCCAAGACCACTGAGACCACTTCAAAAGAAAATGTGGTGCGCACTCCCTCCACTGTCCGTAACCGCATCCTTTCCATGGGCCGGAGCCACCCTGAGGGCTTCACCCTGGATGTTCACACCATGGAAGAGCCCAAGACGGGCATTGCCGTTGCGTATGCAGAGACAAAGGGGATGAGAGGCAACCGTGACATCTACAATGTTACCGCCCACGCCTATTCCCATGACGGCTATGTTGGCGGCTGGAAGGACAAGGAATCCGGAAACTACTACTACGAGAGCGTAAAACTGTTCCCGGAAGAAGACCTTGAGGGCGCCATGAAGTTTGCCCGTGAAAACGGTCAGAAATCCGTGTACATCCTCTCTTCTGAAACTGAAATTCCGGTTCAGAGCGAGTTGTAAATGCTGTCAGTGACGGGCTCCAGCCACTCATTGGAGGCACCTTCCTGCACGTCCTTATGGTAGGTGATGTGCTGGAACCAGGAGTCTGCGGCAGCGCCGTGCCAGTGCTTGACCTCTGCGGGAACGGAGATTATGGTTCCAGCGGTCATCGGCACTGCTTCCTTGCCCCATTCCTGATACCAGCCGCGGCCGGCCACACAGATTAGTACCTGGACCTGCTTGTGGTGGATGTGCCAGTTGTTGCGGCAGCGGGGCTCGAAGGTGACGTTCATAAGGCCTGCTTCAAGGGATGCCAGATAACTGTTTCCGGTGAAATACTGCGCATAGGCGGTGTTGGGCTCACCCTGGGGCCATACTGAGAAGTCTACAGTTTTGATCATAGTTTCGTTTGTTGTTCTGATATACTTTGCATCGTTTGCGGTGAGGTCTTCATCGGCCCTGTAATAGCGCTCTGCCTTCATTGTAAGGTTGTACTTTTCACGGAGGGCGGCGATTGTCCCCATCATAGGGGTCTGGTGATGGGCGTCAAGGGCCTTCTGGGAAGCCCAGCTGTCTATGAGGAGCACGGTTTCGGGGTCCTCCTGAGACAGGAAGTATTCATAGCGGAGGTTGCCTTCCTCGGCCCTTATGGCACTTGCAGTGCCGCTTGATTCCATCTCCTCCATAAACTTCCGGGCGCTGCCGTTCTCACCGGTGTAGTACAGGTTCATGGTGATAGGTTGCTGCTTGCAGGACATGGCTAAAAGTGCTAAAATGATTAAACGGATTGCTTTCATAGCTTTTCAAATTTTACTGAGACGCTTCCACGGCCAAGGGCATCGGCCAGTCCGGTAATATCTTCAATCTTTCCTATTCTGGTATAATTGTAGCCTCCTGCCAGGCCGTAGAATAATACCACGCAGTCACCGCTGTAGAGCATAATGTCCCCAGCCTCAATGCGGTCATAACGACTGTCATTTTGGGGCAGGGCTACGCCGTAGCAGTATTTCTCGTTGCCGTTAAGTTCACTCATTTCAAGTGTCATGGGCAGTCTCTGAATGAAGGCCTTACCGGTTTCTGAGCCCTCGATAGTTGCTGTAAAAGCCTTTCCGGCGGCTGTGATTGTGACTTTCATAGTGGTATCTTCTTGATTTGAGGGGAACATTTTGCTGCACCAGGAGGCGGTGAGTTCGCTGGCCTGGTTTACCTCAGAGGCACGGATCCAGAGGCTGTCCTGGAGGAAGTTTCCGGAGGGGATGAGGCGTTTTGCATCGGCCACAACAGAAGAAATGCCGCTGCTGGCGCTGGAGACGATTAGTCCTATGGTTTTCCCAGCCATCTTTGAACCGTTCTGGAAGAGGTAGGTTTGCATAGGGGCGGCCATATTGCTCCACCAAAGGGGAGTTACAATGATAATTGTGTCGTAGTTTGAGGCATCCTTTTTCACTGGCTTTATGGCAGGGTAACTGGCGGGATCCGAAGGGTTATTGCGGATGGCCGCGATGAGGCTGCTTCCAATCTCGTAATTATTTGCAGCGTAGTCCAGGCCTTCTTCGGCGGGGAGGATTTCAAGGACATCGGCCTCAATACTGGAGGTGAGGGCGTTGACGATGGCCCTGCAGTTGCCGGTGAAACTGTAGTATGCAACAAGGGTTTTGCCGGTGGCAGCGTGGGTCTTGGGGCCTTCACTCTGTTCCGGTTTATTCTGCTCCGGGTGGTCCTGCTTTGCAGGCTGAGGAGATGCGGTACAGGAAGCCGTGACGGTAGCCAGCGCTATGAAAAGATTCAGAAGTTTCATTTCAAGTTGGTCTTGAAGAAGTTCTCAATCTTGTCATAGGGGATGACGCCGGCTACGTCATCGTAGAGATCCACGTGGGAAGCGCCGGGGATAATCATAAGTTCCTTGTTCTTTCCGGTCATAAGGCCAAAGGCGTACTCGCTGAAATAGCGGCTGTGGGCCTTCTCACCGTGGATAAGGAGCACGGGGTTCTCAATTTCACCGGCCCAGGCAAGGAGCGGCTGGTTCAGGAAACTCTGGCATCCGGTAACATTCCAGCCATCATTTGAGTTGCCGCTTCTCTTGTGATAGCCGCGTGGAGTTTTGTAGTAGGCGTGGTAATCTTTCACAAACCAGGGAGCGTCTTCCGGGAGTGGATCGATGACTCCACCGGCGCGCTTGTAGGTGCCGGACTTGTAGTCTTCCGTGCGCTGTGCGGCAAGGGCGCGACGCTTTTCCATACGCTGTGCGGGAGTATCCTCGCTGGCAAAGTAGCCTTCAACGTTGACCTTGCTCATATCGTACATTGTGGAAGCCACGGTGGCCTTGATCCTGGGGTCAAGCGCGGCGGCATTGATAGCCATACCGCCAAATCCGCATATGCCGATGATTCCAATGCGTTCAGGATCTACCATTTCGCATGTTGAAAGGAAGTCCACTGCAGCAAGGAAATCTTCCGTGTTGATGTCCGGAGATGCCATCCTGCGGGGCTCTCCGCCGGATTCTCCAGTAAATGAGGGGTCAAAGGCAACGGTCACAAACCCGCGTTCCGCCATATGCTGGGCATAGAGGCCGGAGGACTGCTCCTTGACGGCTCCAAACGGGCCTGAAACCGCAATTGCAGGGAGAGACACAGCAATCTCCTTGGGCCAGTACATATCGGCCGCAAGTTCAATGCCGTAGCGGTTGTGGAAAGTGACCTTGCTGTGGTTCACAAGTTCTGATTTTGGGAATGTCTTGTCCCATTCCTGGGTAAGGTTAAGTGTATTCATATCTGAAGTTTTTGTTCTGCACGAGAGAAGCATCATGGATGCAAGGGTTATGGTAATTATTCTTTTCATGGTGCAAAGGTACGCCTTCCGTATTGGAATTACTTACCGATTTTCGCTGGATTTATACCAATATCGCAGAAATTTGCAAATTTTTGAGGATTTTCATACCTTTATGGCCGATATGAAGAACATCCTTCGCGTTACCGGTCCCAATGATTATGCCGGCTTTCTGGGTGCACCAGTCCTGCACCCGCTTGTTGCCGTAATCCACTACGATGAAGTCTCTCCAATCCGCTCCAGCCTTAACCGTTACGGCGTATACGGCCTTTTCATCCAGAAGAATTTCCCCCGGAACCTCACCTACGGAATGAAGATGTTCGACGCTCCGGACGGTTCCATAATTGCCGTGGAGCCCGGCCAGATTGGGGGTAAGGAAGATGACGGTGAAAAGATATTCATAAGCGGCTGGGTGCTAATGTTCTCTCCGGAACTAATTCACGGAACGGATCTGGAGCCCCGGATGAAGGATTATCATTTCTTCTCCTACTTTGCCACGGAAACCCTCCGTATGGAGGCTTCAGAGTGGGGAAGGATCACCCAGTTACTGACGCAACTCCGCCACGAACTTCAGGAGAATGAGGATTCGCCGGCCTTAAGGACCGTCATCCTTGGATATATAAGGCTCATTCTGGAGTATTGCAACCGCATATATCTGAGGCAGATATCGGCCGATGACAAGGCGTCTTCAGATATCCTGAAGCGCTTCCACGGCCTTCTCCGTGAATACTACCTTTCCGGCCTCCAGATAGACCTTGGCGTTCCTTCCGTCCAGTACTGCGCATCACAGTTGGCATATTCTCCCAGATACCTTGGTGATGTAATCCACAGGGCTACCGGCGGCACTGCAATAGGCTACATCCACTCATTTGTGATTGAACAGGGGAAGAACCTCCTCATGAACGGTCACAATATCAATGAGACAGCCCACCTCCTGGGATTTGACTTCCCACATCACTTCACACGCCTGTTCAAGAAAGTCACCGGACTCACTCCCTCGCAATTTATGAAAATGTAGTGCGCTTAGGGGTACAAAATGTGTGCAGGGTAACCGCAAAAAAGGGGTGTTTTTGCAGTTAGGGGTCCAGTAGTATGGCCCCCTAACCGCACCATTATTCTTTTTTTTGCTAAATTTGTACTGCAAAAAGTGGTTAGACAGATGCGAGAGTTTTTGATGTCCCTTTTGAAAGTGGTCTCAGAGATGAGCCCGTACCTGCTGCTGGGTTTTCTCATAGCGGGGCTGTTGCACGTGTTTGTGCCAAAGGGATTCTATAGAAAATATCTCTCCAGGGACAATAAGTGGGCTGTTCTATGGGCCGCGCTTCTTGGGGTTCCGCTGCCGCTCTGCTCCTGCGGGGTCATCCCCACGGCAATAGGCCTGAGACGTGAAAATGCATCCAAAGGCGCAGTGGCATCGTTTCTCATTGCAACGCCCCAAACGGGGATAGACTCCATCCTGGCAACGTTTTCCCTGCTGGGACTGAGCTTTGCCATTGTCCGTCCGGTGGCAGCACTGGTGACAGGTATCTGCGGCGGCATTCTTGTGAACAGGCTGGCAGGGGAGGAAGATGGAGAATCGGCCCGGAATGATTCCTGCAAGGTGGAATCCGGCAGCCGAATCTGGCGCGTCCTGAAGTACGCCTACTTTGAGATGATTCAGGATATTGGAGGGAGGCTTGCTATCGGCCTCCTGGTGGCTGCTCTTATCCAGGTGGCTGTTCCTGACCAGTTTTTCCTTCAGTTTGGCTCCGAGCCTCTCCTCCAGATGCTGGTCATTCTCATAGTTGCCATCCCTATGTACATCTGCTCCACCGGTAGCATTCCTGTGGCGGCGGCGCTCATGATGAAAGGCTTGTCGCCGGGTGCTGCACTGGTAATGCTTATGGCGGGGCCAGCAGTGAACCTGGCATCAATCCTTGTGGTCCGGAAGGCCCTTGGAAGCCGTTTTACGTGGATTTACCTTGGCACAATAGTGGCGTTCTCCATTGGCTTCGGGCTTGTCATCAATGCTATCGGCCTCAAGGTTCCTGAAGCCGCGGGAATTGCTTCCTGCTGCGCTTCAGAGGCACTTCCCAGTACTTTCAAACTAATTTGCGCGGCCGTTCTCACAATTCTTATTATCTTTGCCCTTACTATGAAACTTTTTGAACGCTTTAAAGCTAAGGCTCAGGACCCTGACACCGCCGTGTATACCGTAGAAGGAATGCACTGCAGCCACTGCGAGGCTGCCGTCTGCCGCGCCGTGGAAGAAGTTCCCGGAGTGGAGGAGGCCAAGGCCAGCGCATCGGCAAAACGCCTCATCATCAAGGGCCCTGCAAAGGCAGAAGACATCCGCGCCGCCGTAGAAAAGGCCGGATACACATTCAAAGGATAATGATTCTGAAAAGGCGCATATCGGCAACCATTCTTCTGGCTGTAATCCTGCCGGCAGTTCTCATTGCGCCTTTTCATCATCACCATAAACAGCTGCCTTCAGACATCAGCTGTGATTCCTGTGCCCAGCACCAGCCCCACCATGGCCACCTGAATACCAACACAGGCACAGACAGCTGTCTCATTTGCCAACTCCTTGGGCAGCAGTATGTGCCCTCGGATGGCATCACAGTGTGCTTCAAAGCTGCTGTTTCATCACCGTCTCCGGAAGAATCTCCCGCAGACGCAGTCACCAAAGTCTATAACCCCTCATCCCCCCGTGCCCCACCAGTTTCATTCTGCTTGTAGTTACTAATCTTTAAAACTAAAATCAGAATGAAAAAGACAATTTTTGTATTGTCGCTGCTACTTGTATGTGTGGCAGCGGCGGCACAGGAGGACTCCACGGATGTATTCTTCAGGCACCTGGAGATCAAGGAAACTGTGGTCACTGGCCTTGCCGGTGACGCCAAACTGAAGGAAATGAGCGCGCCTGTTTCAGTAATAAGGCCTGCCGATCTTAAATCCACCTCTGGCGGAAATATCATAAGCATAATAGCCAAAGAACCCGGCATAAGTGAAATCACAACCGGAGGCGGCATTTCCAAGCCCGTCATCCGCGGAATGGGCTACAACCGCGTTGTGGTTGTGAGCGACGGAATCCGTCAGGAAGGCCAGCAGTGGGGCGACGAACACGGAATAGAAATTGACGGCGCCGGCGTCCATTCCGTTGAAATCCTGAAGGGCCCGGCCTCCCTCATGTACGGCTCAGACGCCCTTGCCGGCATTATAATCTTCCACCCGGAGCCCGTGCGCGGCCCGGGAGAGTTTGGCGGCAGCGCAGAGGCGGAGTACCAGACAAATAACGGCCTTGCAGCGTATTCCCTTGCCGTAGACGGCAATGTCAAGGGATGGATCCTTGGCGGCCGATTCTCCGACAAATACGCCCGCGCCTACTCCAATGCCTTCAACGGCCCCGTGGCAAATTCCGGGTTCCGGCAGAGGGCGGCATCGGCCTTAATAGGTAAAAATGGCCGATGGGGATACTCCAGGCTTCGTTTCTCCTACTTCCACCTTACCCCCGGAATGATAGAGGGGGAGGGTGACAACTATGGCTATATGCCCGGGCTTCCGTTCCAGCAGGTGCGCCATTACAAGGCTGTGCTGGACAACACCATCCACCTTGGTCCCGGCAACATGAAGGTGCTCCTTGGCTGGCAGCAGAACCGCCGTCAGGAGTTTGAGGATGAGGCCGATGTCCCCGGCCTTGACTTCAAACTTAGCACCCTTAACTACGACATCCGCTGGCAGGGAAGCCTTTGGGAAGGCTGGAAAACCGCATTTGGAGTAGCTGGAATGGGACAGAGGAGCAGCAACCTTGGCGACGAATACCTCATCCCCGCATACAGCCTCTTTGACGCTGGCATCTTTGCAACCGCCTCAAAAACCCTTGGGGAATGGACCATTTCCGGCGGCTTACGGGCCGATATCCGCTGGCTCCACAGCGAAGCCCTTGAAGGGCGGTTTGAGGATTTCAGCCGCCGTTTCCCCGGCATAAGTGCCAGCATTGGAGCTGTGCGTCCGCTTGGAGAGCACTTCACGCTAAGGGCAAATGTGGCCCGCGGATTCCGCGCCCCCAATCTTGCGGAACTTGGCTCCAACGGTGAGCATGAAGGCACCTTCCGCTTTGAGGTTGGGAACAGGGACCTGAAGCCGGAATACAGCCTCCAGGGTGATCTGGGAGTGGATTTCACTTCCAATTATGTATCCGTTCAGGCAGCCCTTTTTGCAAGCCGCGTAGACAATTACATCTTTGCGGCAAGAAACGGAGCCGTCTCCGATGAAGGCCTCCCGGTTTATGCCTTCCGCAGCGGCCTTGCCCACCTTGCAGGCGGTGAAGTGGGGATAGATGTCCACCCCATCCATCAGTTGCACCTCAGCAGCGCATTCTCCTGCGTCTATGCCCGTGAGGCCGGCGGGGACTTCCTTCCGCTTATCCCGGCCCCGCGCCTTTTCTCTGAGATAAAGTGGGAGATTACTCACGGCAATCACTTATTCAACAATGCCTTCCTATCCCTCAATCTTGACTGGAATATGCCCCAGGACCACTTCTACGCCAAGGACGGCACGGAAACCGCAACGCCCGGGTACCTCCTTCTTGGAGCATCGGCCGGAACAGATGTGGTTATTGCCGGCAAAACGCGCTTTTCCCTGTATGTGATAGGCTCTAACCTCACGGACGCCGTATACGCCCCGCACCTCAGCCGCCTGAAGGACATCGGCATATTCAATATGGGCCGGAACATCACTTTCAAGATGGTGGTGCCGTTCTGAGTAAATTGCTATATTTGTAGGAATTAACCATTTATCTGCCATTATGAACTCAGACTTTGTCATTTCTCCCGTAGACGGGCTCAAACTATCACTCATTTTCTCAGAGCCCAAGGAAGCCCCCAAGGGCATAGTCCAGATTGCTCACGGAATGTGCGAGCACAAGGAAAGGTATATTCCGCTTATGGAGTACCTGTGCCAGAACGGTTTTGCCGTAGTGTGCCATGACCACAGGGGCCACGGCGCTTCTGTGAAATCGGCTGATAATCTTGGATTCATGGGTAAGGGCGGCTGGCTTGCCATGGTGGATGACACCAGGGAAGTGACTCTCTGGGCAAAGATGAAATGGCCTGGAATTCCGCTTACGCTCTTTGGACACAGCATGGGCTCAATGGTGGTGCGTTCCTATGCCAAGCGCTATGACAGCCTCATAGACAGCCTAATAGTGTGCGGCTGCCCTTCCGATAATCCCGCAAAGGGCGCGGGCATACTTCTGGCAAAGGTTATCGGCCGCATAAAAGGATGGCATTACAGGCCCACAGTCCTTCAGAAAATGTCCTTTGGCGCCTACAACAAGCCTTTTGAGAAAGAGGGCTGGCCCGCCGCCTGGGTATGCTCAGACCCTGCAATCCTCAAGGCCTACCACGCAGATCCCCTGTGCCAGTTTGTGTTCACCGCCGACGGTTTCCTGAACCTCCTTCTCCTAATGAAGGACTGCTATTCCACGGACTGGAAAACTCTCCGTTCAAGCCTTCCCGTTCATTTCATATCCGGGGCCGATGACCCCTGCCGCGTAAGCGACAAGGCCCTTCAGAACGCCGTCCAGGCTATGAAGGACCGTGGTTATGAGAATGTGTCGCTAAAGGTTTACCCTGGCCTCAGGCACGAAATCCACAACGAAACTGCTCACGAAGAGGTTTGGGCCGATATCCTCTCATACCTGGCATAATGAAAACACTGTACGGCTGGCTATTCGCGCTGTTTCTGACCTTTGCTTCACTACTTACCATTGAGGCAAAGGACTTCGATGTCATCGGCCCTCAAGGTGGCATCTCCTATAAGGTTTCACTTCCGGAAGGGCTCAATCCCGAAACTGACAAATGCCCCATGGTAATCCTTATGCACGGCATCTTCTCCAGCAAGGACTACAACCCCATGCCTGCGCTGGCAAAGGGGCTTGCAAAGGCCGGGATTGCCTCCATCCGCTTTGACTTTGGCGGCCACGGAAAGAGCGAGGGGGAGAAGCAGTTTATGACAATAGAGAAGGAGATCGCCGATGCAATGGCCATCTATGAGTACGCAAAATCCCTTCCTTATGTGAGTGAAATAGGCTTTCTGGGCCATTCTCAGGGCGGCGTGGTTGCCTCTATGACAGCCGGCCGCCTTGCCATGGCGGGTCTTGCTCCTGATGCCCTGGTCTTTCTTGCCCCCGGATCTGTAATCAAGGAAGCCTGCCAGGGAGGGAAGTTTTTCAATGCCCGCTTTGATCCCAAGGACCCGCCGGAGTTCATCCGCTGCTGGGGCCTTTATAAACTGGGACGTGAGTACCTCCTGAGTACCCAGGAACTGGATATTTACGGCACTGCATCGGCCTATGAAGGGGATGTCCTTATCCTTCACGGCACAAGGGATGGTATTGTGCCTCTATGGTGCAGCGAGCGCTACAAGGAAACGTACGGAGACAATGCCACGCTGAAACTCATTGACGGAGAGAACCACACCATAACCCGCCGCCGCAGCCAGGTGGTTTCAGAGGTGGTGGAATTCTTTAGGAAGAGCCTTGGCGTTATTTAAGTTTTCTGATAATCCTGCAGGGATTACCGGCCGCAACAACGTTGGCCGGAATGTCCCTGGTGACAACTGAGCCGGCACCAATGGTGGTATTATCTCCAATGGTCACCCCGGGAAGGATGGTCACGCTTCCCCCAATCCAGACGCTGTTACCAATTGTCACGGGCTCGGCCCATTCCCGCCGGCTGTTGCGTTCTTCTGGGTCCGTACTGTGGCAAGCCGTATAGATACTAACATTAGGGCCGATAAAACAGTCGTCCCCGATTGTCACAGGGGCCTCGTCCAGTACCGTGAAATTGAAGTTTGCAAAAAATCTTTTGCCAACGCTGATCTGTTTTCCGTAGTCGCAGTAGAACGGCTGGTTGATGCAGATGTTGTCATCTCCTATATGCCCCAGCAGGTCCTTCAGTATGGCACGAAGTTCCTCCTGATTGGAAGGCGGCAGGGAGTTGTATCTATGAATCACATCCTTTGTGGCGTTCAGTTCCCTCAGCAGCTGCAGATCCACAGCCGAGTAGGGAAGTCCGGATTGCATCAGTTCTTTTTCAGTCATAATACGCAAATATAACCTTTTTCTCCGCTATTTCCATTATCTTTGTGGATACGAGTCGAATAAAGCCTATGAAACTGAATCTAAAATCCCTCACTGCAGTGCTTCTATGCACATTACCATTTCTCCTCTCCTGCTCACAATGGAAACCCGTTCACGCAATGTATGTGATGGAATCAAGGATCCAGTCAGAGGATGAGATTACGGAAAGCGCACTTGAAGACTTCGATTTTTTCTATCTTGTGGCCCCTCCCAGATGGGTTGCTGAGGATTTTGACAAGGACAAGGAGTGGATCCTTGACAAGTATGTCCGGGGGCATCAGTATTCCCGGCCGGAAGTGGTCTCACGTTTTATCGAAACGGCCCATAAAGTTGGTGCATACGTCCTCTGTTCATTCCCTGGCAGTGCATTCATAAACATTGCCAAGGACAGTCTCCGCAGGGAAAACTATGCCCATATGGCCGCCGCTTTTGTACAGAGATATGATTATGACGGTATTGAACTGGACTGGGAACAGACAATCACACCTGACCTTCACGTTGAGATGATGGAAGCCTTCAGGCGTGCCCTTTCCGGCCGCCCGGAGGGTAAGGCCTGGCTCACTACAGCCCTTAATTCGGCCCATCTCTATTCTGAAGAACTTACGGAGCGCCTCCAAAGTGCCGCCGACTGGATTAACATCATGTACTATGATATGGGCGGCGGAGAATGGGGCACCGTTCCCACCCACAACGCTCCGCTGGACCAGATCCGTGAGAACTATGAGAGCAATTGGAGCCATTTCAAGCCCCGGAAACTGCATATCGGCCTTGCAAACTATGGATATGGCTACTGTGGGATCAAACCCGGCGAGGAAGTAGCACCCGGAAAAACTCTGGCCGATTACTTCATTCACAGTTATCGGCCAGACATAAAGGACGGATGGACGGAGGTGTGGGACGCTACCGCGGAATGCCCGTATTACTTCTCTCCGGACGGAGAATGCTTCATGACCGTTGAGAATGAGCGTTCAATTCTCTCAAAACTGGCCTGGATACGTGGGAAAGGCTTTGGCGGCATCTTCTGGTGGGAGTTCCACTGTGACTGGGTTCCGCCAGGGAAGACAGGACTCAAAGGCACTCACCTTGTCACCGACACCGCAACTGATTACCTCCGGCATCAAAAACACTGAATCCCTGGGAAGGGACTACGCCAGAAGTTTCTTGACGATGTTGGAGATCGTTCGGCCATCGGACTGGCCGGCAAGGGCCTTGTTGGCAGCGCCCATTACCTTGCCCATATCTTTGATGGATGTGGCGCCAACCGTCGCGATTATTTCCCTGACTTTTGCTTCTACTTCGGCCTCAGAGAGCTGTTTGGGCAGGTATTTCTCCATAACGGAGGCTTCGGAGAGTTCGTTATCGGCCAGTTCCTGACGGCCGGCGGCTACAAACTGTTCCGCGGCTTCCCTGCGCTGCTTCACAAGTTTCTGGATCATCTTCTGGATGTCTGCATCCGTGACTTCCTTGGAGCCTCCCTCAGAGGTTTTGAAGAGAAGGATCTCTCCCTTGATGGCGCGGGTGGCGTTCATGGCCACAGTATCCTTAGCCTTCATTGCGGCCTTGATGTCTTCCTGAATCTGTTGTTCGAGTGTCATATTGCGTGTAATAATTTATTCCAAACCATTTTCAATTTCCTTCTCAACGTACTCCCTGCTGCTGGGGATGATGACCTTTATTTCGGCAATGAGACTGGCCGATGACCGGTCAAGCTCAATCTGTCCCACGAAGGGGCAGGGGAGGTTCTGCTCATTGAAGTCCTCGTACCAGTCAAGCTGCGTGCGGGGAATGTAGCCAAGCAGCTTGCCGTCACTTCGGATTACCGCCTGCGCCCGGGCGTCATGCACATTGGACGGTTCCGGCTTCACTATGCCCACAATCCTGCCGCAGTCATACACCGTGCAGTGGTATCTGAGACCTGTGATGTCAAAGGTCTCCGTATTCTCTTCAAGGTCATCGGAGTAGTCAATGGTATCAAGGAACTGAAGATCCATCTCCTCTTCTTCAGGGAACTGCTCATCCACCACGTCTGGCTGGGACGGCACTGAGTTCCACCCGTCCTGAGCCTCCTTGATGGCGTTTTTCACCACATCCCTGGCCATTCCCATCACTTCGCCAAATAGTTTCAGCGGTTCATCGGCCCCTTTCTTTGCATCGCCTATTGCAGCCTCTATCTCACCAAGGATCTGGTCCTTCAGCGATGGTCCGGACGGCTTCTTTTCCACCTTGGGCTGTTCTTTCTTTGGCTCCGTCTTAGGAGGAGTGGAAGTGAAATGCGCCTTGGAGGCTTCCTTCTGATAATGATTCTGCTGGGACTTTTTCTGTCCTTTTTCTGTTTTATTGTACGAACGGTCGTGGTCGTCCCAGAAAATCAGGAACAACGCCACGGCAACTATGATTCCAAGTATTGCGTAAAACATACCGCTAATATAGCCATTTTTAACGACTAATTAAGCGCCTTTACGAAACTCTCCGGCAGACAAACATTGTCAAGACCCACTGCCTCACTGAACAGCGGGGCAATTTCTTTGTCCCGGAAGCCGGCGATGCCGCAGCCGATGCGGGTGACATAGAAAAAGAGTTCTGGGTGCTCCCTGGCAAATGCGATGAAATCATCCACATAGGGCTTGATGGTCTCTACACCGCCCTGCATTGTGGGTATGGCATAGCTCTGCCCCCGCAGACCCACGCCGCATCCCATTACCGCGCCAAACTGCCTGAAGGCTACATAAGCCGCTCCACCGCCATGCATGCCAGCAAGGTTGGAGCCGAACACGAATACTTCATCGGCCTTAAGCCCTGTGATACGCTCCGGCGTGAACTCCGGGCGCTCCATTCCATTGTACGTTCTCATATCGCAAACGAAGGTACGAAGAATTCCCGGAAAAGCCGCGGAAAATCTACGGCTCAGTGACAACGTTCTCATGGCTGTTATTACAGAAGGCAAATGCACCTTTCACTAAAAGTACAATAGCGCCGATATACAGGGCAACGGAAAAAACAATCTCTAACATGGCTCAATTCTTTTGTTGCTGCAAAACTAACGCTTGTTTGCGCCAAACCACTGCCCAAGCTCAAATAAATGCGGAAATTTTCCGTAACTTCGTGGCACAGGAAAACCAATACTCAAAAATCGCTATGCCACAACTTATAACCTTCAACAACGAACTGATAAGGATCAACCCGGCCAACAATCGCATTGAATACTCCACAAACCGCGGCCTCTCCTGGATATCCCGCTACTCCGGAAGCAGTTGCGGCACGTTCCGTGACCTGGTTCCCTACAACGGGAAGATTGTAGCCATTACGGATAAAGGCGTGTATTATTCCTCTAACAAGGGACTCAGCTGGATATCCAAAAATACAAGTTCACAGGCCAAGACCTTCATTGCCATCCAGGATGCTGGCAGGGAACTGCTGGCCCAGACCAATGACGGCCACCTGTACTATTCCACCAACGAGGGATTATCCTGGATAAGGAGGAGGTAAACGCTGATGGACCACCTTCCTCTCAGTGACATCCCCATGCTGGTCTCCACCATCAACTTCCTTCTCAGGGACGAGATCTTCGACAACCTGGACCAGATCTGCTACTGCTTCAACGTGGAGCGGGAAGAGATGGACCGCCTCCTGGCCAGTCAGGGCTATGCCTATCAGGAACAACTTAACTGCGTGAAATGAAAGAGTTGAGCACCAGGTCCAAACGGGGCGGAAGAGGAAGCTTCCAGTTCACTTAACGAAAAAGGCCGCTTTTCAGCGACCTTTTTTGTGGAGCATAGGACTCCATTTTCAAGAACAATAATATTCAAAAATAGTTTTATAAGTATTTGATTATAGCCACCTTAGCGAAAGAATAGTAAATCGAAGTATATTTGGATTTTCAAAATTTTATGCGTAACTTTATGCGTAGATTTTAAACTTAGACTGATTATGCCAGTTACAGTATACCTCGAAAATCGCGAAAGTAAGCGTACCAAGGAGAA
>JAFZOU010000008.1 GCA_017550525.1 Bacteroidales bacterium
CAGAAGACATATCCGCGATGAGAGGGCAGGGGACATCATAGTCCTCTTTGATTTCCGTGCCGTAGATGGTGTTGTTGGTGGTGATATGGAGATAATCTATATCGGCCGGAACCTCATAGCCCTTGGGAATATAGGTGTAGTTCTTGTCCTTGGAGCAGGCAATTGCGTATGCCTCTCCAATGCCCTGGGCCTCTACAAGGGCCTTGTGGGCCCAAACGCCGGTATCAAGGTAAGCAGCCTTCTTCTCAAGGAAGTTCATTGCTACATAAAGGAACTGCAGGGATGCACCGCCGCCAAGGAATACTACCTCATGGGTATCCGGGATATGGAGAAGCTCCTTCCAGAGGGCGCGGGTCTCATCCATAACTGCATCCCACTCCTTGGTGCGGTGGGAGATGGAGATGAGGCTGATTCCGGTGCCGCTGAAATCCTTCAGGGCCTCAATTGCATTGTCAATGGCAACCTGCGGAAGAAGGCAGGGGCCTGCGTTGAAAACATGAACTTTTTTGGACATGATTATTTAGGTTATATTCTGTATTAATTATGGTTTTCAAAGTTACGGATTATTATTGTGAAAACCTATATTTCTTTCAATTCTGCTACATCGGAGAGCCTTTCCTTAAAACTCTCATCCTGGGCAAGGCGTACACGCGTGATAAGGGAACACTTTTCCCCAAAGTCCTGGCCGCTCTGGGGAAGGTCCAAGTCCTTCAGGACCTTCATCACGGCGTTCATGTTCATATAGTCAAAGGAAATCCGGTAGTTCCTGCCTGCGATCTTGGGAACCACGGTGGCGGCAGAGAGGGCATCGGCCGTAGAAGTCTTGTAGGCGCGTATGAGGCCGGGGATCCCCAGTTTGATGCCGCCGAAATAGCGCACCACAACAACCAGAATATCACTCAGCCCAAGGGAATCTATCTGCCCAAGGATGGGCCTGCCGGCGCTTCCGGATGGCTCTCCGTCGTCGGAAGCCCTCCAAACTTCTCCTTTAAGGCCGATACGGTAAGCGTAGCAGTGGTGCCGGGCGTCGTGGTACTCCTTGCGGAGGGAGGCTACGATCTCCTTCACCTCATCTTCCGTCTCAACGGGATAGGCAAGCGCAATGAAGCGGGACCCATTGTCCTTGAAAAGGCCTTCGGATGGCGCCGCTATGGACTTATATGAATCCTGAATTTCCACTACTTCAAAATTACGGTTTTTTGAGATATTTTGCAATGAAACGCAGAAAAAGCAGTATATTTGGGTATGGTTTTCAAGATTCGTGTCACCCTCGCGGGAATCAAAGGCTTCTATCGCCTCTATCATATCAACGGCGCCACTACGCTGTATGACATCCACAAGCAGCTCCGCAGTGATCTGGAGTTCGCCCAGGACCAGATAATCATGTTCAAGGCACTGGACGTCACCGGCGGTGTTGTGGCCCGCTATGGCCTCTTTGACCTTGGCAGCGGCACCGTAGACCGCGTAACGCTTGAAGACACCGTCAAGGCCGGCACGGACAGCATGGTGTATTTCTATGACGTCACCAATAAAAAGAGCGTCATTCTCACCGTTGAGGGAGAGGCGGAAGGTGAGCGCGTTGCAAACCTTGTCCTGAAGGAGTCCAAGGGCCCCAATCCCATTGAGTTTGAAAACGGCTACGTGGCCTACGAAGACCTCCCTGAGCGCCAGCGCTATCTCCCCGGAGAAGAGCCCGATGATGAAGATGAGGACTTTGATGATGATGGAGAAGAGGATGAGGATGACGACGACGAAGACGGTAAGGAAATCTTTGACGAGGGTGAGGAGTAGTGCCGCGCAGGGTTGAGATAATACTGGGCCCGACGGGCGTTGGTAAAAGTGCCTACGCCATCAAACGTGCCCTGGAAGTAGGCTCACCCGTCATAAACTGCGATTCCAGGCAAATTTATAAAGAGCTGTGCATCGGCACGGCGGCCCCCTCAAGAAGGGATATGGCCACCGTGAAGCACTATTTCACCCGCTCAATTCCCATCACGCGCAACTATACCGCCGGCATTTATGAGGCCGATGCTCTTGCCCTTGTGAACCGCCTTTTCAGCGAGGGCCATGAAACCCTTGTGATGTGCGGCGGCTCCATGATGTACATAGACGCCTTCTGCTATGGCCTGGACGATTTCCCTGAGGTCCCGCTCCAACTGCGGCAGCACCTTATGGAGTGCCTCAGAGAGGATGGAGTGGAGTCCCTTGCCGCGCAGTTAAAGGAACTGGACCCCGTGTCCTATGAGGAACTGGACCTTTCCAACGGCCAGAGGGTAATAAGGGCTCTGGAGGTTAGTATGTACACCGGTCAGCCCTTCTCTTCCTTCAAGACCAGAAGTTTCAAGGAGAGGGATTTTGAGATAGTGAAAATCGGCCTTGAAAGGCCCCGGGAAGAGCTTTATGAGCGCATCAACCAGCGCGTGCTACAGATGATGCGCCGTGGCCTTGAGGCGGAGGCCCGCCGTATGCTTCCATACCGTGACCTTCCCGCCCTCCAGACTGTTGGCTACAAGGAAATGTTCGACTACTTTGACGGCGTCACTGACCGTGAAGAGGCCGTCCGCCGCATCCAGGTAAACACCCGCCACTACGCCAAGCGCCAGCTCACCTGGTGGCGCCGGGACAGCGGTATCATTTGGAAAATGCCGCAGAACTAAATGCTTGACACATAGCGTTTTATGCAAAGTGCCGTTGACCGCTCAGAATGACAGAAACAGTGTGGTGTGAGATGCCCGGTCGGGGCCGGGCATGACGGTGGGGGCTTGGCACTGGACTGGCGAGGAACAGTGACCGACACAAAAACGGCCGTTTTTGTGACGATGGCGGTCCTTTGGGGCAGCGACTGACACAAAAATGGCCGTTTTTGTGTTACTGGCTGCCCTTTGGGCCGCTGGTAACCGTGAATCGGCCAATAAACGGTAATGAACTGCCCCTGAACCTAGTTTCCCTTGAACGCACCCATGAAGAGGATGGCGCCGGATGTTTTTTCTGCGATGAGGTAGGCGAAGGGGTGGTTGCAGATGAACCTGACGGGCTCATCTTCGCCGATGGGGGCCGATGTGTTTTTCATTCCTACCACAGTGACTGCGGCGGCTTCCGTACCGCCTTCGATTACCTTGATGCGGGCTTTTTGGATTACGCGGCTGATGGCGGCGCGGACGGATTCATCGGCAAACATGCGGTCAAACTGGGCGTCTCCTGAGAATGCGCGGGTTATGCCAAGGGCCTGGAGAACGCTGTTGAGCTCGAAGCTGCTGGAAGTCTCAAAGCGGGGGAGTTTAAGGATGACATCACGCTCTTTCAGAGATGCTACGATGCCGTTCCAGTCTAATGACGGGAGATCCTTCATAAGACTGCTGAAAGTATACTTTTCCGGCACATCGTCAGGCAAATCTCCAACATATTCGCCCTCCGGCAGGAGTATGTACATTGCAAACTTACCATGTGCGTAGGGCATTTCCAGCACCTGGAATCCGTCCTTCTGCGCATATCTGAAACTGTGGCTGCATTGCATTGTTGGAACCTCTGTCACGTCGCATCCTCCAGAGTAAAAATACTGGTTTGATGTAACCTCCTCTTTGAAAAGCGGTTCTGCTCCTTCCGGCACCCACGGGGCCTTGAAATACAGCGCATTCATAAGGTATGCGATATCCTGAGGGCCGATATCCGAAGGGTCCAGCATCTTGTCTATGAGACCGGCGGTATTACGGTTGCTCCAGTCATTTATGCGGGCGGCAACAAGGGCAGGGTCCGTGAAAGGCATATTCTCCACGGCTGCGTAGAAAGTGCTTTCCACCTTCTGCTTGAAGGCCGGCAGCAGGGGATAGAGCTCGTTGACCAGGATAGCATCGGCCAGGCTCAGCTTAACGCCAAGGTCTACGGCGGGAAGCTGGTTCAGAAGCTTGTTGCAAAAAGTGTTGAGGCTTTCAATGTCTTCTCCGAATCCAAGGGCCGATACAATCTGATTCAGTGTCTCGTCAGACGCTCCGTTGGCGGTCATCCCAAGGGCGTACTGGATGCTCAGGGGAGAGTAAATGAAACTCTTTTCTCCCTGAGCTTTTGCAAGGCGGGTAAACAGGTTGAAGGCCATAGAGTTTCCGGCCGATACATAGCCCTGCTCCTTCTCACTCAGGCTTACCTTGGTAATCTGCTCTGTGGGCTGAGGCGAAGCCACCATGATGGGATCCTTCACGGTGGTGTTGTTCTGCGGGGTGCAGGCGGCAAGGACTACCAACACGGCCATAAGAAGACTCTTTTTCATACTATTATCCTATTTGTGCACCATTTACAACGGCTTCCTGGGGGGTGATGAAGCGCATCTTGCCGTCTCCCTGCTTTGCCATAAGGATCATACCCTTTGACTCTATGCCGCGGATTACGCGGGGAGCGAGGTTTGCAAGGATGCAGATCTGCTTACCCACCATATCTTCAGGTGAATAGTACTCTGCAATGCCGGAAACTATTGTGCGCTGGTCAATTCCCGTGTCAATTGTGAGTTTGAGAAGTTTATCCGTCTTGGGAACGCGCTCTGCAGCAAGAACCGTTGCCGTGCGGATATCCATTGCACCAAACTGCTCGAAGGTAACCTCAGGCTTCTGAGGCTCAATCTTCTTAGCAGCTTCTGCAGCGGCCTTTGCGGCCTCGGCCTCCTCACGGGCCTTCTTGATGGCTTCAAGCCTTGCAATCTGAGCCTCTACCTCTGCATCCTCTATCTTACGGAACAGCAGCACCGCCTCTCCAAGCTGGTGGCCTGAAGGCAGCAGTTCTGCGTTACCCAGCATGTCCCAGGACAGGGTGATTGAGCCAGCGGCAGTGGGGGCCGGAGCGACAGCGGAGGCGATTTGCACACCACTGCCGTTGGCGTGTACGGTATGAACCGCAAGACCTTCATCGG